>JBFXDX010000002.1:0-463516 GCA_050180705.1 Bacteroidales bacterium | reverse complement strand
AAGAGTTCTGCTTGTCCACTGTGCAAACAGATTTCCTGTCAAAAAGAAAAGACAAGAAAATAGAAACATCGATAGAGTATATTTTCTCATAAGCTAAAGTTTAGGTTTTTATACGCGCAATGAATAAAAAAAAAACACCGATGAAGAATCATCTAAAAAAAAACGAAAAAAAAGAGGTGTCATAAAAAAAATGACACCCCAAAATATCTGTAAAACAAAATCTTATCACATTGGAGATGTCTCAATATTTTTGCCAGAATTTCGCATCCATTCTGAGGGTGTCACCCCCATTTGAGACTTAAAATATCGATTGAAAGTTGATTTTGAATTAAACCCACAATCGTAAGCTAAACCCAATAATGTATAGTTATCGTTACTTGAATCGGACAATTTCTGAAGTAAATCGGCAAGCCTATATGAGTTGATAAAGTCATTGAACGACATTCCGATCCGAATCTTAAGAACAGCCCCTAAATGATGCTCTGGAATCTTCAACTTTTTACTCAAATCCGATTTTGTTAACTGATGCTCTAAGTAAAGTTTCCGTTTTTCCATGCTTTCTTTAACAATCTGCACATACCTATCCATTAAAGCCTCTGAAATTCCAAAAGCCTCAGATTCCTCACACGAAACACCAATTGCATCAGTAATACAATTATAAACAGCCTTCTCGGCCACACGCATCTTGGAGAAATAATCGGTAACAAGGTGCATAAATGTATATAGGTTTCTAAAGTTCACCCCTATAAAACTAAAGATTAGCACAAACACTGTTGCTGCTATATTTATCACAAAAAGTTTAGAGGTAAAAATCTGAATCTGGCTGACCTCAAACAAACGAATTGCAACAATTACAAGATTTAATGCAAATGCAGCACCAATAAGAATTCGGGCCCATTGTCTATCCAACCTTTCATTTACTCCAATCCTATCTTTGCCTCTAACTAACTCGCGATATGTAAATATTGTAAAAGTCACATAAAACGTATTTAGAAGCAACTTCGAAAAATTAAACACCATGCTACAAGGCTTGTTTAGGAAATAACAGCCGAAATGGTTAGAACAAACCGTTGCGCCCATACTCTTTGCAAATTCTGGCGTATGAATTACATAGAATACAATCAATGGGCTTAAATGCACCAGGCTTCTCCACGAGAACGAGAAATTTTTATCAAGAAGGGCAACTATATAAAAGTACAATAAAGGAGCATGAAGAAGATGTGTGCCAAATATTACCTGAAAAAGATGCACATTTGCAGAATATCCTCCGGTTTCCAACAGATAGTAACTAATCTGAGTTAAGAGTTCAAGGATTATCCAAGCAATGGCAATGTGATCTGCTGCTGTTTTTTTCTGTTTTAGAACAAAAGAACCGCCAATAAAGAAGAGAATCGCAGCACAAATGAGATATACAACTTCCATGATGGTATAATTTTATACCTGCAAAAATAGCAATGCAATCCAATTATAAAAGATGATTTAAGACAATAAATGCTGCCCAAACACACAAAACACTAGCAATCTACTTGTTAGCAAAAACACCAAATAAGATATTTAACAAATAAAATTTTAATTAGCGCAGAAACATGAAACGAATGAGATAACAAGAAAAGGATTAAAATAAAAAAGGGAACGTTTCCGTTCCCTTTTTCTGTCGGGGTAGCAGGATTCGAACCTGCGACCCTCTGGTCCCAAACCAGATGCGCTAACCGGGCTGCGCTACACCCCGAACTATAGCCCTTTTTGCGGAGAGGGGGGGATTCGAACCCCCGGTACCCCTTGCGAAGTACGACGGTTTAGCAAACCGTTGGTTTCAGCCACTCACCCACCTCTCCGTGGGTCAACTGAAATTCTTCTCTCAACCGCTAGTGGTCTTTGAAAAGCCTGACAAAAGTATAAAAACATCTGAAATGTGCAAAATATATTAGCAAAAAAAAGAGGAGAAATTTACTCTCCTCTCATTTCTAGACCATTAAAATTTATTTCTTTTTGGAATCATTTCCAGGCTTAGCAATATTATCCCTCATATTGGTATCGGCTTCTATATTTTTCATTCTGTAGTAGTCCATAATTCCTAAATTTCCACTACGGAATGCCTCTGCCATAGCCATCGGGACTTGAGCCTCGGCCTCAATAACCTTAGCACGAGCTTCCTGCGCTTTTGCCTTCATTTCCTGTTCCAAAGCAACAGCCATAGCCCTACGCTCCTCAGCCTTCGCCTGAGCAATGTTTTTATCAGCATTAGCTTGATCCATTTGAAGTACGGCACCAATGTTACGGCCAATATCAATATCAGCAATATCAATCGAAAGAATTTCGAATGCAGTTCCAGCATCAAGGCCTTTACTTAGAACCGTTTTCGAAATTTTATCGGGATTTTCCAAAACTTCCTTGTGGCTTAGCGATGAACCAATAGCAGTTACAATACCTTCGCCAACACGAGCAAGAATAGTTTCTTCACCAGCACCACCAACTAATTGCTTTATATTAGCACGAACAGTTACCCTTGCTTTGGTGATTAACTGAATACCATCCTTAGCAACAGCAGTAACAGGAGGAGTATTAATAACCTTTGGATTAACTGACATTTGTACAGCCTCAAACACATCACGACCTGCAAGATCGATAGCTGTAGCCATTTTAAAATCGAGCGGAATATTCGCCTTTTGAGCAGAAACAAGCGCATGAACAACTTTCGAAACTCGACCTCCCGCTAGGAAGTGAGCCTCCATTTCGTTTCGATTTAGAGTTAAACCAGCCTTTGTACCTTCAATCATAGCCTGAACAATGATACGTGGTGGCACCTTTCTCCAACGCATGAAAATTAATTGAAGTAGAGATATACGTACACCTGAAACTAGAGCCTGAAACCATAGTCCCACTGGTACGAAATAGAAGATAATCCACAAGCCAACAATACTTACGGCAATTATCACCATTAAAACACCAATTTCACTCATAGAATTATTTTTTAAGTTTTACAGTTATTTTATTTCCATCAACTTTAACGACCTCAATGGGTGATTGCTGATCGATTAATTCGCCCAAAGCAGCAACCTCCACAACATGATCATTAATTTTTGCTTTTCCCATGGGAGCCAACCGACTAACAGCAATACCTTCGTCCCCAGGTTTTACAAAATGGTCATACTCATCCAATGCTTTAGAGTCAACACTATCGTTTAGCATCACCCGACTCCAAGTTTTTGACCTAAGCGATATTGCAATAGTTGCAACAGATGCAACCGCTGTAGACAATAGTATTATATGACCAGTAATAACACCAAACTGGCTATACCCTAAATAAATTCCAAAAATGATAAGCACAAATCCGGCAACACCAGCAACAGTAAAACCTGGAATAACTAGGAACTCTGCAACAAGAAGAATGAGTCCAATTACAATAAGTACAATGATTAAGGTCATTTCAAGGGTTTAATTTAAATTGATTGTTGCACTTAACCCTCGTCTGTTCAACTCAACCATCATATTTTCCAACTCATTGCGTTCTCCACGCTTAACATCACACTTGCCTTTAAAGTGAGTAATAAGCGCACATTGCTCAGCCTGATTGGGCTCGTGTCTGCACACATCAACAAGGGTTTCAATAACGAATTCAAATGTGTTCACCTCGTCATTATGCAGAAACAACGTGTAATTTTCGTTTGTTTCCATTTGCACCTCCTCTAAACTGAAAGTTTGTTCACGATGACTCATAGGTAACAATTTATTTTGATGCTAATATAATTAATTTTTGTCAAGTTCGATAGTCACCACCACTGCATTAACAATTCCACTTGCAACTAAATTATCTCGTACACGCTGGGCTTCATTAAAGGTAGGGAAACTTCCTAATGAATAAATTTTTAAACCACGGGCATCCTCGGTTCGGGTAATCTCCTTTCCGGGTGCAATAGTCTTTATAGTTTTCGCCTCATTTTCAGGCAACTCATCATCATAAACCCCAATCTGAATCTTGTATATTCTTCCAGCATCAACCTCGGAAGCCGTCTCCTCCTCTTCGGAAGAAACACCCTCCAACGATTGGGCCCGATGTGGAGTTATGGTTTTTCTATTATACCATGCAACTATGAATGCATCCTTGAATCCATTAGATTTTACAACATTCAATGCATTTTCGGCATCGGAGTATTTGGTCAGGTTTCCAATATAATACTTAATTATTCGACCGACCTTTGCACCAAAAACAGGCACCATTCCTTTAAAGAATTTAGGATCGCGAGGCGTTCCAAATGCGCCTATCTGAATTCGATACACAACTCCAGTAGGAATTTCGGCATCAATAGTTATAGGATTCTCGGCATTGTAAACTTCTTTTTCTACAACTGCGAAATCGGAAGGAATCTCCTCCTTTATTGCAATAGTTTGAACATCAACAAACTCTTCCTGCTTTTCAATTTTAGGCGTTTGTACAATTACAGTGGCATCTTCGGGTTTCTTTTCGGTCTCTTCCTTAACTTTTTCCATCTGATTTGATTCGCCAAAAACATTTGTCTCCAGTTTAATCAACCGACTGGTTAACTGCTGCTCGAAAAGTTTAAGTCCCCATATTTTAGCAAATGCTAAATCTAACCTAAGCAAGGCCAGCTCTTGCAGCAATGATGCTTCAAAAGTACTCTCAACCTTCCCCTCTTCTCCTAGATTATTTAGAATTGTAGTAGCAGTACGTATATGCGATTTCGATTTATTAATATCATCACGTATGCTTTCATCATCGGATCCACTCTTCACCAAAGCAACATGTACACAATCGTTATAAATTGGATATTTTTTCTCGAAATACTTCTGCATTATTGAGTTATATGCGAACATCGACGAAATCATTGCTTTCAATTCCTCACCGCAGTTATTGGGGAGTGTATCAGGCACATTACGATTACATGCGATGTATTGCTCTTTCTTCTCCAGCGCTAATTCTCTACCTTTAACAACTTGAGCGTAAAGTTGCTCGGCTCGAGATAAACGATCAATCTCATCATCCTGAAATACAGTTGTGGCAAACTGAGCCTGATAAATAAACTCTGGATTATCAACAGCAAAAGTAGCATCGGGTTTTCCCTGAGGTTTTCGCTTTCCAGTAAGATATTCCTGCTCTATTTGGCTAGCACGGACAAACATCATATCGGCTTCTTTTTGTGCAGCAAGCATCTCATCCTCAACCGTCACGACTTTCTTCTCAAGTTTTACTCGCTCCTCTGCTGTATTGATATAATCAAAGCCTCCACGCAACTTTTCTAGTTTGGTAATCAAGGAATCAGTTTTCATCTGTGCAGCAAATCCTTTTGCCATTACCCTCGCATATTCAGGATCATTTTCAACAGCACTAAACGATGCAGGTTTCTTCTTCTTTAAATCGTCCGATTTTTTTTCTACAACCTTATGTTTTGCCTCAACTTGTTTCTTATCTTGAACAAAAACAGCCCCTTTCACATTCAATTTTGACAATGAATCGACCTCTATATATGACTTGGAGGAACGTCTTACTGGATTCTCTTCATTTTTCATCAAAACCAACTGCACTGTATCGGGCATAAAGTTGCGATTGGTGGCAAAACACACCAAACTATCGTTATCGCCTACAACATACAGGTAGTCATCGAAAGGAGAGTTAAACGGAAAACCAAGATTCTCTGCTGTGCTCCAGGTTCTGGTTTGAGGGTTGTATACCGATTTGTAAATATCATACCCACCCATTCCGTAATGTCCTTTAGACGAGAAGTAAAGAGTAACACCATCCGGCGCCAAATATGGGTAATCATCATCGAAAAAAGTATTCACAACATCACCAATAACCTCGGGCTTGCTCCAGTAGCCATCCTCCTGAAACTTGATTCTAAATATATCCTTTCCGAACGATGTTGATTTGCCATAACTTGAAAAGTAAACATAGTCGCCAACCTGTGGATTTTTGGGATAGAACATCACCGACTGGTGGTTCATCTGTTTATCGGTTGGGCTTAATAAATTTTCGGGGATATTGATAAAACTTCCGCTACTTGGAGCAATGGAAAAATAATTAAAAAAATCTTTGGATGACAAACTCTTTGTATCAAGCACCTGCGGGGTGTAAATATACCGAGTTAGAAAACTTCCATTCTCACACAATGTAACCAAAGGGTCAATATCCTTGGATTTAATATCACGAGAGCCTCCATTAATCGTAAATCTACGATAATAATCAACCGCCTCGTTAAACTGATAGTTTTGCCTCAACGCTTCGGCCAAGAAAAAGTAAACCATATTGGAAACATCGGCAGTGGAAGCCCTTGAAAGATACTCAATGGCTTTTGCCATATCGCGCGTTCCCATTAAGTAACAAATTCCCAATGGATACTGAATATTGGGATCACGAGGATACTCCTTTATCAACTCACTGTAAATACTAAGCGCTTGTGCGAATTGTAGCTTATTCAACAACGAATCGGCCTTTACCCTTTGTGGATTCGACTGTGATACAACAGCATCAACCTCCTGAGCATAGGTTGAGATAAAAATTCCAAGGAATGCAAGTAGTAATAATATCTTCTTATGATTCATAACAAAAGGAGTGCTTATTATGCAAAATCATTCAAAAATAGATAGAAATAATGGAGAATACAAAACGAGAACCATTAAACACGAATCGTTAAACATTTAAGATTCAACTCCACTGAGCTTCATTCTAAAATACAAAATCCACATCCGTTCTAATGTAACCCAAACACAAAATGCTATTTCAATAAATTAATTATCAGATATTTAAAAATAAAAGTAGGGTGTTTTGATGTTGATTTGTATAAGTATTAAACGTAAATTGTATATCGGGTTAACACAAAAAGTTTAACTAAAATAAATTAACGATGAAAATCAAGGGAAATATAGCAATTAGCGAAACTGGGTTTGTTTTCAATCCAACCACAGGCGATTCATTCACCCTAAACGAAACTGGGAAGAAAGTAATCAATCACATAAATGAAGGAAAAAGCGTTGAGCAGGTAATTGCTCTGCTAAAAGAAACCTACAATGTTGATACCGTTACCCTTGAACGCTACCTTTTCGACTTTGTGAATGAACTTAGAATAAACAAACTGGTGGAGGACTAAACTATGGGACGAACAAAACTAACCATAGCAGTTACAGGACTCAACAACATCGACAGTCCAGGCCCAGGAATTCCTGTTATACGAGGAATTAGGGAATCGAAGGAGTTTGATGCACGAATTATTGGCTTAGCTTACGAACATTTAGAGCCCGGCATTTATATGAGTGAGTTAGTCGATAAAACCTATATGATTCCATATCCCTCGAAAGGGAAAGAGGCTCTTTACGACAGAATAATTGAGATCCATAAAAAAGAAAACATCGATGTAATTATTCCAAACTTCGATGCGGAACTTTTCTCGTTCATCAAACTGGAAAGTCAACTCAATAAAATGGGAATAAAAACATTCCTACCCACACTGGAACAGTTCGAGGAGCGCCACAAATCAAACTTACCGGCCTATGGCGAAAAATATGGAGTTGATATTCCAAAAGGCAACGAAATATTTAGCCTTGCCGATTTACACAACTCCCTAAAATCGATGGATTATCCAGTAATGGTGAAAGGGAAATACTACGATGCCTACAAGGCGTACTCCGAGGAACAGGCTGTAGCATACTTCTCAAAAATGTCGGCAAAATGGGGATTACCTGTTATTCTACAGGAATTTATTGATGGAACAGAGGTTAATGTAATTGCTCTGGGCGATGGGAAGGGGAACCTTACTGCTGCTGTTCCAATGCGCAAGCAGTACATCACCGACAAAGGAAAAGCCTGGGGTGGAATTACCATTGAAGACCAGAGTTTACTCGACTTAGCCAATAAAATTATATCGCAGACCAAATGGCGCGGAGGAATGGAGCTAGAGTTAATACGCTCGGCAAACGGAAAACTTTACATCCTCGAAATCAACCCCAGAATTCCAGCGTGGGTTTACCTTGCTGTGGGTGCAGGGCAAAACATCCCTGAAGCCTTAATAAAATTAGCACTTGGCGAAGATGTTAAACCATACACTCACTACGATGTGGGTAAAATGTTTATACGCTACTCCTACGATATGATTGTAAATATCGACAGGTTCTCAACCTTGGCAACATCGGGGGAACTATAGAGAGGTTCCTACTTTATTAAACTAAAGAAATTCAAACAACACAAAAATTGAACTACAATGGAAAAGCAAATATTTGAACGCCCCACAATAACCAAATTAACCCCTGGAGTACCATCGAAACACGGAGTAGGAACCGTTATTGCACCAATGCCAATGGTTGATGGCGTTAAGGTTGACGATTTGCTCGAAAAATATGGCTCGCCATTATATATAATCTCTGAATCGACCATCCGCAGAAATATGGATGAGATTAAACGCGCATTCACTATACGCTACCCAAAGGTACAAATGGCGTGGAGCTACAAAACCAACTACCTCGATGCTGTGTGTAGAATTTTCCATCAGGAAGGTTCGTGGGCCGAGGTTGTGTCGGGCTTTGAGTACAACAAAGCGCTAAGAAACAACATAAAAGGCGATCACATCCTATTCAACGGACCCGGAAAATCGGCAGCAGAACTTGAAAAAGCAGCAAGAGATGGCGCGTATATCCATATCGACCATTTTGATGAACTATTCCTTCTTGCAGGCATCTGTCAGAAAGAAAACATTGAGGCAAGAATTGCCATAAGGGTAAATATGGATGTTGGAATTTACCCAAAATGGGATAGGTTTGGCTTTAACTACGAGAATGGCGAAGCGTGGGATGCTATTAACCGAATTATGGCAAACCCAAAACTTAAGTTAATGGGATTGCACACCCACATTGGAACATATATTATGACAGCCGAGGCTTACCGCATAGCTGCAACAAAACTCGCTGACTTAGCCTACAACATTGGCAATAAATTCAACCATTATATTTCATATATCGATATGGGTGGCGGTTTTGCATCGCGCAATACGCTCCGGGGTGCATACCTTTCGGCTGATGACACCACACCATCGTTCGACGAATATGCAGATGCAATCACATCGGCAATCATCAACTCGCAGATAAAACCCGATAAACTGCCAACCATAATACTGGAAACTGGTCGCGCTCTGGTTGATGATGCTGGATATATTGCAGGAACTGTTATTGCCAACAAGCGATTGTCCGACGGTCGCAGAGCAACCATTATTGACATTGGGGTTAACTTCCTTTTCACAGCGTTCTGGTACGACCATAAGATTCACCCAACCATTCAGCACTCAGGTGCAGTGGAGGAAACAACCATATACGGGCCACTTTGTATGAATATCGATGTAATTAGACCATCGCTTATGTTCCCTCCAATGAAACAAGGCGACAGGATCATAATCCCTCGAACAGGTGCTTACAACAACACCCAGTGGATGCAATTTATTGCTACCCGACCAAATATAGTCCTGATAGACAAAGACCGAAATGTTCATATTATCCGAAAAGCAGAGAGTGTTGAAGATGTGACAAACAACGAGGTTGTTCCAGAACATCTCAAATAGAAGTTTTTGAATTTCCAACAATTAAAACGAGTATTGACAATGATAACCATTACTAATTCGTCACCACTATCATTCCTGCGAAAGCAGGAATCCACAACAAAAAGATGGATTCCGCATCAAGTGCGGAATGACAGTAGGACTCTGTACGATTCTAAAGCATTGTTGTCAGATAATTACAAAGGCTAATTTTCATAAAATGGACAAAAAAACTCTATCGGAATTTCTAAAAGGCTTGGCACGCAGCTATTCTCAAGTATTCTTCTCGGAGAACTACTGGTTTGCCATCCCTTTGATTGTGGTTTCGTTTATCGATTTTTCTGCTGGACTTTCGGGGCTACTTGCCGCATTATCGGCAAATCTTGCAGCAAAACTGCTCAACTTCGACGAATCAACAACCCTAAAGGGACTTTATGGATTTAACGCGCTTCTTGTTGGCTTGGGTTTAGGATACTACTATCAACTAACGCTTGCCATTATTCTAGTTGCGGTAATTGCCGGGTTTCTAACATTTCTTATTACTATCGTTTTTCAGGGTGTACTAGGGAAATACTACCTGCCCTACCTATCCGTACCTTTCGTTCTTACTATTTGGATGGTGCTAAGTGCTGGATGGCAAATTAGCGAGGCCGAATCGAATCCTGCGGGGCTTTATATCATCAATAAAATATTCAGCATTGGAGGTTTAAAACTGGTAAGCATTCACGAGTGGTGGATTAACAACGTTAAATGGAACTACCTAAACAGCTACTTCACTTCACTGGGAGCTCTTTTCTTCCAACTTAATGTTTTAGCGGGTATTCTGGTTGCTATCGCACTACTATTCTACTCCCGCATTGCGTTTATGCTCTCCATTATTGGATACAGCGTTGCATACTTTGCTTACTCAATTCTCGGAATGGATTTAAATTTACTAGGATACAGCTATATCGGATTTAATTTTATTCTCGGATCAATTGCCATTGGTGGTTACTACTATATCCCTTCAAAACAATCGTTCTTTTGGGCCGTAGCGTTCACACCAGTTATTGCATTGGTTACAGCAGGTATATTCGGAATTTTCAAACAGGTTGGATTGCCAATACTATCGTTACCCTTCAACATTGTGCTGCTAATGCTCATTTACTCCTTCCGGTTCAGAGTAAAACCATCAAACTTCAAGGAGGTACTTGTTCAGGAAGGAACGCCAGAAAAGAATCTTTACTCGTTCCAATCGTTCACAAAACGATTCCCAAACTATGGCTGGTTCGAAATTAAACTACCATTCTACGGCGAGTGGTTTGTTAGTCAAGGGCACAACGGAGAGTACACCCACCAAGGTGAATGGTCATCTGCGTGGGATTTTGTAATTGTTGACAAGGATTTAAGTCAGCATAAAAATGATGGAGATATTGCCACGGACTACTTCTGTTTTGGGCAGAATGTTATTGCTCCTGCCGATGGAGTTGTAATAACCGTTGAGGATGGCATTGACGACAATGTAATTGGCCAAGTAAATACAGCAAAAAACTGGGGCAATACTGTTATTATAAAGCACACCGAGGGACTTTACTCAAAACTATCGCACCTAAAAAGCGGCTCAATAATCGTAAAAGAAGGCGACAATGTGCATTACGGAAACGTAATTGGCAAAGTAGGCAACTCGGGTCGCTCCCCCTACCCTCACCTGCACTTTCAACTACAATCGACCCCATACATTGGCTCAAAAACTCTAAAATATCCTCTTTTTGCATACATCGAAGATGGAAAACAAATTAAAACCTTCGACATACCAGAAAAGGATAAACATATAAGTTCCCTAACTGCCGAAGAGATCCTAAAAAGCAAACTAAACTTTGCTCCGGGAACTAAACTAAAATGGACTATCAACGGAGACAAAACAAAAAACATTGAGGAGTGGGAAGTTCATAGTAATCCTTACAACAAATTATACTTCCATTGCAAGGAAACCAAATCAACGGCATATTTCGTTAACGATGGCGTTTACTTCTACTTCACCCATTTTGAAGGCGACAAGAACTCGTTGCTTTATAATTTCTACTTAGCGGCATTCCACCTGCCTTTGGCTATTATAGAGGGAAACACTGCCACCGACGTTTTGCCAGCCAATAAAACATTTAACGGATGGAGGCTTTTTATCCACGATTTCGTTGCTCCATTCTACATTTACCTAAAAACGAGCATTGAGGTTAGAAGTGCCAGAATTGGCTCTGAGTTCGACACAAAAGGAATTGAGTTTACGTCTGACATTACGGGATACTCCTTCAAGAACCTTGTTTTTATTCGAAACTTTAAACTTTCAGTAAATAACGATAACACTATAAAATTAGTTGATACAATCTCAGAAACGGAGGCAATATGCGAACCATACTAGTTTTAATTTTTATTTCGATTTCGATTTTAGGATTCAGCCAAACTGATTATATCAGCCTTGACAAACAGAGCTACGACTATTACTTAAAAGGCGATTACAAAAACCTTAAGCAAACCGCAAAAAAACAGCTTGGTCTAGGAATGGACTACTACTACCTTAGAATGCGACTTGGAATTTTGGCATACAATAATCACCGTTATGCTAACGCGTACAAACACTTCCAGAAAGCATTAACCTTCAATAATTACGACACAATTAGCCGGGAGTATATGTACTACAGCTATCTTTTCGCTGGCCGAAAAGCCGATGCAAACATCTACCTAGAGAACTTAACCTTTGAACAAAAAAACAAGCAGTTAAAGTCGCTTTACTCCGAGGGCTTCTCAAACTTTTACTCCGGCATCAACTACTCAACCAACGATGTTTACCTTTATTCAACTAACGCGCTGAACTACGAAGCCATAAAGAGTTCGATGTCCATTTATGCAGGCTTGGAAACATACTTCAACTGCAAAACAAGGCTTAACGTTGCTTATACAAACTACCGAAAAACAGGAACATTTTACTCGAGCACAAACACCACAGGCATCGATGACACATTTTCCCAAAACCAACTATTCAGCAAACTAAGCATTATTTCGTACCCGGGATTTGAATTCTACGGATTCGGGCATATTGCATTATACACCGAACAGTCCGGACAAAGTTCTTCAGGGAGAAGACAATCCTCATCTCAACTAAGTACAGAGCCTGTATTTGGAGTTGGCCTAACCAAAAACCTATGGAAAATTCGCTTCAGCGGGAATGGCTCATTCAGTAAATTTGGAGGCTCCACCCAGTATCGCGGCGAATTAAGCATCACCTATCTCCCATTCGGAAACCTAAATCTATATACCACTACCAGCGGGATGTACCAGAACGACAAGAACTGGGGTAGCACATATCAATTTAGTCAAGATCTAGGGTTTAAAGCATTTAAGTATCTATGGATTGAAGCAGGAGTATTGAACGGCAACTCATTTCTGTACTCGCGCAACCAAGGTGCAATCATCAACAACTCGTTTTTAATACCTTCATTATCGCTTTACGGAAATGTTATTGTAATGCTAGGGAATCATTTTAGCCTAACTTTCACTCCATCGTATAGCAAAAACATCCTTTACTCTTGGGATACCACGAACTACATAAGAAGTAATAAAGTCAACTCAACATCAACAGGATTTTCTTTCACAATAACCTATAAAAAGTAAAACTATGAAAAAGTTAACATCTCTGATAGTTCTTGTGCTTATTACAGCAATTGCCTTTGCACAGGATTATGCGAAACTAACAGCAGCATTCAACGAAAGCTATACCAAGGAAAAAAATGCGAAGTATGCCGAAGCGGCCTCTGCACTAAAGGCATTCTACGATGAAAAATCGTACGAAATAAACCTACGCCTTGGTTGGCTCACATATCTTCAAGGGCAATTCTCGGAATCGTTGGGATACTATGGCAAAGCTGTAGAACTGATGCCTTACGCCATTGAGCCCCGATTGGGCATTGTGCTACCAGCATCGGCAATGGGGAATTGGGATTTAGTAGTATCGCACTATAACAAAATTCTCAGTATCGACCCCAATAACACGCTCATACTTTACCGTATGGGATTAATAAACTATGAACGGAAGGATTACAAGCAAGCCTACAGTTACTTTGAAAAGGTTGTAAACCTTTACCCTTGGGATCACGACAGTGTACTGATGTTTGCCTGGGCAAACTATATGCTAGGAAAAACACGCGAAGCAAAAATTCTTTTCCAGAAAGTCCTGCTATACAATCCTGATGATGCTAGCGCAAAGGAAGGAATTGGATTGATAAAGTAGGAATTTTTGTGATTGGATTGATGGTTGTTGTTCATTGGGTTACAACAACCATCTTTTTTTTGGAAAGGAGTCAAACTACTTCTTCATAGCTCTATCCATCTCGCGACGGGCATCCTTGTGCTTTAAATCTTCACGCTTATCGTGCGTTTGCTTGCCTCGGGCAAGGGCGATATCAACCTTAGCCAAACCACGCTCATTCAGGAATAATTTTAGCGCAATAATTGTTAGCCCCTTCTCCTGCGAGCGACGTTTCAACTTTCCGAGTTCTTTATGTGTGAGTAGTAATTTCCTGTCCTGTTTTGGATCGTGATTATTATATGTACCCCACTCGTACTCGGCAATATGCAATCCCTTAACCCAAAGTTCATCGTTAATAAACTGGCAGTACGAATCCACAAAATTAGCCTTACCCATTCGAATTGCTTTAATCTCAGTACCCTTCAGAACAATACCTGCAGTGTACTTCTCAACAATCTCAAAGTTAAAGCTAGCCTTCTTATTTTTAACAACTATATCGTTTGCCATTGCGGTCTGTAAAAAAATTAATCTTTTCGTTTAAAAAACTTCACCCAACTGTAAATATAGAATACAAGTCCGAGCAAAACTACAAAAATCAAAACTATGTTCGATTTTTTCAGAGGACTCTCGGTAAACATATTGGTCATTGCAGCAAGGACCATCAACACCGACATCAAAAACACAAGCCCCATCCAAACCAATCGGTTTAACTGGTTTAACTTATTGCGCTGGTTATTTCTTCGTAACTGTACCATTTTTTGTGTATAGTGATTAGCTCTTGGTGTTTGGTTCGTAACAAGTGACAAACAACGAACAACCATCAACCATCAACTTTAGTTCTCTAAAGAATGCCAAAATTAACTAATTTTACAACGCAAACCGATATTTAATTCGATGCCGAATAAAACATACGATATAATTGCCATTGTTGGGCCAACGGCTAGTGGAAAAACACAGTTGGCAACCAGCCTAGCGGCAAGACTTGGTGGTGAAATCATTAGCGCAGACTCACGTCAAGTATACCGAGGAATGAGTTTGGGCACAGGAAAGGATTTGGAAGATTACACCATTAACGGGAAACACATTCCTTACCATCTAATTGACATTGCCGATGCTGGAGCCAAATACAATGTTTATGAATATCAGGCAGATTTTCTGAAAGCATATGACGATATTAAAAAACGGGGTGTTCAACCAATACTCTGCGGTGGCAGTGGACTTTACATTGAAGCCGTTTTAAAAGGCTATAAATTGATACCTGTTCCTGAGAACAAGGAGTTACGCCAACAGCTGGAACAAAAAACCGACAATGAACTGGCAGAAATACTAGCATCATACAAAACGCTTCACAACAATTCCGACCTCGACACCCGAAAGCGAACCATTAGGGCAATTGAGATTGAGGAGTACTACAGCAAAACACCGGTGGACCCAAATCCATTTCCACAGCTAACCAGCATTATTTTCGGGGTGAAGTACGACCGTGCAACCGAAATGCAACGCATTAAAATCCGCTTGGCTCAACGCTTAGAATCGGGAATGATTGATGAGGTGAAAACACTTCTTAACTCAGGCATTAACCCCGACGATTTGATTTACTACGGATTGGAGTACAAATTTCTAACGGAGTACATCATAGGCAAAATCAGCTACGACGAGATGTTTGAGCAACTATACATTGCCATACGACAATTTGCCAAACGCCAAATGACCTGGTTCCGAGGAATGGAACGCCGTGGGTTTACAATCAACTGGATAAGTGGGGATATGACTCTGGAAGATAAGATGGAGATGATTCTTCAGAAAATACAATAAGAGTGACGAGTGATTGGTGACGGGTTACAAAAGAAAAACTGGTGATTTGATGTGTCACAAATCACCAGTCATATGTCACTCAAATATTTTTACTTCAACCACTGGTCTAACCAACCAAAGAACTCGCGCTGCCAAATTACAGCATCCTGTGGTTTTGTTACAAAGTGGGTTCCCTCTGTAAAGAATAACAATTTGCTAGGAATACCTCTTAACTGTGCAGCATTGAATGCCTCTAAACTTTGTGTGTAAGGAATACGGTAATCGTGCTCGCCTACAATAATCATAATTGGGGTATCCCAGTTCTGAACAAACTTATGAGGTGAGTTTGCATAGCTCTTCTGGGCAATCTTATTGTTAGCCTCCCAAGGTGCTCCACCCAAATCGAATGTTGGGAAGAATGTCTCCTCGGTTTGAGCGTAGAACGACTCCAAGTTGTACATTCCGCAATGAGATATAAACGCTTTGAAGCGTTTTTGGTGATGTCCGGCCAAATAGTAAACAGAGTAACCACCATAACTTGCACCAACGCAACCAAGTTTATCCTTATTAACCCAAGGTTCCTTTGCAACATCATCAATTGCGCTTAAGTAATCTTTAATATTTTGTCCGCTGTAATCCTTCGAGATTTGAAGATTCCACTCCTGTCCAAACGATGGAACTCCACGACGGTTTGGTGCTACAATTACATAACCATTTGCAGCCATAATCTGAAAATTCCAACGGTAACTCCAGAACTGGCTAACAGTGCTCTGTGGGCCACCCTGACAGTATAGGAGTGTAGGGTATTTCTTGGTTTCATCGAAGTTTGGAGGAAGAATAACCCAAGCCAACATCTCCTTACCATCGGTGGTTTTTACCCAACGCTCACGCACCTCTCCCATCTTAATATTTTCGTAAATGGCCTTATTGGTAAAGGTTAATTGGGTTGCTTCGCCAGATGTTTCATCAACCTTATAAATCTCAGGAGCCATACTCATACTCATACGCTCGGCAACAATAACGCCCTTGTTCTTTTGTATTGTCACATAGTTATGAACACCCTTAGTTAGTTGAGTAATCTGATTTGTTGCAACATTAATTTTATAGAGCTGAGCAGTTCCTTTAACACCACTTACAAAATAGATAGTGTTGCTATCCTCGTCCCAGTTGTATGTATCAACATTTTGATCAAAACCTTGAGTTGCATATACAGCCTTTCCTGTTTCAGTATCGAGCAAAAATAATCGGTGTAAATCAGCCTCGTAAAGAGGAGTTTCCATACTCCACCAGCTAATGTATTTTCCATTAGGAGAGAATTTTGGATAACGGTCGTAACCCTTATTCTCTGGGGTTAAGTTGGTTGTTGCGCCACTTTCTAACTCGTAAAGGTAGATATCTGAATTTGTACTTAATGCGTACTCCTTACCGTAAAGTTTCTTCGAGTTGTATACCAACTTCTTACTATCAGGACTCCATTGCACCTCGGCCATATCAAAATCGGTTGCCATAGGTGTATCCCATTTCTCATCAGCATTAATATCCTTTGCGCTAGCAATTGCACCGTTTGCAAAGTCAGCCACAAAAAGGTGACTGTACTTACCATCCTCCCACTGATTCCAGTGGCGATACATCAAATTGTCAATAATACGAACCTTTGCCTTAGGCATATCCTTATGAATATCGGTTGCCTGATCTTCAACCTTCACATCCATCGAGTAAACCAACTTCGACTCATCTGGAGAAAAAGTAAAGCCATTAATATCTCCATCAATATTTGAAACTTGCTTTAAACCTTGACCGTTTGTTTGCACCTCCCAAATTTGCGAAGAACCGCTACGGGCTGAAAGGAATCGGATAATTTTGCCATCGGCACTCCAAGCAGGAGATGATTCAGAGCCCATTTCATCGGTCAACTTTACAGGCTCACCAGCATCGGTATTCACCAAGTACAAATTTGTAACACCTTTGTTCTCCTGTAAATTGTAGTAAGTAATGGTATATGCCACCATTTTTCCACAAGGTGAAAGAACTGGCTCTCCAACGCGACCAAACTTCCAAAGAATTTCTGCAGTCAGCAAACCATTCGATTTTTCTGCATCGGTAAGCGACACATCAATCTTTAATGGCTCTTTTGTTTGACTTTTGTCGGCCTCATTACAGCCTGCGCCGGCCAGTATTATCGCCATAATTACAACATTAATTGGTTTGAATATTTTTCTCATTTTATTAAGATTAGATTTCACACGGATTTAGACGTTAAAAATACTAAAAAGTTTGAAAGGCAATTTTAATGTTAATTGTGAGACTTAAATCGAAAACAGAAAAACTATTAGTTTGACAGTATTATACTTCAAAAGGAAATAATACTTTTGTTTATTAAAGTTTATAATGATGAAAAGATTTATTCCAGCTATTCTGATAGGCCTGATTGCCTGTCAAGGCAACAACATCGATAAAGCATTAAATTCTGTAAGTAACGATGATTTAGCCAAAGATATCGCCACAATATCAGCCGACAGTATGATGGGACGTGCTCCTTTTACAATTGGGGAAGAACGAACCGTTGCCTACCTAGAAAAAAGAATGGTTGAATTAGGCTTAGAGCCAGTGTTCGGGAACTCTTACATTCAGAATGTTCCAATGGTTTCCATCGTCTCAAAAGTACCCGAAGTTGTAAAACTATCGATTTCGAATAAACCATTTGAACTAAAGGCCGATGATGACTACTGCGCCTGGAGCCCAACAACTTCTCAATCTATCAAAATTGACAAGGCCGACCTAATTTTTGCTGGTTTTGGAGTAAATGCACCCGAATATGGTTGGAACGATTTCAATGGTATCGATGTAAAAGGTAAAATAATTGTTGTACTGGTGAACGATCCCGGATTCTACACTGGTGACACAGCTCTATTCAAAGGAAACACAATGACCTACTATGGCCGCTGGCGATATAAATTTGAGGAGGCGGAACGTCAAGGGGCCATTGGCTGCCTAATTGTTCACGAAGATGCACCTGCTGGATACCCTTGGGATGTTGCAGGGAGCAAAAACAACACACCTCAACTTTACCTCGACACTCCAGACCTTGGAAACAAACAATGCCTTGTTAATGGCTGGATAACTCACAATGCAGCTATCAACCTTTTCAAATCGTGCGGATTGGATTACGAGACACTAAAAAATCAAGCAACTCAAAAAGGCTTCAAATCATTCAGTATGAATGCCAGGTTGAGTATGAATATTGAAAACAGCCATTCCAAATCAGCATCAAAAAATATTGCAGGAATAATTAAAGGTAGCGAAAAACCAGACGAAGTAATTGTTTACTCAGCCCATTGGGATCACCTAGGAGTTGGCCGTGTAGTAAATGGCGACTCTATTTATAACGGTGCATCGGACAATGCCGCCGCAATTGCTTGGATGTTCTCCATTGCAAAAGCGTTCAAAAGTTCTGGAGTCGCACCGAGGCGCAGCATTCTATTCTTCTCACCTACAGCAGAAGAATCTGGACTATATGGCTCAGCATACTTTGTGGCAAATCCACCTATCGACATAAACAAGACTATTGCCTGCATTAACAACGATGTGATCCTTTTCATTGGCAAATTTAAGGACGTAACGGTTACAGGGCTTGGACACTCCTCGCTCGACGAACTGCTTGCTGAAGAATCAGCAAAGTTTGGACGCTACATTACGCCAGATCCGAACCCCGAGAATGGAATGTTCTTCCGCTCCGACCAACTACCATTCCTAAAAGCAGGCGTTCCGGCTATGTTTGCCAAAGGATATTCCGATCAGACAGAACTTGGCAAAGAGAAAACACAGGAATTGATCAACTCGTACTGGAAAAACATCTACCACAAACCTCAGGATGAGTTTGTTCCCGAGCGAGATAATTTGGACGGACTAGCCGAGGATGTGAAGTTATTTTACTGCTTTGGAAATAGTTTAGCCAACGACAATATCTATCCAACGTGGAAAAAGAACTCGGAGTTCTACAAAGAGAAGTAATACTAGATGAAGAAACCTCACGTTACAATGATTATTAAAAAATGAATTGGATGAAGTTAGAAGAAGTTAGAGGTATAAGCATGATTTATTTTCTTCATTCCTTTAACTTCCTCTAAATTCTTTTAACTTCCTCACATTCCTCAAAACATAACCAATGAACCAAACACTATCAATCATCATTCCTGCATATAACGAGGAAAAAACAATTACAAAAATCTTAGAACGGGTTATTGCAGTCAATATCGATAACATCGACAAAGAACTTGTTATAGTAAACGATTGCTCAAAGGACAATACAATAGGAGTTATCGAGAACTTCATCGCCGAACACAAAAATCACAATATTAAACTGTACAGCCATGCTGTAAATCAAGGTAAAGGAGCTGCTCTACATACTGGAATAAAGGAGGCAACAGGAGACTTCATTATTATTCAGGATGCAGATTTAGAGTACGATCCACGTGAGTACAAAGATTTACTAAAACCTATTATAGAGGGTAATGCTGATGTCGTTTACGGATCACGTTTTATGGGTGGAAACCCACATCGAATTCTATTCTTCTGGCATTCTATCGGAAATAAACTGCTAACATTTGCATCCAACATGTTTACAAACCTCAACCTAACCGACATGGAAACCTGCTATAAACTATTCCGTGCCGAAATTATAAAAGGTTTAAATTTAAAGGAGAATAGGTTTGGGTTTGAACCGGAAGTCACAGCCAAAGTATCGAGAATACACAATGTACGAATTTACGAGGTGGGAATTTCATATTACGGAAGAACCTACGCCGAAGGTAAAAAAATAAATTGGAAAGATGGATTCCGTGCTTTTTGGTGCATTTTAAAGTATAATTTATTTAAATAAGGTATGCCTCACAAGATGAGATTTTTTTCAAAACTTACAAAGATTGGAAAAGTTAATAATTTAAAAATCATAACCTTAGGGCTTATTTTATTAAATACACTATTCTGGTTCTCTTATTTACAAATAAGGAATCAAAAAGTACAATGGAAACGAAATATATTCGGCGATGCCAGTGGTTATTTTGTATACTTACCAGCCGCATTTCTATACCACTTCGATGCCAATGAATTCTCATCGAAATTTAAAAATAGGATTAACAGTAAAGGAGAAATGGAGGAAGTTGGATGTGGATTCAGAATTGAGAACAACAAAATTATCACAAAATATTTTTATGGATTAGCTCTACTTCAGGCTCCCGTCTATGCAATAATTCATCTAGGATATAGAATTACCGGAGTTGATGGTGATGGCTTCAATGGATTATATGAGCATACAACCATTATTTCATCCATTATCTACTACATATTTTCTCTGATTTTACTATTTAAACTTTTAAAAGCAAAAACCAATGAATTACTAGCACTTACAAGCATACTGTTTACAGTTTTCGCAACCAACGTCATATATTACTTTGCCGCAAATCCTGGGTACACACATGCTTTTCTTTTCTTCCTATTCAGTGCCTTTCTATTCTTATCATTCCAGTTCTCAAAAAAACAATCTCTGAGGAACTCATTCTTTTTATATATGATTGCTGCTCTTATTGCAACCGTCCGACCTGTTACACTGATTTTCCTTATTGCTTTTTTTATTGACAATGATTTTAGAAAATTTTTAAAGTTGATATCCCCAAAAAATTTACTTATAGGAATATCTACTGTAGGATTAATCGTTTTCCCTCAACTGCTTTACTATAAATACATCTCTGGCAATTGGCTTTACTACTCATACGGAGACGAAACATTCACCAACCTATTAAATCCCAACCTGATTAAATTCTATTTTTCAACAAATAATGGTTTATTCTTTTACAATCCATTCTGGTTAATCTTAATAGCATCTACTCTCGCACTTACTTTCACCAAATACAAACGTTTCGCAATTATTGCACTAATACTTTTTGTAAGTAATTCATATCTATGTGCCTCGTGGCATATATGGAGTTTCGGATGTGGTTACGGATCAAGAAACTTTGTTGAATATGCATCTTTATTCTCACTTTCATTTGCCTACATTTTAATGGAACTTCGCACTAGGTGGAAAATAATCACTATAATTGCTATTTCATTTTTCTTCTGCTTTATCAATCTTGTATTTGTTCATAATTTTGATAAATGTTATTTTGGTTCAAGCGATTGGGATTTTAAATTTGTAAAAAATAAATATTTGAAAATAGATTAACCGAACAACGATAAGATTACTATGAACATTTCGAACCTAATTAAAAGCATTGAGGACTTTTTCACAGAACGCAGACTGCTATACACCCTGCTAGGCTTAATTTTTATAGTTTTTATTGCTATTCTAATGTTTTCCGAGGGCTACTCGGGCGGCGCCGATAGCTTAACACACTATCGTTTTGCACGTTGGGCGTTCAGCAAACCTGAATTCTTTTTAGACCATTGGGCAAAACCCATTTTCACACTTCTAAGTTCACCGTTTGCCATACTAGGTTTTAAAAGTTTCCAACTATTCAATATTTTAATTGGAATGGCATCCGGCTATATTGCTTACTTGGTGGCAAAGGAACTAAAAATGAAAAGTCCATTGCTAGCAATTGTAATATGCTCTTTCACCCCTGTTTTCATGATCAACCTTTTCTCGGGGCTAACCGAAATACTTTTTGCCTTTACAGCAATTCTCACATCATATTTACTGATCAAAGGAAAATACACGTGGGGTGCTATTGTAATTTCATTTTTACCTTTAGTTAGAACCGAAGGCATTGTTCTTCTTCCTATATATGCATACTTCCTTGTGCACAAAAAACATTACCGTGAGATAGCATTTATGTTTACAGGATTCGTCCTATATAGCCTTGTTGGTTTTATGTCCGGGAAAAGTTTATTCTGGTTGATAACAGAAATGCCTTACCACAGTGCTGTTGACATATATGGAAAAGGAAGTTTATTCCAGTTCGCAAAACGAAGCCCAGGTTTCTTCGGTATTCCAAACGAGATTTTCTTTGTTACTGGATTAGCGGCAGGCCTTTCGCTTTACATAAGGCAGAAAAAAGAATACTCAAAAGAGTTCTTGTTAATTGTAATGCCGTTCCTAACATATTTTATTGCACATTCAATATCTTGGTGGTCTGGAATTGGGAGTTCTTTAGGACTAAGCAGATATATGGCTGCCATTGTTCCATTCATGGCAGTTATGGCTACTCGAGGATTAATTCTGGTTTCCTTAATGTTCCAAATAATCTTTAAGCGTGAATGGATTCGAGTTTTAGCACTAATTCTTGGAGTTGCATCGGTTACACACATTCCATTTGTACTACAAAACTATCCTATAGCACTCGACAATGCATCTAAAACAATCAAGGATGCATCGGAATGGATTAAAAAGGAGAAACTTGACACTGCTAAAATTTACTACACCGATCCAACTTTCTTTTATTTTCATAAAATAAATCCTTTCAACATCTCCAAAAGTCAAGCATCGTTTAATAATGTCAATAATCCTACAGAAGGATTAAATAATGGAGATTTACTAATCTATGATGAACATTTCTCACCTATAGCAGGTGTTGAATTAAGCAAACTAATCGGTAACAACGAGTTAAAACTCTTACGTATTTTCAACCCAGCAACTCCTTTTAATATCTTCCAAAGGTCGTACAAAATTGCTGTATTCCAAAAGATCGATGCCGACAGTACCGTTGTATCAAACAATACGAAAATACTAAATGGTGAGGATGAAATATTTACTACGTTAGCATTCTATGATTTCGACAACTCAATTTATGAGCCTGAAGCAAAATTTATAGGTTCATCAAAAATTCATTCCAGCAAATACCTTAGGATAAAACGATCGAGAGAATACTCCTTAACCAACGATTTTAAAGTTGATAGTATCTCATTTATTTCTCCCCTCGAACTACAAATTGAGATGAAACTATTCCTTAAAACCCCCAATGAAAAACTTAAGTATGTAGTCGATGTCAACAAGAAGAACAAAAGAATTGTGTATAAAAGTTTTGAGATAGATATTCCTACAAATAGTAATCCAGAAGAATGGGTTGATATCAACTTCAAAATACAGATACCTGAAATTGAAGGAAAAAAAGGCATCAATATTAGAACTTACATTTGGAATAAAAAGGAAGGGGAATACCTAATTGATGATTATAAGGTAAGTTACAGAGTTCAATAATGATATTTTCTCCGAAATTTAAAAAAATAGATAAAGTAGCAGTAGTTATTCTAATTATTGCTACTTTTTTACTTTTACTCTCAATTAACAAGGCATTAAATGCATCATTCACCCACGACGAAAGTTATACATACAACCATTATGTAAAGTCATCGCTTAAAACCTCTATTCTTTTTCTTAGCAACCCAACAGCCAACAATCACATTTTAAACACGTTGTTAATGGCTATTTCTAGTCTTATTTTTGGCAAAAGTGAACTAGCACTCCGTATTCCGAATTTAATCGCATATGTTTTCTTTCTTCTGTTTATATACAAGATTCTTAAAAGATCTATTCCTGACAAAATACTAGTAGTACTGTCCTTTATAATTATAAATTTCAATCCATTTCTTATCGATTTTTTTTCTCTTGCACGTGGATACGGATTATCCATATCCTTAATCATTATTAGTTTATACTATTTACTTATTTTTTCGGAAACAAACAGGGCTAGAAACTATAGTTTATCTATGCTCTTTGCAGTTTTAGCAACATACAGCAATATATCTTCGCTATACTTTCTTTGTGGTACAGTATTAATTTACAATTTTATCATCATCAAAAATTACAATCAAACCTCAATCAACCTCTTCAAGTATTTAATTAAAAACAACAAAACTACTTTTATTTATTTAGCAATACTTATAATCCTATTGGGATGGCCAATATATATACTCGCAAAACATAATCAATTCTATTTTGGAGGCGAAAATAATTTTTGGAATGACACTATAATGTCATTAATTTATTCGACCCTCTACTGCAAAAGTTATAATGGCATTGGTCTATGGATTTTAAAATTGATCACAATAACTCTTCCCCTATTATTTTTACTAGTAATCTACAAGGACAAAAAGAATATTCGCTCAAAAAAATTGTCATTGATTTTACTTCTACTTATTAGCACTGTATTTGTGATAAACATTCAACACTAAGTACTAGGAACTAAATTTATTGTAGGAAGAACTGCCTTATTTTTTATTCCTCTTTTTGGATTGACATTCTGCCTCGCGCTCTCTTATATATCAACCATCAAACGGCTTAAACTTCCGATAATCATAATTGGCTTTACGACAGCATCAATAGTCATATTTCACACAATGTCAACATATTGTTTTCTAAAATATAGTGATTGGGAATATGACATGAATACTAAAACAATGCTACAAGTTCTTGAATCGGTTAACAATTCTAATGAAAAAATTAAATTAGGAATAAATTGGCTATTTGAACCATCCATTAATTTCTATATAAAAACCAAAAAATTAAAATGGATAGAAAAGGTAAACAGAGATGGTGTTAATGACATTCAAGATTACTACTATATTTTTGAGAATGACACATCTATACTTAAAAACATCAACTACACACTTGTCTATAAATTTGAAAATACAAATACTATACTTCTCAAAAGAAATAAAGCCCTACCAAAGTAGGGCTTAACCTTATTATTTCAACCATTTATCGAGCCAATTCTTAAACTCTCGTTGCCATAGTATTCCATTCTGAGGCTTTAACACCCAATGGTTTTCGTCCGGAAAATAAAGAAATCGACTGGGAATGCCAAGCATTCTAGCCGAGTTGAATGCAGCCATTCCTTGAGTATAAGGAATTCTGAAATCCTTTCCACCATGTACTATTAAAATTGGAGTATCCCATTTTTTAATAAACTTATGTGGGCTTTGTGCAAAACTATGCATAGCAACCTTATTATCTGTTTCCCAAGGGGCTCCACCATTCTCCCAATTATCAAAAAACATCTCCTCGGTTGTCATGTACTCCATTTCAGAATTGAACACACCGCAATGTGCTATAAATGCTTTAAAACGCTTATTGTGATTTCCTGCAAGCCAGAAAACTGTTTGTCCACCATAACTAGCACCAATAGCACCCAACTTATTCTCATTAACCCAAGGCTCCTTCTTCACCTCATCAATAACTGCAAAGAAATCTCGCATTTCCTGCCCGCCATGATCCTTACTAATTTGATCGGTCCACTTCTGTCCAAAGGTTAATGTACCTCTTCGACTTGGAGCAACTACCACATAACCATTCGATGCCATAATGGAGAAATTCCAACGGTAACTCCAAAACTGGCTAACAGCACTTTGAGGGCCTCCCTCGCAGTAAAGCAATGCTGGATAAGTCTTAGTGCTATCAAAATCTGGAGGAAGAATTACCCAAGTATGCACCATCTGTCCATCGGTAGATTTCACCCAACGCCTTCTGACTTCTGGCATTTTTAACTGAGCAAGTAAATCCTTATTAATAAAGGAAAGTTCTGTTTCTACCCCAGTTTTTGCATCAATTTGATATATTTCATCAGGTTTTACAATGGAGCATTTGCTTCCAATAAGATTATCTCCAGCAAGTGCAATAGAATGATAATCGTGTAAACCTGTTGTTACTGCAACTGGCATTTTATCGGTTAAAGCCATTGTGTAAACCTGATATGTTGCTTCAACTCCAGAAATAAAATAAATCGATTTACTATCTGCAGTCCAGAGAACATTTGCAACTGAATAATCAAAATCCTTTGTTAAATAAGTTTTTTCGCCAGTTGCTAAGTCCATTATAAACAAACGCTCCTTGTCGGCTTCAAAGCCTGCCCGTTCCATCGATATCCAGGCCATTTTTGTTCCGTCAGGCGATAAAACAGGCTGTTTATCGTATCCTAGCATTCCTTCGGTGAGATTTTTAGTTTCGCCAGACTTCAAATCATACAAATAAACATCCGAGTTTGTGCTAAATGAATAGTCCTTTCCAACTTGTTTTTTACAGGTATAGGCAACCGCACTTCCATCGGCATTCCACGATATATTTTCCATTCCATCAAACGGTTTTAAGGGAGTGTCGTATGATTCATTTGGCATTATATCCTTAACATTTGCCAACTTATCCAACGAAAAATCTGCAACAAAGACATGGCTGAACAAACTGTCTTCCCATGTATCCCAATGTCTGTACATTAAATCCTCATAAACCATTCCGCTAGTTTTGGGTAAATCGGGATTTTGATCGACAACATCCTTTCCAACCTTAACTTCGGCTACAAAGAGTGCTTTTTTACAATCGGGAGAAAGAGAAAAACCATTAATATCTTCGTCATACCCTTCAACCTTCCTTAATTCTGAGCCATCTTTACGAATGGTCCAAATTTGTGAAACACCGCCTTCGGTAGAAAGAAATGCCAAAGTTTCATTACTCACCCATTGCGGATTAAACTCATGAGCATTGGTATGGGTTAACTGTTTTTTTCCAGAACCATCGACATTCATAACGAATAGTTCGCTGTTTCCTTTATTCTTCTCAACAGAATACCAAGTTACGGTATAGGCTATTGTTTTACTATCGGGAGAAACAGCCATTTCGCCCAAACGTCCAAAGGACCAAAGAACTTCAGGCGTTAAAATTCCATTTGTAATTTGAGGATTATTGGGTCCAATAACATCCTCGGGTTGAACAGTACTATTTTTGCACGCAACAAAAAGTAAGACTGGTGCTAACAGCACAATTACAAGCTTTCTCATTTTCATGATTTATAGGATAATTTAGTTAGTATGATTTTATTACAATCTTATTCCTAATACAGTTATATCATCGCGCTGACGCTCACCTCCCTTAAACTCATCGAACTCCCTAACTAGCGCTCGGGCTATTTCATCCATAGATTTATCAATATTTGCCAACAAATAGGTATGGAAACGACATGTAGTAAATTTTCGCTTAAATGCATTATTCTGATCGGTAAAGCCATCGGTACACATAAAAAGCATATCGCCAGCATGCATGGTTATTCTCCAGTTTGAGAATTCAGCTTCAACATCAGGGAGTACACTTCCAATCGACTTTCGATTACCTTTCAACGTCTGAATTCTATCGTCTCCCTTGTTATAATAAAACAATGGCCGATTTGCGCCAGCAAATGTAACAATATATAGATCGTCGGACTTTCGTTCAATCATACAAAGCGAAATATCCATTCCATCGAAACTTTCGCTAACATCTTGCCTCAACGCTGCATTAACAGACAAGCTCAACTCAGTAAGAATTGCTGCAGGATTATGAATCTTCTTCTCGTTAACAATTTCGTTCAAAAGCCGACTTCCAATCAAAGACATAAACGCACCAGGAACACCATGTCCTGTACAGTCAACCACTGCAACAAAAACTTTCTCAGATTTCTTTGTTTTAGTTCCAACCTGCGAAACCCAATAAAAATCACCAGAAACAAGTTCTTTAGGTAGATATATCAGAAAATGCTCATAAACGCCCTCGAACGAAGTTGATAAATCGGGTAAAATTGCCTGCTGAATTGTTGTTGCGTACTGAATACTTGCATTGATGTGCTTGTTCTGATCATGCATTTCATCACGCTGCGCCAATATTTCCTCCTTTTGATGCTGTAGTTCAACATTTTTCTCAAGCAAAACCTGCTCGGATTTCACTAATTCTTTTGTTCTTAAATCGACTAACTGCTGCAACTTAACGTTGGAAACTCGAAGCATTCGAGTATTTATATAAACAGCAAACCAAATCAACAAGGAGATAACTATAATATAAAGGACAATTGCATACCATTTAAAGTAAATTGGCTTACTTACAACAAAAGAAAAAGTTGCGGCAGGGCTTTCTACCTCAAACAGATTTTTTGCCTTAACCATAAATTTATAGTAGCCAAAAGGCAAATTGGTATATTCTTTACGCTGCTCGAACGACCAATTACTCCAGCCCTCATCGTAACCATCAAGGTAAAAACTATACACCAGCTTTTGCTGTTGACCAAAAAATGGAGAGGAATAAGAAAATGATACTGAGTTATACTTATAGGGCAATTCTATTGGCCTTTTACTTTGATCATTTAAAGCATCAAAGAATAAATTATTGGAATCGGGCACAAACTGAGCCCCATTGTAAACAACATTTGCTCTATTTGCAATTACCTGCCTTATAAGTACCTTTATTAGTCCACTATTGTCCATTCCCACTTTACCATCGTAACGGAAAAGTCCATCGGTTGCAGCAATCCAAGTAACATTGTCAGATTCAGTATAAACATCAAAGAAAATTGTCTCTGGAATAGTTCTAAACTGAGCAGGCTCACGTCTATAGGTATTTCTTGGATACTTAACCGCTTTTTCGAGCCATCGATTGGGCGTTATTTTATAAGCCTCGAACCAAATATTACCCTTTAAATCCTGATTAAATATGCGCAAACCAGTTGTACCATTTGCGAATTCAATTCCAAGTGAAGAATCTGGCACAAAGCGCTGCAACTTACTATCGAACTTAGACAAACCACCCTCCGATGATGCCTTTACCTGTCCATCAATTACAACAATGGACATATCGTCGTATTTAGGGTTATTGGGAAGAGTAAAACTTTTTGGGTTCTCCCGAACCAACTGGTACGGATTTATTATGTCAATATATCGAACACCCTTATACCTTTCGGAATACCAAACATCTCCATTGCTATCCTCCTGAATTGTATACACCTCGCCCGAAGTTCCATCTATTTTTCCAATACTTTTAAAGATGCCTTTTGAATTCTGTATAATACCAACACCATCGCGCATTCCTACGTAAGTAATATTAGGATAAACCTTAGATTGGCAAAAACAATATGCATGCAACTTTCCATTCTCAATCAAGTGAGACATACTGCCATTAATTTCATAGATTCCGCTTGACGTTGCTGCAAGAAGAGACTCTGTTCCACTACCAGACTTTATCACCTTTAATTTCCAGGAAAGATCGTTTATGCCTTTCACCTGTTCGAATTCTCCATTCTTTTTTCGAAAAACGCCAATATTCGACGAGACATAGATATCACCATTGAATCTTACAACCGACTGCAATACTCCATTAATGCCATTCTCATCATTCCATCCTGTAAGTTGAGACGAAATAGATGTATAGGATATACCATTATTTAATGCCATCCATAAATTATCCTGATTATCGCCATACAAATACCACACTGCATCATCCTGCAATCCTACGTTAGTATTTATCCGTCTAATAATTTGGCCATGATTATTAAGGAATACCACGCCTCCGCGATATGTGCCTATTGCATAAACACTCCTGTTAACTTTTAATCCCGAGTATATCCAATTCTCCCTAAAAAAAGCATCATCATCGGTACCGAACTTAGTTATTGACAATTCTTCATTTGCATTGATGAACTTTCTATTAAGCAAATAAAAACCGTCAGACTGAGTCCCTATCATGAAATATTCATCATCGAGAGGTAGAATTGAATAGATTAACTTTTGTCCAAACAGTTCCCCATGGGGAATCATTTTAAGCGTATCGTTCGACAAATACCCAAGCCCCAAATCCTTTTGATTTACAAACAGAACATCATCAACAAAATAAGTCCTGTGAAAGATTGATTTTGGAGACCAAACCTTAACGGTGAAATCAGGATTGATCCTTATCAGCAATCCATTCGAACTAAAATAAACGCCAGATTTCGTGCAATACACCTGACGAACTAAGCCAAATGGCTTATATGCCTCTGAAAGATATTGTACTAAAGAATGAAATACCAAATTGTTACTAGAATCGGCAACCAAATATCCAAATTCATCTTGAGCTCCAACCCAAACCCTTCCTCGCTCATCTACATCCAAGCATCTAGGCAATGCCCCATTTATAGATATGTGTCGCCACTCACTGCCATCATACTCTATAACACCAACATTATTGGCAATATAAATCAACCCTCGCTTATCTTGGGTTATCGCCCAACTCTGTGAATGTCCACGATACTCTCTATGATGAAAATTGACAATAGGATACCTTCCAATATCCTGAGAAATTGAATCTTGGTAATTAAATAGGAATACAAGTATAAATATGAAACAGGATACTATCTTTTTCACCAAACTACTGTATTAAAAACTTTTCAATTTGTCAATAATTTAGTATTTCCTTCAATTTTCTATCATTTTTTCCAAATAAAAAAAGGAGAGTTAAATCTCTCCTTGTACTCTATAATTCTTTTATATTCTAGTTAAATTTATACGTATACCTGTATACAACCTTATAATTATAGTCAGAGTAATAGGCCTGAACCTCGTCAATATTACCTTGATTATCAAGTTTAAAATTCCGCTTCGAGTAATCGCCAGGTTGACCATCATACCATTTCTCTTCCAACATATTACCCTTACTATCGTACTTGTAAGCACTATAAAGCATTTTATCTCCAGATGGATTTATTTGATAAACCTCAACCAACTGATTTTGGTCATCATATACATAGGTATAGTTTGCACGCAGGTTCCCGCCATAATATTCAGCCTTAGTTTTCATCAAACCATTAGCATCAAAACTACACACCGTTCTTCCCAACTCTTTATTCGCTCCGCTATAGTTTGTTTCTTCAATCAAGTTTGACTGATCATCATATTTGCGAACAATTTTCTTGTCGACTTTTCCTATAGGCTTATTCACCGTGACATTGGTAATATTTTCTGTATTTTCAAAGACCCATCGTTCTTCTACAACATTGGAAGAATTGTACTTTACAATTTCTTTCTGTTTTCCATCATCAAAGTATCCGTATACTATCTTATAGGTAGTTTTACCATCAAAACCCAACTCCGATTTTTTATTACCTTTACTATCATACGCAAAAGTTTGCTTAAAACTCAACTCAACAGTCTTCTTATACAGAATCTGGTATTGAGCGTATTCTACTTTCCGATTCTGCTTATCATATTTATAAGCCTGTCGCGATGAGATATTACCATCTGATTTATAGTTGATAACCTCGACAACATTACCATTTTTATCGTAGTTTGTAACAACAGACACAACACCTTTCTCATCAATTTTATTATTGACGAACTTGTGAGTCCATTGGGTAACAGAGGCAATCTTATTCTTGGCAATTTTTTCGCGACTTATCAATTCAGCCCGAGTTTGTGCTGAAGCACAAAAGCCAATAAGTAACGAGAGTATAGTAAAGCAAATACGTTTCATCTGAAAAATTATTTACTTAAAACAAATACGCTTAAGCATAAAGTTCAACTACAAAGGTAATAAATATAATAAATCAATTTTCGCTAATCGTACTAGCCAGCGAAATTAATTACAAAAACAATACCACTAAACCTGATTACTAACTAGAAATCTGAATTATCATCCTCATCAGAAGCAATTGGAATCGTGATCGCGAGAATGAAAAAGTGCCTACTACTATCGTATGGAACGAAATGATAATATAACTTACGTTTAGACTTTCGTGCAATATCAATCAAACCAAGTCCAGCCCCGCCTTTTTCGTTTAACTCCCCATCAATCATCTGCTGTAAAAACATTTTTTTCAACTGAGGAGGTGCAGAGTTATTGAGCTTTTCAAGACGACTTTCGAGAATTACCATTTTATCGTTACGAACAAGGTTTCCTGTAATGACATAGAATGAATCTCTATCTTTTCCAACAACGAACAAACCATTTCCAATCTGCTTTTCTCTCTCATCATAATCATCAGAATGCTTTGTAATATTCTGAAGACACTCAATCATAATATGGAAAACTCTTTTTCGGGTTGCTGTTGGAATGGGCATTTCAGAGATCTTTCGATTTGCCATAAATGCAAAGGCACGCATAATCTGGTGATTCATCTCCCCTTTATAAATCAAGGGAAAACCACTCGAAGCGATCTCGTTTGTTAGAGTTGATTTTATGAAATATATTATATTATCCATTCACTCAAAAATGAATGTTGAAGATAGAAAAAAAAATAATTAGATATAAAACACCTTTAAAATTTAATTAAACATTTTATGAATGATTTAAATCAATCCATCAAATTACGGATTTTGATCGTAAACAAAAAATTATTTCACAAATATTTCAAGCAAAGTACACTTTGAATCTGGCTGCAATACGATATTCTTCAGTTCTGCTGGGATTAGCACAGTTTCTCCTGTTCTAATTTTTTCAACATTTCCTTTAGAATAAACAATGGAAGCACTACCCTGAATACACATATAAATGACAAAAGAATCTAGATCATTATAATCTCTATTTATTACAGATGAAAACGCCAAACGATTTACTGTAAAATACTGACAAGATGAAAGTTCCGTCTCACCCAAATCATCTGGGATTGTTTTTTTCGCATCAACAATTGCATTAAAATCGATTACATCAACAGCAAGGGAAGTGTGCAATTCTCGAGGTTTATTATTCGAATCAACTCTGTCCCAATCGTATATTCGATAAGTAATATCCGATGTTTGCTGAATTTCTGCCAGCAAAATGCCTTTACCAATAGCATGAACCCTTCCTGCTGGTATAAAGAACACGTCTCCTGCCTGAGTATTCTCAACATTAAGAATATCCTTCAATTTGCCACTTGCCAAACTAGACAAATATTCTTCCTTATCTACACTTTTGCGAAATCCAGTAATAATTTCGGATTTATCTTCGGCATCAATAACATACCACATTTCAGTTTTGCCATATGCATGATGACGCTCGTTGGCAGTATCATCGTCGGGATGAACCTGAATAGATAAGACATCCTGAGCATCAATCAACTTAATAAGCAATGGAAATTCTACACCAAATTTTTCAAAAACAGCATCGCCTACTAAATCGCCCATGTAAACCTCTATAAGTTCCTCCAAATCATTTCCAGCCAAGTATCCATTCTCAACAACCGATACACTATCCTGCACTGCAGAAATCTCCCAACTCTCGCCACACTTAGACATTTCACTTGGAACAGTTTTTTTTAAGACAGTTCTTAACCTATCACCACCCCAAATTCGTTCTTTATACTGAGGTTTAAACTTCAATGGATATAAGCCTTCGTTCATCGCTATTATTTTACTTTAGTTTGAATAAATAAAAATTCTTACCTTAGTTTGATTAATTTTGCAAAGTTAAAACTATTACTAACAACAAAAGTATTAAAAATGCTCATTATTGGTATTGCTGGCGGCACAGGATCGGGAAAAACAACCGTAGTAAACAGAATTATTGAATCGCTTCCACAGGGCGAAGTTGTGGTTATTCCACAAGATTCATACTATCGAGATAGTTCTCACCTGCCACTAGAGCAAAGGCAAGAGATAAACTTCGACCATCCCGATTCTATTGAATTCGAACTTCTTGCCGAACACATTCAAACCTTAAAAGATGGTAAACCTGTAGAACAACCTATATATTCCTACTTAACCTGCACTCGTGCTAAAGAAACCATAACGATCCAACCCCGGCACGTAATAATTGTTGAAGGAATACTAATATTCTCCTGCGAAAGCCTACGAAAACTAATGGACATTAAAGTTTTTGTTGATGCTGATGCTGATGATAGACTCTCGAGAGTAATTGCTCGCGATATTGTTGAGCGCGGACGTTCTGTGAACAAGGTTCTTGAACGCTACGACAAAACCGTTAAGCCAATGCATCTACAATTCATTGAGCCCACAAAGCGCTACGCCGACATCATTGTTCCCCAAGGTGGAAATAACTCGGTTGCAATCAACATACTTACATCAATAATTGAAAAGACTTTGCGAACCCACAATTTGCTTTAGCCATGCTTAACGATATAAAACCAGAAGATATTCTATTCCTTGATATCGAAACCGTTCCGCAATTTGCCGAATACACTCAACTGCCCGAAGAACATAAGAAACTATGGGATAAGAAAGCGGGATCATTAATAAAGGAATTGGACACTCCTGAAAGCATATATAACAGAGCCGGGATATATGCCGAATTCGGAAAGATTGTTTGTATATCGGTGGGTTTTATTGTAAACAAAGAAGGCATAAGGTATTTTCGGGTAAAATCGTTCTACGGAGACGATGAAAAGGTTCTCCTCGAAGAATTTGCTCAAATGCTCGATCGTTTCGCAAAACGTCCAGCAGCAAATCTGTGTGGACATAACGGAAAAGAATTCGACTTCCCATACATCGCACGCAGAATGCTGATTAACGGAGTTGAAATTCCAGAAATACTTAACGTTGCGGGGAAGAAACCTTGGGAGGTGAAATTTCTGGACACCATGGAACTATGGAAATTCGGCGATAATAAGCATTACACCTCATTAAATCTATTAACCTACATTTTTGGCATACCATCGCCTAAAGATGATATTGATGGAAGCCAAGTTGCAGATTGCTATTACATCCAGCACGACTTAAGCCGAATTGCAACCTACTGCGAAAAAGATGTATTAGCTGTTGCTCAACTATTATTAAGGTATAAAGGATTAACTCTTATTGACCCAGAACATATTGAAAAAGTGGATGTTTAAGTCGCAAGGAACCGCCTAATTTCATTAACAAATATCACGGGTTGTTCCGCGTGCACCCAATGTCCTGCATGTTTAATATTTACAATTTCTGCCATTGGGTACACTTCAAGAATTTCTTGAATTCTATTTTCTGAAATATACTCTGAGTCTGCACCCTTAATAAATAGAACTTTTAGTTTCTGAGTATACCGCCGATCAATATCAACTCCCAAAATCATATCCTCAAGAGAAGATTCCAAAACAGGCAAATTTATAGCCCAATAAAATGCTCCTTTAGAATCGCGTCGTAAATTCTTAAATAAGAATTGACGTAGTTTCATAGATGGAATAGCAATAGCCAATTGATTATCGGCATCAATACGAGATCGAACATTTGCAATATCAAGACTTCTCATCCCACGTATAATGCTTCTATGCTCATTATAACTCTGCAAAAACCACGCATCCACCCCAGAATAGCTCCACGGAGCAACATCAACAACAATAAGTGATTTTACATAATTCGGATAGAGAGTCTGAAACAGCATAGCTACACGTCCACCCATTGAATGTCCCATAAGATGAAACTCCTCAACATTCAACAGCCTTACCAATTCATATAAATCATTGGCCAAATCGCCATACGAATGGGTTTTGCAATGTGGACTATTCCCATGATTTCGCTGATCGACAAGAATAATTCTATAATGAGCCTCCAACTGCTTTGCAATGCTGACCCAATTATCGGAAGATCCATACAAGCCATGCAAAACAATTATAGGAGAACCCTGCCCAAACTCTCTGTAAAAAAGATTCATTAAAACTTTAACTGTTTAAGATAAAGTTGAATTGTATTCTCCAACCCAAAGTAAAGGGCATCACTAATTAAAGCATGTCCAATAGACACCTCTTGTAAACCTGAAATATTCTTGGCAAAATAGGCCAAGTTCTCCAAACTCAAATCGTGCCCAGCATTCAACCCAAGGCCGACACTATTAGCCGCAATTGCAGCATTCACAAATGGGGCTATCGCCTCCTCTTTATTTACACCATAATAAGTAGCATATGGTTCGGTATACAGTTCTATCCTATCTGTTTTTGTATCGGCAGCATGCTTCACCATCTCCACATCTGGATTTACAAATACAGACGTACGAATCCCTTTACTTTGAAAAATTGATATCACCTTTTTCAAGTACTCCTTATTTGTAATGGTATCCCAACCATTGCTCGACGTCAATGCTTCTGGAGGGTCTGGCACCAACGTAACCTGATGCGGAGTTACGCTTAGCACCAAATCAATAAACGATTGAGAAGGATACCCCTCAATGTTGAACTCCGTAGTAATAATTGGTTTTATATCCCTCACATCCTGATATCGAATATGGCGCTCGTCGGGACGAGGATGAACGGTTATTCCTTCGGCTCCAAATCGCTGACAATCAATAGCGGACTGCAAAACATTTGGAGTATTTCCACCACGAGCATTTCTTAGTGTGGCAATTTTATTTATATTTACACTTAGATGTATCATTTCGCAACTAATTAAGTTAACTTTGTACAAAAGTAACGATTTTTTAAATCGTAATAAGCCATGATAGCAAAGGAGATGATTTCGGATGTAATTCCTGCACTCAAAACATCGGACACGGGCATAACTGCGTTAAATTGGATGGATATTTTCAAGGTTTCGCACTTACCCATTGTAAACGATGAAGAGTTTCTTGGATTAGTTTCGGAAAATGACATTTACGATCTCAATATGCCTGAAGAACCGCTTGGCAATCATCAGTTATCACTTTTGCGCCCATACATTACTGAGGAACAACATGTTTTCGAAATAATGGAAGTACTCTCGCGATTAAAACTTTCGCTGGTTCCAGTTCTCGATAGCAACAAAAAATATTTAGGTGTTATTACCCTAATGGAACTGCTACATTACTTTGCTGAACTATCGGGGATGCGCCATAAAGGAGGTATTATTGTTCTTGAAATGAATAGTAACGATTTTTCAATGGCACAAATAAGTCAAATTGTTGAGGGTAACGATGCAAAAATATTAGCAGCATTCATTACAAATCATCCCAATTCGACACAAATGGAACTTACCTTAAAATTAAATGTAACAGACCTAACATCGATAAAGCAAACATTCACCCGCTACGATTACAACATCGTAGGAGCATACATGAAACAGGATGACGAGGCTGATTTAATGAATGACCGACTCAATTTTTTACTCCGCTTTCTCGATATATAAAACGATATACGATGACAATTGCTGTATATGGAAAATATATTGAACCAGAATATCTATCAGCTTTAAGAATTTTATTCACACAATTCGAAAATCACAAAGTTGATATTTGGATATACTCAGACTTTCTCGATTACCTAAAAAACAACCTATCCTTTCAACCTTTAATTATTGGAACATACCAAACTCCTAAGGATATAAAAAATCAGGTAAACTTCATGATTAGCCTTGGAGGCGATGGCACATTCCTTGAGTCAGTTGCATTTGTTCAAGAATCCAACACTCCAATAATGGGTATTAATTTTGGAAGACTAGGATTTTTAGCAAACATATCTATTCCAGAAATGAACGATGCCATCGATTTATTAATGGCTGGAAAATATAAAGTTGAAAAACGGGGCATGCTTCAAATTATCTCAGAACCAAACTTTTTCGAATCATTCCCTTATGGCCTAAATGACTTTACCATCCAAAAGGCAGGCACTGCGATGCTGAAAGTTAACACCTATATAGATGATGAGTATCTAAGCACATACTGGGCTGATGGACTAATAGTATCAACGCCTACTGGATCCACTGCATATTCATTAAGTGTTGGTGGACCAATTGTTAGTCCGAATATTTCAGCATTTATACTTTCAGCAATAGCACCACACCATCTCACTGTCCGTCCATTAGTCATTCCTGATACAAGTACCTTAAGACTGGAAGCAAGCGGAAGAGATGGAAAAGTTCTACTTTCGCTCGACTCTAAAAATATAATCTGCAATTCACCGTTATCTATTCAGTTAAAAAAAGCGCCATTCTTTGTCAATGTTATCTGCTTAGAAGGCACTACATTTTACAAAACCCTAAGGGGCAAATTGCTGTGGGGTGTTGATAACAGAAATTAAGTACAAAGAATACACACCACAAAACCAACGTTTTATTAAACCATATATAATGCAAATTTGTTTTATATTTGTACAGTAATAAAAACTAGATGAAACGAACAATTGCCATAAGCCTACTGCTATTCATTACATTAACAAGTTTCTCGCAAACTTGGAAACGTAATAGAATTGAGATTTTTGTAGGACTTCCTCTTACCCATTACTTTGGCGATATAGGAGGAACCTCTGCAAATAAAAGCATCATGGGGTTGAATGACATTAGTTATAGATCAGTAAGAGCTGGCTTTTCGTTTGGTGCCACATACAGACTTAATCAATCTCTTTATATACAAGGAGCCACAACAATAGGATTTTTAGGTAGTACAGATGCTGGATCTAGAAATGAAAGTAGAAATTATGGATTTTCAACCTTCGGAACCGAAGTTACAGCTACTGCAATGTTCTATATCATTCCTGAAAGCGACCAAAACTACTTTTATAGCGTAATGCAACTTCGTGGAGGATTACGTAAAATGAATAAGCCCTACAGTCTTTACATCTTTGCTGGCGCAGGTGGACTATTTTACAAAGTGTCTCCTAGACTCGACCTGGCTGATTCTGAAAGATTTGACAACTCGCAATCTTTCACACCAGTCATTCCATTTGGATTAGGCATTAAATATCAACCATTTTCAAGAACACTTCTTGGACTCGAGCTTGGTGCTAGATATTTACTTTCTGACAAAGTTGACGGATTTGCACCAACGCAATCGCAGTACAATGACATTTATTACATGGTCAACTTTAAACTTTATTACAGAATATCTTACGAAAAGTTTTTAAAAAGATTTAAATAGATGTCTCCACTTAAAATAATTAATAAAAGTACAATCCTTTTATTTGCTTTAATACATCTCGCACACGCATCGTTTTCTCAAGACAAGCGTGACATTGGAATTCAACTAGGAGGAACATACTATTACGGAGATTTCAACGAAACAAAACCACTTAGCAATCCATCTGTAGGCTTTGGCGTCATTTTCCGTTATAGCTTCAACAACCATTATTCATTAAGATTATCTGCATTATACAGTAGCATTTCGGGGTCCTACACAAACAATCGATACTTGCCAGCAACAAACAACAACTCTTTCAGCAAATCTTTTCTCAATGGAGAAGTAATGGGAGAATTCAACTTTATAGCGTTTAATCCTATCAATAACAAAGGAAAACTAACACCATACGTAAACTTAGGGCTAGGCATTTCACAAATAGGAGGAAGTATAGTCCCATCTATTCCTTTTGGAATTGGTTTAAAATTCGCATCAGGACGACGGCACACAATTGCTCTAGAATGGCAATTTCACAAAACATTCACCGATGAAATTGACGACTACTCAGCACCAAATGACGGTAATAGCGTAATAATGCATAATAACGATTGGGTTTCCTTTATTGGGTTTATTTACACATACAGGCTATTCAACAACAACAATACCTGCCCAGTTTATAAATAATTTACAATTAGCATGACGTTAATAGACAAAATAAATAAGGATAAAGTTCCTCAGCATGTTGCAATAATAATGGACGGCAATGGACGTTGGGCGCAACAACGAGGAAATCAAAGAATATTTGGACATCAAAACAGCGTTACAGCCGTTCGGGCTGCAACCGAAGCTGCTGGAAAAATTGGCGTAAAATACTTAACGTTATATGCCTTTTCATCCGAAAATTGGAGCAGGCCAAAATCGGAAGTAGATGCATTAATGTCTCTTTTCATTGAAACAATCAACGCAGAAATTGACTCATTACTAAAAAATGACATTAAACTTCTTGCCATTGGGGATATAGAATCACTTCCAAAAAATGTACAGAATAAATTACAAGGAGGAATAAACAGAACTGCCCAATGCAAATCGCTCACAGTAATTCTTGCCCTTAGCTATGGAGGCCGGAACGAAATAGTCGAGGCAACAAAAAGAATTATTGCAGATGCAAATTCAGGAAAAATCACCCCCAATGAATTAAATTCCGACATTTTCTCCCAATACTTGTATACATCCGCCATCCCTGATCCCGCATTAATGATACGTACGAGCGGAGAAATCAGACTTAGTAATTTCCTCCTATGGCAATTAGCCTATGCCGAACTCTACTTCACGCCGATTCTTTGGCCCGATTTTACATCGGATGAATTCTATAAAGCCATTATAGAATACCAGAGTAGAGTGCGAAGATTCGGTAAAACGGCAGAGCAACTTTAGTCGATTTCATAAACTTTAGCTTGTTACAGAAATCCCATTTATATATATTTGACCGTTTTTGACATAATTTCTAAGGTTGATGTTTATGCTTTAGAAATTATGTTAATTTTACGGCCTTGTTAATGAGCAACAAATATCATATATGTCAAAATTGAGATTATTAGCATTTTTATTTATTGCGGCAAGTTTTGCTGCTACAGCGCAAGACGATATTTTCAACTACGAATCACCAAAAAAATACAACATAAAAGAGATTAATGTTTCTGGTCTTAAATTTTTGGACTCAGGGGTTTTAATATCAGTCTCAGGAATTAGTGTTGGAGATTCAATCCTTGTGCCTGGAGATGCAGTCACCAATGCCATAAAAAAATTATGGAACCAAGGACTTTTCTCCGATGTGAAAATTACGGCAACAAAAATTGACGGTTCAGATATCTATCTCGACATTTTCCTGCAAGAACAACCACGCATATCATCGTATACATTTAAGGGTATTCGCAAAGGTGAAGTTGATGATCTAAAAGAGAAAATTAAGTTACGCGCTGGAGGACAAATCACCGAAAGCATTTTAGAAAACAGCATTTTAATTATTAAAAAACATTACATGGCTAAAGGCTTCCTAAATGTTGCAGTTGACGCGATTCAGGAAAACGATACTGTAATGGGAAATGGTGTTAAATTAACTTTTGACATAAAGAAAAATGGCAAAGTCAAAATTGGAGCAATCGACTTTGATGGAAACATAGCATACAGTGATCGTAAATTACGAAGAACGCTTAAAAAAATCCACAAAAGAGACTTTAATATATTTAAATCAGCAAAATTTATTGAGGCGGATTACGATGAAAGTAAAGATAATCTAATTACCTTTTACAACGAACACGGATATAGAGATTCTAAAATACTCCGAGATTCGATCTATAGGATTAGCAATAAACGTATCGGCATAAAGTTCTTCTTAACCGAAGGGCCTCAATACCACATAAGAAATATACGATGGATAGGCAACACTAAACTTCCAGCAGATGCTCTTTCCAATATTCTAGGAATGAAGAAAGGAGACATATACGACAAATCATTACTGGACAAACGACTCTTTACCGAAGACAACTCTGTGACAACAATATACATGGATGATGGATACCTTTTTTTCCAGTTAGAACCTGTCGAAGCACAAATTCAAAATGATTCCATTGACCTAGAAATGAGAATTTACGAAGGAGACCAAGCTACAATAAATAGAGTTTTTATTACTGGGAATACAAAAACAAACGAACATGTAATCAGACGAGAAATTTGGTCTAAGCCGGGGTATCTTTTTAGCAAATCAGACATAACTAGAACTATCCGAGAACTAGGGCAAATGGGACACTTTGACCCAGAAAAACTTGATGTAAAACCCATACCCAATCCTATTGACAAAACAGTTGACTTAAAATATATTCTTGAAGAGAAAGCCAACGATCAACTTGAGTTATCGGGAGGTTGGGGAAACAACATGTTTGTAGGAACTGTGGGTATTAAGTTCTCGAATTTCTCTATACGAAGAGTATTTGAAAAACATGCATGGCGACCAGTTCCTTCGGGAGATAGTCAATCGCTTACATTACGAGCATCAACTAATGGAACATACTACAAATCATTTAGTTTGTCATTTTCAGAACCTTGGCTAGGAGGTAGCAAACCTACAAACTTGTCATTTTCAATTTATCATCAAATTCAGAGTGGTAGTTCATACTTTTACCAGACTAGTAATAAGTTTTTTAAAGTGACAGGAGTATCTGTAGGAATTGGAACAAGGTTAAAATGGCCCGATGATTATTTTACTATTCAAAATGAAGTAAGTTACCAAAATTACTATTTAAAAAACTGGACTGGCTATTTTATATTTAGTTCAGGACAATCAAACAATCTTAGTTTTAAAACTACTCTCGCTAGAAACTCTACAGACCAGTTAATATATCCTAGGAGAGGATCAAACTTTTCCCTTGCATTGCAAGTCACCCCACCATACTCTTTACTTAATGGGAAAAACTATAAATCCATGACTACTACAGAGAAATATAAATGGATAGAATATCACAAATGGACAGGACGTATTCAATGGTACTTATCGCTAATTGACAATCTTGTTTTATATACAAACTTCCAACTAGGTTATTTAGGATACTACAATGAAGAGGTTGGTTATTCTCCATTTGAAGGTTTTGACGTTGGAGGTGATGGAATGTCAGGATACAATCTATACGGAAAAGAAACAATTGGACTTAGAGGTTACAACAATAGTTCTTTAACCCCTTATGATGACAATGGCATTGGAGTGGGGCACATTTACGATAAATATTCTGTTGAATTAAGATACCCCATAAGCCTAAAGCCTCAAGCGGCAATCTACTTATTAACATTTGCAGAAGCAGGTAATGCATGGCGCGATGCCAATGAATTTAACCCATTTAATGTTCATCGTTCTGCGGGTGTTGGAGCAAGAATGTTTCTTCCCATGTTAGGAATGCTAGGTATTGATTGGGGGTATGGTTTTGACAAAATAGATGGAAGACCAAATGCACACAAGGGGCAATTCCACTTTGTAATTGGCATGCCTTTTTAAATACAAATAACCATTTAATCGAAAATTTGTAACTTGGCAAACTAATTGCAGTTAATACCTAAACAACAATTTTAAAACTATGAAAAAAATTGCATTAACAATAGTTATCCTTTTTTTAGGAATTAATCTTTGGGCTCAAAAATTTGCATTTGTAGATACGGATTATATTTTAAAAAAAATTCCATCCTATAAGGCGGCTCAAGAACAAATCGATAAACTTTCTGAACAATATCAAAAGGAAATAGAAGAACGATATGCCGATATTGATAAAATGTACAAGGAATACCAAACCGAGAAAGTTCTTCTTACCGAGGAAATGAAGAAAAAACGAGAGGATGAAATCATTGCAAAAGAAAGAGAAACCAAAGAATTGCAGATGAAATATTTCGGTCGTGATGGAATGCTATTCAAAAAAAGAGAGGAATTGGTAAAACCAATCCAAGACCAAGTATTCAACACGGTCAAAGAAATAGCGGTAGAGGGAGGATATGCTGTAATTTTCGATTCTGCAGCATCTCCAAACATGCTCTACACCAATCCTCGCCACGACAAAAGCGATGAAGTACTCCAAAAACTTGGGTATAAATAATTAATTACTAAATTTGTTAATAAACTAAAAACTAATAAACTAAATAGATTATGAAACACTTATTAACTTTATTTTTTGTTGGAGCAATCATTTCTGTTGCAAGCATGAATGCCAATGCACAAAATTTCAAGTTTGGACATATAAATAGCCAAGAACTTTTAAGTGCAATGCCAGATAGAGATAGCGCAGAAGTTAAGTTGAAAAAATATACACAATCACTACAAGAACAAATCGAAGAACTCCAAGTTGAATTCAACAAAAAATATCAGGATTATATTCAGAAACGTAGCACTTATTCAGATGCAATCCGAGAGATGAAGGAAAAAGAATTACAGGAAATGCAGCAAAGAGCTCAAGAGTTCCAACAAACTGCAGAACAAGACTATCAAAGGATGCAATCTGAAACAATGAAGCCTATTATTGAAAAAGCTGACGCAGCTGTAAAAAAAGTAGCTAAAGCCAATGGATTCACTTATGTTTTCGACCTTAGCGGTGGAACATTGCTTTATTACTCGGAACAAAGTACAGACTTAATGCCTTTGGTAAAAAAAGAGTTAGGCATTACCAAGTAATTTTAACGAATAAAAACATAAAGGGGCTGGCTGAATTATCAGTACTTCCCCTTTTTTATTTATATTTCTAGGATTCTAATTTTTTTCGAAATGAATGCCAATTGCAATCCTATCGGTGTTTTTGATTCTGGGGCTGGAGGATTATCAGTTCTTTCAGAATTAGTGCAAACACTACCTCATGAAACATTTCTATATTTTGCCGACTCTGCAAATTGCCCATATGGTCCTAAATCGCCTCAGAAAGTAATAGAGCTAGCAAATTGTATTACTAAATTTCTCCTTGAGAAAAATTGCAAATTAATAGTAGTAGCCTGCAACACAGCAACAGCTGCTGCAATCGATCATTTAAGAAACACCTTCGAGATTCCCTTTATTGGAATGGAACCGGCAATAAAGCCAGCATCGCTTAGTACAAAAACCAAAAGCATTGGGGTTCTTGCTACTGCAGGAACATTTAAAGGCCGACTTTACATTGAAACCAGTAAAAAATATGCATCGGACGTTAACGTATGCTACCAAATAGGCGATGGACTGGTTGAATTAGTTGAATCGGGAAAAGCCCAATCGATCGAAACCGAGACTTTACTAAAGAAATATGTCGATCCTATGATTGATTGTAACATCGATCATCTAGTTTTAGGATGTACCCATTATCCATTTCTAAAACCCATTCTGGAAAAAATATTGCCTAACGGAATTAACATTATCGACCCGGCTCCCGCTGTCGCAAAGCAAACCCAATCTATATTAGAACAAAACAATTTGAATAACAATTGCCATTCAAATCCGGCAATCAACTTTTATTCTAGCGGAAGTACTGAAATACTAAAAAATCTAATAAACTCTTCCGAATCATTAAAAAGATATCCTCATAAAATGCTATTTATCGACAATGTAGTTATCTGCAAATAGTTCTCTACGCTTATCAGTATTACTTTTTTTGTTACTTTTATTGTAAAATTTCAGATATGAGAAAAGAAGTTGAGATCGTCATCGAAAATACAAATCAAAAGGTACACATCACTCCAGGATTATCGCTTCACGACATTGCCCGGGTATTCAATATTAAACTTAAGCACCAAATACTTGGTGCCATGGTTAACAACCAAATAAAAGAACTCGATTACGAAATATTCTCGCCAAAAACCATTCGATTCATTGACATAACCCATCAAGCTGGGATGCGCATGTACCAACGTTCGCTATTCTTCGTACTCCAAAAGGCTGTTAGAGATATACTTCCTAACTCTAAAGTTAAAATTGAGCACTCTGTCTCCAAAGGATTTTATTGCGAGATAGATGGATGCCACCAATCGCTTGAACTACCATTAATATTTAACATCTGCGATAGAATGCGCGAGATTGTTGCAGCCGACCTTCCGTTTAGACGCGATAAGGTTTTAACAAGCGATGCTGTTTCGATTTTTCAAGAATCGGGCTATTACGATAAAGCAAAACTATTTATTACAAGACCAAAACTATACACCTCGGTTTACTATTTGAGCGATATCTCCGACTATTTTTTCGGAAGTTTAGTTCCTTCAACTGGCTATCTAAAGGTATTCGACCTTGTAAAATACTACAACGGAATGCTCCTTCGCATTCCTAAACGGTTTCACCCCGAAGAAGTTGAAGACCTTGTGCTTCAAAATAAAATGTTTGACATTTTCCAAGAGTACAAGAATTGGGTAGAAATTCTAGGAGTAGAAAGCGTTGCTGCAATTAACGAAGAAGTTAAGAAAGGGGACTCAAGCGAACTCATTAAAATTTCCGAAGCGCTTCACGAAAAGAAAGTTGCCTACATTGCCGATAAGATTTACACATCGGTTAACAAACCGAAAATCATACTAATATCTGGGCCATCATCTTCTGGCAAAACAACCTTCGCCAAAAGGCTTGCAGTTCATCTGAAAGTTAACGGACTAAAACCCTACACCATATCTCTCGATAATTACTTCGTTAACAGAGAAGATACTCCAAAGGATGAAAACGGAGAATTCGACTTCGAAGCCCTTGAAGCGCTAGACATTAAATCATTCAACAATGATTTAGTGAATTTGCTTGATGGAAAGGAGATTGAACTTCCCAAGTTTTCGTTTGAGCAAGGAAAGAGATATTACGACAATACAAAGCTCAAAATAGACAACAATGGAATTATTGTAATAGAGGGTATTCATGCGTTAAACCCCAAACTTACACCGCTAATTCCTAACGACAAGAAATTCAAAGTATACGTTTCTGCACTTACATCACTTTCAATTGATGGCATCAGCAGAATTCCAACAACAGACAACAGGCTAATTCGAAGAATTGTTAGAGATTTCCGATACCGAGGATATAGCGCTTGCGATACAATTAGCCGTTGGGAAAGCGTTCGGCGTGGCGAAGACAAAAACATATTCCCATTCCAGGAAGAAGCCGATGAGATGTTTAACTCAGCCTTGCTTCTTGAATTCGGAATACTTAAAAGTTTTGCCGAACCAATTTTGCAAGAAGTTCCATCGAACAAACCTGAATACGACGAAGCCATGCGTTTACTTAAATTCTTAAGTTATTTCACACCTATTTCCGATAAAGAAGTGCCACCAACATCAATTATTAGAGAATTTCTGGGAGGCAGTACGTTCTCCTACAAGTAGAAACACCATCAAATTATCAACATTGTATATTGTTGATAATTTGGACTTTATGTATTTTATGTTGATATAATTTCAAAATCAATCACCACAAACTCCAATATTTTAGGCCAATTCTGTACTAATTATTGCAATAATTTACTATAATTGTACTTAATTAAACCTAAATTGAACCTAAACCAACAACTTAGGCCGAAATGCTAAGGTTACTATTTGTACTTTTTAACATGGTTGGAATTACACTTATGAATATTTTCATGGGGAGTGATGTTGTTTTAACCATGAGTACGCCGAACACAATTAGTGCAGGTTCAGAATTCGACATTGAGGTTGTATTAAAAAAAGGTGATCTAAATGGCTTTGCTCGTTATCAACAGCAACTACCTTTAGGGTTAACTGCGCAACTGGTAGAATCTTCGTTTGGCGATTTTTCTTTTGAAGATCAAAAAGTAAAATTCATTTGGCTACAAATACCTAGCGACAAGGAGATTAAATTTACCTATAGAGTAAAAGTTGATGAAAGGCTAAAAGGAGAATTCAACCTAAAGGGAAATTTTTCGTACATTGTCAACAATGAACGTAAATCTACAGATGCCGAATCAAGTATAATTACAATCAATCCTTCATCCAGAATAGATCCTAACTTAATTGTCGATATTCACGAGTTCCAAAATATTCTTCCTATTCAAGCGCCACTTTCACTATTGGCTAGTAATGTTCGCTGCATAAGACAAACCCCTATGCCAACAGGCGAAGCGAATGATTTAATGGTTCGATTACTTGTAAACAAGGCTAATACCGAGAAATTTGCCAAGATAGAGGAAGATATACCTGCTGGATTTAATGCCGAAGCAATAGATGCAAAGGATGCTATATTTACGTTTAAAGATCAAAAGGTCAAGTTCCTTTGGATGAATCTGCCTCCCGATCCTAAATTCGTAGTATCATACAGATTGATACCCACTGACGGAAAAGGCGATGTTACGGTAAAAATATTGGGAAAATTCTCCTACATAGTCAATGAGGCAACTAGGGTTATTGATATTATTCAGAAAGACATTGACCTAAGCAACCTTGACCCAAAGAATCTTGACGGAATTTTAGCATCAACTATATCTTCAACGGTTTTCCCCGAAGGACAAACTTTAAGTTCAAGTTTTACCCAAGTTGATGCCGATGGAGGTGTTAATGTTCCAATTAGTTACCAAGAAATAAAAGACAGGCCTAAGAAAACAGTTAAAAGCGAACCCAACATGCTTCCATACATGCTCGAACCCGAAAAAGGAGTTTACTATCGAGTTCAGGTAGCTGCAGGTCATAGACCAATCAACATAAAAAAATATTTCTTACGCTATAAAATATCGCACGAAGTAAGAACCGAGAAACACGAAGGATGGTATAAGTATTCTATTGGTTCGTTCAATGAATATAAAGAAGCCCGAGATTTTAGAATGATGACTTGGAACACTACAAAAGTTAACGATGCATTTGTAGCGGCATACAACAACGGCAAACGAATTACCGTTCAGGAAGCATTAATGATAACCAACCAGCAATGGTACCGATAATCCAGATCCAATAAAAATGGCATATTCGTTTCGCAAATATTGGTCAGCCCTTTGTCTAGTCATACTAGTTATAATACTACTCTTGCCTAGCAAGAAAAGTTTAGCGCAAAACGATGAAGAGTACTATACAAGCATCCTTGATACTGTTGTAGAGGTAATCGACCCTGTGAAAAAACCAGTTATTTCTATTGGACCTGGTATTATGAGTTTTTATGGCGATGTTCAAAATAGGGTTAACTCTCCAATTGATGGTAATTTTGGTTTCAAAATAAATGGATCGGCACTTATTGGTAAAAAAAGAAACTTTAAAGTTAACCTATTTGCCATTTATGGTAAATTAAGCGGACATGACTTTAATTTATCCAGACAAATGCAACTACAGCCGCTTCCAGAAGATGAATACAATAATCCAATATACCCTAACTCTTCATTTAAAACAGAGGCGTTTCAGATTGGAGTAAGTTTGGAGTACGACTTTGGACACCTTATAGGTAAGGCAAAACGTTTTAGGCCTTTCGTTGCGGTCGGATTATCCACGATGTTTTACAGCCCTAAAGGAAATCTTAAAATATCTAACAGCGATAATCCTTTAAACTACTACTATTTCTGGTCCGATGGTACTATGCGCGATTTTAGTCAAGATGGGCCAGATGCTTGGCGTGCACAAATAAAGCATTTCGATAGTAATTACGAAACAGACCTTTCAAGCGCAGACCTCTTCGAGGAAGGATCTTTTAGTCAACGGACATTCACAATACCATTTGATTTTGGGTTCGATTTTTACCTATCGGATAGAGTTTCATTCAGAGTTGGAACTTCCGTAAACTATGCCTTCACGGACATGATTGACAACTATAGCGATAAAATCGCAAAAAAGATGAATTACCCTGTAAAAAACAACTATAACGATATATTTACCTTCACGTACTTTACCATAAATCTCGATCTATTCTCCGATCCAAATGCATTACTAGTTGAACGACTGTTTGCCGAAGCAGGGGAATTTGATTATGCAGTATTCTTCACAGATCAAGATGACGATCAAGTTCTTGATCGTATTGATTTATGTCCAGACACGCCTCCCGGCGTAGAAGTTGATTCCTCGAATGGTTGTCCTTACGATACTGATAACGATGGAGTTTATGATTACATGGATGTTGAACCCAACACTCCAGAGGGTGCTACAGTCGATGATCAAGGAGCACAGCTTACCGATAATGCCTTATCTGAAATGTTCAGCAACGTTAAAGCAACATCACGCAAAGAAATTAGGCTTATACCATTAGTGAACATATGGACACCAACCAGAACATTTACACCTGGCGTTATTCCCAATAAATTCAGAATTGTTGATAGCGATGCAGATGGTTACATATCGTTCCAAGAACTGCTAAAAACTATTGACGACTACTTTGACGAAAAATCAAACTTTAAGCCCGAGGATATTTACGAACTTAACGACTACTTCTTTACTCAGTAAACCCCACAACTAACTATAAACCTAACCTAAAACTGGAAGCCCTGCAAACCCTAAGCAGGGCTTTTTTTGTTGAACCTTTAGCACAATGCTTTGTTTGCATTTAAATATTGAATGTTGATAAATGTTTGATTCAATATTCAATTTCAATAAGAAATTTTTATCGATTCTTTATAACTTTACAAAACTTAATAGTATGAAAACAAAATTAAACATCGGCGATAAGACTCCTGATTTCAAAGGAATTGATCAGGATGAGAATAATATTTCATTATCGGATTTTAAGGGAAAGAATTTAGTGCTATACTTCTACCCAAAGGATAATACATCGGGCTGCACAGCCGAGGCTTGTAGCCTCAGAGATGGTTACGAGGATTTAAAGAAACTTGGGATGGAAGTTGTTGGTGTTAGCCCCGATAGCGTAAAATCACACCAATCGTTCATCCAAAAGTATTCACTTCCTTTCCGCTTAATAGCTGATACTGAAAAAGAGGTTGCAACGGCTTTTGGCGTATGGGGAGAGAAAAAAATGTATGGCAAGGCCTATATGGGAATTTTGCGTACCACCTTTATTATTGATAAAAACGGAGTAATCACACATATCTTTGATAAAGTTGATACAAAAGAACACGTTTCCCAAATATTGACAGAGTTAAAAAAATAATAAATACACCCTAAATGGAAAAATCTGAAAATAAAGATCGTAAAGAGGTCAGCAAGGAAAAACTAAAAGCGCTACAGGCCACTCTCGATAAAATTGAGAAGGACTTTGGCAAGGGTTCCATTATGAAAATGGGAGACAAGGCCGTTGCTGAGGTTTCTGCAATATCTTCGGGCTCACTATCGTTGGACATTGCTTTGGGCATTGGAGGTTATCCTCGCGGACGCGTTGTGGAAATCTACGGACCTGAATCATCGGGTAAAACCACGCTAGCCATCCACGCAATTGCCGAAGCTCAAAAACAAGGCGGTATTGCAGCAATTATCGATGCTGAGCACGCATTCGATAGAACCTATGCAGAGAAACTTGGTGTTGATGTTGAAACATTACTAATTTCTCAACCCGACAACGGAGAACAGGCACTTGAGATTGCCGACAACCTTATTCGCTCTGGTGCTATCGATATTATTGTAATAGACTCGGTAGCAGCACTTACTCCAAAAGCTGAGATTGAAGGCGAAATGGGCGATAGCAAAATGGGTTTACAGGCTCGTTTAATGTCGCAAGCATTGCGTAAACTTACAGCAACAATTAGCAAAACCAATACCTGCTGCATTTTCATCAACCAACTTCGCGATAAGATTGGCGTAATGTTCGGCAACCCCGAAACCACTACTGGTGGTAATGCTTTGAAGTTCTACGCATCGGTTAGGGTTGATATCCGAAGACTTAACCAGATAAAAGATGGCGATGACTCAACTGGTAACCGTGTACGTGTTAAGATTGTGAAGAACAAACTTGCACCACCTTTCAAAAAGGCAGAGTTCGACATTATGTTTGGCGAGGGTATCTCAAAATCAGGAGAAATTATTGATTTGGCCACCGAACTAAACGTAGTGAAGAAAAGTGGTTCGTGGTTCAGCTACGGCGAAACCCGTTTGGGGCAAGGTCGCGATGCTGTTCGTCAAATAATACTTGACAACCCTGAACTCTCAGCAGAAATTGAAACTAAGATTAAAGAGGCTTTGAAGGCTTAATTATACAGATCACAGATGTCAGACATTAGACATCGGACAAGATTTGAAGGACGTGCGGAAACGCACGTTTTTCTTTTTTAAACTTACAAGAAGTCTGAAAGGTTCGATTATTCAAATTTTTGCGTATTTTTATTTGTTATTTCAAAACTCACAAAATGAAGAAAACATTAATCTTCAGCATCCTAATAGCCACAATGCTAACCTCTTGCCAAAACCTGTTTAACCGTCATTTAATTGACAGTAAAGCACAACGCGATGAGGTAACGACGAAATTCAATGAAAGAATTAAATTAATTCAGGAACACGATTCCGACATCAACCAAATAATAAATAGCGAATTATCAATTAAGGAGCGCGAAGGATTTGAGTTCCTATACGTCTATATGCCATTGAGCGACGTTGCAATGCACAACAGCAACTATGTGCTTAAGCAAGTAAAATCATCGCTTGAGGCAAAATCGTTCTTCAAATGGGGCAAAAAAATTCCTGCAGATATATTTCTTCATTTTGTTCTCCCCTACCGAATCAATAATGAATACACCGATTCTGCTCGTCAAGTTTTCCTTGCAGAGCTAAAGGGCAGACTTGAAGGGTTAAGTATGTATGATGCAGCTCTTGAGGTTAACCACTGGTGCCACGAAAAGGTTATCTACAAATCGACCGACGAAAGAACATCGGGGCCTCTAACTACCGTTCGTACCGCGTTTGGACGCTGTGGAGAGGAATCGACATTTACTGTTGCTGCACTTCGTTCCGTTGGCATTCCTGCCCGCCAAGTTTACACTCCTCGCTGGGCACATACCGACGATAACCACGCCTGGGTTGAAGTTTGGGTCGATGGCAAATGGTATTTCCTAGGAGCTTGCGAACCAGAACCAGAACTAAATATGGGTTGGTTTGCTGGTCCTGCAAAAAGAGCAATGATGATGCGCACTTTTGTATTTGGTAAATACAATGGAAATGAAGAAAAGTTAACAACTTCGGAATGGTTCACAGAAATCAACCTGCTTGGTAATTATGCACCAACAAAAAATTTAAACATTAAAGTTGTTGATGAAAATGGGAATGTTGTAAATGACGCTAAAGTTGAGTTTCAACTTTACAATTATGCCGAGTTTTACCCAATTGGAACAAAGCAAACCAACGAGGAAGGCTCTTGCGTACTAACAACTGGATTTGGAGATTTGATTGTATGGGCATCGAAAGAAAACAAGATTGGGTTTTCTAAGGCCGATAAAGATGCAACAGATATAACTATTAACATCTCCGAAAATCAGAATTTTGCTGATCAGAACTTAACACTAACTCCTCCAGCAGAACAAACATTGGCCCAAGCCGACCAATCTAAAGCAGATGCAAACAATGCACGATTGAAGGATGAGAATGCTATCCGCAATAAATATATTGCAACGTTTATCGACTCTGCATCTGCAACAAATCTTGCTATGGAAAAAGGAGTTAACATAGATGAAACCTGGAAGTATCTTAAACTAAGCCGCGGAAATTGGCAGGAGATTTACAACTTTATAAAAGGATTAGATGGCAAGGATTTAACAGTGGGAATGGCTATTCTCAATAGTATCTCTGAGAAGGATTTACACGATATTACTGCCATAATATTACAAGACCATATTGCAACAGTTGACTCTTTCCCATCAATAATTGACAGTAAAGACTTCAAAGATTTCGACAAGTATGTTCTTTCACCAAGAATAGGCCGAGAATTTATTACTCCTTGGAGAAGTTTCCTACAAAACTCATTCACATTTGATGAAATAGGATTCTTCCGTAACAATCCTTACAACATTGCTAAATGGATTAAAGAGAACATCACCCTAGATAAGGAAAGTAATTACTACAGAGTTCCGCTAAGCCCTGAAAGCGTATTTAAACTAAGAATTGCCGACGAATACTCCCGTAACGTATTCTTTGTTGCAGCTTGTCGTAGTTTTGGAATTCCAGCAAGACTAGAACCATCAACTAAACGTCCACAGTTCTTAATGCGCGATAAATGGAACGATGTAGTTTTTGAAGAAACATCAGAACAAGTTTTCCCTAAAGGAACTCTAAATTTGAACCTTGGCAACAATTTACCAATCCAAAAACCGCAATACTACACACATTTTACTATCGGCAAGTTGGAAAAAGGAAAATTTGTTTCGCTTGATTTCGAAACAGATCCTAACGTAAACAATCTACCTGCAAAAATTAATCTAGATGCGGGATTCTACAGGCTAATTACAGGAAACCGTTTAAGTAATGGAACTGTGCTTTGCAAGTTTAAATATTTTGAGATTAAGGAAAATCAAACCACAACTATAAACCTAGAGTTTAACGAGAACAATACTCAGAGCCAAATTTTCGGAATGGTTAATACAGAAACTTCGATCCCAAATTTGAATGGAGAAAACAGTGGGACAATTGGCGAATTGGTTAAAGAAAAATCGGCTGTTGTGGCAATAGTTGAGCCTAACAAGGAGCCCACAAAGCATTTAATGGTTGATATTGCTGCAGTAAAAACCGATTTCGACAATTGGGGCGGCAATGTTGTTTTTGTAGTTGGAAAAGATAAGATGACAGAGGATTTCAACCCAAGTAACCTTGGAAATCTTCCTACTTCGTCTAAATTTGGATACGATAAGGAGCAGACAATTGCTAATGCAATTGCAACTGGATGCAATAAAACTTTATCGACAAACTACCCCATTGTTACTGTTATAAACGCCAATGGAGAGGTAATTTTCTACTCCGAGGGCTATAGTATTGGACTAGGTGAGCAAGTTTTAAAAGCGTTGAAGTAGTGAGAGGATTCACCCTTGAGGTTTGTGCCAATTCAGTTCAAAGTGCTATAAACGCTCAAATTGCAGGAGCAAAAAGAATTGAACTCTGCGAAAATCTTTTTATTGGAGGGACAACCCCTTCGTACGGCTGCATAAAAACTACCCGAGAGAGAGTTGATATCACCATAAACATTCTTATCCGTCCAAGAATTGGCGATTTTCTATACTCAGATATCGAATTTGAGCAAATCAAAAGCGATATTCTCGTTGCAAAGCAACTTGGCGTTAATGGAATCGTTTGTGGAATACTGCTTCCGAACGGAGAAGTCGATATCAAAAGAACAAAAGAACTGGTCGAATTGAGTAAGCCTTTGACGTTTACGTTTCATCGAGCATTTGACTTCACCCCAGATCCATTTAAGGCTTTAGAGGACATAATCCTAACTGGAGCAACACATCTACTTACATCAGGACAACGAAACAAAGCAGTTGATTCGGTAGATTTACTTGGAAAACTTGTAAGCAAAGCATCGAATAGAATAGTTATAATGCCTGGCAGTGGAATAAATGATGACACTATTAAAAGTATAGTAAATACGGGTGCTAGAGAATTTCATATGAGTGGAGTTAAGGATACCGAAAGCAAAATGATTTACCGTAAAGAAAACTTAACACTAAATGGAAATTCGCTTCCCGATTACGTAAACCAAATTTCGGAAGTTGAGTCTATAAAAAGGGTTATTGAGTACTTAAATCTCAATGTCGTTTAGTTAAGGAGATTCCGCATCAAGTGCGGAATGACATATGGTAGACCGTACTATCCTACTGTCATTCCTGCGAAAGCAGGAATCTCTAAATAGACATTGGAAAAGCCTTAACAAAAAAACGAGATTATTTTAAATTTGCATTTTTAAATATACAACAATGAGCAATTTGATTGACAAAGCAGAATTTGACAAAATCGTTCTGAAAGCACAACAAGAAGAGATTACTGGATTCCATATCTATAAGCGTCTTGCAACCATTGAAAAAGATGAAGAAAACAGAAATATACTCGCTAGGATTGCAAGCGAGGAACTCGACCACTATAATTTTTTCAAAGGTATTTCAGGAAAAGATGTAAAGCCAATAAACTCAAGAGTAAACTTCTTTGTTTTAATGGCTAAAGTATTAGGCTTAACATTTGCCATTAAGTTAATGGAAAAACAAGAAGTTAATGCCCAGAACATTTACGAACAGCTTATTCCGCATCTTCCTCAAATAAAAAATATAATGGAATCGGAGGAGGAACACGAAAAAGAACTTATTGATATGATTAAAGAGGAGCGATTGGACTATATGGGCTCAATTGTTCTTGGCTTAAACGATGCTTTGGTAGAACTAACAGGAGCACTTGCAGGCTTTAGCCTTGCGCTGCAAAACACCAAACTTATTGCAGTCGCTGGGTTAATTACTGGAATTGCAGCATCTCTCTCGATGGCAGCATCGCAGTATCTTTCCGTTAAGACTGAAGGGGAAAAGAATGCTGGAAAATCAGCTTTATATACAGGAATTGCGTATGTATTAACCGTTGCGATCCTTATTACGCCCTTCCTAGTTCTTGCATCCTATTTCACAGCACTAGGAATCGCACTATTCTCAGCGGTGATGATAATATTCCTTTTCAACTACTACATATCTGTTGCCAAGGATTTAAACTTCAAGCATCGATTCCTTGAAATGACTGTGATAAGTTTAGGCGTATCGGCACTAACATTTGGAATAGGACTTTTAATTAGAAACTACTTAGGAATTGACATTTAGTATGAAAAAGACAGAGAATTTCAGCACAATATCACCATTTGAGTTAACCGAGAACCTTTTCAACTCATTGGATAACGATTGGATGCTTGTTACTGCTGGCGATGAGCAGAAATTCAACACAATGACAGCATCGTGGGGTGGATTTGGAATACTCTGGAACAAGCCAGTAGCATTTATATTCATTAGACCTCAGCGCTACACATTCGAATTTGCAGAAAGAAACAGCCATTTAACGCTTAGTTTCTTTGAAGAGCAGTACAGAAAAGCGCTGAATTTTTGCGGAGCAAAATCGGGCAGAGATTACGACAAAGTAAAAGAGACAGGTCTTACTCCCATTAGAACTGATAATGGGATTGCTTTTGAGGAAGCCCGGTTAATTATTGAATGTGAAAAACTTTATGCAGATTTTCTCAAGGCTGATCAATTCATAGACAAGGGTATAATGCAGAAGAACTACCCAAAATCTGATTTTCACAGGATGTATATTGCTGAAATTAAAAGTGTATACAGGAAAGGTTAATCTTTTTCTGGAGAATCATCTTCATCGTCCCAATCGAATCCCTCGAAACCATCCTCGAAAAGTTCGTCCAATGAGCGGCGATCCTTTTTGGTGGGGCGACCAGTACCGCGTTCGCGGTAAATATTGAAAGCCATAAATGCAGGATCGAGTTTCTGCAATTCATCGGCTGGGGTTAAATTCTCAAGGTAATCCACAACAAGCTTTGCCCCCACCCTACTTTTGGGAAATCCTTTCACCTTGAAAGTGTAATTAACCGGAGGTTTGCGCACAACAATAGTTTCGCCAACCTGAATCTCACGGGCTGGTTTAACAATATTACCATTAATTGTCACCCTGCCCTTTCTACAAAACTCAATGGCAATGCTGCGGGTTTTAAAAATCCGAACACTCCAAAGCCATTTATCGATTCTTGTAGAACTCTCGGCCATATTACTTACTATTAAAAAAATTCATTGTACGCTCAACTCCAATTGTTCCAATACTGAGGATAGCATCACCCGCTTTAGTAATTCTTTCAGGCAATACCTTTGTCTCCTCATCGGTCCATTCGCCAAGCACATAATCCACTTGGCGTCCTTTTGAGAAATCGCTCCCAATCCCAAACCTCAATCGGGCATAAGCATTGGTTCCCAAAACTTCATTGATGCTCTTCAGCCCATTATGGCCACCGTCGCTACCGCTTTGGCGAATTCTTATTGCTCCTAAGGGCAATGCCAAATCATCAACTATAACAAAAACATTCTCTATAGCAATATTCTCCTTTTGCATCCAGTAATTCACGGCCTTACCGCTAAGGTTCATATAGGTTGATGGTTTTAGCAAAACATAAGTACGCCCTTTATGCTTCAACTCAGCAACTGCACCATAACGGGAATCTACAAAAGAAATATTGGACGCCTTTGCAAGTGCGTCCAATACCATAAATCCTATATTGTGGCGGGTATTGGAATATTCTGCACCAATATTTCCCAATCCTACAATTAAATACTTCAAATCTTAACGTTTAATTATTTACCTTCTTGAGCCTCACGAGCAGCACGAGTTGTCTTGATAGTAGCAATCACCATACTCTTTGGCTCCGAAATAACATACTTGTCAAAAGTAAGATCTCCAACCATAATACTCTTACCAAGACCTAGGTTGGTAACATCAACATTGATGCTTTCTGGAAGATCCTTAGCAAAACCACTCACACGTACTTTGCGAACAACCTGAAGCAATTTACCACCTTGCTTTGCGCCTTCTGCTTGTCCTTGAAGAATAACAGGAAGACCAACGGTTATCTTTTTCTTATCAGAAATTTGTAGAAAGTCGACATGAAGAACCTTATCAGAAACTGGATGAAACTGAGTTTCCTTAATAATTGTGCTATACACTTTACCATCTACTGTAAGGTTTACAATATAAACATGAGGAGTGTAAATAGCTTTCAAGAATTCTTTTTCATCAACAGAAATCATTAAATTCTGCTCACCGCCATAGATGTTAGCTGGAATTAATGCTGTTTTGCGAATGTTTTTTGCAAAAGTCTTTCCTGTTTCAGTACGAACTGCTGCATTTAATTCAAATGTTTTCATTGTTTATTTTTTTTAATTATTACACTGGCATTACTCAGGACTACCCCTCATTTTTCTGTAGCCCCCCATCATACCTTTTTGAGGGAAAATTTGGGTTACAAAGATAATAAAGCGATTCTAAGAAACCAAAATCATTAAATAAGAAAATTATTACTGATAGATTGATAGTTATATACCTTATCAATTACATCGGCAAATAGATCGGCAACCGATAATACTCTAATTTTTGAAGTATCCTTATCGGTTCTTAATGGTATTGTATCCGTTACAACCAACTCGGTAATCTTAGAGTCTCGAATTCTTTCGTATGCAGAACCAGAAAGAACAGGATGTGTAGCAAACGCACGAACCGAAGCAGCACCTTTCTCCATCATTAAATCGGCAGCCATGGTTAGGGTTCCGGCTGTATCGACCATATCATCTAATATTACAACGTGCTTTCCTTCAACATCACCAATAACTGTCATCTCTCCAACTTGATTTGCTTTCTCACGATTTTTATGACAAACAACAAGAGAAGCGTTCAGGAATCGAGAATAGGCATTTGCTCTTTTTGCACCACCCATATCAGGAGCCGCAATAGCAACAGGATCAAGATTCAACTCTTTTATGTAAGGAACAAACAACGACGATGCATACAAATGATCAACAGGGACATCGAAAAATCCTTGAATTTGATCGGCATGCAAGTCCATTGTCATTACTCTGTCAACACCTGCAGCACGAAGCATATTTGCAACCATTTTTGCACCAATTGCTACGCGTGGCTTATCTTTTCTGTCCTGACGAGCCCAGCCAAAGTAAGGCATTACAGCTACTACCTTATACGCTGATGCTCTATGAGCTGCATCAACCATCAAAAGTAGTTCAAAAAGATTGTCAACAGGAGGAAATGTCGATTGTATAACAAAAACGGTGCAACCACGCACCGATTCATCATAGGATGGCTGAAACTCACCATCGCTAAATACTGTAATGTTCGATTTTCCGAGTGGAATTCCAAAACTTTCGGCTATCTTCTCCGAAAGGTACCTAGAGCTGCGTCCCGTAAAGAACTTTATTGCGTGTTTGCTATGCATTTTGGGGATATTTTCCAGTTAATGCCCGCAAATGTACAAAAATTACCAAATTCTTTAAGCACTTTCGAGCTGGTTTATTTTGGTATTTTGATTAATTACGTCGATATACTGCAAAATATCTTCACGTCCGGTTCGGGTCACCGCAGAACTAGTAAACATTTGAGGCAACTCTTCCCAAGTATTTAAAAGTTCAACCTTGAATGCATCCATATTTGCCTGAAGAACAGAACTCGAAACCTTATCGGTTTTAGTAAAAACAAGGGCAAACGGTATTTGATGAACACCCAACCAGTTTACAAAATCGATATCTATTTGTTGAGGCTCTAATCGAGAATCGATTAAAACAAATAACAAATAAAGATTTTCGCGTTTTAGAATATAGTTAGTAATAATATCTGAAAAAGCCTTACGATCGGTCTTTGAAACTTTTGCATAGCCATAGCCAGGTAAATCGGTCAAATTCCATTCACCATTTATTAAAAAATGGTTTATTAACTGCGTTTTTCCAGGCGTTTGAGAAACCTTAGCCAATGCCTTTGTACATGTAAGCATATTAATAAGTGAAGATTTGCCAACATTTGATCGGCCAATAAATGCATACTCAGGTTTATTGGAGATAGGAGTTTTTTCCACACGCGGATAACTAGCCACGAATTTCGCTGTACGAATCACCATAGCTTATAGTTTTAGTTTAAAAGAATAAATATTGTCCCAGAATCTGGCTTCAAATATACAATTCTTATTTTCTAAAAAGCAAACTTTTAGTCAATAACTTATTGAATTCCAATATAGCCAATATCTGAAAACCAAATAAAGCCTGATGTATTACGTTTATGAAAGAGAAATTGTTACATTATTTACTATGAACAAAATTTTGGGCTGCCCTAAAAACTCTTAAAAAATTCTCGCCCCATATTTTCTTAATGTCACTATCAGAATATCCTCTTCGCAATAACTCTATGGTGATGTTATACATCTGTGACGCATCTTTACATCCCTCTACGCCTCCACCTCCATCAAAATCAGTTCCGATACCAACATAATCGATTCCCATAACCTTTACCATATGGTCGATATGATCAACAACATCCAAAACTGTTGCTAAATTGGTGGCATACTTTTCCTCCAAGTCGTACCATTCGGCAGTTGCCTGCTTATCCTGTTCTGGTGTTAAATCTCTAAAATTATTGTACTTTACTCTCAATGCCTTATAAGCACTATCTCTCTCTGGATTTTTGGGTGATTCCTTAACATAATCGCTCAAAATACACATCTGCACAACTCCACCTTTTTTGGCTATTGCCCGCAACATATCATCGTCTAAATTACGAGGATTATTGCATATAGCCCTAGAACAACTATGCGAAGCAAATACAGGTACTTTCGAGAGTTCTAACACATCATAAAAAGATTTATCAGATATATGAGAAACATCTATCATCATTCCTAGGTTGTTCATTTCCTCAACCACTTTTTTCCCAAACTCGCTTACACCATTGTGACGTGGGCCTTCTGGATCGGTTGAAGAATCGCAGATTTGATTATTGCGAGTATGGCATAAGGTTACATAGCGCGCTCCTAAATCATAAAAAACCTTTAACTGCTTTAAATCCTCACCTATTGGGAAACCGTTTTCAACACCAATATAAACCGCTTTCTTACCTTCTTCTTTCAATCTATAAACATCATCGGGGTTTGTTGCTATTGCAACACTATCGGGGTATTGAGATGTAACTCTATTTATCGCATCAAATATTTCGAGAGTTTTCTTATTAACCTCAGCATACATTTCTGGAGTGCACTCACGTTGACCAATAAAAACGGCAAAGAATGCAGCATCCAACTTTCCCTCCTCCATCTTTTTCAAATCGACACGGCTACCTCGTGCATTGTTATTTTCCCCACTAAAATCGAACCCCGTGCGAAGAAAATTTAGCGGAGTATCGGTATGTGTATCAATTGACACCATTTTTGCGTGAAGTTCCATTGCATGTTTTTTCAAAGCCTCTTCGGTTTTAGAGGAGTTGCCACACGATACAAGAAACAGTGCAACTACCATTGATAGAGATATTCGGTTCATATGCATTATTGTTAAAGTACTAAACTAAGATTCGATTTTAAGAAAAAAGTTTAATCTAAAAAAAAGCCGGACAATAAATTCCGGCTAAATATCTTTTAGACCCAAAATCACTACGAATCCTGATCTTCGAATGTATAATCGGTAATATTAAAACGCTCCAAAATCGACTTATCGTTAATTTCCTTCGATAAGGATGTAATTGTTTCGAATGGAACCTGAAACAAATCAAGAATCAACAAGCCATCCAAAGCATTGTTGAACTTAGGATCGACATTAAACCCGATGATCTTACCATTCAACTTGACATACTTCTTAAGCAGTACAGGCATTCTGTAATCGTAAGGTTCCACTTCCTGAATAAACTTATCTAGTTTACCTAAATCATCAGAATTATCGAATATTATATTGAACTCTTCCTCCTTGATTGGAATTCTGAAACGATTTCTAGAACTGATAAAGCGAGCCAAATCGTGATTGAAATAGTTCGACCTCATAAAACTGATGATAACACCCTTTGAGTAATCGGAGAATCTGTTTGAGATACTTACTGGACCAATTAAATAGCGATACTCTGGATTCTTTATCAAGAAGTAAAGAATACCTTTCCACAGTAAAAACAATGGCAAAGGCTTACGCTGATAATCGGGCACAATAAACGAACGTCCCAACTCAATACACTGCTCAAGAACTGGTGTAAATTTCTTATCAATTTTGAATAGCGTTTGAATATAGAAGCCATTCACCCCATATCTATCAACAATCTCCTTTCCTTTTCCGGCACGGTAAGCACCTACAATCCGCTTTTCATCCTCGTCCCAGATAAAGAGTTGCCAGTAGTATAGGTCAAATTCATCCAAATCAATCTTACGGTTGGTGCCTTCGCCTACATCGCGGAATGTAATTTCACGAAGCCTTCCAATTTCGGTCATCAAGTTAGGCATCTCCGACGATGGAGAACATATCACAGAGTAATTTTTACTCTTAAACAGCAAATACTTCTCCATAAGAGTATTTACCTCCTCCTCTATCAAGTTATCGGCAACAGGTGGAATTACTGGTTCTGGTTCCGGCTCGGACTTAAGTTTATAGTTAAAGAACTTGTCAACCTCCATTGATGAGCCCAAAGCATAGGTTTTCAATCGTAAAAATCTACCGTAGCGTTCAATATCATTATAGGCATTCTGTTCCTGAACACTTATAGGATAACCAATACGAACACGAATTGTCTGATTCTTCTTATTTAATAACTCCGAAGGAATTTTAGCGGTACGCAATAGCGGATGAATCAATCCTAAAAGATGAAACAAACGGCTATTTTCGCCTTGGAAATAGATGGGAACAACTGGTACTTCGGCTTTTTTAATGAACTTAATCATTGATTTCTGCCAATGCTTATCAACAATTCCTGACTCCTCGGAATTCTCGTAATATGTCGAAACCTCTCCTGATGGGAACAAACCTAAAGCGCCACCTTCTTTTAAATGATGAAGAGCCCCTTTTAGTCCCGTTACATTTGAGTTACGCATAACTCCTCCATCAAAAGGATCAACAGCAAGCACATACTCTCCTATAGCAGGAATTCGTTTCAGCAAGAAATTTGCCAGCAGCCTTATATCTTCACGATTTTGTTCAAGCAGAATCTTAAGCAAAATCATTCCATCGGCACCACCAAAGGGATGATTGGAAACCGTAATAAAAGGTCCTGATTTTGGCAAACGCTTTAACTCTTCGGGATTCACCTCAAACTTAATCCCAATGGAATCCAATGCTGCATTCAGAAAATCGAGTCCTCGCTTATCGGCAATTTTAGAATATGTATCATTAATTTTATTAAATCGAAGTACCCACATTAATAAGTGAGCAAAACCATCACCAATTATTGGACCCAAATTAACCGCCTTTTTAATTTCCTGGGCATCAACAATCTTATCCTTTGTCATTTTAAAAAAATTAATTGTTAAAGAATCCACCTAAATTCAGCACACCCTATACACAACATTTTTATCTGAATACAAGGTAATTAAATCATCGCAATATTCCACCAGCGATGGACAAAGATATAAAAAATGCTATACAGCATACTCAGGGCAGATACATTATTGTCGATAAAATAATATTGTTTTAACACTCTGCAAATACAACAAAGTTCTTCTGCACTTTAATTAATTTTCTATCCAGATTAACACTAATCCTTTCAATTATTAATAAAACAAGTGTAAATTTGTATTCATAAAGTGGTAAATAATGTCGAACATAAATTACTGAAATATGAAAAAACTCGTTGTCACCTTTTTAATTGCAACTATGGTTTATGGAGCATTTGCTCAACGAAACCTTGTAAGACCCGAAGATGTAAAAGCATTCCTTGCATCGAAAACTTATGTTGTACTCGAGGATAATCCAATGTCGGGATACAATGTAGAAATTCGCGATGCTGTTGAAAAATCATGGAAAATCACACCTTATGAGTTCATCACTGCTAAAGAATTTGAAAATGTTCGAAACGACATCAACAAATCATTTTTAGTGCTGATTCAAATGAAATTTGATGGTGACAAGTCTGTACCTATATATAATTTCTTAAGTGTTTCGCTGGGAGCTGCGGTTAAAAAAATTACTGATATGCCTGACATTTGCTCAATGCCACTTAGCTACAACGGATTACCAGAAGATACATACTCTTTCAAACTTGAAGGGCTTATTCGTTTTATGCAGAGTTACATAAATACTATCAACAGTGATCCTAAACTTATCAAGAAAGATGCATTTAAGTTCTACAACAAAAACTCAAAAGAGATAAAGAGCAAAGAACTATGGGTAACAGAAAGCAGCTTGGAGAAAAATACCCGTGCATTAACCGAAATCCGCAGAAACTACAAGCATAATATTAAAGTGGTAAATCCTGAAGATATCCAGAAAGCTATCAAAGAAAAAAATCCTAATGTACTTTACCTGCACAAGGTTGGACCAGAAGGTTCGAGAATGCAATGGCGCGTTTGGAAAATGATTATTGGTGCTGGTGACGACAATATGTACTACTACGATCAGCACAATATCTCTAAAGCAGAAGGTGACGGATTTTTGGCTAAAGATTTCAAGAAGATCAACAAATAAGTCTAAAATATTTTTGTTAAACCGCTGGGCCGGACTTTTTTAAATCCTAACCAGCGGTTATTTTTGTACCCAAATTACAAATGATAAACTGAAACAATAAATGGCCGACGAAAAGATTATTTTTTCGATGGTGGGTGTTAGTAAAACATTTCCGCCACAAAAAAAGGTGTTGAACAATATTTACCTTTCGTTCTTTTATGGTGCAAAAATTGGCATCATTGGATTGAATGGATCTGGTAAATCGACCCTACTTAAGATAATAGCAGGAGTAGAAAAGACATTCGAGGGTGAGGTCGTTTTCTCGCCAGGATATAATGTGGGATACCTTGAACAAGAACCGCAACTCGACGACAGCAAAACAGTTAAGGAAATTGTACAGGAAGGTGTTAAGGAGATTGTTGATCTACTAAATGAGTACGAAGCGGTTAATGCTAAATTTGCCGAGCCAATGAGCGACGATGAAATGAATAAACTCATTGAACGACAAGGAGAATTAACCGAAAAGATCGACCATTTAGATGCATGGAACCTAGATTCCAAACTTGAGCGTGCTATGGATGCACTTCGCTGCCCCGATTCTGACACTCCTGTAAAAGTGCTATCGGGAGGAGAACGCCGAAGAGTTGCATTATGCCGATTACTACTTCAAGAGCCAGATGTACTGCTACTCGACGAGCCAACGAACCATCTTGATGCAGAATCGGTTCAATGGTTAGAGATGCACCTTCAGCAGTACAAAGGAACTGTAATTGCAATTACTCACGACCGTTATTTCCTTGACAATGTTGCAGGATGGATTCTTGAACTTGACCGTGGCGAGGGGATTCCGTGGAAAGGAAACTACTCTTCGTGGCTAGAGCAAAAGTCGAATCGTTTGGCCCAAGAAGAAAAGCAGGAGAGCAAACGCCGTAAAACACTCGAACGAGAGCTGGAATGGGTTCGCATGTCGCCCAAAGCACGTCATGCTAAATCTAAAGCCCGTTTATCGGCATACGACAAGTTACTCAGCGAAGACGTAAAGCAGAAAGAGGAGAAACTTGAAATTTTCATTCCCAATGGACCACGTTTAGGTAATATGGTAATTGAAGCCAACGATGTTGCAAAAGCATTTGGCGACAAGCTGCTATTCGAAAATTTAAATTTCAAATTACCCCCTAACGGAATTGTTGGAGTAATTGGACCAAATGGAGCTGGGAAAACAACCCTTTTCCGTTTAATCATGGGATTAGAGACGGCCGATAAGGGCGATTTTAACGTTGGCGATACTGTTAAGTTGGCTTACGTTGATCAACAGCACAAAGCAATTGATCCAGAGAAATCTGTTTTTGAGGTAATTTCAGGAGGATTAGATAGCATCATGCTTGGAGGCAAACAGATAAATGCTCGCGCTTATGTTGCCCGATTCAATTTCTCTGGCGGCGACCAAGAAAAGAAGTGCCATATGCTATCGGGGGGTGAACGTAATAGATTACACTTAGCTCTTGCCCTGAAGGAGGAAGGAAACGTAATTCTTCTCGACGAGCCCACCAACGATATAGATGTTAATACACTCCGTGCACTAGAAGAAGGTTTAGAGGATTTTGCGGGATGTGCCGTAGTAATATCGCACGACCGCTGGTTCCTCGATAGAATTGCAACACACATATTAGCATTCGAAGGCGATTCTCAGATTTGCTTTTTCGAAGGCGGCTACACCGAGTATGAAGAAAATAGACGAAAAAGACTTGGTGATGATGTTCCGCACAGAATTAAATACAGAAAATTAATGGAATAAAATATCTAACAGGAATCAAAATTGATTCCTGTTTTTTTCTATATTCGATGCAACATATCGCCACAAAGAATAGTCTATAAATACACATAAATATCTTAAAAATGGAAAAAATTGAGTACACCTGCGAAGATGAAAAAACATTCTCGATGCTTTGCCATTTATCGGCATTAGCAGGATTAATAATACCATTTGGCCATATTATTGGACCACTTGTTTTTTGGCTAATAAAAAAGGATCAATATGCAGAAGTTGACAAGCAGGGTAAAGCCGCATTGAATTTTCAGATATCACTTACTATATATGCAATGATTGCCGGAATATTAGTCATTCTTCTAATTGGCTTTGTACTACTTCCCTTAATTTTTCTATTTGGATTAACTTGTAGTATCATAGCTGCGGTAAAATCATCGAGTGGGGAACGATTCGACTACCCATTATCCATCAAAATCCTCAACTAGCAAAACAACAATAAGTCATTGCTAACCATAAAAAAATTATGGTTAGTATTTTTATTGCCATTTTCTATTGTACAATTATAATTTGCACAGGATTAAGATTCTACGGTGATAAGATAAAAAATACATTATAAAAATGTAAAATAAGACCTAACCCTTTCGAACACTGCATAAAATAAAGTAATTTTACTTCGAAGTAAAATACGCAGTTTTATGAGGCAAATATTATTCCTTCTGCTATCGCTATTATCGCTGAATGCACTTTCGCAACGTACCGAAAAATATTTCAGGTTTGTTGAACCAGACAAGAACAAAGTTAATTCAGAAATAACACGCATTGTCTCCATTGATAAAGTACACAATGATACAGTTTGGGCCTATGCAAATTCAAGTGAGTTTGAAAAAATCATCAAATTAGGATATAAGGTTGAAATACTAACCAATCCATCGCTTTTGCCAACCAAGGTATTAAGCATGGCAACCGACATCAGTCAGATGTCGGAATGGAATAGATACCCAACCTATGAGGTGTATCGTGCAATGATGAAAAAATTTGAAAGTGACTACCCAAATCTTTGCAAACTCGATTCTATTGGAACAACCATTGATGGTCGAAAACTTTACGTGGTAAAGATTTCCAACAATGTAACAACAAACGAAGCAGAACCCGAAGTGTTCTATACAAGCACAATCCATGGCGATGAAACTACTGGCTATGTGCTAATGCTTAGGTTGATTGACTACCTGCTCAGCAATTACGATGTCGACCCTAGAATTAGACAAATGGTTGACAACATGGCTATTTATATCAACCCGAACGCCAACCCCGATGGTACATACAATTACGGAAATAGCACGGTTAGTGGATCGACCCGCTACAATGGGAATAACGTTGATTTAAACCGCAACTTTCCAGATCCCCGGGTAGGAGACCACCCCGACGGAAATTCATGGCAACTAGAAACCACTGCCATGATGAACTTTGCAAATCAACACAACTTTACTATTTCGGCAAACTTCCACGGTGGAACCGAGTTAGCAAATTACCCATGGGATACATGGGTTTCGTCGGACAATCCGCATGCCGATAATGACTGGTTCTACACCGTTAGCCGTGCATATGCTGATACCATTCACAAATACAGTCCTTCCGATTATTTTACTGGAGAAAACAATGGTGTTACCCATGGTGGCGATTGGTATGTAGTTGCTGGAGGTCGTCAGGATTACATGAACTACTGGCATCACTGTCGGGAAATAACATTCGAAATATCGGACACCAAACTTCTCAGTACCGATTTACTTCCTGCATACTGGGAATACATTAAGGCCTCTATGCTAAACTACATAGAATTAGTTTATACTGGATTTTATGGTAGTGTCACAAACTCATCGGGAGAACCATTACATGCAAAAATTACAGTGCTTAACCACGATACAGATAGTTCCGAGGTTTTCACCAACTCCAATTTCGGAAATTATTACAGAATGATTGCACCTGGCACATACAGCATCACCTACTCCTCTAAAGGTTATACCGACTATACAGTTAACAATGTTGCAATTAACAGCAACGAAAGCAAAATCATAAATGTTGTACTTGACGGAAGTACAACCAATCAAAATATATCGGGAACTGTTTTAAACAACACCGACAATCAGCCTATCACAGGAGCCTCTTTAACTGTCACATCAGGAAGTTCAGAGTATCAAACCACAACCAATAGTAACGGAGAATTTTCAATCAACTCTGTTCCAACAGGTACTGTTCAGATTTCAATATCTGCCGATGGATTTTATAGCACAACGTATCGAAGAAATCTAACATCAACAAATTTCTCCTTCTCCTTAAAATTAATTGAAAAGCAAAGTATCTCGGGATATATTTATAACGCAGAGACTAACGAGCCCATTGAAGGCGTTTCAGTTTCCATTGTAGATGGAAATAATAACACAAATACCGATAGCAACGGGTTCTTTGAATTAGGGAATCTTTTCATCGGCACGGATTATCTAAAACTCACAAAAGAAGGTTTTGCCGGTCAAATTATCAAGGTTGAACTTCCTCAAACCAGTCTAGCATCAGTATACTTAAAGGCGGCCACTCCCGAAAATTTTGAAACAAGTATTCCAGAAGGAATAACCTTTGCCAATGGAAACTGGAGCCGGGAAAACACTACTGCATACAACGGCGACTTCTGCATGAAATCGGCACCTATTGGCAATAGCCAGCAAACAACAATGTCATTAACATTAAACATAATTGAAGATGGAACAATTTCCTTTGCGCGAAGAGTTTCATCGGAAAGCGGCTACGATTTCCTTAAATTTTACATAGATGATGTTGAAGTCGGAAGCTGGAGCGGAGAAATTTCTTGGGACGAAGAACTATACTCTATTACAACAGGGACACATTCTTTTGTATGGAAATACATAAAGGATGGTAACTCTTACGCAGGATCGGATTGTGCATGGATTGATTATATCAATATCCCAACCAATACTCAAACTATCAACTTTGCTGTAAAAATTAATGAAACCCCACAAGAAGGTCTATCTGTAATCTGCAACAATCAAACAATTGCCACTGATGCCGAAGGCAATGCAATATTCAACAACATTTCCAAAGGGGAAGTTCCGTTTAAGGTTCTTTACGAAAATGTTGAATTAGGAAACGGATTAGTGAACGTTTACTGGAGCGATATAGATTATTCTGCAGATTTCACAAACTACTCCAATGTATCATTTCTAGTTAAAAATTATAGTGGTAGTTCAATTGAGGGTGCCACTGTAAACTTCAATCAAAACCAACAAACAACAAGTAGTTCAGGTACAGTAAACTTTGTCAACGCGCCATTTGGTCAAAACAGTAATTACTCTGTAACGATGGATGGATTCGACTCTGCTCAAGGCAATGTTAAAGTTTACCGCGACTCAACCTATACCATAATACTAAATCAAACTGGTATTAGCAATGTTCCTAAAACAATAAAACAATTTACAGTGAGTCCGAATCCGTTTAAGGATAAAACAACCATTACTTGTGAGATAGGCAAACCCACTTACGTTAACATCTCAATATTCGATATATCTGGACACTTAGTACTTAATGTTTTCGAAGGCAACCTCTCCGAAGGAGAATATAGATGGAATTGGACGCATAACGAATACAACACAAGTAAAGCATCGCAAAACATCTATATTGTTAAAATTAAATGTAACGGAAAAACTGTTTCAAAAAAGATAATCCATATCAACTAAATCAATTAGTTTTGGGGCTCAAATCAACGTACAATTATATGTCAAAACGTATTTTACTCTTTTTCTGTATTCTAAGTTTAAACTATAATATATCATTAGGTCAACAAAACAGAGCAATTCCATCGGAAAAACCGAAACTCATTGTCGAAATAGTAGTAAGTCAAATGCGTTTCGACTATATAAGCCGTTACTGGGATAAATTTAGCGATAACGGTTTCAAACTTCTCGCCAACGAAGGGGCTTACTGTAAAAATGCCCGATTCAACTATTTACTTACACAACCATATCCAGGAATTGCAACCATATCAACAGGTACAAATCCTTCGGTACATGGAATTATTTCCGACAAATGGTTTTCGAGAGTTAATGGCGAAGAAATATATGCTACGGCTGATGAAAAAACAGAAACTCTAGGAGGAAGTTTCTTTAGCGGAAAATTCTCCGCTAAAAACCTAGTAACTAGTACAATTGGCGACGAAATAGTACTTAACAACCCTAATTCTAAAGTAATAGGCATTTCGTTAGACCCAGCCTCTGCAATCCTCTTGTCTGGGCATAATGCTACAGGCGTTTACTGGTACGACAAGGAAAAAGGAAATTTTGTTACAAGCAATTATTTTGCGGAAACATTACCAGTATGGGTTGATACCTTTAACAACAAAGGATTCTCAAAACTATACTCAGAAAGAGAGTGGAAAGCCCTTAATCCAATTCAGAGCTACGAGGAGGCTGATACCGCAAAGGTCAAATCGGTTGAAACCAAACAACGTCTTATTGATAAGTTAAAGTCTCTTGTAGATGGTATTATTGGGAAACAGCAACCCACAACCAACTTTGGGAAACTCACAGAAACGCCCTACGGCAATCTTCTTATAAAGGATATGGCAATTGCTGCAATTATTGGTGAAAACCTAGGTACCGACGACAATACCGATTTACTTTGCCTAACATTCAGCGCCAACCGTAACATTGGACAGAAATATGGCCCTCATTCAATAGAAATGGAAGACACCTATCTACGACTTGATAAAGAGATTGCCCATTTTATGGATTTTCTATCAATGAATATTGGGAAAGAGAATGTTTTGGTAATTCTAACTTCAGATCAAGGAATATCGTCGTCGCCCGATTACCTTGAAAAATCGAAAATACCAGGAGGATATTTCGATCCCAAAAAGGCAATGATATTACTGGGAAGTTACCTAAATGCAATTTATGGACAAGGTGCATGGGTTACCGCTTATCACGAAAAACAAATTTATTTGAACCGAAGATTAATTGAAGACTCTAATATTAAACTGGCCGATATCCAGCAAAAAGTTGCCGACTTTATGCTAGAATTTTCGGGAGTTGCGAATAGTACCACTGCTCACATTTTACAATCGGCAAATTTTGCAAATGGTATAATGATTAAATTCCAGAATAGTTTCAACCAGCGGAGATCGGGTGATGTAATTATAAACTTAGAACCAGGATGGGTTGAACGGAACGGTTCAATATCTTCGGGAAACTCAGCATACGACTACGATACACACGTTCCCTTAATATGGTATGGATGGAAAGTAAAGCGTAAATCGATACTAACACCAATAAACATGTACGACATTGCCCCTAGCCTATCGACCTTACTAGGAATTACATGGCCAAACGGATCAATGGGAATACCAATAAAAGAAATTATAGAATAATTTTTTCGAGCTCCAAATCATATAAAAAGCAGGTGTACCAGGACTTTCGGTGATATATAGCCATAACGCAAACATGTTAAACTGAGCTAAATAGGTTAATATTTTTAATTCACTGAAACTAAATTTAAAAAAGAAAGTATATTTGCATACCGATCGTTTAGTATGTAAGTTATGAGTGACACAAGAGAGTATATTATAGATCAAGCATATGGCTTATTTTTAAGCAGGAGTTACGAGGCTGTATCTATAAGTGAAATTAGCAAAGCAATTGGCTTTACCAAAGGAGCCTTATACCATCATTTCACAAACAAGGAAGATCTCTTCAAAGCAGTTATAGACAAATATCTTCCAATTAATGATTTTTTCATTCCATTTAAAGGAAATACTCTAAAGGAATATATTGACGAATGCGTAAAAATTGCAGAAGAAGTTATCGAAAAAATAGTGGGTAGGCACAACAACTTTATACCCATTAACTATTTATCACTATTAATTGATGCCTTTCGACATTACCCAAGATACGCTAATGAAAAAGAACAACTTATTCTAAATGAATTTGAGCATATTGAAGAAATTATAAAAAAAGCCATTGAAAACAACGAAATAAGAAAAGACATTAATCCCACAAACATGGCTTTAAATTTCTATTCGCTCAACATGGGAATAGCGGGCAATCTTATCATTAATAATTCACCTAAAAAGGCTATAGAAGCATTGCGCGACCAGCTTTATGAACTGTATAATTTGATGAAACTTTAATTTGAATGCAATTCATTAATTTTTTTTGACAAACCAAAACACACTGATCGTTCAGTACTTTAAATCACAAAACACACATACCGGTCGTTCAGTATGCACAAAAAAATAAAAAGGAAAACAAACAAGCGGACAACTATGAGTAGTAAAATTTACTGGGCAATAGGAATTGCCATTCTTTTCGGATGTAATTCGAAACAAAACGAAGTAAAAACCCTAGGAGAAAAACCTCTAAAGGTTACAGTTGCAACAGTTAAGGCTGAAGCAATAAGCACAAACCTAAGGTATAGCGGTAGTATTGAAGCTTCGCAGACAATTCCCCTTACCTTCCAAACAACAGGAAGAGTTGAAACGGTACTTGTGGATGCAGGCGATGCAGTAAAAAAAGATCAACTTCTGGCAACTATTGAGAAGAATGACCTACAGAATCTACGTGATATATCAAAGGCCAAATATCAACAAGCAAAAGATGCATATGATCGATTAAAGAAAGTTCATGACGAGGGTAGTTTGCCAGAGATAAAATGGGTTGAAATGGAAACAAACCTAGAGCAGGCGAAACTGGCACTAGATTTATCGGACAACAATCTCGACAAATGTAACCTTCGAGCTCCAGCAGACGGTATTATTGGTCGCAAGAACATCGAACCTGGAATGTCATCAATAAATATCATATCGGCACCATTGGAATTGGTTCATATCAACAAAGTTTACGTAAAAATATCGGTTCCAGAGAATGAAATTGGGAAAATAAAGAAAGGTATCAACTCAAATATCACAGTATCGGCACTCGACAATAAAAACTTCGAAGGAGTTATTACTAAGGTTAGCCCCGTTGCCGATGCAATAGCACGTACCTACGAAGTTAAAATTCTTGTCGACAATCCTAACCTTGATTTAAAACCAGGCATGGTATGCGATGTTGCCCTCAACATAAAATCGGAAAAAAAAGTAATGCTAATCCCCTACCAAAGTGCATCTATCGATAGCCAAGGAAACTCTTTTGTTTATGTCGTAGACTCTAACTCGAATAGGGTAAAAAAGCAAGCCATATTAATTGGAACATACTACGAAAAATATATCGAAGTTAAATCGGGATTAACCACATCTCAAATAGTTGTTTGCGAAGGAAACGATAAATTATCCGAAAACAGCCTAATTAGTTTGTAGTATGAGGACAAAAAAGAATGGAATAATTGAAGCAGCAATGCGACATCACAATATTGTGATAATTATTGCTGTACTACTAATGGCTGTTGGAGTTATAGCCTTACTGATAATGCCCCGCAACGAGTATCCTAAATTCACCATTAGACAAGGCGTAGTAGTTGGTGTTTACCCTGGAGCAACTTCGGCAGAGGTTGAAGAACAGTTAACCAAAGAGGTCGAAAACTACATATTCGGATTCGAGGAAGTAAAAAAGGCAAAAACCTACTCGTACTCACGCGAGGGCATAATGTACATATTTGTTGAATTGAATGATGATGTCACAAACGCCGATCGATTCTGGTCCAAATTAAATCTGGGATTAAACAATCTTAAGATGTCACTACCATCTGGAGTATTGGCACTCATTGTAAACTCTGATTTCGGAGATACAGCAGCAATGCTTATAACGCTTTCATCGGACTCCAAGAGTTACAAAGACCTAGAAGAGCAACTCAAAAAACTTGAAACAGAATGCCGTAAAATTCCTGCAACATCAAAGATTAAGCGTTATGGGCTTCAAAAGGAAAAAATATTTGTAAATGTAAAACCCGAACTACTCAACGAATACAATATCAAAACCTTGTCGTTACTGGGGGCTTACCAGTTAAACGGAATGGTAAACTATGCTGGAGAACTAAAGGATGGCAAATACAACATGGCTGTTCACTTTCCTCCAAACTTTGAGTCTGAGAAGGAACTTGCCGATCAAATCGTTTACTCCGATCCAAATGGAAATGTAGTTCGCCTAAAAAATATCGCTACAATTGAACGCAAATATGATGACCCAGACAGCTACATCAAGCAAAATGGGATGAAAACCATCCTGCTATCATTGGAGATGCAACCGGGCAACAACATTGTTCAATTCGGAAAGGATGTTGACAATGCACTCGAAAACTTTAAAAAGAATTGTCCATCGGATATTCAGGTTGCTAAAATATCTGAACTACCAAAATATGTAGATGATGCTGTAGGTAATTTTCTACATGAATTCATGATTGCCATTGTTGCTGTAATTATAGTTACAATGCTATTGCTTCCGTTAAGAGTGGCATCTGTTGCTGGTATTACAGTTCCTATTGCAGTACTAATTACACTTAGCGGAATGTACTTCTTTGGAATCGAACTACACACTGTTTCGCTAGCTGGCCTTATCATTGTACTTGGAATGATTGTGGATAACTCAATTGTTGTAATCGATAATTATGTTGAGAAGTTAGACCATAGAATTTCACCTTGGCACGCAGCAATTCAAAGTGCAAAAGATCTGTTTACCCCAATAGTTACAGCCACACTAGCCATTATATCAGCATATTTTCCACTTATGATTTTTCTTCCTGGAACCTCGGGAGAATTCGTAAACACACTACCTTTAGTTATTGGGCTTGCACTTATAGTATCGATTATTGTTGCTGTATTGCTTGTTCCATACCTCAACTTTGTATTCATCAAAAAAGGACTTAAGAAAAGTAAATCGGACAAAAAAGGCAATTCTTTTCTGGATTGGCTTCAAAAATGGTTCGACTTTACATTGGAAAAAGCATTTCATCACAGGAACTGGACTATACTTGGAGCAGTTACTATACTGTTATTTTCATTTTACCTATTCTCAAATATAGATCAAGAGCTATTCCCCGAAGTAGAACGTAACCAATTTGCCGTGGAAGTTTATTTGCCCACAGGCTCATCACTCGAAAGCACTGCAAGCATAGTGGATAGTTTAGAAACCGTTCTGCTAAACGACAAAAGAGTAGTTACAGTTACCAGTTTTATTGGCACTAGTTCGCCTCGATTCCATACGATGTATGCACCTAATATGCCTGCGCCGAACTATGGGCAACTAATGATAAACACTATCTCGGATAAAGCAACTCGGGAAATAGTAAATGAATACAATAAAAAGTATGCTGATAATTTTGCCAACGCACATGTTAAGTGGAAAATACTTGCAATGCAGTTGAACAAATCGCCAATCGAAATCAGAATTTCGTCCGATTCCATTAAGGATATTCGTAGCGTTCAATCGCAAGTGGAAAGTATAATTCAGAATACGAAACACATTGCATGGATGCGCAACGACTGGGATCAGAAACAACAAAATGTTAGAATTGAATTAGACAAAGATAAAGCAAACAGACTAGGGTATTCAAAAGGTTTTGTAGCGACATCGCTAATGGTTGGTCTCGATGGAATTCCTCTAACTACAATATGGGAAAACGACTATCCAGTCGAAGTTAGACTAACTCAGGATACTAAGGAACAAAAAAGCATCAAAACAATTCAGGATCAAACAATAACGTCATTATCAAGTTTCTCGGCGCTACCGCTAAGATCGTTCGCCCAAATTAAGCCAGAGTGGACAGAAGGAACAATCGCACACCGGAATGGAACAAGAACACTAACCGTATCGCTCGATAATGAAACGGGAACAATGGCATCGGCAATATTCAATGAGATCAAACCACAAGTTGATAAACTTGAACTTCCTGCAGGAGCGACCATTGATTATGGTGGAGACTTCGAAGGCCAAAAGGAAACCTTCATACCAATGGAAATTGCATTAGGATTAAGCATTGTACTAATATTTTTCATCCTTTTATTCCAGTTTAAAAAATCGAAACTATCGCTACTAATTCTTTCGACAATGCTACTAGGAATTCCTGGTGCTGCTATAGGACTTTCATTGGTTGGTTATCCTTTCAGCTTAACAGCGTTCATTGGCGTCACAAGTTTGTGTGGTATGGTTGTCCGTAACGGTATTATACTTATTGACTATGCCTGTGAACTAAAGAAAAACGACAAGAAAATGACGGTGAAAGAGGCTGCACTTGCAGCAGGGAAACGTCGTATGCGCCCAATATTCCTTACGGCAGCAGCAGCATCGGTTGGCGTTATACCTATGATTCTTAGCGGTTCGCCTCTTTGGGGTCCATTAGGAACAGTTATATGCTTTGGACTTTTAATTTCGATGGTGCTTACGCTTTACGTGCTTCCAATTCTTTACTCGTGGATTTATAGCGATAAACCAAACAAACGTGGATTTTGGTCGGTACCCGCATCAAAAACAGTAGTTATCCTACTAATTGTTCTACCTTTTGTTTCGGAAAACGCTAAAGCTCAGACTGCATTAAGTTTAGATTCATGCAAGAATCTTGCACTAGAGAACAACCGAAAAATTAAAGAAGCCAAAAACAACCTATCAATTTCAGAAGAACAAAAAAAGGCGGCTTTCACACACTACTTCCCTACTGCAAGCGCAATGGCTGTTGCTCTAAAATCGACTGACTACCTATTAAAAGCAAAAACACCAGAAATGAACCTTCCTGTTTACGATGGAGATCCTGCAAACATATCTGCAGCAACACAGTTTGCCTATATACCTCCTATGTCAATTGGCTTAATAGATTACATAAACACAGCCTCCATAACACTTACACAGCCTATTTTTACAGGAGGTAGAATAATAAATGGGAATAAACTGGCTAAAACGGCTATCGAAATAAACAAAGAAAAACAAGCACTTACAACATCGGAAGTTCTGGTAAGAGCAGAAGAACTGTACTGGACCATTATCAATCTACAGGAAAAAACAAAGACCCTAGAAAAGTACCGTCAACTTCTAGATACTCTACAACGTGATGTTACGGTTTCATACAACGCAGGCTTAGTACAACGTACCGATTTGCTTAAAGTTCAACTGAAACATAACGAGATAGAGGTAAATCAAATGAAACTCCGAGATGGAATATCAATTTCGAAGCAAGCCCTTTGCCAGCATTTAGGAATAGGTTACGATAGCACTATGACGCTAACAACAGCACTTTCTGAATCGGAATCGCCACTAAACTTGTACATCCAACCCGAAACAGCAGTTGAAAATCGCTCGGAGTACAAAATGCTAAGCAATGTTGTTAAGGTTGAAAAACTACAAAAGGAAATCACAATAGGTGAAAATTTGCCGCAGGCAGCTATTGGTGTGGCAGGTTACTATTTAGACATGATGGATAACTCCACCACTAACTCTATTGCATTTGCCACGATAAGTATTCCAATAACGGACTGGTGGGAGGGAAAACATAAGATCAACCAAAATCGAATTAAAGTAGCGAATGCTGTTAATCAACTGGAAGAGACTGCAGAACTGCTAAAACTTCAAGTTATTCAGACTAACAACGAACTCAACCAATGCTACTTTCAGATTGAGGTAGCCAAAAAATCGGTAAAGCAAGCCGAAGAAAATCTAAAAATCACCAACGACAACTACCATGCTGGCGTTGTGTCGATGTCGGATCTTCTCGAAGCACAATCGGCGTGGTTAAGTGCACTCGATAGTTTAACTGAAGCACAGTGTAATTATCAGATCAAAAAGGCTGAATACCTTAAAGAAACAAATAGATACAAATGATGAATCAGAGAAATGCGGGATTAGATTATGGATTAATTATTTAAAGGTTAGAAGCGAGTCCGGCAGGTTGTAACTTGCGTGTCGGACTCATTCAAAAGCAAAACACTAATTGGAGAAGTAAAATGAATCAACAAAACATCAAACGACTAAACCCAAACCATGGTTTCTTTAAACTCGATTTTGTCCAGTTGAGCCAACTCTTTGTTTCACAATTAGTCAATATCAACAAACTTTACGGTAGTACTTCAAAGTAGAATGCTATTATGCTAAAAAGAACTAGAAATATTATTGTAGCGACTGTTAAACCTGCCAGAATAAGTTCATCCGCAAAACGAACAACTTCATTCTCTAAAACAGCTAATTCATCCTTAAACTTTTATTATTCATTACCATTCATCCTAGTTTTGATTTCTTATTATCAAGCAGGAAGAAACAAAATTCACCAAATAATTTCAAGGACCCCCTTCGTTTCAAATAAGTTTATAAACGAAAAATTCAAACAGATTATTCGATTAAATTTTTTATCAGGTGCAATATATAGAATTTAAAACCGTCAAAAAATTATAACTATGAATGTAAGTGTAATCATATGCGCATACAACGAGGAAAAAACAATTGCAAACGTAGTAGAATCGTGCTGCAAGCATTGCCAAAACTCGGAAATCATTGTTGTTGACGACGGATCGACCGACAACACTGCAAGTATTCTTAATGCTCTATCCAAAAGATTGTCGTTTAAATACGAACGACTAGTTGAAAATAAAGGTAAGAGTTGGGCTATGGCTCATGGTGTAGAAAAGGCGACCGGTGAAATAATTCTATTCTTCGATGCCGATGTCTCGAATATCAAAGGAGAACATTTCTATAAACTACTAGCACCAATCTTTGCCGGTGAAGCAGACATGGTGCTGGGGCAACCTTCGGAAACGCTTATTGATTACAGAATAAATCCTTTTAAATCGTTAACAGGCGAAAGAGCACTATTCAAAAAGGACATAGTTCCATTAATCAACGATATTCGTGATGTTCGATTTGGTGTTGAAACCTTCCTCAACCTTTACTACCAATCTGTTGGAAAAAAAATTGAATATGTACTTCTGAACGAACTCATACATCCAACCAAGTACGAAAAAACAAGCACGATAAATGCCACAAAGGAATTCGTTAATGAAGGGCAAGAAATATTTCTTACGCTCCTGTGGAACTACAAACTTATCATTAAACGAGTTGAACTGCTTATTACAAATACTAATAGTAAAGCCGTAAAAGAGATTAATGAAGTACAAATAGCCATAAACAAGAATCTTACATCGATAAAGAATAAAATAACCCTTTAGAATTCCCCCTGAATTTTGATGAAAACAAAAATTTATATTAACCCAGCATTCTCTCACCTGTTCGATTTTATTAGACAAGTACCTGATAATTTTGAGAATTCGGGAGAACTACTTCATACAGGACGGAATGAAGTAAGGAAAGTTAGCATATCGGGTCAGGATATTGTTGTTAAATATTTTAAACGTATCACCTGGGCAAATCGATTAATTTATGCAACGTTACGAAAATCGAAAGCACAAAGGGCGTTCGAAAACTCCCGAAAATTAATTCGATCGGGCATAAACACTCCAATGCCAATTGCCTTCGTTGATATTTACAAAAAGGGATTACTGTATCAGAGTTTCTACATCAGCGATTTCATCGAACTCAAACCCCTGAATGAATTGCTTGAGCAACCGATTGGAAAATCGGAAGAGGGACTAAAAGCCTTTGCTCACTACAGCTATAAATTACATCGACTCGGGATTTTCCATAACGACTACAACTTAACGAATGTATTATACACACAAACGAACGGAGAATACGATTTTGCATTAATCGACAATAACCGTATGGAATTTCGTGCATACACCAAACGAAGAGGACTAAAAAACTTACGTAGACTAAACTTACCCGTCGATAAACTTGGAATTATAGGAAGCGAATACGCAAATGACTCCCAATCGAATAGTTTTAGAACTCTCATGACTATGGTTTTCTTTCAAATTCAATTTAAAGAAAGAAAATACATTAAAAACCTTTTCAAAAATTTTTGGGGAAATAACCATCAACTAAAGAAACAGAATGTCAATTAACAATAAAATAACTGATTTGGTTTAGTTGTTATGAACGGAAGAACCCGGCAGGTTCTCATAGTTGCCTGTCGGGTCTCCTTCCAAATCGGAATTAATGGTATAAAAGACATGAAAAGAAACAACATACTAAAAGGAAAGGTTGCAATAATTACAGGAGCATCGTCGGGAATAGGATTAGCCTGTGCAAAAGAATTAGCATACAGAGGAGCAACTGTTGTTCTTGCATCACGAAACATATATAGATTATCGGTAATTGAAGATGAACTAACAGATAAAGGGTATAATGCACTAGCAGTTAAAACCGATGTAACAATCGAAAGCGATTGCCAAAACCTTATCAAGACAACTATTGAGGAATTTGGCAAAGTTGATTACCTAATAAACAACGCTGGATTATCGATGCGAGCTACACTGTCTGACGTCGATACAAAAGTGATTCGACAACTCATGGAGGTTAACTTCTTTGGAACTGTTTACTGCACAAAATACGCATTACCACATCTCATAAACGCTAAAGGATCGATAGTTGGAATTATATCTGTTGCTGGGTACTGCGGACTTCCAGGCCGAAGTGGATACTCTGCATCGAAATTCGCAATGCGCGGATTTCTGGATACTGTTAGAGCAGAAAATCTACATAACGGACTCAACGTACTAATAGCAGCACCGGGTTTTACCGCCACCAATATTCGTAAAGCGGCTCTCACTGCCAATGGAATACCTCAAGGGATTTCACCCCGAAACGAGGAACAAATGATGACAGCCAAAACTGTTGCAAAAAAAATTGTAAACGGCATAATTCACCGTCGTAAGAGTATAACAATGACTAACGAAGGGAAACTTGCTGTACTTACAGAAAAGATATTTCCACGATTAGTTGATAGGCTTCTATTCCTTTACATGTCAAAGGAACCAAATTCTAGCCTGAATCAACCCAATAACACACAAGCAAAATCTGTAACAAACAACATAACAATGCAAAGATCTGAACTCAAATTTATAGAATGACTCGGCTATTGCATTTTTTAATTTATATGTCTTATGAATTATGAACTAACAATTATTGTTCCCGTATTTAATGAAGAAGACAACCTAGAACGGGTGTATAGGGAACTAGAACGGTTCATGGAAACCTCAAATATCAGCACTAAAGTTCTTTTCATTAACGATGGGTCCAAAGACAATAGTCTTGAAAGAATAAAGGAGATATGCAGTTGGTCCGATCAGTTTACCTACTGCTCATTCGATAAAAACTACGGACTTAGTGCTGCCATAAAAGCAGGATTCGACTATTCCGACACTCCGCTAACAGGTTATATCGACGCAGACTTACAAACCTCGCCCTTAGATTTTACCCTTTTACTACAACACGCCAATGATTACGACCTTATAACTGGAGTAAGAACGAACAGAAAAGACTCGTTTACAAAAAATCTATCGTCGGTAATTGCCAACAAAATCCGAAGAGCTTTTACTCACGATGGGATGGACGACACTGGCTGTCCACTAAAAATAATAAAAACAGATATCGCCAAGCAAATCCCAATGTTCAACGGATTGCACCGGTTTCTACCTGCAATGGTTTTACTGCAAAAGGGTAAGATCTTACAGGTGCCGGTACAACATTTTCAAAGAACAGCCGGGAAATCAAAATTCAACCTATGGAATAGGTTACTAGGCCCACTCATGGATTGCTTTGCATACCTATGGATGAAAAAAAAGTACATAAACTACTCTGTTCAAGAGTGTAATTAATCCTTAAGGTACAAATCATGAACAGTTGGCTTGTTTTAGGAATTGGGTTTACAGCTCAGGCTTTATTCTCGAGTAGAATGATTCTACAATGGATCATTTCTGAGAAACACAAGAAAGTGTTAACTCCAAATTTATTCTGGCAATTAAGTCTACTAGCCTCTTTCCTCCTATTCCTCTACGGTTATCTCCGCGACGATTTCTCCATAATGCTAGGGCAAGTAATCACATACTTCATCTATATCCGAAATATGCAACTGGAAAATGAATGGAAAAAGTTTCCAGTTTGGCTAAGAGTATTTCTATACATATTTCCAGCAATCATTCTGATTTATGGCTTTAATAACAATGTAATTGACAGAGCAAACCTTTTCAACACCGAGCATATTCCTTTAGGACTTATGGCACTTGGAGTAATATCTCAGATTCTATTCACCCTTCGGTTTGTTTATCAATGGATATACTCCGAAAGGAGAAAAGAATCTCATTTGCCTATGGGATTCTGGGTTTTAAGCCTAATTGGCTCTTCATTAATTTTTATCTATGCGATATTCCGGCTCGATCCAGTTCTTCTGTTAGGCCAAGGATCTGGCCTGATCATGTATTCAAGAAACATTTACATACTAAAAACATATGGTGAGTAGAATATTTTCTTACAAATACGAACTAATTCTTGTTGTATTAACTAGCATTCTATTGTTTTCAGGGTTAAATAAAATCGAAGTTAATATAATGGAGGCGCGCAATTTCACAACTGCACGCGAAATGGTTCAGAATAAGGAGTATCTACTCACCACCCTTAATGGCGAACCTCGTTACCAAAAGCCTCCCTTACCAACATGGCTAACAGCCCTATCGGGGAGTTTATTGGGATTCGATTCACTCTTTGCGCTAAGGCTTCCTGTTGTACTAATAACATTCCTTTTGGTATTCACACTTTACTTTCTTTCGAAAAGAATGGGACTAACGCCTGTAAACAGTTTTAACAATTCACTCATTCTCATCACTTCATTCTACATATTCTTTGCAGGAAGAGATAATCAATGGGATATGTACACCCACAGCTTTATGCTGGTAAGCATTTTCTTTTTATGGAAACTTCTTCGTGAAAACAAAAACCAAATTACCAACAGTTTACTCTCTGGCCTATTCCTAGGATTTTCCATATTGAGTAAAGGGCCAGTATCTCTTTATGCACTCTTTCTACCATTCATTATCAGCTATATTGTTGTGTACAAAATTCCATTCAAAGAAAAATGGAAGTATCTACTACTGATGCTAATTTCGGGATTAGCCATTGGTTTATCGTGGTTTGCATATGTTCGCTTAAACGATCCAGAATATTTTAGACTAATTGCAACCCGTGAGGCTGCCAACTGGAGAAATTACGAGGTAAAACCATTCTACTACTACTGGAACTTTTTTATCCAAAGTGGACTTTGGACTATACCTGCATTAATAGCGTTAATTTACCCATACCTAAAGACAAAAGTTACAAACATAAAAGAATACAAATTCTCATTAATCTGGACCGTTTCGTCGGTAATTTTACTCTCACTAATTCCGGAGAAAAAAGTCCGTTACCTTGTTCCTACTTTAATTCCAATGGCTCTAACTACAGGCTTTTACATTAACTACCTAATCAACAACTTTGGGCGCAGCACAACTAAACGCGAAAATATTGTAGTATATACTTCCTTTGGAATTATAGCATCAATTGGAATTGCATATCCTTTTGCAATGCTTTTTGTACTAAAGGAATTAGTTGTTGACTACATGTTCATTTACATCACCTCCTCTATACTGTTGCTAGTATGTACTTACATTATAGCAACGGGGCTTGTACAAAAAGAATTTGGGAAGATTCTATATACATCGATTGCTGTATTCACAATTGCTGTAGTTAGCATACTACCGATATCTACCAAACTTTTCACCAATCCAAACTATACGACAGCAACTAAAGTTCAAGAATTAGAAAAACGGAATGGTATAAAGACTTACAGTCTATCGGACATTGCACCTGAAATAGTATGGAATTTCGGCAAACAAATACCAAGACTTAACTCAGAGCAATATCCTTCTGAAAATAGTTTTGGTTTATTGATAGACGCTAGCGACTCGAGCAAGTTAAGAACATTCTTTCCCAACTACACAACAAAAAAACTGTACCGCGTCAACATGCACTACAGGAAAAGTAAGAAAACTCGGTTAATTAAGGACTATTACTTAATTGAAAAGGATGATTAGCAAAAATTACAATGAGGTTTCAAATGGGCTTACATCTTAGAATCAAATTTTATTATCAATTCTCAAATTTTTGACCGATGAAGTTAATTTTTAAAATGGTTTTTGGAATGCTCTTATTATCGTCTTTCACAATTAACAATGAGAAAGATAATGACATACTAGGCGTATGGTTAATGGCAAATAAGAATGTAAAGGTTGAAATATTCAGATCTAATGATTTGTATTTGGGAAAGGTCATTTGGATGGGTGCCGATGCGGATAAAAGGAACTTTAAACTTGGAGATATAATTATAGATGATATGCAATATAATCCGACTAACCGGAAATATGAAGGAGGTAGTTTTTATGGCCGTGGGTATAAATTAGACTGCGAACTAAAACTTGTTGAAAAAGATAGGATTGAGGTGAGAGTATCAATGGGGATTCTACACAAAACAAGATATTGCACTAGAGTAAACTAAAAAATAAAAATCAGGCCCATGTATTTTAGTTCATCAATAGAGTCAATGTACTTTTTATTGCCCATAATCGGATTTATTATAGGGTTAGGAGGATCTATGCTTGGTGGCGGTGGCGGTTTTATTTTTCTACCGATTCTTACGCTTATATTTAAAGTTCCCCCACACGTTGCAGTTACAACATCTTTAGTTGCAACCTTGCCTATATGCATAGTCGGTTCTTTAAGGCACTTTCAAAAAGGCAATATCCACGTAAAAGTATCCATAACCTTTGCTTTAATTGGCATTGTTGGTGCTTTGTTTGGTACATACATAACTGATTTGATAAGCAGTCGAGTATTGAACTTGAGTTTTGGCGTATATTCCATTTTAATAGCATTAAACATAGGCTATTTGGCTTTTAAAGATTCCGAACAGATAGATAGTAGTAACGAAAATCTCAGTAAACAAACAAGCATCTTCGGCAAATTCAAAATTACTTTTTTCGGATTTACTGCAGGATTAATAACAGGGGCATTAGGTACAAGCGCTGCTGCGCTTGTTTTAGCAGGCTTAATGAACTTGCGCATACCTCTTAAAATGGTCATTGGCACATCTCTAATAATTGTTTTAAGCAATACATTATTTGCAGTATGTGCACACTTTCTGGTGAGCGAAATAGATATGACATTGGTTTATTTCCTTACATCCGGATCGGTTCTGGGAGCATTTATTGGGCCTCATTTATTGATGAAAGCAAATATTACAAAATCGAACAGATTAGTAAAGTATACTTATGCAGGAGCCATTGCAATATTAGGAATAATAATGATTACTAAATAATTAAAGAAATGTTATCGGCTATTTATATTACAATAATAATTTATTTTTTCTTGGGAGCATTGGGGTTCTATGCAATTAACCGGAAAAAGTCGAAAGAGGAGGCTCTTCGAAATTGGACAAAATACATAAGTTATTTTGTTATAATTAATGGTGTATTTTTTAGCATTACACTTAATCAATTATATTTTAGATATTTAACCATTATTATAATCTTAATTGCTGCGTATGAACTGTTTAATCTATTTATAAAATCAGAATATAAAAGCCCCTACTTTTTTGGAGGCTCGGCAATTGTTTTAATAATAGTTTCAATAAGTTTTTACAGATTCAGTTATTTAGAAAAGGGTACTATTCTATTCACCTTTCTGGTTCTCTCTATATTTGATAGTTTTAGCCAAATTACTGGTCAACTATTTGGTCGAAAGAAAATTATTCCAACTATAAGCCCCAATAAGACACTCGGGGGTTTGATTGGTGGTACTGCAATAGCACTAATAGGCTCGATACTCCTAAACAAAGTATACTCTAAACCTGTGCTAGATTGCGTATTAATGGCTATTGGTATTATTTCCTCAGCATTCATTGGCGATATAGCGGCATCATATTACAAAAGGAAATACAAGGTAAAAGACTTTAGCAATCTCATTCCTGGACATGGTGGTGTTTTGGATCGTTTCGATAGCCTTATCGCAGGAGGTGCATTCGTACATCTAATTTATTCACTCATATATTTTTAATAATTATGAATTCAAATACAATCATATTAACATGTATATACTTAGTGGGCTTAGCGGTTTTACTAATATTCAACGAAATTAACTATAGGCGATTAAAGGTAAAGGGAGAGATATCTCGCAAATTTGCTCACTTTGCAGCAACATTATGTACAATCCCTTTGCCATATGTCTTCTCCTCACATTGGTATGTATTTATTCTTGCAGTAATATTTGCGCTAGTATTATTTATCACCCAAAAAGGTCATTTACTCCAGTCTATTCACGATGTTGAAAGAAAATCCATTGGTAGTTATCTGTTGCCTATTTCTATATATGTGACATTCTTTGTTTCGAAATACTTTGAAAGTAGACTAATGTACGTTTTACCGATATTAATTCTTGCAATTTCCGACCCCATGGCTGCAATTGTAGGCATTGGTATGAAAAAGTATAATCACCGAATTAAAATTTTCGGTATTGATACTCAGAAATCCATGTTTGGATCAGGAGCATTTTTATTATCCAGTTTACTTGTCTGCTTAATGGCCCTTTATTTTAATAGACGAGTTTTTGATGAAACTACTATTGTAATTTCTTTAACAATAGCAGTAGTAAGTACAATAGTTGAATTGTTTAGTCGGCGGGGATTAGACAACCTACTGGTTCCCATTAGTGTAATTTTAGTATTGTTATTTTTAAATTAAAATGAAAAGAGTAGTAGTTAACGGAGCAAACGGTTTTATTGCATCCAATTTTATTCACGAATTGCTTAGCCAAGGTTACGAAGTAATTGCATTAGTAAGAAGCGAAAATGATTTATCGTCTAAGCAAAAGATGGTGAAAGCATTGAAGGAAGTTAGCAATGCTGAAAATTTAAGGTATGAGAATCTGCATGTATACAACTATGCTTTACTGGAAACAGATTTTTCTTTAACAGCAAAGTCGCTTACAGATATTTTTGGCAGAGATGTGGATTACTTTCATTTCGCGGCAAATCTTAAGTTTAGCGAAAAAAAGAAAGAAGAAATTTTCTCCACAAATGTAAATGGAGTTGAGAACTCAATCAAAGTATTTCTAAAATACGCTTCAACAAGTTCCCGTTTCTTTTTTATTAGTACGGCATACTCTTGTGGAAATACAACATCAGTATTTGAAGAAAGATTTTATAGCAATGAAGACATTTCTAGTTTTAGAAATTACTACGAACAATCGAAACGGTATGCCGAGAATATAATAAAAGGATATATTGACAACAAGAGCTTAAATGCTTATATCATTAGACCCTCACAAGTAGTTGGCAATAGTAAAACCGGAGTAACAAAAACTGATTTTGGGATATTCGATTTTACTAAACGGATTAGCCGTTTAGCGTTTAGGTACCCAGGTGAATCAATTAGAATCAAGGCTGATTCTGAAGCAACTCAAAACCTTATACCAATAGATACAATTGTACACTACTTGATGCATACTGTTTCTAATGCAGAACTGCCAAGAATAATGAATTTTGTTGCTAAAACATCTATGAAAAATAGCGACATTATTAACTGTATCAGTGATGAAATTCCAATTACCATTATTCCGAATAAAGTGTTAGAACGAGAAACCATGTCCTCTCTAGAGCGTTTATTAGATATTAGTATGTCGTTCACTGGGCATTATTGCGAAACCAACATAAACTTTGAAACAACGAATATCGACAAACTAATCACTACCAGAGGTAATGAAATAACCTATAAATCATTACAAATGATGATTGGCTATTTTATCCATAATTCGCAAAAAAATCTGAAACCATTAAATGCATACAGCTATGAAGAATCCGAAGCAGATAATTATTAATGGAGAAAACATCCTAAACCTGCCTAATTTCCTTAGTTTTTACAGACTAATAATTTCGCCCATCATTTTTATGTTCATTTTTACGGGACAGGAAAAATTGTATGCGATTTTTTTGTGTATTAGCTTAATAAGCGATGTGCTGGATGGGAATATCGCCCGATTCTTTAAACTTCAAACTCGATTTGGTGCAACGTTGGATAATATGGCAGATATGTGCACATACGCATTGGCTTTTATAGGTATCTATATTTTCAAATGGCAATACATACAGCCATATGCATGGTTGCTATACATGTTTATTGGTACCCTTGCATTAAGCTATGTAATTGCATTTATACGTTTCCGTAAGGTTCCAGGGCTGCATTTATATTCGGCAGTATCATCAGGGTATGTGCAAGGGATATTCATTTTCATTCTATTTGCTTTTGGGTTTTATCCTTGGATGTTTTACGTGGTTACCATATGGGGTACTTTAGCATATGTTGAAAAAATATTTGTGCTGTTTCGTCTCGATGACATTAGATCTGGAGTTAAGGGACTTTACTGGTTGATTAAAGAGCAGGGTAAACTCAGGTAGAATGAAAATTAAGATTGTTGTACTTTTTCTACTTTGTTATACACAAATTTTTGCTCAGAAAATTGCAATATCTGGGTATGTTAAAGATTCAGAGACAAAGGATCCCATTTCATTTTCGAATGTCTGGGTTAAAGGCTCTTACAATGGAATCGCTACAAATGCTGACGGTTTTTTTTCATTGAAAGTCAATTTGGGTGATACGTTATGTGCCTCTTCGCTGGGATACGCTAATACTGAATTGGTGGTTAAGAAATCGAATATTCGATCCTTTACAATTTTTCTGAAGGATAATGCTGTCTCAATAGAGGGAGTTGTGGTAAAGCCTAAAGTCGATTTTGCAAAGGAGTTGTTGAAAAAGATTATTGATAACAAAAAACAAAATTTACAATCTATCGCAAGCGTTCAGGAGTACAAGACTTTAGCAAACACCACAATCTACCTAGCACTAGATTCGATACTGAAAACATCAAATTTTGTAGACACTCTTAAACAAGACAAAGTAGAAGACGAACAATCTCTAACATACACGCCAATATTCCTTTCCGAAGAAGCTAGTAATGTAAAGGACAATACCAAGGATGTACTCTTTAGCAATAAAAACGGAATTTTCCCAAAACTAAACCAAACAATCGAAAGTTTAGTGACACAGTATCTTGTTGTGGATCTAGATTTTTATAAAAATCAGATTTATATTTTCGATAAAGGATTTATATCCCCAATCAGTAATAACGCATTATTGTTCTACAATTTTTATTTTAATGATAGTACAAGGGTTAATAATCAGAAAATTTACAATCTGTCATTCTCTCCCAAAAATAAATTTGCGCCCCTCTTTACTGGCCGTTTCTCTATAGATAGCGCAAGTATGGGAATTATCTACATTGAAACCTACTTCAGAAAAGAGGCAAACGTAAATTTTGTAAGTGGTTTTAAAGGGAGTGTATTGTATACAAAACAAGAAGACGGTGGGGTATTTCTTGCGAAACAAGAAATAAACATTAACCTAGCAATTAGTTTAAAAAAAGATACATCCCAATATGCATCCAAGCGAGTTGATAATGTATCGAATGGAAACTGGGTTTTAAATAAAACAACCTATTATTCTACCGATAAAACCTTAAATACCATAAAGGCTTCGGAATGGAAAAATCAAGAAGAATTTAAACTTAAAAAGTTTAATGCGGATGATGATCAAAAAATAAAAAAAACAAAGGAACGCCCCATTATTAAAACGATAGATGCGATAGGAGGCATGGTTCTAAGTAGTTATATTAACCTTCCTACACTAGACATAGGTCCAGTATTCGACATTTACAGTACGAATGCTGTGGAAGGAAATCGATTTTCAATTCCCTTAAGAACAGGCGAACATGTATTTAAGTATTTTACAGTAGGAGGATTTATAGGGTATGGAACCAAAAGTGATGAATATAAATTTGGAGCGAATGTCGCCTGGGAGCCATTTAAATCTGACAAATACATTGTTCGTTTAAGTTATTCCGATGATTATGCATATGTTTCTCAGGATAAATTTTTAAGATTCATTAAAAAAAATCCGAACACTAGAGGAAATGGAAACTTTATTGCAACAATTACTACAAATGAACGAGATCCATACCTGAAAGAAGAAAAAACAGTTGATTTGAGACTTGAATATAATGCAGATAAAAACATAGGTGTAGAAGTATCGCCCTATTTCAAACAGAATATCAGCACCTTATTGGTACGTTTTATTCGGAATGGAGTAGATTATAACAAATATCAAAATTATGGCATGCTAATTAATTGCCGATTTGCTTTTGGGCAACACTATGATAAAATTTATTTCGCAAGAATTTATTATTTAACTCGAATCCCTGTTGTTAATATCGGATTAGACATGGGGCGTGTCAGATTTGCTAATAACGACAGCAATAAAATGGGGTTATATTCACAAATACATGGATCTATACAAGGAATGTGCAATTTGGGCATCATTGTCATGCGTTATATGTTAAACTCAGGATTTGTACTTGGCGATGCCCCTTACGATATGCTGGATATGCCAGCAGGCACTATGTCATTAGGATATTCAAAATATGGCTATAACCTTTTGGAACATGCTACGTTTGCTCATAATCTTTACGCAAATGCCCATCTAGAGTTCAGCGGTGGAGGTGTATTCTTTAATCATATTCCAGGTATTAGACGACTTAAATTACGAGAAATGTTCTCAATAAAATCGCATTATGGGACACTTAACAATGCCTATAAAGGAGTTTTTGATTTACCCCAATACTACAACAACAAGTTTACATATCCCTATGTCGAAATGGGAGTTGGAGTGTCTAACATTTTCAAAGTTTTTAGAATTGAATACGTTAGACAAATTGGCGATTATTATAAAACGAATAACTTAGCAAGCAAGGAAGGCATACGCATAAGAGCGGAATTGAGTTTTTGATTTCGTCGAAATCTAAATTTGAAAACGTTATCCAAACAAAGTATTAAATTTGACTCAGCAACTCTGGATTTTTCTCAATTCCATTTCCAAGAACCACAATACTAGCACCGGCCTCGAAAGCGGCATTTATCTGACTGGATGATCGCAAACCTCCGCCAACAATTAGAGGAATTGATATTTCGGACTTAACCTGCTTAATCAAATCTGCTGGAACAGGATTTACAGCACCACTACCCGCTTCAAGATATATCATCTTAAGACCTAACTGTTCGCCAGCTAATGCTGTTGCAACTGCAATATCTGATTTGCCCGATGGAATTGGCATTGTATTACTCATATATTGAACTGAAGTTGTTCCTCCGCTCTCAACCAAAATATAACCCGTAGGAATGATCTCTATTCCGCTTTGCTTTAACTTATATGCAACCTGCACATGGTTTCCAATCAGAAATTCAGGATTTCGCCCTGAGATCAACGATAGCAGTAGAATTCCATCGGCATTGGCCGAAAACTGGAGGGCTCCTCCAGGAAAAAGAAGCACGGGCAACTGGGTATTCTGCTTTACAGTATGAATAAATTCATCAATATTAGAATTCACCAAACTTCCACCTATTAATATAAAACTTACGGAAGAGTTGTTTGCCAACTCAAGAATTCTCTTAAGATCAACAATATTTTGCTTATCGGGATCGAGCAAAAGTGCAATCTGCTTACGCAATCCAATCGATGATATAATATTCTGGTAAATTGATGCCATTTCGCTATGTTTATAAGTTAACCCAAACCAAACAGTAGTCATCTATGTATTCGTACGACGCCCGAAGATTCAACCAAACGTCGTTGTGTAAAACCTTTAAATCAGACCATCCTTTCGGGCTTAACAATGTGTCAACAAAAACCTCAATATCAACTCCAAAATTTTTAGATTCACCCCAAGGCAACTTATAAACAGCCTCCTTAACACACCAAATAAACGCCATCTCATTCTTCCCATAAGTGCCAAGTCGGCTAATCTCTCGCTGAGTCATATATCTCGAAGCAACCCTACCATAATTTCGACCTGTTTGCTCAATATCGACTCCAATTGCTTTATTTAAACTTGCTGCCAACACAACTTTGTTGCCTGCATGGCTTATGGATATATCTGGTTTTTCTGTTTTTAAATACGGACGACCTTCTGCACTATAATAATATTCATAGCCATAGCCAAGTTGATTCAACAAATTGAGTACCGCCAGTTTCTCCAATCGTCGACTCTGATTAGTTGGCAAATCTCCAACATACTTCACACCACCATGTAGTTCTTCTTCGGACTCATCAATCTGCCAAATAACCAAACGACTATCACTGTCGTGAATATCCTTAATGATGGGCATGACGACTTATCACTTTTTCCATTCAAACGATTCAATCATAGCCACAACATCTTTTCTAAAGAAATCGACAGCAGGCGATAAAGAATCCTTGTTGGGTTCACACCTAAAATACAAAGCACCTCGAATGTAGTGCCGCACAGAATCGGTAAGGAAAAACTGCACCGAACTTGCCGAATTTCCTTTTATATCGTACAAAATGCCATACACTTTCTTTTGAGGATTAGAAAACACCTGTTCATCAATAGCATCGGCCTTAACGGTATGCTTATATGCCAAAGAGTGAGCATCCTCTGTCATTAAATTTAGATTTCCAGCAACATCCTTATAGCTCAAATGTATTCTTGCCTTATATCCAGGAAAATCAACATTTAGCCACTTACCATCCTGTCCCCTATTACTCTCCGGCATTACTCGGCCATAAGCCGGATAGTTGAATGTAAATGGATAAATTGAATCGAATAACCGATACTCTTTTTCGGGAAAATTGATTCGAAAATACCCGCGTGGCTTTGGAACCGAAGTAGAATCGCAACTCCAAACAATAACAACGATAAATAAAATCAATAAACTACTTAGCCTCTTCATTTACAACTGGAATTACTTGTACTTTTATTCGCTTGATGCGCTTATTATCTACAGCATCAATAGTGAAGTTGAAATTTTTACATTTAACAACCTCATTCCTTAATGGAATTTGCCCAGTGATTTCGAGAATTAAACCCGCAAGAGTTTCGGCATCCCCCCTTAAATCATCGAATATTTCATCGTCGCAGTTAACAATCTTACAAAAATCATTTAGCTGAACTTTTCCCTCGAAAAGGTAATTCAGGTTATCGATCTTGGTATAAAGTTTCACCTCCTCGTCCGACTCATCGGATATCTCACCAACAATCTCCTCTAGAATATCCTCCAAGGTAATAATTCCGCTTTTTCCACCATACTCATCAACAACAATGGCCATATGGATGCGTTTCACCTGAAACTCTGTAAGCAAATCGTTAATCTTCTTACTTTCCGGAACAAAATATGGTGCTCGAATAAGATTCTGCCAACGAAACGAATTATCCTTATCAATATAAGGGATTAAATCCTTAACATAAAGAATTCCCTTAACACCATCGAAGGAATTTTGATATACAGGTATTCGGCTATAGCCCGAATCTACAACGATCTTCTTCAACTCATCAAACTCCGTATCATCCTCAACGGCAACAACATCAACACGAGGCTTCATTATTTCGCTAACCATGATATTCCCAAAGGTTACAATGCCTCTGAGGATTTTCTTTTCATCGGTAATACCATCGGTTGTAATCTCCAAAGCATCGCTAAGTTCATCCATCGAGATATTTGAGCGAGGCGCAAACCGTTTTCCAATCCTCGATGTCGACGATATTAGCAATAAATTCAATGGCTTCAATACCTTTATTAATATGTAAATAGGATGAGCAATAAATCGGGCAAAGCGCAACGGCCTACTTGTTGCCAAAATCTTTGGCATTATTTCGCCAAACAAAAGCAGTATAAACGTGATAATTACAATCTGAAATAAGAAACCGGCCAATGGTGCTTCCGAAAAATCGATAAGTGAATTTGTTATGAATGAGGAGAGTATAACAATTGCGACATTCACCAGATTATTTCCAATCAACACCGTAGCTAAAAATCTATCGGAATTTTCGATATTTTTCAAAGCATACTTATCTGTTTTATGCGATTTCCGCTCAATCTTATCAATATCCGAAGGTGATAAAGAAAAATAAGCCGACTCTGTTCCACTTAACATACCCGAACATATCAGCAAAATTACTAAAACCACAATGCCTACTATAGTACCGAACGTTATTGGCAAATAACTAATTCCATGAATGTAATTAACAAACTGACTACCGATCGTTTCCAAACGTTATTTTATTAGTTAACAAATAGATTTCATGTAGAAACATGTAAAAATAGCAAAAAAAGAGCATCAAAACTCTTTTCCTTCTTTTTACTGCAACAAGAAACCGATAGCATTCGGGTATGCTATCGGTTATATGCTAAACTATAATATTTTAATTAAAATGGAAGATCGTCGCCTGGTTCTGGAATTACACTTTCCGATTCGGACAACGTACTTTTTGCACTTGATGCTGGCTCTGCATAAGAACTAGAATCACCTTGGCCTTGGTTTGGCCCTAAGAAGCGAAAGTTATCGCAAACAATCTCAGTGGTGTAACGTTTATTTCCATCCTTATCATCGTACGAAGAAGTACGAATACGACCTTCGACAAAAAGAAGTTTTCCCGATCTCACATACTTCTCAGCAATATCGGCTAAACCTCTCCAAACAACAATATTATGCCATTCTGTTTGAGTTACTTTTTTCCCCGACTTATCGGTATACGTTTCGTTGGTTGCCAATGGGAAGCGAGCAACAGTAGCACCGCCCTCAAGATGTCTTACTTCTGGGTCTTTTCCTACATTCCCTACAAGAATCACTTTATTTACTGACATGATAGTATGATTTAATGATTTGATAACTAAGTTAATAATTTTTACCGAATGTCAACTCAATTCGTTTAATATTTTTCAAAGTAGACTATTATATTGCTTTTTTTCCAAGAAAATTTCTCATCAATGCTTTCTCAGAAAATATTTTTCGGTTGGTTCTGCAGCCAAATATAGGTCAATTAATCGAGGAACCGAAAGTTCATGCAACTTTCCAATATGAACTTTCCGATAATTTAATTTCACCTTATAACTAATACTGCTGACCTCAACAATAATAAAACGAGCATACAAAGTTATATGGCTCAGTTGATGCTTAATGGGATCCGAGATACTCAGAATATTTACATTTACATCACCCAACAACTCTTTCCACTCATCAAGTTGCATCAACTCTTCAGGAAGAAGTTGAGTCACAGTCTCAATCAATGGAAATTCGTAAAGCGAATGCCAAATATCCTTTCCTTCCCTTTTATTAACATAGGTATACCCCTTATGATTAATCATTAAATAAGTAAAAAACCTATCCTTAGGCACTATACGCTTACCTTTTATAGGAAAACTATACACTATATTATTTCGATATGCATAGCAAAATCCTTGCATGGGGCATGTTTCACATTTTGGAACACGCGGAGTACACACCAGCGCTCCAAAATCGATAATTGCCTGATTGAAAATGGCAGGATCTTTTTTATCGATCAACTCCATTCCCAAATCAAAAAACTCACGTTTAGCTTGGCTTGTATCAATTGGAGTAAAAATTCCAAAAACACGCGATAAAATTCGATACACATTTCCATCGATTGCTGGAACAGCCACATTAAATGCGAAAGACGCTACTGCAGCAGCCGAATATGAACCGAGCCCCTTTATTTTAAGCAACTCTTTATACGATTGAGGCAACTCACCATTATACAACTCCATAACCTGACGTGCTCCTGCCTGCAAATTTCTTGCACGAGTGTAATAACCTAGTCCCTGCCATACCTTCATCACATCATCGATAGAGGCATTAGCAAGATGTTGAATTGAAGGAAATTGCTCGATAAAGCGGAAATAATAGGCCATACCCTGACTTACCCTAGTCTGCTGCAATATGATCTCTGACACCCAAATACAGTAAGGATCAGCGGTTCTACGCCAAGGCAGATCGCGTCCATTTAACCGATACCATTCGACAAGCAATTCTTTAAAATCCATAATATCAAATTAATCGCTAAAAAAATAATCATCAAAATTAATGTTAACCATTTCAAATATCCACATAAATCATTTATATTTGCAGTCCGAAAAAACAGAACATTGTATAACCAATTGATAATTAAAGATTTTTTAAAATGACCAAAGCTGATATTGTTAATGAGATTTCCAAAAATACTGGAATCGAAAAGGTAACAGTTCAAAAGACTGTAGAAGCCTTCATGGAAACTGTAAAAGACTCATTGGTAAAGGAAAAAAATGTTTACCTAAGAGGATTTGGTAGTTTCATCGTAAAAAAGCGTGCTAAGAAAACAGCTCGTAACATTTCGAAGAATACCACTATCATCATTCCTGAGCATTTCATTCCTTCATTTAAACCTGCAAAAACCTTCGTAAACAAGGTTAAAAGCCACGTTAAGAAATAATCTTTCTTATTTATAAACTATTAATACTCGTAATCATGCCAAGCGGAAAAAAGAGAAAAAGGCATAAAATGGCCACTCATAAACGTAAAAAACGTTTACGCAAGAATCGTCACAAAAAGAAAAAGTAGTATTCTTTTTCTTTAAAGAATAGGCAATTTACATGTCAACCTAAAGTGCCACATGAGTACTTTAGGTTGCTGTGTTTGTATATACCTTACTAATAAAATTATAATCGTGAACACCGAGCTAGTAATTGATGTACGTGAAACTGAGATTGCATTAGCCCTTATTGAGAATAAACAACTAGTTGAACTTAATAAGGAGAAAAGCAACATTCAGTTTGCGGTTGGCGACATCTATCTCGGTAAGGTAAAAAAAATCATGCCCGGTCTGAATGCGGCTTTCGTAGATGTAGGGTACGAAAAAGATGCATTCCTCCACTACTTAGACCTAGGGCCACAGTTCCAAACACATCAAAGATACCTTCAAGCACATTATGCCCGAAAAGCAAAAACAATCCCTCTTTCCAAGGTTAAACTCGAAAAAGAAATAGACAAGGATGGCAAGATAAACCAAGTACTTAGTTCGGGACAAGCGGTACTTGTACAAATTGCCAAGGAGCCTATCTCCACAAAAGGGCCACGTCTTACATCAGAAATATCCATTGCTGGTCGTAATCTGGTACTAATTCCCTTTGCCGACAAGGTTTCTATTTCACAAAAAATTGCCTCGCAAGAAGAGAAAAAAAGACTAAAAAGACTTCTGGAAAGCATTGTTCCTAAAAACTTTGGTGTGATAGTTCGTACTGCTGCGGAAGGCAAGAAAGTAGCTGTGCTAGATGCAGAATTACGAAGTTTAGTTAAAAAGTGGGACATGACGGTAGAAAAAATGAAAACCGCCACACTCCCATGCCAATTGGCCAGCGAGTTGAAGCGCACGTCGGCTATTTTAAGGGATATGTTGAATGGATCATTCAACAATATTCACGTAAACGATGAAACCGTTTATAACGACATCCGCGAGTACATTGAAACAATCGCTCCGGAGAAGGAAAAAATTGTTAAACTCTACGACGGTAATGTTCCTATTTTCGACCAGTTCGGAATAGAAAAACAAATAAAATCGCTTTTTGGAAAAACTGTGTCAATTAAAAGCGGGGCATACCTCATAATAGAACATACCGAAGCGCTTCATGTAATTGATGTCAATAGCGGAAACCGATCAAAATCAGGGAATGACCAAGAAACCAATGCTCTTGAAGTAAACTTGGCTGCTGTTGAAGAAATTACTCGTCAACTCCGACTACGAGATATGGGTGGAATAATCGTAGTGGATTTTATTGATATGCACCAGAACGAGAACCGACAAATGGTGTTTGAAAAAATGAAAGAATTAATGGCTAAGGATAGAGCGAAACACAACATCTTGCCATTAAGCAAATTTGGACTCATGCAAATTACCCGCCAAAGGGTACGCCCCGAAATGCATATCGACACATTGGAAAAGTGTCCAACTTGCAAGGGAAGCGGAGAGGTTAGTCCAGTTGTTATTATCGACGAGCAAATTGAGAATCAACTCTCATTCCTTGCTAGCGAACGTAATTATAAAAACATTATCATTAAGCTGCACCCCTACATTGCAGCATTTATTAACAAGGGTTTTATTTCGAGGCGGATTAAATGGATGCTTAAGCATAAATGCCGTATTAGAATAGTTCCCATTTCATCGTATCATTTTCTGGAGTACCATTTCTTTGACTCCGACGATATCGAGATAGAATAATAGCCAACCATAACCCGCTTCTAGGAAGCGGGTTTTTTTGTATGCTATTCAACATGACATATATCAAAATCTAGATATTTATTAATAACTATATTTGTAATCGTAAAGTTGTTTAAAAGAATAACGCTAAAACTAATATACTATGAATAAATTAAAGCATACACTACTTATCCTATTTGCACTTGCCGGATTTACGGCAAATGCTCAAATGGATGATCCAATCCAATGGAACTATTCGTCCCAAAAGATTGATGATAACAAATACGAAATAATTATCAATGCAAAAATTGATGAAGGATGGCATCTTTACGCAACAAAACTACCCGAGGGAGGGCCACTTCCAACTAACTTCACATTTACGAAGCCCAATGGCTATAAATTGGTTGATGGCATTAAAGAACTAAACAAATCGAGAACTGAACACGATGATGTTTTCAACCTCGACCTTTCCTTTTTTGAACACGAAGCAAAGTTCAGCCAACTTGTTGAATTAACCGATAACAATGCAACTGCAAATATTGGTATAGAATACCAAGCATGCTATGCCGACAAATGTATATACCTTGAAAAGGAATTAAATGTCACGATTAAAAGCGATGCGCAAACTGTTGCAACCTCAGAAGAAAAAACGAATAACACTGTAGCAAAAACTTCGGAAGGCTCAACCCCAGAAAAACAAGATGAAAAAGATTCTTCGTTATGGATTTTCTTTTTTGTTGCTTTTGGAGCAGGACTTCTTGGACTCCTTACACCCTGTGTATTTCCAATGATTCCAATGACTGTAACATTCTTCATGGGCAAACAATCTAATAAGGCGAATGCTATTTTCAATGCACTTGTATTCGGAATCTCAATAATAGTACTTTACACATCATTAGGATTTATTGTTTCGCTATTTAACTTAGGCTCCGATTTTGCAACAACATTGACATCGCACTGGATTACCAACACCATCTTCTTTATTCTTTTTGTTGCATTTGCTGCATCGTTCTTTGGATTATTCGAAATTGTTCTTCCGGGCAGTTTGGCAAATAAAGCCGATAGCAAAGCCGACAAAGGAGGCTTTATTGGATCGTTCTTTATGGCACTAACAACCGTTATTGTTAGTTTATCGTGTGTTGGGCCAATTGTTGGAGCATTGCTTGTAGAGGCTGCCTCGGGACTTGGTGCAAAACCAATTATTGGAATGTTTGGTTTCTCTTTAGCATTCTCGATTCCATTTACACTATTCGCAATATTTCCATCGTGGTTAAATTCGCTACCCCGTTCTGGCGGTTGGATGAATTCAGTTAAGGTTGTTCTAGGCTTTATTGTACTTGCGTTCTCGTTAAAGTTCTTAACCACAATTGACCAATCGTACGGACTAGATTTCTTAAGCAGAGACCTTTTCATTGCTATATGGATAGTAATATCGTTTCTACTTGGATTCTACCTACTTGGTAAACTCAAATTTGAACTCGACTCGGAAGTTAAGCACATAGGTGTATTCCGATTATTCTTGGCAATCGCAAGTTTCACCTTTGCAGTTTACCTAATTCCAGGTCTTTTCGGAGCTCCACTTCAAGCAATATCAGGATTACTTCCTCCGCAATCGAGTCAAAAGTTTGATTTAAGCAAAAATAATAGTCAGGTTATTATTACAGGCTCTAACGTTAGTGCTAATGACAATTCATCGCTTTGCGATACGCCTAAATACGCCGATTTTCTTCACCTTCCCCACAACCTTCAGGGTTACTTTGACTATAACCAAGCGCTGAAATGTGCAAAAGAAAAGGGCAAACCATTATTTATCGATTTTGTTGGACACACCTGCTCCAACTGCAAAGAAATGGAAGCAAAAGTATGGAGCGATCCAAGGGTACTCGAAATACTTCGCAATGAATATGTAATTGTTGCCCTATACGTTGACGATCGCACGGAACTTCCAGAAAACGAATGGATAACATCTACCAGAGACGGTAAGGTAAAAAAGACCATTGGAAAGAAAAATTCCGACTTTCAGGCAACTCATTTCAACATTAATGGACAACCATACTATGCACTGGTCGACAACAATGAACAATCCCTAATCAATCCAAGAGGATACAACTTAGATGTTGAAGAATTTATTAAGTTTTTGAACAAAGGGGTTGAGGAATTTAAGAAAAAAGCAAATAATTAAAATCTCATAACAAAACAAGGAAGCCAGCATTTTGCAGGCTTCCTTGTTTTTGATTAATATTAACTAAAATCTAAACTCGAATCCAAAATTAATGCTTGTTCGCTGGTATAACTTATCATTATCGCTCACAAATTTATTAAAGAAGATGTTGTACTCTGGAGTCAACGTTAACCCAAAATGGTTATTTAGGTTATACTTAAGGATTGCAGAAATTCCTCCTCCAAATACATTATCGGGGTTCTCGTTGATTATACCATAAATCTGCTTATAGTTGTATGTACCATCAATTTTTACATTTTTACACTCCTTGCTTACATTAAACTCCCAATTCACAAAAGGAGAAATATAAATCTGAAACTTAGATCGATTAAAAAGCATATAATCGACATGCAGATTTACATCGGAATAATGTAACTTAACCTCTGATCGATCAAGCATTGTACTTAAAGATGTATTCGTCCAATCGGCCTGATACCCCATTCGAACATACTTCACACCCAAACGCATCCTATACTTTTCAGAGAGTTTTATGCCAAAATCCAAAGCAATATTATAGTTTGGATTATCACTCGAAAAGTTGTTTCCATTAAGATTAGGATCTAGCCTGTAAGCATTGATATTATTATCGTAACCTGCATTAATTCCAATTGTTATTGGGTTTTCTTCCTCGTTCTGTGCGCTTACTACAAACGGTAACAATACAATAAGAATAATAAGTAATCTCTTCATCGATATTAGTTTATTTATTTTCAGACTGTAAAGTAACACAGAACTATCAACAAATCATATAAAAATAGACGATTATTAAAATCTCAAGGAAGAACTCATGGTTTCTTTATATGAAAAATGGGGCTGTAAATTGAAATTTAAAAATCGATGTTTGCTCAATTACACTGCAATGCAAAAATAAAACCTGACTCAACCAACAGGCATTCAACTAAAGATAGGGTATGCAATGCATACCCTATTTACTGAAAATCTATTTTGGCAAATAATCCTTAGGGTTTACACGTTCTCCGTTCTTATGCACCTCGTAATGCAAATGAGGCCCTGTTGACACTCCGGTATTCCCTACATATCCAATCACTTGTCCAGATTTCACAAAATCACCCACTTTCACTGAGATGCTTTTCAGATGAGAGTAAAAAGTTGAATACATATCGTTATGCTTAATAACTATGTAGTTCCCCTTCTGTTGTTTGGTATCGAGGGTTGCCTCAACAACAACGCCATTGGCTGTAGAATAAATCTCGGTACCCTCTTTAGCCGCAATATCAATTCCATAATGAAATCCCTTTTTCTTAGTAAGAGGATTTGTCCATTCGCCATACCCACTGCTCAACTTTGCCTTTTTTATATCAACAGGATAAAGCGAAGGAGTATTTTCCGAATCGATTGATACGACGCTCATTTTCGGAATTAATCCGGATTTATCAACCCGATTGGTAAACGACAACAGAAGTAGAGCCAATAGTGGTAAAGTAAGAAAGTAAACGCCTAAATACTTCACCGATGTTTTATTTTTAGTTATCATAAGAATTCGTTTTTTAATTGTTTTACAATAAAACTGGCTAACAAGCCCACCCGTACTTATCATTTTCACCTGCATAAGCATATGTCTCAGATAACTTTCAAGACAGTTATCGTACATAAGAACACTACTATCTGCAAGATACTCATGCTGAAGTCTTAGAGCCCTTTTATAAAGCACTAAAAACGGATTAAACCAAAGTAATGTGGATATAATTTCGATCAACATTAAATCGATCCAATGATACTGCTTTACATGTGCAATTTCATGCTCAACTATCAATGGACTAACATCGGTCTTTGGCAAAAAAATCACGTTGAAAAAAGAAAAGGGTGCAATTGATTCTACTCTTACAATTCTATAAGAATCAAAGAAAACCGTTTCAGCATTGCGTGCCAGTTTAATAACTCGAAAATTGGAATACAAAAGCCTAATGAACAATATGGAAAATCCTATAACATAAATCACTAACAAAATTGCCGATAAATCAATACTTACTACATTATCTGGTAAATTTTTGGGTTGAAATAAATCAAAATCGGGTTCAGCAAAGGATGTATCAATAGATTGTAAGAATCTAACACTGCTCGATCCCATATAATTTGGAATTCTAAGAACGGGAATTAAAACTGAAGCAATTAACCCCAAAATCAAAAATAGCCTGTTCAACTTAAAAAAAGTACTATTTCGAAGTACAAAAAAATAGAATACGTAAAAGGTGATTATACAAATATTCGCCTTTAAAATATACGGTAAGTAGGCAGGCATAAGTTATTTTTTGGTCTTAATTTTCTGAATTTTATCTTCAATCATTTTCTGGATTTCCTCCAGTTCAGAGATATCCAACTGATCGTTTGCAAAAAACAAGGCAAACTCAGAGGCTGAACCATGAAAAAAGTTTGTTATAATCGATTTGACATGGCTCTGAAAATAGTCAGCTTTGGAAACTAACGGATAGTACTCGTTAACTTTCCCGTAAGTATTGTAGCCTATAAATCCTTTTTTGACCAGAACCCTTATAACGGTTGATACAGTTGTGTATGCAGGTTTAGGGACTGGGAATTGATCTACAATATCTTTCAGAAAACCTTTTTCTACCTTCCAAAGGTATTGCATTACTTGTTCTTCGGCTTTTGTTAGTTCTTTATTTTCCATGCAACAAATCTATAACTATTTTTATAGTTATACAACTATTTTTATAATTATAATAAATATTTTTTTTAAAGGGCATAACATAGGCCACCATCTAAAGCATAAACCTCAGATAGAATAACGCCTTCAGAATGATAAATGAATCCTAAATACAGGCAAAACCGTAGGACATAGGTATGGTAAAATTTACTAAGCCCTTATACTTACTTATTCGACGGATAGATTGTTCGCCCTGAACCTTTACTTTTTGGAAGAGTTCATCGTAAGTATGAAAGAACTGAACCGAATCGTATTGCTGAACATTTTTTAAATTGAATTTTCTTAAGGCAGCCCAACTCTTAATCACCTTTTCTTCCTCATCAACAACATATGCCCACTCAGATTTTGGCCAATGATCGGTTACAAGAATTTCAGGAGCCATTATTCTTGCATGCTGTATGGCTAACTCTGCATCACTCATCTCGTGAAGACAAAACTCGAACATAACAACATCAGCCCGCTCATTTACTGCATAAAAATCGGAATTTATAAGCGTAAATTTATTGCTCAAGCTCGATAACCGCAGATTTGCATCAAGCCTTGCTAAAGCATCTTTATCGTTATCGATAGCAATAACCTGCTTGGCAACCCTACCATACTCGATAAACTGGCCACCTCCTGCTCCGACCGACAATACAACCTTATTGCTGAAATCATAAAAATCGAGTAAATCAGCAATCATCCTTTTAACATCAGCAGCCATAAGCCAAACATTTAATCAATAGAAGATGCGGTCTTATCTCTTCTTAAATACTTCGATAAAGCAACTGCAAACGCCAGCACTGCAAGGAATGTTGATAACCGACCAATATAATCACCATTTTTTGCATAGTAGGTCAAATTGTCATTGGCATTAATTGTTCCTTTTACTGCACCTCGTTTCCACCATCCCAACGAATCGATTACATCGCCACGCTGATTAATTAATGCAGATATACCTGTATTGGCAGAACGAGCTATGGAACGGCGCATTTCAATTGCACGAATACGAGAATAAGACAAATGCTGAACATAGCCAGGCGTATCGCCCCACCAACCATCGTTAGTAATTACAAATAGAAGATTCGCACCATTCTTCACATAGTCAGAAACATATTCACCAAAAACAGACTCGTAGCATATTATTGGACCAACGCCAAATCGCTCATCGGGAGATTTAAAAACGCCCCTATCGGGTTGAGTACCAAAACCACCAACAAATCCACCCAAATCGATTGAGAACTTCTCTAAATATTTCAAGTACTCAGGATACGGCATCATTTCGACACCGACAACCAGTTTCGACTTATGATATATCTGAAAAACTAACGAAGAATCAACCTGAAGCGCAGTATTATATGTATTTACATACTTTCCACTTTTCCCCGAAAGTTTTCGTGCAGTAGGAGGAATTGTGTCATCAGGCATAAATAACTTCATCGATATTATCCCCGTAATCCACATTACACGAGGATTCGACTTTACAAAATTTTCAATTCTAAGAATACTTCTATTCCTACTCAACTTATCCTCCCATAGCCGATCATCAATGGCAGACTCAGGACAAACAACATAATCGGTAGTGCTATCGACATATTGATTGGCTAAATTGAGCATTATATCCTGCTGTTGCTCATTGGTAAGCCCTTTAAATTTCTCGTTGTAAGGATCGATATTGGGCTGAACAACGACAACACTTGCGGGATTCTTTGTCTCGGAATACTTAGTATACTTATAGAGCGAAATAGAGATAGGAAGTATAACCAGAATCAACAAATCAATCACATACCAGTAAATTCTACCATAAATTCTTTGTCGCCAAGAATTCACCAAACCGCTAACAAAAAAATTAACTGCTAATATCCAAAGAGATCCTCCTAAAACTCCGGTATAATCGTACCACTGAATTAGCCAAGCATGATTTCCCAAACTATTTCCTAAGGTTAACCAAGGCCAAGCAATCTCAGAATTATGAAAAAACTGCTCATAAGTAATCCATAATGTTATAAAACCAAACATCCCCAAAGTTTTCCCAGCATACTTTCTTATGAAATAGTATCCTGCAATTACCAATGTCATAAGAAACGCAGTTATAGCAAACTCAACCACTGCGCCCCCAAACGTTGCCTTATATATCCACCAAGTTGATGCTAAACTCCAGACAAAAAAAGCAATGAAAGAGAAGCGTAAAATCCGCCAGAAACCATCTCCATGCTCAAACATTTTATCAATCGCTAAAAACAACGGTACAAATCCAAAAAACACTGTAATACTAGGAAGACATTCGTACCACGATAACGCCAAAAACAATCCACTAAGGATACTTAAAAACAATGGTTTACTAAAGAATTTTATCATAACCTAAATAAATCACAATCAAACTAATGGCATAAAAAGACCTACAGCTGCATTTATTCAACAGTTTAAATCATTGAAATAAATTTAAGTGTAAAGATAACCTTATTTGCTCATCCAGAATTTACCTAAAAAACTATTTTTAAGCAAAAAATTATTATTTCAAGCTAAAACCTAAATTCGAACAATAATTTTCAACTAAACTTTCGAAAACGGGAAGCAACATCAACTAAGTTATATTTAAGAATCATAAATAAACTGAGTTAAAATGAAATATTATTTAAAACTACCTGAATCAGAAAATAAGGATTATGAATTTAAAACAATTTAAAATTTATCAACATTAATAATAGCTAATGGTCATTTTTTTAGATATGCTGTTAAAATGATATTTTGTATATTTGCCAACTAATTTTGAATTTCAACAATAAAAATGATATTATCCCTGCTAATTAAAGGTATAATTATAGGTTTAATTGCGTCAATTCCTCTTGGTCCTATTGGTGTAATCTGTATTCAACGAACCATAAATAAAGGCCGACCCAGCGGCTTCATTTCTGGCTTGGGAGCAGCCACAGCCGACACTATTTTTGCCGCAATTGCTGGATTTAGCCTTACGTACATAATTAGTTTTATTGAAGAAAGGCAACTTATTATTGAGTTTATCGGCGGTATAATTGTTATTTTACTCGGACTTAAAACCTTTTACACCAATCCCGTTTCACAACTAAAACGGCATAAACGGAAAAAAAATAAACTATTTGAAGATTTCGTTTCTGTATTACTACTCACCGGAACAAATCCACTTGCAATATTCTTTTTTGTAGCAATATTTGCAGCGGCAGGAATTGTACATCACAGCCAAAGCTTTGGCCAGTCCTCGCTTGCCCTAGTTGGTGTTTTTCTTGGAGGTAGCCTTTGGTGGTATACATTAACATCATTGGTAAATCTATTTCGACACAAATTTAGACTTAAGCAACTTTGGTGGATCAACAAAATTGCTGGAGCCGTAATTCTTCTGTTAGGAATATTAGCCATTATTAATGTTGCAAATAAGATTTGGTTAGCGTAACAACTTCAGAATTAAGACGCATCGTTGAATTGTCCATAATTTTAGCCTCTTCTCATTGATAAATTTGAAACAAAAAAAACGATATTAAGTTTTTTATGTTATCTTTGGTTGTAATCTGTACGCAGTTTTTATTCAGACAAAGCATCAACGTTTCATAATATATTATTAATCTATATATTACAAACAGCATTGATCACGAATAAAACACAGATTTTCATACAAAGGCAGATTATTGAAGCATTACAAATTATTTTTCGGTATGAAAATAGCCAACTTTCTAATAGACTTTTGCTCTTTCAAAATAGGCAATAGCACATCAAAAGACACGGCGGATAAACTTGTTCAGTTTAGCATTGCAACCCTAGCGATTATATTTCTTTTGTTGATTATCAGTTTAGCATCTTTCATAAAGTCTGATTTTATAAGCGGTTCGATACTTTCCTCTACATTTATTTTACTATCAGCATTGCTTTCCGTTGTATTTTTTAGAAATCAATTAAAGATTTACGGTCCCGCTAGTGCTTATGTATTTGGCTTAGCAATCCTTTCTGCACTAATATTTGGCAATTTAGGACATATAATAGTTTTAGCAGCATTGCTATTTCCCCTACTATCAATTGTATCCTTCGAGTACTCTAAGGGGAATATTTCTTCCATTGTTTTTGGAGTATTGTTAACCATTGTCCTTTTTGTTCCTGCAAATAATAACAATGCAAAATTGATTGAACCTTTAATTAAAATACTGATTATTTCCTTATACACCATTATGCTGTTTGCTATTTCTCTCCTTCATTTTTATAAGATTAGGAGAATTCAAGAGACAGAACGTCTGTTGCTAGAGCAGAAAAATGAAAACAAGCTAAGAGAGGAATACCTTGGTAAATTATCTCATCAAATCAGAACTCCACTAAATAATGTAATGATCATATCCAACATTCTTTCGAGTGCCAATTTGGACGAAAAATATAAGGATATGATTGACACAATACAGGCGTCGACAAACAACCTAGTAAATGTCCTTAACAACATGGTTGAAATTTCGAGTGGAGACATTCAATCTCAAGCCGATTTCAATATAAGTTTTAATTTGGGCAACACCATCAATAATACTATCAAACTATTTGCAACTCAGTCACAATCAGTTAGTTTCAGCGTAAAAATTGATGAGAATCTTCCAAAAAATTTACTTGGCGATCCAGTTAAGCTCAAACAGATATTCTTGAATATAATTGAGAATATCATTAAGAACAAAAGTAGCAATAAGGTCAGTGTCGAGATCAAAGTAAATTTAGTGAGTCAGGCTGCAAATTCGCTAGAACTATTTTTTGAGATAAGAAGCAATAATCCTTTACTTCTTCCTCAGAGCGATGGCTATACTCAATCAATAATTGGTGGTAATACTCTATCCTCGGCAAGCAATCAATTCTACATCGATTTGCTTGATTTAAACATTACAAAGAAATTAGTGCAAAGCAACGGTGGCAAATTGAATGTTAAACTTTCCTCCGACGACGCAGCAATTAACTTCAATTATAAAATTCAGGTTATTCCATCGGAACTAAAAGAACCTGTAATCAAGGAAAAAACAGAAGAAAAGTCAGAACTTAAGGAACCTACCATTGCTACAAAAGCCATTGAGAAAGAACCAATCAAAACAAGCATCGATATAGGCAATGCAAGTGTACTGCTTGTAGAGGATAACCTCATCAACCAAAAAATAGTTATTCTTAGCTTAAAGAAAATAGTTAAGAACATAGAAGTTGCCAACAATGGAAAGGAAGCTTTAGATAAATTTGGCACAAGTAAATACGATATTATTCTAATGGACATTCAGATGCCCATTATGAATGGATATGTCACAACCAAAAAGATTAGAGAAATTGAATCGAGTACCAACTCGCATACGCCAATTATAGCAATTACAGCCAATGCATTACTCGGTGATAGAGAAGAATGTTTAGCGGCAGGAATGGATGATTATATCAGCAAACCGTTCCAAATAGAGGTTCTTATTCAGAAAATGAGAAACTTACTCAAATAAATTCATTACGCTTTTCTAGTTATCGTAAACCTTTGGATTAAACAACGAGAATCCAAAATTAATAGTGTAGTACAATTCCTTCCCCCCATTAGATGGGTAATATGCTACAGTCGCAGCAACTGGGCCAATGGGTGTTGTATAAACTAACGAAGCAGTGCCAATCAACCATTTATTAGCAAACTCTTTTCCATAATATGGTTTATTATCAGCATCAGCATTAATTACCTTTATGGGCTGAAAGTAGTATGCCTCCAATCGTAAATGAATATTCTTGGTTATACCAACCAACGGAATCATTCCCAATGCAAAGTACTGAGTTGTTCTATAATTCTGAAAATAAAGAGTAGTTGAATGTGGTGATGGAATATACTGATTTAAGGCTAAGATAGTAGCATGATAATTATTAAAGAACGACTGATTTGACCAGTAGCCATCGGCACGGAATCCAATCCAGAATCTACGGCCAAGTATTCGATGATAACTCTCATTATGAGCATACGCGGTATAAAAGAAATGGTTCTTTGTGGTTTCGAGCGCCGTTGCTGCAGTACTGCCAGGAATGTGTTTCTCTTGGCCTGAATAAACAGACAATGCAATAACTTGGTTCCGACCTCGCGTTGCAAACTGTTTGCTATTCAGCGTAATTTTCTCGAACCGAAGGGTTCCCTTCATAAATTGGAACTTTGTTTTATCGGGCGTATCGTAAGAGTAATAATTATCGACCTGATAGTAATCATCATCCTTTTCTCCTACAGAGAACATTAAAGAATAGTTAGACGCACTGGTATTGCTAAGTCTCAGGCCAATACTTCCGAAAAATTCCGACTGAATTATATATGCAGGCTTAGTATCCTCAAAGAAAGGAATCGAGTTACTGCTATGATAATCGAAACGATTCACAACCACCTGTGTTATAACAGAAACGGGAGTTCGTGTAGGTGATGACTTTAAAAATGTGAGTCTACCGCTACTGTAAAACTTTCCAAAGTAAATATTCCCATAAAGGGTATTGGATGTTCGTGTAAGCCAAGAGTAATTACCCGAGAAGAAACCCTCGTTCCCGACATCGGACGAAAGGCTTAAACCTGCACCTATATCAATAGAGCGTTTCAACTTCGCATTAATGTTCACATCAAAAACACCTTCATTTTGGTTATACTCTAACTTAGGATAAAGCCGAACAAAAACCCTATCGGACATCAACCTATAGTAATCTTTCTTAAACTTATCAAAAGCAACAAACTCTTTTTTACCAAGAATCACATTATTCACATAGCACTGCTGTCTATCATTCAATCCATCAAAAGTTATTCGCTTGATATTCAATGAAGGAAACTTAGAACGAAATTCTACACGTTTACTATTAACTTCATCCAACGAAACCTTTTGAACTATTCTACTTTTTAGTTTCGGAATAACTGCCAGTGCAGCCTTATATCCTGCATCCGAGATCTCATCAACTTTATCAAAATCGAGAAGATCAACATCCGAGAATGGAATGTCGATAACCAATCCAAGAGAATCTGGAACATCATAATCCGTTAATCCCACTATCATTGATTCCACCTGCAACAGAGGATCCTCATCGTCGGGTTTTCCGCTATTAGAAGCAACCTTACATCCAATAATAAAATCAGGATGGAAATCATGGACAGCCTCTCTCCAAAGAAAATTATTGTAAATACCTCCATCAAAAAGGAGCACAGAATCGACATAAATCGGCTTGAAATACATTGGAAACGACATTGAAGTACGAATGGCCTCACCTAAATCGCCTCTTTTGAAATAAACCATTTCTTTTGATACAATATCAGAGGCATTGCACCGAAATGGAACAAAAAGTTTATCAAAATCGCCATTCGCCACCGCATTTCCCTGTGCAAAGAGTTCGTCAAAAGCCACATCCATTCCAACAGTTGGAACAAAACTTGAAATCAACTTGGGCTTTATCCCCTTTTTATCGGCTGTCAGTCCTATGCTTAAATTCTCGGCATCGGTCCATGTAAAATCATTGATATTGTACCTTAAATCATTATCAATTTTCCCCTGACTCCAATTATTAAAGTCTCTCGACTTGAATAACTCAACCATTTCATCGGGAGTATATCCCATAGCATATAGCCCCCCAATTATGGCTCCCATAGAGGTTCCAGAAATATTACTTATAGGAATTTCATTTTCCTCCAATGCCTTAATAACTCCGATATGAGCTAATCCCTTTGCCCCCCCTCCACTAAGAACAAGACTAACAGATTGGCCATAAGTAGCGAATGACATTAATAAAAACGAAAAAATCCAAGTCCATTTCTGAGTCATAGTTCTCGAATAAAACGATTTACATTTTACAAATATAGCCTGTAAAATTGTGATAATCTTACCAATTCGAACTAATTAACAAAGAAATAACTCAAACAACAAACAAGGTCGACTAAATAATAGTTGACCTTGCCGTATTTAACTAGTTCATGCTAATACCGAATCACCTTTAAACGGTAAAGGCTCTTGTCAATCTGAATTTTCAAAATATAAACCCCACTCTTTCGAATGCTAATTGGAATACTATTCACACCTTCTACAACATGAATACTTCTATGATACATCTCAACACCCGTAGCAGAATAAATCCACAATTGCCCGTTTTGATCATTAGAAGAAACAAAACTCACCATCGTATTATCGACAAAAGGATTGGGAAAAACCTTTATTGTGTTACTCTCCATCTTGTCTACATTGACATCGACAGTACTAGTTGTTGCAGTAATTAAAAGATCTAACGTATCTACTATAAAATTCAGGTTACTATATGTTTCATTGCCCGAAGTAATTGTAAACTCGTGCGTAGTAGATTGATTTAAGCCAACTATATCGACAAGTAATTTATAGTTACCGCTAGGTAATTCAGAAAAACGATAGCCTCCCCCATCAGAACTATAAGTCACAGACAGTACATCATCATTTTGATTCATAAGCATGATAGTTGCACCTTTACAAGGATTTTGATCATTAACACCTGTGGAGTATTTAACACCTTCCGATTCAGAATCTCCATAAACTATTAAGCCCGAAATTGAAGCATTTCCACCGGATAAAATAGCGCTAATAGCAGCCATACTCAAATCGAGATTTGCTGAAGTATGGCATGTCAACACAATTGGCGAAGCCTGCTGCCAAGTAACTACCCGATTCATCAACTCATTAAAATACCCAATAAGTAAAGATGGATAACTCTCTGGGTTATTTACTATTCCGCGCAAGCAATAGTTACCCGATGGTATATTCTCGAATATAAACTGACCGTTGTTAGGATTTATTGAAGATGCTGACCAAAGAAAGGGCAAACTTGCTTCTTCTATTTTATACAATTCAACCTCAAAATCATTTAAATTAACAGAGGCGAGCTGGGTATCAAACACCCCTTCTATTCGATTATTTTCACACTCGCCTGTTGCAGAAACATCGGACACAACAATCTCAACTGAACTATTTGCAAAACACCCATTATTATTAATTGAAGTAGCAACAAATGTTGGATAGTATGTTCCGTTGTTAGTATAAGTATGCTCTACAGATAAACTGCCATCGCCATATTCCCCATCGCCATAAGTCCAATGATAATTTACACTGTCCGAAGATGTTACCCTTCCAGCCATCTCAACTCGTTTCTCAACAGGATAGTAGGTATAAATCAGAGAAGTTGAAATCGTTTCAGCCTTAAAATTGACACATTTCTCGACAAATGGGATGCTACTATCATCAACAAATACCTTTAAACAAACCTCATGTTCTCCTGCATCGAATGTGCCGAAGTAAGACGCATCTTCCATTGCACTACTTCCATCCAAAAACCATTGGTACTTTAAATTGCCCAAAGGAGCATTCTCTATAATAGGTGAGAAAAAGTACTGATTACAAGTTGCTGCATAAACAGAAATATCGAGAGATGGCGACAATTTGGGCTTCTTAACTTTTATTCGCAAAGTTGAAATGCCACCCTCAAACGATGAAAAAACAACTTTTGTTGGTTGCTGACTACTTTCTGGCTTAAAGCTAAACCACTGAAATTTTGAACAATAATTTGGATCGGCACATCCGACCTGATTACTGTAGATAGCAGTAGATTCGGAATAAATCACAAGCATAGTTCCACCATTATTATCGGCAACCTCTGCGGCAACTTCAACAATCTCGCCATCTATCGATGTTAGATCAAACTCAAATCGGGCTTGATGTCCCCAATATTCATCTCCATTACTAGAATATACAGGATCTCCATCTAATTCGGTAAAGTTCGGATATATAGCTTTTGCTATAGTAAAAGGAACATTATTTTCGGAGTAACCAGTTAACTGTCCAGCAACAAGAGTTTGCTCCATTGGTAGATTTATTAACTGAGTATAGTAACCATCCTCGACACCTAAAACGGTTATGGCCTCGCTAACCACTTTTGTATCGGTATTAGCGCCATTGCTAATAGTAAGCGATACATTATAGGTTCCAGCATCAGAATAACAATGCATTGGATTCTCCTCTGTAGAGCTTGTGCCATCGCCAAAATCCCAACTCCAAGAAGTAATTGCTGGCGAATTGATTACCTTCGACATATCATTAAACAGAACCTCAGATGGTGCAAATGTATCAATCTGTGTAAAGGAGAAATCTGCCATAAATGTTGGTGTATCGTCGATATACGGAATGGCTCCAATATCCAACCGTGTACCGTCAGGGTCTTGATCCTCAGGATCGGTTTGCCAGTTTGAGCCATCGCCTAACACATCGGGTGCGCCAGCATCAATACATGGTGAATTTTGCTGAAGACTAAAGTCGTTACTCTGAACATCAATAAACAGAGGATCAGACGTAATATTTCCATCGAGGAACTCAACAGTAGCATTGGCATTGGCGCTACTATAATCGTCGGCATTTTCGGTAATATTGCAATAACTAATTCGAGCAGCACTATTGGTTGCAGCATCAGAAAAGTTAAGATAAACCTCTTTATCGGCAGCAATAAAAGTATTAGCCTTAATAATATTATTGATAAGCGTTACATAGGTATATGAATTTGTAGCCTTAAAATACATCGCACCACCTTTGTAGGAATCGCCATGTGTCGATAATCTATTATTCACAATTGTATTATTGACAAAACGAGAACTTCGACCCGATACATAAACAGCACCGCCCTCAACAGTTGCTACATTTCCGTACATTACATTGCGAGAGACGAGAACATCGGGCAATGTTCCTAACGATAGAGAAATTGCTCCACCTCGATTTGCGCTATTCTCGAAAATCGTATTTCCAATAATTCTCAATTTACTTTTGTACACAGTTGAATAAATTGCACCGCCATTCCCTGGTGTAGAATTGTTACTAAAAACACAACTATCAACCTGAATATTTCGATCCTCATTGCTCATCTGTAGATAAACAGCACCACCACTATCCATAGTATTGTCATTATTAGTAAAAATGCAACTAGCAATTCTAGCATCGCCATCCCAAACATGAATTGCACCCGCACTGTTATTACTAAATTTGACATTAGACACCAATGTACTATAACCAGAAACATATAAAGCGCGTGAATTTACGCCATCGCTTATTGTTAAACCGACAAGTTCCAGCCTATAGGTTCTAAGGCCTGAAACATAGAGTATAGACTTTGACTCTGTTGGCTGCGCTCCATTCTTGATAATAGTTGCATCTACATCAGCCGGATTTCGACTATATATAAACTGCGAGGCAATGACTAGGCTTTTATTTGAAAGAGACAAATTCTCGACATAAGTTCCATTTGCAAGAACAATAGTATCGCCACTCTGAGCGGCATCAATTGCCAATTGTATTGTGCTATAATCGGCAGGTACATTTATTACCGCACCCTGAGTCACAATAGCTAAAAGCAGACTTACTAACAACAGACTAATTCTTGATTTCTTTTTCATATCATAGATTTTATATTATAAGACTAAGCATCATTAGAGTTCCTAATGATGCCAGCTACAATTAACTATCCTCACCTGTATCGCCAGAGGTATTATCGACAAATGTATTATTGGATAAAATTGGAACTGCATAGCCAGCGCTTGACTTCCGCTTATAGACACCCCATGTTTTAGAATTGGAGATTGTACAATTCTCGATTGTTGGATTTCCATCGCCACATCTGTAGATATCAACATTTGCTTTAGAGGAGCCAGCATAACTTACATTGCAATACGACAATTCACTCCCAGCAAGTGTATAAGAGCTAAACTCAATACCTCTCCAATCGCCCTTTTGAGGAGTTGCATTTGCAGAAGTAAATACAATTGGTTTTTCGGATGTTCCACGAGCAATTAGTTTTCCACTTCCATTGCTAGAAGTGCCCACCAATAATTTTGTTCCACTATAAAATCGGAACTCAGCACCTTCTTGAATCGTAATGGCAGCCTCTTTTCTAATATAGATATCATCTTCTACAAAATATGGAACATTATGGCTTCTCCAGTAATCATCAGCATCAACATAGGCATAACCAGTACCTCCGCCTGTAATTAAAATACCATAATTATCGGCAGCATAAAAAACATTACCAACACCGATATCACCAACATGAAATCCTTTTACAGCCATCAAATGCTGCCCATCGACACCATACAGTTTATTATCCTGAAATTCAACGAATCCATTACCATCGCTTTCGGCTTCAACTGCAATATACTTAGCATTGCTTATTTTGCTGTTCTTCACACTAAGTAAAGCCGCTCCTTGAACATTTATCATTCCTAAAGATGTTGACGCACCACCATAACTAATGCTACAATACTGCAACTCGCAATTTATCGCCCCATTCTCAAAATCAAGCGATTTCCAATCGCCTACCTGAGGTGATGCACTTGCCGAAGTAAAATAGATTGAATCGGCCTCAGTTCCTTTAGCAACAAGAGATCCATTCTCGCTATTATACCCAACCCTAATACCTTTGCCAGCCATAAACCTAATAGTATTTCCGGCCTCAATGGTTAATGTTGCTCCGCCTTTAACAATAGCCTCCTTCTCCAAGAAATATGGAACATTCACCTTTCGCCACGACGCCGATTCGGTAATGTAAACATATCCTGCGCCATTATCGGTAACCAAAATACCATAGTTTTCAGGTATGTTAAAGATATTTCCATCGCCAATACTGCCAATATTTCGGCCATGTAGTTCCATTGCATGAGTGGTTGTACTCGTAATTGTATTGTTTGTGAACGAAACAAAACCATTACCATCGTCGGCCACTATTGGAAAATAGAGGGAATTCGACAATTCACAACTATTCATCGAAACCAAAGCGTTACTATTTATATCGATCATGCCCGAGGAGGTACTATTTCCGCCATATTCCACCTTACAATGCTCTAACCTAGAATCAATGGCTCCTTGCTTAAAAACAATGTCTCTCCAATCACCTACTTGTGGCGAAGTAGAATTACTCGTAAACAGAATAGGCTTGTCCGATGTTCCAATCGCCAACAGTTTGGCATTAGTTCCACCAATCTCAAGGTAACCTCCCGTTTCAAACTTCACAATCACACCAGGTTCAACGGTTAGCGTTCCACTGCTAACTTTCACATAACTCTTAATTAAATGTGGATTATTTACCGCCTTCCAAACAGTATCTTTTGTTATTGTTTCGGATTGATGGGTATAGGGTACCTCTGGCTCTTCTGTTTCATCCTTTTCGCACCCCACAAAAACAAGGGACATCAATAGTCCAAAAAATAAAAATCGTTTCATTTCTTAATTGATTTAGTTTGGTATTTATTATTGTTATTATGAAAATCGACATTAAGCGGTATTGCAAAAACAGCAGGATCAACATCACAATTCTCCTCCAACGAAGTAACTAACTCGGTATAGGTCTCGCCTAGTAGTTTTCGTTCTGTTTTAAGAATTAACCCTTTGTAAAGCCAGACCTTTCTATCAAGAAGAGAATACACTTTACAGGGTCGCATCAAAACAGAATCGGAACCAATACACTTCCCCGACCTGCATAAATCCTTACCAAGTATTGGGAAACTCAAATTTGACAAATAAAGAGAATCGGCACCTAGACCAAGGCTCCTAACAACACCCGATTGATTCGATAAGTTTATTGAGAAAAGACTATCTCCCTTAATAATATCAAGCGTATTATTTTTTTCCAAAACCGACAATCCCAATGGAGAGTAATCGCGAATTGACTGTCGAATAATTGATATTTCCTCTCCATAACTATCGATCCAGAGAGTTGTAGTAGAATTACGAAAAGTTCCAAAAGATTTCCCATACGACACCATGGTTGCCTTTGCCGAACGAAAATCAAAAGCATTAAAGGAGTCATGCTTTTTGGAAACACAACCAATCACTGAAATGAGAATACAGAATAAAAAAAACGATCTTGTTGGAGACATTTTACGAGAGATGAATTTTCTCGCAAATAAACATGAACCTCCTGACAAATAGAGAATTTACAGGTATGACAAAACTATGACAATGTAAATTTTCGAATTAAAATTTACCCAAAAATTCATTCAACGATTCATCGGGAGATAAATTTAACTTCTTTCGAAGACGGTTTCGACTTTTATCGACAGCGGCCACTGTAATATTGTTGATACTTGCAATTTCCTTTGATGTAAGGTTTAACTGCAACAAAGCACACAACTTCAATTCACCTTGGGTAAGATCGGGAAACAGTGTTTTAATTGATTTAAAAAAAGAGGGATGCACTTCTTCGAACCTAAGTCGAAATGCCTCCCAATCGGAACTACTATTAAATTCATTCTCTATTACACGAACAATTCGACTCATTGAAACCGAGTCAAGACCTGAATCTATCGTTCCTTTCAACTCATTTACCAACTCGCTTTTACACGCCATTTGTAGCGCCAACGATGACAATTCCCGATTCTTTTGATCAATCTCCATCCGAAGTTTCTCCTGATTCAGATGCGCCACCTCGCGTTGCTTTGCAATTAATTCCTTCTGCTGATCAATCGCTTTCTTACGAATACTAATAATATAAATCAAAAGAATAATTAGTAAGATTGATACAACCACAAAGCCAATTAAGGTTCGAACTTTTTTTCTGCTAAGTTCGCTTTGTAACGAAAGTTCTCGTATCTGCTGCTCTTTCTTCTCTGTTTGATAACGAGTCTCCAACTCCGCAACATTCTTCTTCACCTCGACTCCTTTAAGTGAATCGCTAAACTCAGTTTCCAGTTCAAAATACTTGAGAGCATTTCTATAATCCCCAGTATTTTTATAAGCGTTGCATAATCCTTTCCAACTCTGCATACGTTCCAAGGGATACTCTTTCGATGCAGCCATCTGCTCAGCCCTCAAAAAGTATTGCACCGCAACTTCGGCTTTATTCAAATTCAAGTATTGCTCCGCCACAGAATTTAGGTTACAAATAATATGGTAAGCGCGATCTGTTTTCTCTGAAATAGATAATACCTTCAGCGATTGTGCCAACGCCTCATGCTTAAGCCCCATCTTCTTTAAAACAGGCACCAAATTACCAAGAGCCACAATTTGGCCATTTACATACTGTTCTTTTTCACAAAGCATATAGAGTTCCTCGTATGTAACTTTGGCTTTATCCAATTCATTATCGTTCTCGTAAAATCCTCCCAAATCGTTTAAAATGCCCACTTTTGTAAAAAAGTTGGCATACAAATCATTTGATCGAGCCAACGAATCTGCTTTCTGGAAAAATTCGCGCCATTTATCCTTTTGGCCTAACTGCTTATAAACCTCTCCTATCAATTGATAATACTTTGCAATATTTGATAAATCATCAACATCTTCTCTCATTTTGAGAGCAGACAATTCCTCATTCAAAGCATCGGAATACCTTCCTATATTATTATACTCCATGCCTATATTCATGAGCATATCGGCAGCTTTAGCAGTATCGCCAATCTCTAAATATCCATTATAGATATTCCGGTACATTTCAATGGATTCTTCGTGACGACCTTTATCGCTAATATAAGAAGCCTGATAGGTTTGAACCTTTATGTATGCCTTTCTATTTTTTGAAAGCATAGCATACCTTAATGCGCTGTCAAGCGAAAGAGACAATTTCTCATCATCTCCTAACAAATCATAATTTTTTACCAATCCAAAGTAAGCCCTTGCAACACCGAAGGTATCACCAACACTTTTACAACTATCGACACGATGAAATAAAATTTCCGAATCTTGAGAAAATATAGGAAACGAAACAAGAGAGACAAGTAAAAAAACAGAAAAACACTTTAAATACATAACTAAACTTTCGATATAAAACTCTAAAACATACAACTTAAGTCGGGGCGAATACCTATGATAAGAATATCATCAACCTGTTCATCTTCGCCTTTCCACTCCATAATACTATCGTAAAGATGTTTTCGCTGAGCATCGAGAGGCATTTTATGGATATTCAACAACAAATGCCTGAATCTACGAAACTTGAACTTTTTGCCTTCAGGACCACCAAACTGGTCGACATAACCATCGGTAAAAATGTAAATCATATCATCGGGCTGAATAGGAATATAATGGCTACTAAATAGTAGATGACCTGTCTCCGAAGCCATACCAACAGAATATCTATCTCCCTTAACTTCAATTATTTTACCATCGCGCAATAGGTATAAATTGCTGTATGCACCCGAATACTGTAAAATATTGTACTCTTTATCTATCACACAAAAGGCCACATCCATCCCGTCCTTAACCTTAATTCCACCTTCGTTAACAAGCACCCCAGCCGAGAATGTTTCGTGAATACTAATACTAAGCCTATTAAGAATTTCGGCAGCATCATCAACACCTTCAATATTCGTTATATTTCGAAGAAGTTCAATTCCTATAATCGACATAAATGCACCAGGAACGCCATGCCCTGTACAATCGACAACCGCTACAAATGTTTTATTTTTAGTTTCGTTAACCCAGTAAAAATCGCCACTTACAATATCTTTGGGCATAAACAAAATAAAAGAGTCGGGTAACGATGTTTTAAACGAATCAATTGGAGGAAGAATTGCATCTTGAATACGTTTTGCATAGTTAATGCTATCGGTTATATTTTTATTCTTAAGCATTAACTCTTCCTTCTGTTTTTCAAGTTCAAACATGACAACCTCGCGCTCCTGAAGCAAATTGTTAATGCGTTTAAGATTTTTATTTCGATAAAATAAGTATGAAATGATGATTCCAAACACCAAGGTTATATAAGCAAAAAACGCAAGTTTCGATCGCCAGAAAGGTGCAAGAATTTGAACCTTAAGGACAGTTGGGCTTTCGCACCAGATTTGATCACTATTAGCCCCCATAACTTTAAAGTAGTACATCCCTTCCGACAAGTTCGTAAAGGTTGCAGAATGCTTGTAACCTGCCTCAATCCATTTATCATCTAAACCAGACATTTGATAGCGGTAAAGATTTTTCTCAGGGTAGTTAAAATCTAAAGCAGAAAACTCAATCGTTAGAGTTTTGAAATTCTGAGGAACTTTTATCTTATCCAGATTATTTGGATATATAACACTCACACCCTGCGATCCAATAATTTCAACTCGAGTAATACTAACATTTGGGACATTTATATTTATCGGTATCGAATCGGGACTAAAAAAATTAAATCCCGAAGATGATCCAAAATACATTTTCCCTGTAACTGATTTATAACTAGCCCCAGGATTAAACTCGTTGCTCAACAATCCATCGGAGGTGGTATAGGTGCGTACCATATCGGTTAGTGGGTTCAACATAACAAGACCCTTATTCGTACTAATCCAAAGACGGCCTGAACTATCCTCCTCTATGGCATTAATTATCTTTGTTGGTAGATTCTGCTGATCGGCATAAAGTTTAAATGTATTGGCTTCTCGGTTATAACGATGCAACCCAGAGGTTGTTCCTATCCAAATAAAACCATTCTTATCCTCATGCAAACATAAAATCTCGTTAGATATGAGCTCTATTCCTGTATATTTTTGGGTTCTCTGAAATACCGTAACTTTGGACAAATCTGTAGCAATGCAATCTAATCCATTATTTGTTGCAGCCCAAATATTTCCATTTCTATCAACCAAAACATCAAACACTTCGTTGCTCGAAAGCGAAAGGGAATCTCTACGACGAGAGTAAAAACTCACAACATTTTTATCTTTCACCAAATGCAAGCCCACACGAGTTGCAATCCATAAATTACCATTTTTATCTTCAACAATGGAATTTATTCTGTTGTTGCTAAAAATATCGCCACAATAAATGCCCTTTGAATCAAAAAAATCAACAAACTTTTTAATGTTCGGTTTATACAAGAATAAACCATCGTTTGAGCCTACAAGTAATTCCCCTTTAGAAGTTTTAAAAATGGAATTAACAAAATCATTAGAAATTCCATCGCTAGGCTTTTCTTTCGAAAATCGAATATTACTACCTGTTGTCGGATTAAACAGGTGTAATCCATCGCCACGCGTTCCAAGCCAAATATTTCCATTGTCATCGAGAATTGACACAATATTATTATTTGAGAAAAGTGCGTTCCCATAAATATCTTTACCGAAACCCTCGAATCGTGATTCGAAAGGATTCCATTTCACCAAGCCTATTTGTGAACCAATCCAAAGCACATTCGATTTATCTCGCAAAACAACAGAAACATGCTTCGGACTAACTTTTTGGTTATTGTAAACCAGATTTTGAATTGTTTCGGCACTTCCATCTGCATGAATTTTACAGAAACCATTATCCGACCCAATCCATAAAGACTCATCTTTATCCTCTCCAATAAAACTGATTACACGACTAAGTAGGCAATTAACATCATCAGTTTTTGAATGATATTTTCGGAAAATATTATTTCGGAAATCAAATTGATTTAATCCATTATCGGTTCCAACCCAAAACTGCCCCTTAGAATCTTCGAATATTGCAGTTATTCGATTACTGCTAAGTGATAATACGTTTAACGGATCGTGACTATACTTTTTAAACACACTCAACTGCTTATCTAAAAGCATTAAGCCATCTTTGGTACCAACCCAAAGTCGGGATTGTGAGTCTTCATAAATTGGAAATCCTCCAACTTCAGATGGCAAATTAAAAATATCGTTATAATGCTGATAACTTATAAAGTTATTCTGTGAAGGATTATAACAATGAAGTGCTTCGAGGGTTTTAGCCCAAACATAACCCTGTTTATCACAAAAAACACTGTAAACTACATTGCTCGAAAGAGAATTTGGTTCACTACTGGCATAATAATTAATGAACCTTCCGGAGGACTTCTCGAATCGACTCAAGCCATACCGAGTGCCAATCCATAAGTTTCCTTTTCGATCGTCGGCAATTGAGTATATATAGTTATTACATATACTAAAAGAATCGAGAGGATTATTTGTATAGGTTACAAACTGATAACCATCATATCTGCACAATCCATCCGCTGTTCCAATCCAAAGAAAACCGATAGAATCCTGAATTGCAGCATTCACATTGGTTTGTGGCAATCCATTATCTGCATTAAAAAGGTCAACATTAACAACCTGAGCCTCTGAAGAAATTAATCCACAAAGTACAAATGTTGCTATCAAAAAAAGTTTTCTTTTCAAAGCCAGAAATGAATTCATGATTATCGCTAAGATATAAAAAATTAGCGGTTTCACCAACAGAGATCAAAGTCTTGCAATAGGCTCATCACCAACTTGGAAACATTGAAGAGCCAAAGACGGTGATGCTACAAAATCGCCAATATCCAGCAACTCCCAAGCGTTATCAACTTTATCAATAGTGTTTTTATCCATCATAACCACATTGGGCCAATCACGCTTAAAATTATCCGTACTATAGGCCTTCCGAGTACCATCAACACCGATTCGCTTGCGCGCATCATCAGCAGCATTAAAGAAATAAACATCGCGTAAAGGATCCAAATTCCCAGAGATAAACCAAAGTGCCAGCGATAAATTGTCAACAGAATCGCCAAAATCTAACGCAAAAATTACCCAAATTTTCCCTAACACTCTATTATTGAACATCAACTCCAATGTTTTTTTTACGCTTAAACCATTCGACTTATCGAGCGAGACAAAAAGAACTGGAAATCCCTTTTGAATTAACCGAACATTAAATGCTTTCACCTCTGGAAAACCATTCGAAATTTCACGGGATATTTCATCTATACTTAAATTGACCGAGATACATAAATTATCGGCATGACCTGTTGCATCAACGAATAACTTCGAACCCATTCCAGCTAAATTAGAGGAATGATCGAGCACATCCAACGGTCCTCTACCAAAATGAATATCATTACTAGGATCGACAGAGTTTAGCATACAACCAATTACCTGGTCAGAATCATGAACATCAATATTGCTAGGCAAAGCAACCAGTATTTTATTAAACATCATTTGACCTGCGCCCCAAAGTGCATTCATTACCTTGTAGGCATGGCCTGGGTATGCATTCTCGATTCGAACAAGCGCAATATTATGCGCAACACCCTCAAAAGGCAAATTCATATCGTTAAGTTCCGGGAGCATTGCAATCCTTATTGGTTCAAGAAAAATTCGTTCGGTTGCTTTGGCAATGTAAGCATCCTCCATTGGCGGAACTCCAACTATTGTTGCAGGATAAACCGCATCCTTTCGGTGTGTTATACATGTAACATGGAAGCGAGGATACCAATCGGCCAAAGAATAAAAACCAGTATGATCGCCAAAAGGTCCTTCCCATGCCAAATCTTCCAATGGATCGACATAACCCTCGATTACAAAATCAACATCAGCCGGCACCTCTAAATCCACAGTTAAACATTTCACCAAGTTCACCTTCTTTTTCCGAAGAAAACCTGCAAGTAAGTACTCATCGAAATTATCGGGCATTGGAGCTGTTGCTGCATAAGTATACACAGGATCGCCTCCCAACGCTACTGCAATAGGCATTCGTGTCCCCATTTTTTTATACTCAGCAAAATGACGCGCACCTACTTTATGTTGATGCCAGTGCATGCCAGTCTCTGTTCTATTGAATATCTGCATCCGATACATGCCAATATTTCGGATTCCAGTATTCGGATCCTTAGTATTTACCATTGGCAGAGTTACAAAACGACCGCCATCATAAGGCCAGCATTTCAATATTGGCAACAAATCTAAATCTGGATTCATATGAACGACCTGCTGACAAATCCCTTTACTACTCGACACCGAAGGCATCCAACCAGCAACTTTCCCTAGTGTAGGAAGAGCACCCATCTTCTCCCAAAAACCATCCTTTGGGCCAACCAATTCTTTGAATAAAGAATTCATCTCATCACGAATATCCTCCAAATCATCAACACCAAGTGCTAAACACATCCGCTTGATCGATCCCATTGAATTTGTAAGAACTGGAAAATCAGTTCCAGTATTCTCGAACAGCAACGCCTTGCCCCCATCCTGCTGTTTCGACATACGATCGGTTATCTCTGCAATATCGAGAATCGGATCAACATAATGTTTTATTCGAATAAGCTCATTATTCGTCTCAAGCGTATCGATAAAATGGTGAAGAGATTTGTAGACCATATGTAAAGTATTAGATGTATCAGACATCTGATGCGTTCAGAAATATATGGGATAAAAATAAAAAAAGGCTCTGGAAAATACCAGAGCCTTTCGAAAAGTTCAATAAAATCGTTTATTTCTTAACGTACTTATAGTTCTTACCAAGGTAAATTGCTGAAGTTCCTAACATTTCCTCGATACGAATTAACTGATTGTACTTAGCAATCCTATCGGAACGCGATGCAGAACCTGTTTTAATTAATCCTGTATTCAAAGCAACTGCAAGGTGAGCAATAGTTGTATCCTCAGTTTCGCCAGAACGGTGACTCATAATTGAGGTCATTGAATGAATATCGGCTAAACGAACAGCATTGATAGTTTCGGTAAGTGTACCAATTTGGTTTACTTTAACCAAAATACTATTTGCAACGCCCTTGTCGATACCTTGTTGCAAGCGATCAACATTGGTTACAAACAAATCATCACCAACTAGTTGAACCTTTTCACCAATTCTCTCGGTCAACATCTTCCAACCATCCCAATCATCTTCAGCCATACCATCTTCAATCGAGATAATAGGATATTTTTCAACCCATTTAGCCCAGTAATCAACCATTTGAGCAGGAGTTAATTTCTCACCAGTTGATTTATGCAAATGATAAACTTTTTCCTCTGGAATATAGTACTCCGATGAAGCTGGGTCTAAAGCTAAGAAAACATCAACACCTGGTTTGTACCCAGCATTTTCAATAGCCTGAAGAATAACCTGAACAGCCTCTTCGTTCGATTTTAGGTTTGGAGCAAAACCGCCTTCATCGCCAACGTTAGTGGAGTAACCCTGTTTCTTAAGCACGCTACGTAGGTTGTGGAAAACCTCTGCGCCCATTCTAATAGCCTCGGTGAAAGTTTCAGCACCAACAGGCATAATCATAAATTCCTGAAAATCGATACTATTATCAGCATGAGAACCTCCGTTGATAATGTTCATCATAGGAATAGGAAGAGTGCGTGCATTTACACCACCAACATAACGGTAAAGAGGTTGGTTAGTCATTTGAGCAGCAGCATGAGCCACAGCCAATGATACACCTAACATTGCATTTGCACCTAGATTTCCCTTATTTGCGGTACCATCAAGTTTAATCATGGCCTCGTCGATAAGTTGTTGATCTAGAACATGCATTCCAACAATCTCGTCAGCAATTATGGTGTTAACGTTGTTTACAGCTTTCTGAACACCTTTACCCAGATAACGACCTTTATCGCCATCACGTAGTTCAACAGCCTCATGAACTCCAGTTGATGCTCCACTTGGAACAGCAGCGCGTCCAAAATAGCCACTCTCTGTCAATACATCAACCTCTACAGTAGGATTTCCTCTTGAATCGAGGATCTCGCGTGCGTGAATACTTACAATTTGTCCCATATAAATTAAATTAAAGGTGAATTATTTAGATAAAAAAAGGGATATAGCACTTATGCCTATCCCCATTCTTTATATGTCTAAAAACAAACTATCTGATTATTCATCAGTTTTTGTTTCAGCATTAGCTTCAGGAGCATCGGTATTATCTACAGCCTTTGGAGCCTCAGTAGCTTTAACTTCGTCCTTTTTAGCTTTTGTACCTGCTCTACGAGTTTTCTTTGCTGCAGGTTTTGCTTCTTCTTTCACATAGGTTGTGTTGAAATCAACCAACTCAATAATACACATATCGGCATTATCACCAAGACGAGTACCAGTCTTTAGGATACGAGTGTATCCACCAGGACGATTAGCTACTTTTTGCGAAACTTCACGGAATAGTTCAGTTACAGCATATTTATCCTTTAAGTAGCTAAAAACGGTACGACGCGAATGGGTAGTATCATTCTTACTTTTAGTGATTAAAGGCTCTATATACATTCTTAAAGCTTTTGCTTTAGCAACGGTAGTTGAAATACGCTTGTGCATAATTAAACTCGAAGCCATGTTAGCAAGCATTGCTTTACGGTGAGCGCTTTTCCTTCCTAAGTGATTAAACTTTTTATTATGTCTCATCGCAATTAATCCTTATCCAGTTTATACTTTGTTATATCCATACCGAATGATAGGTTTAAACTATCAAGTAGATCCTCTAACTCTGTCAACGATTTCTTACCAAAGTTCCTAAACTTGAGTAAATCGTTTTTGTTGTAGCGAACAAGTTCGCCAAGTGTATCTACATCGGCAGCTTTTAAGCAGTTGAGTGCACGAACCGAAAGATCCAGATCAACTAACTTTTGCTTTAGCATCTGACGCATATGAAGTACTTCTTCATCAAATTCTTCTGAATCATACTTATCCTCAGTTTCGAGTGTTATCTTCTCGTCGGAGAATAGCATAAAATGATAGATAAGAATTTTAGCGGCTTCCTTTAAAGCATCTTTTGGGTGAATTGAACCATCGGATACAATTTCCAAAAGAAGTTTTTCGTAGTCAGTTTTCTGCTCTACACGGTAGTTTTCAACCGAGTACTTAACATTTCGGATAGGAGTATGAATAGAATCAATAGGAACTATTCCAAACTCACCATCTTCAGGTTTATTTTCTTCGGCAGGAACATATCCACGTCCCTTGTTGATATGAATGTCAACCTCGATTTTTACATCAGGCTCCATCTTGCATATAACCAGTTCAGGATTTAGAACTTTGAAATTAGACAGGAAGTTTGAAAGGTATCCTGCCTTAAATTCATTCTGTCCGGTTATGGTGATGGTCACTTTCTCACTATCAACTCCATCTACAATACGCTTAAAGCGAACCTGCTTAAGGTTAAGAATAATCTCGGTTACATCCTCAATAACTCCAGGGATGGTGGAGAACTCGTGATCAACGCCACGAATCTTAATCCATGTAATAGCATATCCTTCAAGGGAGGATAGCAGAATTCGTCTAAGTGCATTGCCCACCGTGATACCATAGCCTGGCTCAAGAGGACGAAACTCAAACTTACCAACTGTGTCGGTAGATTCAAGCATAATAACCTTATCGGGTTTTTGAAATGCCAGTATAGCCATATGGTATAGGTTTAATTACTTAGAGTAAAGTTCAACAATCAATTGTTCTTTAATATTCTCGGGAATATCAGCTCTTTCAGGTAAGTTCATGAATTTACCGCTAAACTCGTCTTTATTCCACTCTAACCAAGAGAACTTGGTGTGACGGTTCGTTGCGAGAGAATCGGTAATAACCTCTAAAGATTTTGAACGCTCACGAACTGCAACTACATCACCAGCCTTTAGTTGATAAGATGGAATGTTTACAACAGAACCATTTACCATGATATGGCGATGTGAAACCAACTGACGAGCAGCAGCTCTAGTTGGAGCAATACCTAAGCGATATACAACGTTATCTAAACGAGATTCTAAAAGTTGAAGCAAAATTTCACCGGTAATACCTTTGCTACGAGCTGCTTTATGGAAAGCATTAGCAAACTGACGCTCTAATACTCCGTAAATAAACTTAGCTTTTTGTTTTTCCTGTAGCTGAGTACCATACTCCGACATTTTTTTACGCTTCTTCATTAAGCCGTGCATTCCGGGAGGATAGTTCTTCTTTTCGAAGTACTTATCTGGTCCATAAATAGGCTCACCAAACTTACGTGCGATTTTGGTACTTGGTCCAATATATCTAGCCATTACGTTTAAATTTATTTGTTACTCAAATCAGTTAACGTAGGATTATACTCTACGACGTTTAGGAGGACGACATCCATTGTGAGGTAGTGGAGTAACGTCAACGATCTCGGTTACTTCAATGCCCGCAGTATGAATTTGTCTGATAGCCGACTCACGTCCAGCACCAGGTCCTTTTACGAATGCTTTAACCTTACGTAATCCTAAGTCGTAAGCTACCTTAGCGCAATCTGCTGCTGCGGTTTGTCCTGCATATGGAGTGTTCTTTTTAGAACCCTTAAAGCCCATTTTACCTGCAGACGACCAAGAGATAACTTGACCAGTACTATTAGTTAAAGATACAATGATATTGTTGAAGGACGAGTGAATATGTGCTTGTCCTACAGGATCAACCTTAACGATTTTTTTCTTTGCTGTTACTGTCTTCTTTGCCATAGCCTATTTACTATTTAGTAGCCTTCTTCTTATTGGCAACGGTTTTCTTTCTTCCCTTACGGGTACGTGCATTATTCTTGGTTGTTTGACCTCTCACAGGCAAACCAAGACGATGACGGATACCACGATAACAACCTATGTCCATTAATCGCTTAATGCTAAGCTGTACCGTAGAACGGAGTTCACCCTCAACCTTGTATCCTTCGTTTAGGATATTACGGATTGCATTGATATTTTCATCGGTCCAGTCAGACACCTTGGTATCGCAACTAATACCGGCTTGATCAAGAATCTTACGGGCGCTACTTCTTCCTATGCCATATACATAGGTAAGGGCAACTTCTCCTCTCTTGTTTTTCGGCAAATCTACACCTACTATACGTGCCATATTATTACTTTAAAAATTTAGAGTACAAAATTAAACAAAATTATCCTTGGCGTTGCTTGTACTTTGGATTTTTTTTGTTGATCACATACAAGCGGCCTTTACGCCTTACGATTTTACAATCGTCGCTGCGTTTTTTTACTGAGGCTCTTACTTTCATTTCTATAATAATTAGAATTGTTTACTTATACCTGAATGTGATACGTCCCTTAGTTAAATCGTAAGGCGACATCTCCACGCGTACCTTATCTCCAGGTAAAATTTTGATATAATGCATTCGCATTTTACCAGAGATATGAGCAATAATAACATGACCGTTATCAAGCTCTACCCTAAACATTGCGTTGGATAATGCTTCAACAATAGTTCCGTCTTTCTCAATTGCAGTTTGCTTCGACATTCGCTTTAAAAAATTTAACTAATACGTAAAACTTCATCAATATAACTGAAGGTTGAAAGCGTTTCGGCTTTCCCCTTTCTTACTACAACGGCCAACTCAAAATGAGCCGAAGGTTTACCATCCTGTGTTCGAATAGTCCATCCATCCCGTTCTTGGTAAACATTTTTTGTACCTAAATTAATCATAGGTTCAATACATATTACCAATCCATCAAGAAGTTTAGAACCTCGACCTCGTGCACCATAGTTTGGAACTTCAGGGCTTTCGTGCATATTACGACCCAATCCATGCCCAACTAATTCGCGAACGACAGAATATCCGTTGATCTCAGCGTGCGATTGAACTGCATAGGAAATATCCCCTACTCTCAATCCATCAATAGCTGCTTCAACACCTTTCCCAAGGCATTCACGGGTTACATTCAACAGCCGCTGCACTTCTGGTTTTATTTCACCTACTGCAAAAGTAAATGCAGAATCGCCATAAAAACCGTGCAAGTAAGTCCCGCAATCAACCGAAACAATATCGCCATCGCGTAGCACATAGGAGGAAGGTATTCCGTGAACCACAGAGTCGTTAACCGAAGTGCAAAGAGTTGCGGGATACCCGTTATATCCTAAGAATCCTGGTTTAGCACCATTATCTCGGATAAACTCCTCTGCTCTTCGATCTAACTCTTTTGTAGTAACACCTGGACGAATTATTTTTGCTATTTCAGCCAAAGTTCGCGATACTAAATCGTTATTTAGCCTAAGTAACTCAATTTCTTCCTCGGTTTTTGTAAAAAGCATTATAAAGAACTTAAAATGGCTTACGCCTTAAAATCCACCGCCTGCGCGTCCTTTGATTCTTCCGGTCTTCATTAAACCGTCATAGTGTCTCATCAATAGGTGACTTTCGATCTGTTGAAGTGTATCGAGTACAACACCAACAAGAATTAACAACGAAGTACCACCAAAGAAATGTGCAAACTGGTTATTAACTCCAAAAATCATGGCAAATGCAGGCAAAATAGCAACAATAGCCAAGAAAATTGAACCAGGTAGAGTTATTCGAGACATTATAGAATCAAGATATTCAACAGTTTTCTTTCCAGGTTTTACACCAGGTATAAATCCTCCGTTCTTCTTCATATCCTCTGCCATCTGGTTTGGATTAATAGTAATAGCAGTGTAGAAATATGTGAAAAGAATAATTAGGAGAGCAAATGTAAAGTTATAAAGAAAACCGGTATAACTAAATGCAGCTGCAATTCCTGCAGTTGAATCAAATTTTGCAAAAAGCATAGGAATAAACATCAATGCTTGTGCAAAGATAATTGGCATAACGCCAGCTGCATTAACTTTTAGAGGAATGTATTGGCGAACACCACCATACTGTTTGTTACCCACAATACGTTTTGCGTATTGTACTGGAATTTTTCTTGTACCTTGAACTAGAAGGATGGAGAACATAAATACTACGAAAAGTATAATAAGTTCCACCAAAAACATTACAAGACCTCCAGATAGTTCTTCTGCTCTTGAGAAGAATTCAGCAGCAACAGCGAATGGTAATCGGGCAATGATACCAATCATAATGATTAGAGAAATACCATTTCCAATACCTTTATCAGTAATCTTTTCGCCTAACCACATTATAAACATTGTACCAGCAATCAGTATTATCGTAGATGATAATGTGAACATAGTACCTTTTAGAATAAATGCGGACTCAGGTAATTGTGCATGTAGGTTGGCTAAGTATGCAGGTCCCTGTAATACTAGGATAATAACAGTAAGAACACGTGTAATTTGGTTGATTTTAGTTCTACCACTTTCACCTTCCTTCTGTAACTTCTGGAAATATGGTATTGCAATACCTAAAAGCTGCACAACAATTGATGCAGAGATGTACGGCATGATACCAAGTGCAAAAATAGATGCATTATGGAATGCACCACCCGAGAACATATCGAGTAGTCCCATAATACCATCTTTAGTCTGCTCCTGAAGGGCTCCTAGTTTATCGGGATCTAAGCCTGGTAGTACAACAAAACTACCCAAGCGATAAATAAGCAGAATACCAAGTGTATAGAGAATCCGCTTACGCAGATCCTCTATCTTGTAAATATTCTTAATTGTTTGGAAAAAGGCTTTCATTAACTTAGAGTTTTACGACGGTTCCTTTTACTGCTTCAATTGCTTCAATTGCTTTCTTGGAGAAGGCATGAGCCTTAACATCCAACTTTGCGGTTAACGTACCGTTACCCAAGATCTTAACAAGATCGTTACGGGAAGCATAACCTGCATTGATAAGAGTATCAACATCAATAGTTGTTACTCCATTCTTCTCTGCTAAGGTTTGTAGTACGCTTACATTGATAGCTTTATATTCAGTACGGAACGGATTTTTAAACCCTGACTTAGGAAGACGACGCTGGATAGGCATCTGACCACCTTCGAAACCAATCTTTCTGGAATAACCAGAGCGAGATTGAGCTCCTTTGTGACCTCTTGTAGAGGTACCACCGTGACCTGATCCTGTACCGCGACCAATTCTCTTTTCGTTGTGGGTCGATCCTTCAGCGGGTGTTAAATTGCTTAATTTCATAGCTAAATCTTTATGTGGGTTAAGCCAACTATTGTTCAATACGAACAAGATGTTTTACCTTCTCAATCATACCAAGAATTTGAGGGTTAGCCTCCAACTCAACGGTTTGATTCATTTTACGAATACCAAGAGATCTCAGCGTGCTGCGTTGGCGCTCTGACTGACCAATGATACTCTTGATTTGGGTTATTTTCACTTTTGCCATATTCTAAGTAGTCTTACCCGTTAAACACTTTATTTAGGTTTACACCACGTTGCTCAGCAATAGTATGTGCATCGCGAAGTTCGAGAAGCGCCATAACAGTTGCTTTTACTAAGTTGTGAGGGTTTGATGAACCCTTAGATTTAGCAAGCACGTCGGTAACACCAACACTCTCAAGTACAGCACGCATCGCACCACCAGCCTTTACTCCAGTACCGTGCGAAGCTGGTCTGATAAGAACTTTAGCTCCACCAAACTTTGCTTCTTGTTCGTGAGGAATAGTTCCTTTAAATACAGGAACTTTAACAAGGTTCTTTTTAGCATCCTCAATACCTTTTGAGATTGCAGAGGTAACCTCACTTGCTTTTCCAAGACCATAACCAACTACACCACTCTCATTACCTACCACTACGATAGCAGAAAAACTAAATGTTCTACCTCCTTTGGTTACCTTGGTTACGCGCTGTATGCTAACCAGCCTGTCCTTAAGCTCAAGGTCGCTGGATTTAACTCTACGTATATTTGTATTTGCTGACATCTTCGTTAGAATTTAAGTCCACCCTCTCTAGCTGCATCTGCCAAAGCTTTAACTCTACCATGATATAGGAAACCGCTACGGTCGAAAACAACCTCGGTAACTCCTTTTTCAATAGCATTTTTTGCTGCAAGCAGACCAACAAGACGAGCTTGTTCGGTTTTGGTAATATTGGTTTTGCTGGCAATCTCTTTTACGCTTGACGAAGCCGATGCAATAGTTACACCGTTAACATCATCAATAACTTGCGCATAGATATTAGTATTGCTCCTGAAAACCGATAGACGAGGCCTTTGGGCTGTGCCCGAAATTCTCTTGCGAATTCGTCTCCTAATGCGGAGTCTTCTTTCTACTTTACTTAAAGCCATTTTTAACAGTTTTAACAGGTTATACACTAGCCGATTTACCAGCTTTCTTACGAACAATTTCGCCAACAAATCTAACACCCTTACCTTTATAAGGCTCTGGTTTTCTAATCGAACGAAGTTTAGCCGCTACTTGACCTAAAAGTTGTTTGTCGATACTTTTTAGGAAAATTGTAGGATTACCTTTACGTTCGGTCTTAGTTTCAACCTTAATCTCCTTTGGTAACAAGAAATGGATGTCGTGTGAGAAGCCAAGGCTTAATTCAAGCACTTGACCTTTAGCTTCGGCCTTATACCCAACACCAATCAACTCCTGTTGAATCTCCCAACCAGTTGAAACACCTACTACCATGTTGTTGATAAGCGCACGGTATAAACCATGCATGGAGCGGTGACGTTTCTGATCAGTTGGTCTGGTGAGAACAACTTCGTTTCCCTCTACGTTGACGGTGATGTCCGGGTCAACTTTCTGGGACAATTCACCCAGAGGGCCTTTCACGCTTACCACATTATCGGCGCTAACTTTAACGCTTACACCCTGTGGCAAGTTTACAGGTTTTTTTCCGATCCTAGACATTGAATTTAATTTATTTAAGAATTAATAAACATAGCAAATAACTTCACCACCAACATTCTTTACACGAGCTTCCTTATCGGTCATTAAGCCGTGAGAAGTGCTGATGATTGCAACACCAAGACCATTCAATACACGTGGAAGATCTGATGATCCACAGTATCTACGAAGACCTGGTTTACTAATACGCTCGATATGCTTAATCGCGTTTTTCTTGGTTTCAGGGTGATACTTAAGAGCGATCTTAATCATTCCCTGTTTTCCATCTTCCTCTAACTTATAGTTAAGGATGTACCCTTTATCGAATAATATACGGGTAATATCCATCTTCATATTAGAAGATGGAATTTCAACTACCCTATGACCTGCCATCACGGCATTACGAATTCGGGTTAAGTAATCTGCAATTGGGTCGGTAATCATTGCTTAATCTAATTATTATTGTTTTTACCAACTAGCTTTTTTAACACCGGGAATCAAACCGTTTGATGCCATCTCTCTGAATGTGATCCTGCTGATTCCGAACTGACGCATATAACCACGTGGTCTGCCAGTTAGCATACAGCGGTTGTGCAAACGGATAGGATTCGAGTTGCGGGGTAATTTTTGTAACCCCACAGAATCACCCTCAGCTTTTAGCTTAGCACGTTTCTCGGCATATTTCTCTACGAGTTTAGCACGTCTAACTTCACGCGCTTTCATTGACTCTTTTGCCATAGACTAGTTCTTTTTAGCGTTTTTAAAGGGTAAGCCGAATTCACGAAGAAGTGAATATGCTTCTTCATCGTTCTCGGATGTAGTTACGAATGTAATTTCCATACCGAGGATACGGTTAATTTTATCGATATCAATTTCAGGGAAAATGATTTGCTCCTGAATACCTAGGGTATAGTTACCACGGCCATCTAGCTTATCGTTAATCCCTTTAAAGTCGCGAATTCGAGGTAACGACACATTGATTAGTCGTTCTAGGAATTCATACATTCTTTCACGGCGAAGGGTCACCTTTAATCCGATAGGTACATTCTTACGAAGTTTGAAGTTCGAAATGTCCTTACGAGACATGGTTTGTATTACCTTCTGACCAGTAATCATGTTTAAATCAGCCTGTGCAGCTTCAATAATCTTCTTATCAGCCACAGCTTGACCAACACCTTGATTGATCACTATTTTCTCCAAACGGGGAACTTGCATAATACTCTTATATCCGAATTCCTTCATAAGAGCAGGAACAATTTCCTCTTTGTATTTTTTCTTGAGGGTAGGTACGTATTCCATTACTTAATCTCCTCTCCTGATTTTTTAGAGAATCTCACCAACTTTCCATCATTATTTAGCTTACGGCCAATACGTGATGGCTTCCCGGTGGTGGGATCAATTAACATTAGGTTCGAAATATGAATGGGGGCTTCTTTCTTAATAATGCCACCCTGAGGGTACTTGGAATTGGGTTTGGTATGTTTCGATACCATATTTACACCCTCAACCAAGGCGCGTTCATCCTTAACTAAAACGCTTAGCACCTTGCCCTGCTGGCCTTTCGACTCGCCAGAGATGACGTAAACCAAATCCCCTTTCTTAATATGTAACTTGCTCATAGTAATTTGATTATCGGATTATAACACCTCAGGTGCTAATGAAACGATTTTCATGTAGTTATCGCGTAACTCTCTGGCTACTGGGCCAAAAATACGGGTACCACGAATTTCGTCTTGGTTGTTAAGTAGTACACAAGCGTTATCGTCAAAACGGATGTATGAACCATCTGCACGACGAATTTCTTTCTTAGTACGAACGACAACGGCCTTTGATACCTGACCTTTTTTAACATCTCCGCTTGGAATAGCACTTTTCACGGCAACAACGATCTTATCGCCAATTCGTGCATAACGCTTTGCGGTTCCGCCTAGTACCCTGATGCAGAGTACTTCCTTTGCTCCGCTATTATCGGCAACTAATAAACGACTTTCCTGCTGTATCATGGTTACTTAGCTTTTTCAATGATTTCTACTAATCTCCAGCGTTTCAGCTTACTTAATGGACGGGTTTCCTGAATTTTAACTACATCACCCACACCACAAGTATTATTCTCGTCGTGTGCATACAGTTTGGTAGTTTTATTCACGAACTTACCGTAAATAGGATGTTTAACTTTACGCTTAACAGCTACCACGATGGATTTATCCATTTTGCTGCTAACAACAACTCCTATTCTTTCTTTACGCAAATTTCTTGTTACTTCTTCCATAGCCGTATAGCTTTACTTGTTCTCATTGAGGTTCCGCTGACGCAAGATAGTTTTAAGCCTTGCAATATTTCGGCGGGTCTCTGTAATTTTCATTGGATTGTCAAGAGGTGATATGCTATGGTTTAACCTTAGCTTAAGTAGCTGAGTTTTCTCAGTATCGATACGCTCCTCAATCTCTTTTGTTGTAAGTTCTCTTATCTCTGAAGTTTTCATGGCTCGTTAGTTTGTAGTTTCATCATAATCGTTACGAACAATGAACTTAGTAGTGATTGGGAGTTTCTGAGCTGCAAGGCGCAGTGCCTCCTTTGCTACTTCGTATGGTACACCTTCGCACTCAAATAATATGCGGCCTGGAGTAACAGGAGCAACAAATCCCTCGGGTGCACCTTTACCTTTACCCATACGAACCTCGGCTGGTTTCTTGGTTATAGGCTTATCGGGGAATATACGGATCCATATTTGACCTTCACGTTTCATATAACGGGTCACGGCCTGACGGGCAGCTTCTATTTGGCGACTGGTAATCCAGTATGATTCCATCGCCTTGATTCCAAAAGAGCCAAATGCAAGCTGGCTACCACGCTGGGCATTCCCTTTCATGCGACCCTTTTGCGCCCTTCTGAATTTTGTTTTCTTTGGCTGTAACATTTCGAAAATGCTTTAATTCTTTAAACTATTTTCTTTTTTTACGAGCACCGCCACGTTGACGACCAGCAGATTGGTTGTTATTGCTAGCAGCCGATGCTGCAGCACTATTACCAACATTTGGTGATAAATCACGTTTGCCGTAAACCAATCCATTGCATATCCAAACCTTGATACCAATTAAGCCAACCTTGGTGTGAGCCTCAGCTAGAGCATAGTCAATATCAGCACGGAATGTGTGAAGAGGAATTCTACCTTCTTTATAGGTCTCGGAACGAGCCATTTCGGCACCGCCTAAACGGCCAGATATCTGTACTTTGATACCTTCGGCACCCATTCTGATGGTAGAAGCAATAGCAGTTTTAATAGCCCTGCGGTACGAAATACGTCCTTCTAACTGGCGAGCGATATTGTTACCAACAATAACAGCATCAATTTCTGGACGCTTTACCTCAAAGATATTAATTTGAACCTCTTTATTGGTAATCTTACGAAGTTCTTCTTTGAGTTTATCAACTTCCTGGCCACCTTTACCAATGATGATACCAGGACGAGCAGTGTGAATGGTAACAGTAATTAGCTTGAGAGTACGCTCTATAACGATTTTAGAAAGACTAGCCTTCGAAAGTCTTTCGTTTAGGTAATCACGAATCTTTGTGTCTTCAACAAGTTTCTGAGCGTATTTGTTACCTCCGTACCAGTTGGAATCCCATCCTCTGATGATTCCAAGTCGGTTTCCTATTGGATTAACTTTATTTCCCATTTAACTGCTAATTATTTGTATCATTATTAACTGCACTGTCAACAATCACGGTTACGTGATTTGAACGTTTACGAACACGATGCGCGCGTCCCTGAGGAGCGGTGCGAATACGTTTAAGAGTTCTGCCCTGATCAACAAATATCTCTTTAACAAATAGGTTAGCATCTTCAATACGAACATTCTCGTTTTTAGCTTTCCAGTTTGCTATAGCAGAGAGTAAAAGTTTATGAACATCGCTAGCGGCATTTTTGCCGTTGAATTTAAGGATGTTAAGAGCTGAATTTACATCTTTACCGCGTACCAGGTCTACTACCAAGCGCATTTTACGTGGAGATGATGGGCAATTGCGTAAAACCGCAATTGCTTTTTTCTGTTTCTCCTCCTTTAGCCTATTGGCCATTGTATGTTTTCTTGCACCCATTGCTTAGTTTCTTTAATCAATTCACTTACTTTTTCTTATTACCTGCGTGACCACGGAATGTGCGAGTTGGAGCAAATTCTCCAAGTTTATGACCTACCATGTTCTCGGTAACATACACAGGAATAAATTTATTCCCATTGTGAACTGCTATGGTGTGTCCAACAAAGTCGGGAGAAATCATCGAACTTCTAGACCAAGTTTTAACAACGGCCTTTTTGTTGGATTCGTTCATCGTTGCGATACGTTGATCCAACTTATATTCGATGAAGGGACCTTTTTTAAGTGACCTACTCATACCTTCAAATTTTACTGATTACTTTTTCCTGCGTTCAACAATTAACTTATTGCTAGGATTCTTCTTCGAACGAGTCTTGTAGCCCTTAGCAGGAATACCCTTGCGTGAGCGTGGATGTCCTCCCGAAGCGCGTCCTTCACCACCACCCATTGGGTGATCAACAGGGTTCATAGCAACACCTCTGTTGCGAGGACGACGACCTAACCAACGGGTACGTCCGGCTTTACCAGATTTCTCCAAAGCGTGGTCGCTGTTCGATACACTACCAATAGTAGCTTTACATTCGGTTAACACCATACGGGTCTCACCGCTGGGAAGTTTAATAATTGCATACTTTCCTTCACGTGCAAGAAGCTGTGCATATGAACCAGCACTTCTTGCCATGCAAGCGCCTCTACCTGGATATAATTCGATGTTATGAATTATTGTTCCAAGTGGAATCTCAGCCAAGTAAAGAGTGTTTCCAAGCTCCGGAGCGACTCCTCTTCCCGACATGATAGTTTGACCAACTTGTAATCCACTAGGAGCAACAATATAGCGTTTTTCGCCATCGGTATACTCTACTAATGCAATACGAGCGGTACGGTTTGGATCGTATTCTACAGTTTTAACCACTGCAGCAACGCCCTCACGTTCGCGTGTAAAGTCGATCAATCTGTATCGACGCTTATGACCACCCCCTATATATCGCATGGTCATTTTCCCCTGGTTATTTCTACCACCAGTTTTTTTCAGGGGGCGTAGCAACGATTTCTCAGGCTTCGATGCAGTAACTTCATCGAATGTGCCTATAATTTTGTGTCTCTGTCCTGGTGTAACAGGTTTTAGTTTCCGTACAGCCATTTTCTTTAGATGTTGCTATAAAAATCTATTTTCTCTGCATTCTTCAACGTTACAATTGCTTTCTTGTAGCTGTTGGTACGTCCAACAATATAACCAGCCTTTGTGTAGCGGTTCTTTACTTTTCCAGCGTAACGTATTGTATTCACTGAGTCAACGGTAACACCGTATAAATCCTCAATGGCTTTCTTTATTTGTAACTTGTTCGCCCTTTTATCAACAATAAAACCGTACTGGTTTACCTTGTTGGTTAAGTGCTCCATCTTCTCAGTTACAATTGGTCTAATCAGTATGTCCATCACTCGTCTAATTAAGAAACTTTAAACATTTTATTGAGAACATCTACTGAACTCTCTGAAAGCACTAAAGCTTTAGCATTTAATACTTCGTAAGTATTTATAGATGAAGCTTCTACAACTTTATGCTGCTGTAAATTTCTGGATGACAAAGATATATTTTTATTTGTATCTCCAATAACGAATAGTGTCTTTTTATCAGCAACTTGTAAATTATTGCAAATAGTTACGAATTGTTTGGTCTTTGGTGCCTCAAAGTTGAAATCTTCAACTACAACAATTGCATCGTTCTTTGCTTTGTATGCTAGAGCGCTCTTACGAGCAAGCTGTTTAACTTTCTTATTAAGCTTGAAGCTATAATCGCGTGGCACTGGGCCGAACACACGTCCACCTCCACGGAAAAGTGGCGATTTGATGCTACCTGCACGTGCAGTACCTGTACCTTTTTGCTTCTTTAACTTGCGTGTGCTACCGGAAACCTCATTACGCTGTTTCGCTTTATGTGTACCTTGACGTCCGTTAGCAAGAATTTGCTTTACATCAAGATAAATAGCGTGATCGTTTGGTTCAATGGCAAAAATTGAGTCATCGAGTTGAACCATTCTCCCAGTTTCCTGTCCTGATATGTTAAGTACTTTAATTTCCATTATTTCTCAATAATTAAGTAAGAACCTTTTGCACCTGGAATGGAACCTTTTACAAGGAGAAGGTTGCTCTCAGGAATCACTTTGAGAATGCGTAAGTTAATAATCTTAACTCTATCGCCTCCGGTACGACCGGCAAGCCTTTTCCCTGGGAAAACGCGTGATGGGAACGATGATGCACCCATAGAACCCGGGTGACGCTGACGGTTGTGCTGACCGTGGGTTTGACCACCTACACCACCGAAACCATGACGTTTAACTACACCCTGAAATCCTTTACCCTTTGTAATTCCGGTAACATCAACCCAGCGGTCGTCATTAAACATATCAACGGTAACAACATCACCTAACTGATTTGTACCATCCCAATCTCTAAACTCAACTACTTTGCGTTTAGGAGTGGTGTTTGCTTTTTGGAAATGACCCAACATGGGTCTGCTGGTATGTTTCTCCTTTTTGTCGTCATAGGCAAGTTGAATAGCAGTATAGCCATCGCTGTCTGCGGTCTTCACTTGTGTAACAACGCAAGGACCAGCCTCAATTACGGTGCAGGGGATATTTTTTCCATCCTCACCGAATACGGAAGTCATTCCGATTTTACGTCCAATTAATCCTTGTGGCATTGTCTTAACAATTTACAATTCACACTCATACTTTAATTTCTACTTCGACTCCACTTGGAAGTTCTAGCTTCATAAGAGCATCGATAGTCTTCGGGGTGGAGCTGTAGATGTCGAGCAAACGCTTATAGGAGCACAGCTCAAATTGCTCCCTCGATTTTTTGTTTACGAAAGTTGAACGGTTCACCGTAAAAATCCGCTTATGCGTTGGAAGCGGAATTGGGCCGCTCACCACAGCGCCTGTAGCCTTGACCGTTTTCACGATCTTTTCGGCCGACTTGTCTACCAGGTTGTGGTCGTACGATTTGAGTTTAATTCTAATTTTCTGGCTCATTGTACTTATTAGTAAAAGTAATTATTCAATCTCCTTTACTTCTTTACCACGCGATTTCTCAACAATCTCTTTAGCGATATTTGCTGGTACTTCTGCGTAGTGAGAGAATTCCATTGTAGATGTAGCACGTCCGGATGATAGAGTTCTAAGAACTGTTACATAACCGAACTGTTCCGATAGAGGTACTTTAGCTTTAATAACCCTAGCAACTCCTTTAGATTCCATACCTGCAATTTGACCACGACGTTTGTTTAGGTCACCAATTACATCACCCATATACTCCTCTGGAGTTACTACCTCAACGCTCATAATGGGCTCGAGTAGAACTGGGGATGCTTTTGGAGCAGCGGCACGGAAACCGTAGCGAGCTGCAATTTCGAATGATAGAGAATCGGAGTCAACAGCATGGAAAGATCCATCCTTAAGTACAACCTTCATACTTGGCACTTGGAAACCAGCTAGAACACCATTGCTCATAGCGGTATCGAAACCTTTTTGTACAGAAGGAATGAACTCGCGGGGAATATTTCCGCCTTTTACCTCGTCAACAAACTGTAATCCTACAACACCGTCATCAGCTGGGCCGATTTCGAAGATGATGTCAGCAAATTTACCACGACCTCCAGATTGTTTCTTGAATACTTCGCGGTGCGATACAGTTTTTGTAATAGTTTCTTTGTATGCAACCTGAGGTGCTCCTTGATTGATATCCACGTTAAATTCACGACGAAGACGGTCGACAATAATCTCAAGGTGAAGTTCACCCATACCATTAATTACAGTTTGACCACTATCAGGATCGGTTTTAACACGGAAAGTTGGATCTTCCTCAGATAATTTACCTAATGCAATACCTAACTTGTCAAGATCTTTCTGAGTTTTTGGTTCAATTGCTAAACCAATTACTGGCTCAGGGAATGTCATTGACTCAAGTGCGATAACATTCTTCTCATCGCAAATGGTATCACCAGTACGTAAATCTTTAAAACCAACTACAGCACAAATATCACCAGCTTCGCAGAACTCAATTGGGTTTTGCTTGTTAGCGTGCATTTGGTATAGACGGCTAATACGTTCTTTTTTACCTGTACGCGTGTTGAAAATATAACTACCACTATCAACCTTTCCAGAATAAACTCTCACGAATGCTAAACGACCTACGAATGGATCAGTTGCAATCTTGAAAGCTAAACCGCAGAATGGCTCTGTGATTAATGGCTTACGTACAATTTCTTCACCTGAATCAGGATTTGTTCCTTTAATCTCACCTTTATCAAGAGGACTTGGAAGGAAAGCAACAATTGCATCAAGCAAACGTTGAACACCTTTATTCTTGAATGAAGCACCGCAAAGAACAGGCACGATAGACATATCGATTGTTGCCTTGCGAATAGTTTCAATAATTTCCTCCTTGGTGATAGAATCTGGATCCTCAAAGAAACGCTCAAGTAAATCATCGTTATACGAAGCAACAGCCTCGATAAGTTTTCCACGCCATTCTTCAACTTCATCCTTCATGTTGGCGGGAACTTCCTCTAAACGATAGTTTACAGTTTTTGTTTGGGCATCATCATACCATACAACTGCCTTGTTCTCAATAAGGTCAACAACACCAACAAAAGAATCCTCAGCACCAATAGGTAACTGAATTGGAACTGGGTTAGCACCTAGTTTCTCTTGGATTTGACTAACTACAGAAAGGTAATCAGCTCCAATACGATCCATCTTGTTTACAAAGGCAATTTTGGGCACTCTGTACTTATCTGCTTGACGCCAAACGGTCTCACTTTGTGGTTCAACACCACCTACTGCACAGAATGTAGCAACAGTACCATCCAAAACACGTAAAGAACGTTCAACCTCAACGGTGAAGTCAACGTGACCTGGGGTATCAATAATATTAACTTGATATGACTGATCGTTATATTTCCAGAAAGTTGTAGTTGCAGCAGAAGTAATGGTAATACCTCTCTCCTGCTCCTGAACCATCCAGTCCATTGTTGCCGCACCATCGTGTACTTCTCCAATCTTGTGGCTCTTACCAGTATAATAGAGAATACGCTCGGTAGTCGTTGTTTTACCGGCGTCGATGTGGGCCATAATCCCAATGTTACGAGTAAATTTTAAATCCCTGCTCATCTATATCCTACCTTCCTCGTATCTTAAATTAAAAACGAAAATGAGCAAAAGCTTTATTTGCCTCAGCCATCTTATGCATATCTTCTTTTCTCTTGAAAGCAGCGCCTTCTTCATTGAAAGCAGCCATAATTTCAGCAGCGAGTTTTTCACTCATACCTTTTCCCGAACGTTTACGAGAATAAAGAATAAGGTTCTTCATAGAAATAGAAATCTTCCTTTCAGCACGAACTTCCATAGGAACCTGGAATGTTGCACCACCCACTCTACGGCTCTTAACCTCAACTTGTGGAGTAATGTTTTCCAATGCTTTCTTCCAAATTTCAAGTGGAGTCTTTTCTGCATCTTTCATGCGTTGACTAACAATCTCTAATGAGTTGTAAAAAATATCATACGCAGTACTTTTCTTACCCTCGTACATCAGGTTATTCACGAACCTGGTAACCATAACATCTCCGAACTTAGGATCGGGTAAGATTAATCGTTTTTTTGGTTTTGCTTTTCTCATTGTTCTAAAGCACTGAGGTTAAATTTTACTTTTTAACTTTAGGTCTCTTAGCACCATACTTCGAACGACGTTGTTTACGTCCTTCAACACCAGATGCATCAAGGGTTCCACGTACTAAGTGGTAACGAACACCAGGTAAATCCTTTACCCTACCTCCGCGAATAAGCACGATTGAGTGCTCTTGCAGATTGTGACCTTCACCAGGAATGTAGGCATTAACCTCCTTACCGTTTGTAAGCCTAACCCTGGCAACCTTTCTCATAGCCGAATTCGGCTTTTTAGGAGTAGTGGTGTACACTCGCACACATACTCCGCGTCTCTGAGGACAAGCATCAAGCGCTGGAGCCTTACTCTTGTCGATCAGTTTAGACCTTCCTTTTCTTACTAGTTGCGAAATTGTTGGCATAAATTAATACAATTTATGTTAAATTAAACTTTAAAAATGGACTGCAAAGGTATTGATTTTTTCAACACCGCAACCATTTTCCTTTCTTTTTTTGCTGTTTATTAGCATTTTGCCGCTAATTCTTTTGCGGCCGCAAAGTTATATTTTTTATATGAAAAAACAATACTGATTTATAACTACTTGAAAATATTTTTCTCTCATATCAAAAAAATATACGTATCCTCATGAGGAAAGGCAAAATTAAAAAATTGATTAAAACCCGATAAATCCTACATAAATGTTAATTATTCTAAAAAAGAAAACAGCCTAAAACAACCAACTAACTCATAATCAACCCATAGTGCCACACACAAAAGCGCAACACCAATACACATGTTTTACAACACCACACAAAAGCGCAAATAAGTTTGTTTGAAACAAAATTTTACTATTTTTGAGGGGACTCAAAATCAGGGTTGCACCATTGCAATGTCTTTTTGAGGCTATATACCTTAATTATAGATAATACAAAATTTGCAACCTAAAACTAACCGATGTTAAACAATTAATAAGCGTAACCCGCATGAAAACCTATCTAACCGATCAAATCAGGAATGTTGCCTTACTGGGTAATACTGGCTCTGGCAAAACGCTACTCGCCGAGTCGATGATGTTCGAAGGAAAAGTTATCGAACGTAAGGGAACTATCGAGGGGAAGAATACCGTTTCGGACTACTCCGAGATTGAACAGCTAAATCAAAGATCCATTTTCTCAACAGTTTTGTACACTGAATTTTTGGATCGCAAATTAAATATAATTGACACTCCAGGTTCCGACGATTTTGTTGGCGGAGTTATTACATCGATGTACGCGGCTGATATTATGGTTATGGCCATTAATAGCCAGTATGGAGTAGAAGTGGGTACTGAAATATTCAACCGCCATGCAGAGCGTTTGAATAAACCTATGATTCTAGCCATAACTCAACTTGATCATGAAAAAGCCAACTTCGACCAAACACTTGAATCGTTAAAGCAAACCTTCGGATCGAAAGTTGTAATTGCTCAATATCCTGTTAATCCAGGTACATCGTTCGACTCTTTCATAGACGTTATCACCATGAAAATGTACAAGTTTAATGGCGATACTGGAGTTAGAGAAGAACTACCAATCCCTGCTGACGAAGCAGACAAAGCAGCTGAACTTCATAATATCCTCATAGAAGCCGCTGCCGAAAACGACGAATCGCTAATGGAGAAGTTTTTTGAGCAAGGATCGTTAAGTGAAGATGAAATGCGTTCTGGTCTATCGGTTGGAATCCGTAACCGTCAACTATTCCCTGTCTTCTGCTTATCGGCAAAGCGTAATATTGGAACAAAACGACTAATGGAGTTCATCCTAAATGTTGGCCCAAATCCAGCATCGATTCCAATGCTTAAAAACAACAACAAAACGGAAATTAAATGCGATGCAGCCGCTCCAACATCACTGTTTATCTTTAAATCATCAATAGAGTCACACATCGGCGAAATCAGCTATTTCAGAGTAATGTCGGGAAAAATAACCGAAGGTATGGACATTACCAATGCAAACAACTCCACAAAGGAACGTATTGCCCAACTTTTTGCCGTTGCTGGTAAAAACAGAAATAAAGTCACCGAGCTAGTTGCTGGCGATATTGGAGCAACCGTTAAACTGAAGAACTCAAAAACCAACCACACACTTTGTGGCTCGGGTCTTGATTTCAACTTTGATCCAATGGAGTTCCCTAACCCAAAATTCCGTACAGCCATCAAGCCAAAGAATGAGGCCGATACCGAAAAACTGGGAGAACTTTTACATAAGGCTCATCAGGAAGATCCAACTATTCTAGTTGAGCACTCCAAGGAATTGAAACAAACTATAGTGTCGGGTCAGGGAGAACACCACCTGAACACATTAAAATGGCAGTTAACAAACCTGAACAAACTTGAGATTGAGTTTATTCCTCCACGAATCTCGTACCGCGAAACTATTACGAAGATTGCTGCGGCCGATTATCGTCATAAAAAACAATCGGGTGGTGCTGGTCAGTTTGGTGAGGTTCACATTGTGATAGAGCCCCACGTTGAAGGCGCTCCTGATCCAACCAAGTATAAGATTGCTGGCAAAGAGGTAAACATTAGCGTTCGTGGTAAGGAAGAGCACAAGTTAGAATGGGGTGGCAAGCTTGTATTCTACAACTGTATTGTTGGTGGTTCTATTGATGCACGTTTCCTACCTGCAATTCTTAAAGGTATCATGGAGAAAATGGAGGAAGGTCCTCTTACCGGTTCATACGCTCGCGATATTCGTGTTGCAGTTTACGATGGTAAAATGCACCCCGTTGACTCCAACGAAATTTCCTTCAAACTAGCTGGACGTAATGCTTTTAAAGCGGCATTTAAGGATGCTGGTCCTAAGATTATGGAGCCTGTTTACGATGTGGAAGTTCTTGTTCCATCGGATCGTATGGGTGATGTAATGAGCGACCTACAGAACCGTCGTGCTATCATTATGGGAATGGGAAGCGTAAAAGGTTTCGAGGTAATCAACGCAAAGGTGCCTTTAGCCGAGCTTAACAAATACTCAACAGCGCTATCGTCGTTAACCAGCGGACGTGCCACTTACACCATGAAATTCAATGCTTACGAGCAAGTTCCATCCGATGTTCAGGATAAACTACTAAAAGCTTACGAAGCAGAGGAAGAAGAAGAATAGATTTGACGCAGACTCTAGGTGTCAGACACAAGACTCTAGACAAGATAAATGAAGAAGGAGGCAATTGCCTCCTTTCTTATTATCATTTTACGCGTAACCTACTTGTGCATTCCGGCAACGGTTGGTTTAGACTGTGCTTAGGTCAATATTGTTACTACAGGCTAAGCCTGTATAAATAAAACGGCACAGGCAATTAGCCTGCGCCGAACACGTTTCGTTTATGTATTTTTACAACCTTAACAGAAGTGGGGTTAATACGTAAATTCACTTTCTATAAAGACATTACACTTAGATAGTTTATCGCTAACTGGACGGATTTCAACATTATCAACATAATAGTAAGCCCCAATACTATAGGGAGACTTCTCTTTTGCTTGACTCTTATCTCTAGCCCAAACTAATTCTGTATCTTTCTGAAAATTACCTATTGTCAAAAATTCCTCATTTCCAGTTGCTCTGTAAATTGTCGAAAGCAATACCCAATCGTCTTTTGGAACAACAGACAACTCAAAATTTATTTGAGGGTTAAATCCCAATTCATTTTTTTTTACAGGTTTATTAACCTTATGTTTACTAAAATATACACTAATTCGATTAACAGTAATTTTTGAGTAAGTAGAATGTGAAATCAAAAACGAGATGCAATACAATGTATCTTTCACTAAAGGCTTTGTCAACTTTGAACTCACATACTCTCTTGAATAATTAGAAGTTAATCCTACCATATGGCTTAAACCAACTACGATAAAGCCAATATAGCCCCTTCCATTTTCAGAATGTAATTTTCCTGCAAAATTATTTGGAATGCCTGCAAGTCCATTACTACATTCATTAAAATAATCCGGAGTCCCCATAGTAGGGCTATACCAATTTGGCAAAAAGTATTTTTTAGAACAATATGTTATTGGACAAACTTCATAAGTCTCAAAATCACCATTTTGAACAAGGTTCTGCCCAAACAAATGAAGACATTCCAATAAAATCAGAACAATCAACATCACAAACACCTTCATCGGAAATTATTTATAATTAATATCAAAAAATAATCTTCGCCACCAAAGATTGTTATCGACTCTTTATAACCACCATCAAAAATAGGGTTTTTGTTTTGGCTCCAAGCCTCGTCTCAAAAACATCCACCTGCTCGTATAGTAGTATGTTACCTCGGCTTGAGCGAATTTACCGTTTTGAGTGTAATATTCAAAATCAACAGTATCATTTTAGCCAAAAGTCATGCGACAATAAGTTGCGAGCAAACGAAAGACCAACCAATAACTTTTCCTACGGATAAGTTATCGTCCAATTACACTGTTCCATATCATTTACTGTAAACTGGTATCGCTTTAGTACCATACTATGCGCAACTATACTATCCCACGGAGTGGTTTCAATTGTACTAGCGTCAAAGATAAATACCTGCATCGTTGAATTGTAAGCGAAATTGGTTGCAGGCAATATATTTTGTTCTCCAGAAGCAATTTTATGTGATATGTTCCCATCATATCCTGGCACCTGACTTATTTTATTAATACTTGTATCGGGATACGAATATGAAAGCCCATAATATATTGCCTGTCCCGAATTATTATCTAAATAAATATCAGAGTGTAGATCCTTACAGCAAGAGCCACTTAAACCAACGAAGATTGCTAAAAAAGTTAAAATACTTACAGTGTTTTTCATATACTTGATCTATGTTTATGATTTATCTTAATCTAAAACCCAATATACGGAACTATAATAAATTTTCCATCTTGATGATATACTTGCTGTAACCGCTGTTTTTGCCTTGGCTCCAAGCCTCGTCTCAAAAACATCCACTTGCTCGTATAGTAGTATATTACCTCGGCTTGCGCGAATTTACAGTTTTGAGTGTAATATTCAAAATCAACAGTATCATTTTAGTTCAACTAAAAGAACGCACACGACAATAAGTAGTGTACAACGAAAGGGTAAAAAGTATCTAGCGCGGATGAATATCCGCGCCAACTGAGAGTATTCACATCTTTACTACATTCTCCTTGATTGAATAACAATGATGCTATAAACAATCAGAAATTCCCGAAGATAGCCCGAATGTGCGCAGCAAATCTTCGGGAGCGTCCGAAGATACCCCGTAGCCTTACAAGGCTCGTTCGGGAGTCTCCGAAGTAATGCTGCACACTGCAGTGAGCATTCGGGATTACCGGAACATATGCTGCACAGCTACGACACATATTCGGGAAAGGATGCTAACTTGCCGTAGCCGTGCAGCGCCTTTTTACACAATCCCACTTAGGCACCGTAAAGGCTAAACTGCAGAAGTTTACTAAATGATAGTTAATTCATGTAACGCACACGTCCAGCAGACACGCTAGAAAACGAAGCATCAATACAATTCCTTCTCCTCAAAGACTATTGCCTCGTAAGTGTAGAGTTCGGTATCGTTATCTTTCCAGCCATCCCAGCCAATAAAGGCCTTGTCGCGGGCACAATGCCCAAGCAGTTCCTCCCGACTCCATCCGGTTTCGGTTCCTACCTGCGGCAAAAAAGTACCAGAACGACATCCCTTTTTAATGTAGATACCATGTTTCCCGGGAATAAACTCACTGGCCAATTTTATCCGCTTCATGGGGGTTAACACCGATATTTCCACATCAATATCATCCAACTCTCGCAGGGAGACATTATCGAAACGATAATCCTCGGTTGCAGCTGCAATTGCCATTCCCATCACAACCTTATAGAGCGGAGCTGTTGTGGAGAAATTCCCAATGCATCCTCGTAGCTGTCCATTTTTCCTTAGGGTGACAAATGCGCCTGCATTGGCCAAAAGATTTGGGCTTAACTTTGCTTCATCCAACTGCTCCGAGGGATCTCCCTTTAAATGCCGAGTAATAGTATTCCTGGCCAAATTCAAAAGGTACTTTTTATCGGAATCGGTAAGGGTAAAGTCTGCGTTGCCTGGCTGTTTTTTCACAACCGCAATAGCCCAATAGCCAACAACCCGATCTTTATCTCCATACGGAGAATCGCCTGAGTTTCGGTATTGAATGGTTTTATACTCAACATCCTTTCGTTCCTCGGTAATCTTTAGCAAAGTCAAACCCGAGGTCCAGCCACACATGGTTGTTGCCAAATCGTTCATTCCCGAATTCTCACGCCTCAACTTTGTCTTCATAAACTGAACCGATGAGTTCGAAACTATTGCCTGTGCCATATCATCATCGGAAACCTTAGCATTTGCATAGGAGGGGTAATGCGAAAAGTCGGAACTAATTACAAAAAGATTCTCCTCGTTAAAGTATGGTGCAAGCGCCTCGGCCAGCAAAGTGCTTGTGCTCTGCGAATCGCCACCTAGTATAATTGGAATTATGCTAAACTCATTCTTAAGCCAGTACTGTAATAACGGCAGCTGAACCTCTAGACTATGCTCGCGCTCGTGGGGTTTTACATCATCGGTAATAAAGCTATAGTTATCGACCAAATCTTTGGCAAGTGGATCGACCTTAACCGTTCCCAACGGCGTAATAAAATCGCCCCGAGTATAAATTGATGCTCCATTAAAATACATTGTATGGCTCGACCCTATTAGGAACACATGCTTAAACTTTGCATTACGATTAATCTGCTTAAAGGCCGATGCTGCAACTCCCGCAGAAAAAACATAACCAGCATGCGGTACAATTACTGCAAGCGGCTGACTCTCCAGAATAGCATCAGCACTATCGAAGTAACCCTTTATATCTTGATTGAGCTGCGATTTTGATGCAGGGTAGAATGAACCTGCCACCACTGGTCGTCTATCTATTTTCGGCTCACGGTTATTTCCGTTTAGCCCACTGAAAGGTGCTTCCATAGCTATAAATATTAGTAGCAATATTGAACTTACGATTTTTCCTATCATTGCTTTAATTAAGCAGTTTACCAAAATTACCTAAATAATGGGCAAAATGCAAGGAGTTTAAAGTTGATGGTTGATTGTAAAAAGTGTACAGGATTTTACCTCACACAATCGATCACGCATAAATAAAGTACCCGTTAATTGCCAATAGTTGTTTTTTGCCTATAATTGTATGATTTTTGAATACCGAAAACCACCTTTGCTCAGCTACTACAAATGCATTGGTTTTTAATGATTAAGGAGATGAAAAAGATAGCGATATTCCCCGGATCATTCGATCCTATTACGGTTGGTCACGAATCGGTAGTGTTACGCGCACTTCCAATGTTCGACAAAATTGTTGTGGCAATTGGCTATAACGCAAGCAAGAAAGCATTCTTTAGCATCGAAAAACGAGTAGAGATGATAAAGAAAGTATTTGCTAACGAGCCGCGCATCGAAGTTATCAGCTATCAGGGATTAACAGTTGACCTTTGCAATAAGCTAAAGGTAAATTACATTCTTAGAGGATTAAGAACTGCGGCCGATTTTGAGTTTGAACGGGCAATAGCACAGGTTAACAAGGCCATGTTTCCACAAATCGAAACGATTTTTCTTTTAACCACGCCAGAGCATACTCCAATTAACTCAACAATTATCAGGGATATTCTAATCCACAAAGGCGATCCATCGCAATTCATTCCATCGTCAATAAATATTTACGACTACATTGAAGACTAAAAGTATTGTCATGAAATATTCGAAGGGACTAATCACCGCAATTTTTGTTTTTATTTCGATACTCTCGTTTGCACAGGAAGCAATTGTTTATGGCGATGCCCCAGAATACAAGGGCGATGAATTAGTGTTTTACCAGTACTCCGACTTTATCACCTCAACCGAAAACGAAATTGGCCGGTGCAAGGTTGATGACAATGGCAAATTCACCTGCGAACTTAAAATACTGGAAACAACCTATGTGTTCAGCTACGTGGGAATTTACAAGCTATACTTCTTTGCCGAACCCACAAAAAAATACAACCTGATTCTGCCCAAAAGAGAGGAGAAAACCGAGGAGCAACGCCTGAACCCTTTCTTTAGGGAAACCGACATGCAGGTTGGAATTGCCAATATCGACAAAACCGACATCAACTTTCTTGTAAATAGTTTCGATTTAAGATTTAACGAGAATTTCGACCAGATTGTAATAGATGCCTACAAGGGCAAACAACAGGTAAACATCGACTCGTTGGTAAACCTGATTGAGGCAAAGTTCTCAACCAGCAAGAATCCATACTTTAACGCCTACAGGCAATACCGTTATGGGTTGCTTAAGCAAATCACCTTTTACAAAAAATCGACCAGCGTGTCGAACGAGCTTTTCCTGAACAAACCCATTATGTACAACAACCCTGCATACATGGAGCTCTTCAACCTTGTTTACGACAAATACTTTCTGTTTTTCTCGCGAACCAACTCGGGCAGCGTAATTTTCAAGGATATATCTGTTGATAGAAGTTTGACAAAGCTAAAGGAAACCCTATCGGAGAACGAGGTGCTGAGCAACGACACGCTAATGGAAATGGTAATACTAAAGGCTCTGTACGACGAGTTTTTCAGCGATAACTTCTCCCGATCGGCGCTTTTAACACTACTCGACTCCGTTTACCGAACCACCAAAATTGCCGATCACCTGCTAATTGCCGAGAACATCAGGGGGAAAATCACAAAGTTGCTTCCGGGCTTTGTTCCCAATGCATTTGTGCTAAAAGATATTAATGGCAACGACGTTAGTCTCGATAAGTTTGAGGGAAAATACGTTTACCTGAATTTTTGCACCACCACCAGCTACACTTGCCTTCAGGAATTCTCGCTGCTCGAAAAGCTTCAGAAGAAGTACGGCAAGCATCTGGAAATAGTATCGATATCGGCCGATAGGGACATCAACGACCTTAAATCGTTCCTGAAAAACTCGGGCTACACTTGGACTTTCCTCCACTATGGAGCAAAACCCGATATTATTAAAGATTTCGACATTAGGGCTTACCCTACCTATTTCCTGATTGGACCCGATAAAAGGCTGATATACTCGCCAGCGCCATCGCCCAAGGAAAATTTCGAGATGAAATTCTTTCAGATATTACGCGATAGAGGGCAAATTTAAAGATTAGCCGCAATTGCCATGACATCCCGAATGTTGCTGTAGGCCTCAATTAAGTAGTAAGGCAATTGGGTAGCATCCACCCATTCGGCCTTATCGATATCCTCCTCGGTTTGGGGAACAAGACCATCGTGGCTCAAACTTTTCATTGCATACCAGTACGAACGCTTTAGGAATAGTTTTCCCTTCTCCTCGTAGGTATGATAGGTTACTGTAATAAGATTTCCGAGCGACAGGTTACCAACACCGGTTTCCTCCATAACCTCGCGCAGAGCAGCCTCCTCAATCGTTTCACCACGCTCAATTTTCCCCTTGGGCAAATCCCACATACCCCTTCGGTGTATCAGCAGAAACTCGCCACGGTCGTTTTGCACAACTCCGCCAGCGGCATCAATCACTGTAAAGTTTGATGCAAACTGATCGAAAAGCATATCGGTATCAATATCACCCACAAAAAGATTATGAACGACCCGATGCGTTTGGAAAATTTCGAGTAATTTTGAGAAATCTTGACGGGTTGGGTTTCTAAAGAATAACCCCATGCTATTCCCCTCAAAATATTTATTAATGCACGAAGTAATTACGAACTTACGATTATCGAAATAAATAACAAATTCTTGAGACATGGCAAACAAAACAATTGCGTCAAACTTACTTCAAATTAATGCAATAAAACTCAATCCTGCAAATCCTTTTACATGGGCATCGGGATGGAAATCGCCAATATACTGCGACAACCGAAAAACACTATCGTTTCCCGAGGTAAGAAATGTTGTATGCAACGGTTTTGTGGAGCTAATAAAGGCAAAATATCCCGATGTAGAAATAATTGCCGGGGTGGCCACAGGTGCAATTGCACATGGAATGCTAGTTGCCGATCGTATGAGTCTTCCGTTCATATACGTAAGGTCTGCGCCAAAATCGCACGGGCTATCCAATCAAATTGAGGGCGACTATAAACCCGGACAAAAGGTAGTAGTTATCGAGGATTTAATATCCACCGGAATGAGTAGCCTTGCAGCCGTTGAAGCCCTTAAAGCAGCGGGTTGTAATGTGCTTGGCCTTGTGGCAATATTCACCTACCAGTTTAACCAGGGCACCGAGGGATTTGCCAAGGCAGGCGTTGCATTCGATACCCTATCGAACTACTCCGAGCTAATAGGCATTGCCATAGAGAACGGCTATGTAAAATCCGAACAGCTACAGCTACTAAACTCGTGGCGCGAAAATCCGGACACCTGGGGCAAATAGCACAACATAAAAGTCTACGATAAAAAACAAACGAGTCGGATTAATCATCCGACTTTTTATTTACAGGCAACAGACAAAGCCCAAAACAACCCCAATACCTTCGAGCAAATAACGGAAAGCACATAATAAAAAAGGGACACCCACTCCTAAACCCCAAAAGTCCATCGAATTGATAGGCCTCTGTATCGAAACGATAGGCGATCGTATCAAAAGGATAGGATGGCGCGTCAATTTGACAGATCGTCCTATCAAAACAATAGGACATCGCATCCAATCGATAGGCTATCGCGTCAAACTGACAGGCAAGTCTATCGTTTTAATAGGCCATCGTATCAAAACGATACGATAGGGTACTTCGGAAGTAGGGGGGGTACTTCGGAAGTACCCCCTCCCCCTTCCGAAGTGGGTATATTTTAAAATTGACGAAGTGAGTTTGGTGTTTATGGGGAAATTATCCACTCTGAATAACCCAATCTAAAACTTAACCCTAACCATTGCCTTCACCTCACTGCGGGTGTTCCCGCTAATTAAATCGGCACCCTGTCCAATTTCATCCATATCGCTGTAGTATGTTTGGGCGTAACGTAACCAGAAGTCGATCCATGGCTTTGGAAAGTACTTGAGCAGTACCAGCAACCGTGTTCCCTTCGAGTAGTAAGCAGGAACCGAAAATGAGTAAAGCATATCGCTCTCGTAGGCGTATATTCGACTGTTCCACGATGGAGTATCGAAGATTGCATACCGAAAACTAACAGTCAATGGCCATTGGTGCGGACTAACTCTAATATCCTGCGCCAGCAAGTACCCAAATTCCGAAGCCGTACTATCGGTATCGAAGTTCGACAACTCAAGATTCGTTTTTAGTACAACTGCACTTGTTGCCCTGTAGATTAGCTGTAACCTCACACTCTGGCTAACCTGATTTACAATCGGAACTATAGGCAATGACACTTCGGTCATATTTCGATCAACCTGCTTGTAGCGATACCTCAAATTCACCGTGAAAACACTATTCACCGAATGCTCCGACAAAGCCATAAATTCGCGCCCAGCCGACGGTGCATTTACAGCATATTTCAACCATGGAAATTTAAACAGATCGATATAGCCAGAAAGCCTCCAACCGATGGCTGGCAATACACTAACTCCTGTATACACACCATTTTCGTTATAGGTTCCGCCACCCTCGGCAAAACCTGCGGTATAGCGAGGATTGAAGTTTCGCGAGTACGAGCGTCCCAGAATCGACACCTGCACTGTATTGCTCAACGTAAAAAGTCCACCCACAACCGAGGCAAAATATCCATCGGGCAAATCGGCAGCAACCTCACCAAACAGATATTGTTTCCGAATACTCATATCAGCAGAAAAGCCCAATCCAGTTTTCTCCGTGGCCATTGGCCGCAAATCGTAAATCGACAATGATTCCAACGACTCACCATTAATCCTAGAATGCGCAAAGGTTAAACCTGTTTTAACATGTTTAGCATTATAGATGATATTTGCTCCTGCAACGAACTCCGACAGGGTGTTACGATTATCGATTTCGGAAACGGTTCGGTGGTAGCCCGATTCGGGAAGTGAACCAAACGCCAAATCGCCATTATCCAATGTATCGATGATATTTGCATCGATATCCCGATACGAAGCAAACACCGTTAAGTAGGCATCATGTGCCGATAGCGTAATGCCAACACCCCTTAAGTATTGGCTTTCGTATGCCGACGAATGTTTAACCAAGCCATCGGCACGCTTTCGCACCGACAACACAGTGCTCGATTTCCCAAACGAAAGACTATTCCAAAATGTTAACCCCTGCCCGAACTCGGCACGGAAATCGCCTACAACAATCTTTTTTAGCGCTCCAATTTTCGAGAGCATCACATAACCCGAAACGTAATCGAATCCAGTTTTAAATGTACCATCGAAAAATGGTTCCCCGGCATCCTTCTCGGCAATAAAACCCATTTGCAAATGCTTTCCAGCCCGATAGCCATACCGAGTGTAATAAGAGTTTTTATCGCCCAAATATTTCGATGCTCCAGAATAACTACTTCTATAACCAGCGGGAGTTTCCACCGTAGTCTTGTACCGAAACGACAATTCGTTACGAGCATGTAACAGCGATTCAAGCCGCACCCTATCAACCTGCACAATTCTTATAAAGGGAGCCAATCGCTGAACATCTATCACATCGAATCCAGGAATAGTCTGCATTTCGTATATCGACAGGATTGAACCAGTAGAATCGCGATACTCAATCAAACTAATTATTTGAAAATCGCTAAGGAAGAAAAGTTTTTTCAGATCATCGGCAGTTGCCGAGTTGATATTGATAGGTTTCTGTGAAAGTTCCTGCAAATCCTCTATCAACTGTGAGTAATCCTGCTCCACCTCCGATTTCGAGGATAAGTCCTCAATAATATCGGCAATTAACTGCTGAACATCCTGATTTAACTCCTGAGACTTGGCATAATTAGGCATAAGCAATGCCTCCAAAACAAAAAAGATTCCGATGCCGAATCTCAATAATCTCATGGCAGTTTATCGTTACGTCTACCAAAACGGTACGAAACCGAGAGCTGTGGAGTATAGCCAAGAACCTGATGATAGCCAAAGGCCAAATCAACCTGAATATTCTTTACCAGCCAGCCAAAGCCTCCGGTAATACCCTCGGGGTTTCCAGAGGAATAGCCCAAGCGCAACGCAAAACCCTTGAGAGCCTCAATCTCAAAGCCACCTCTAACCACAGGTTTACGCTCTGTATCATCATCAACCTGTAACACCATTGTAATTTTACTGGTTGGCAAGTAGGATACGCCAAAACCAAACAACGATGGCATCGATTGCTGATTATCGAGCGAAGCGTGAGTTGGATTGAAGAGATAGGCACCAAGAACTAGTTTTTCGGTTGGCATGTACAAAATACCGCCCTCAACAGTGTAGGCATTCTTCCTGGCATAATCGCCAGCAATTTGTAGATGATGATAGTTAAAGCCCACACCTGCGGAAAAATTCTCGGACAGTTTCATTCCATACAGGAATCCACCCCGAGTAACATTAAATTGGCTATAGCCAAAATGAGAAATATTAAATCCGAAATTACCCGATGATGTTGGAAGAATCGCACCAATCTCACTTAAACTTAACTCATTAATTAAAAACCGATTTTCGTGATGAACCCCGATCCACGGGTTACTTTGCCAAGCAAGGCCTGCCTGATTTTGCAGCGACGACCAGTAAGAATTAAGCGATATCCATGTTTGTCCTAAAGCCGTGCCCTGCCCACCAGTGGGCTTATCGGGCACTGATGCTTTAAGTGTAGTATAAAATAGCACTAATATTAATAGAACTGTTCGCTTGTGCATTCAATATGAATGTATAGGGTGCGAAAGGCCTAATTCGTTTTGTTTTTAAATTTAATACTTGCAAGATCATTGTTAGCTTTCACCACTTTATCGCCAAGAGATTTCTTAAACTCAACCATTGCTTTTTGAACGGCAGGCTCACCAGTACCAATAATCTGAACAGCCAAAATACCAGCATTACGGGCTCCATTCAATGCAACTGTGGCAACAGGAATACCTGCTGGCATCTGAAGAATAGAAAGGATTGAATCCCAACCATCGATAGAATTTAACGATTTAATGGGAACACCAATAACGGGCACTGGAGTTAAAGCAGCAACAACGCCAGGAAGATGCGCAGCTCCACCGGCTCCTGCAATAATAACTTTTATGCCTCGGGTATGTGCATTACGTGCAAAATCGAGCACCATATCGGGCGTACGATGCGCCGACAACGCATTAATCTCGAAAGGGATATTTAGTTCATCCAAAAACTTGGCAGCCTCCTCCATAATCGGCATATCCGATACACTGCCCATGATAATACTTACTTTGGGTGTCATTTATTTGATATTTTTAAGGTTACACAAAATTACAACTATTTAGAAAAACATCAATATATGGGATTCAAGATCCACTAATAAAAAAATGAAGTCTCATTTCGCAAAAGACATCTAACCTGTTAACAAATTCATCTGGATTTTAACCCAATTTATCTATATTATTTTTTTCAGACACCATGTCTGTATTACTTTCGTTCTATAATTTAAAAATAGAAGTTACACTAAATATAATATCCCCATGAGTGCAAATAGTGCTATATTATACAATACAACTGAGGCTAGTGTGTTGTATATACAGAAAAGAGAGTATTTATTCCTTACAATTGAAGGTTTTGTAAATACAAAAACACTGAATGAAGTTTCGAAAGCTCTGCAGGATGGTATTATACATAAACATGTAAAGAAGGTAATTTTTGACACTTCAAAGGTTAAAGTGATTAAAAAGGATGATCTTGACTTTCTTAAAGAATCCTTTATGAATCAGCTATCCAAAAGCGTTGTTTCAAAAATAGCATTTCTCAATTCAGATGATATTTTTGGCAATCACTCAGTGGAATTGCTTACTGCATTCTTTAACCAGAAAATTCCAACTCGGGCATTCAAATGCATAGAGTGCGCCGAAGGTTGGCTCTTTAACGAATAATAAAAGTTTAAACAGAAATAAAAAGCATGGGATCGCTCATGCTTTTTTGCTTTAAAATCAGGCACTACAACCTATTATTAACAAAAGCCAAACGACACTTAAATAATCCAAAAAACTGATGTAAATTTGTGCTTTGTTTTTTCATCCTAAAAAAAGAGAAAATGGCTGAGAATTTAAAACAGGTAAAACTTAAAGACAGAGAATTTAGATTGAGCTATCCAGAAGCGGACATTCAGCAAGACATCGATTTAGTTGCTTCTAAAATTAACTGGGATTTTAGAAATACAAAAGAAATTCCATTATTCTTGAGCATACTGAATGGATCCTTCATGTTTTCGGCCGATTTGCTTAAACGCGTCAATTTCCCCTGCGAAATTTCATTTATCAAAATAGCATCGTATCAAGGAACCAGCTCTACTGGCGTTGTAAACCAACTAATAGGACTAAACGAAGATATTACCGATAGAACGGTTATTATTGTTGAAGATATTGTTGACACTGGCATTACCTTAACCAAACTCTACGAAGAATTGGGTAAATTAAATCCTAAAGCAATAAAGGTTGCCACGTTGCTTTACAAGCCCGATTCGTATAAAGGAAGCATGAAAATAGACTATATTGGCCGTTCAATTCCTAACGACTTTATTGTAGGTTATGGCTTAGATTACGATGGCATAGGTAGGAACTTGCCAGACATCTACACCGTTATCTAAAAATATCATCACTGGATCAATATTAAACCAAAGAATATTATTCCATAAAACCCACTTCTTAGAGTGGGTTTTATCTTTTTAATAAACATCCAAAGAAATTAGTTCTAAAAGCAGATCTCGCCTAATCCAAAAAACTCAAATTTTATTTTGTCTATTGATCGATGATTATCTATTTTTGTTGATGCTGCGAAGCATACTATGCAAAAAACAATTAAAACCCAAAGCCATGTTTAATATTGTACTTTTTGGCCCTCCAGGCGCAGGAAAGGGCACTCAATCTCAAAAGATTATTCAACAGTACAAACTAATGCACATCTCTACAGGCGACATGCTACGAGCAGCAATACGAGAGCAATCACCAATTGGCATTGAAGCGCAACGATACATCGATAAAGGCAACCTGGTTCCCGATGAAATGGTTATTGACTTAATCAGCAAGCAACTTGACGAACATCACGATATTCCGGGTATTGTTTTCGATGGATTTCCTAGAACTACAGTCCAAGCCAAGAAACTAGACGAAATGCTCGATCACAAAGGTTTTCCCATAAGCCTCATGCTATCGCTAGAGGTTTCTTTCGATGAACTCCTAATCCGATTAATAAACCGAGGCAAAGACAGCGGTAGAGCCGACGATCAGGACGAGAGCATAATCCGTAGCAGGTTTGACGTCTACAACAAAACAACCCTACCCGTAATGGATTATTACAAATTGCAAGGAAAATACAAAGGAATAAACGGCATGGGGTCAATCAACGATATATTCAAAAGAATATGTTCAACCATCGATAGCACTCTATAATCCAAATCTAACTTCATATAAAAATGCTTTAATCGGAACGATTAGGGTTAATTGCTAATTATCATTACTTTTGTAGCCAAAATTATTAATATCTGAAATCTAAAAATGTCCAATTCAAACTTTGTTGATTACGTAAAAATATTCTGCCGTTCGGGGAAAGGTGGAGGAGGTAGCGTTCATATGCGCAGGGAAAAATTTGTACCCAAAGGTGGCCCCGATGGCGGAGATGGCGGAAGAGGCGGTCATATCTTCATAAAAGGAAATAGCCAACTTTGGACATTACTTCACCTAAAGTATAAACGACACATATACGCTGGCGATGGAGAGCATGGCAGCGGGGCACGCTGCTCTGGTGCCGATGGTGGTGATATTACCATTGAAGTTCCTATTGGAACCATTGCCAGAAATGCCGACACTGGAGATTTTATAACCGAAATTACGGAGCATAATCAAGTTGAGATGGTTCTAAAAGGTGGCCGTGGAGGTCTTGGAAACTGGAACTTTAAAACAGCCACGTTGCAAACCCCAAGGTTTGCCCAACCTGGAGAACCTGCCGAGGAAGCAAACATAATTCTCGAACTAAAAATACTTGCCGATGTTGGTCTGGTTGGATTCCCCAATGCAGGAAAATCAACCCTCCTCTCTGTTGTAAGTGCGGCAAAACCCAAAATTGCAGATTATCCATTTACCACATTGGTTCCAAACATTGGAATTGTTCGCTACCGCGATGAGCGTTCATTTGTAATGGCCGATATACCCGGAATTATAGAGGGTGCTCACGAAGGCAAAGGTCTTGGATTAAGATTTCTACGTCATATTGAACGCAACTCCATGCTGCTTTTCATGGTTCCAGCCGATAGCGACGACGTGAAGGAACAGTACAAGATTCTTGTAAACGAGCTAAAGATGTATAACCCAGAACTGCTTGAGAAGAAACGTGTACTAGCCATTACAAAGTGCGATTTAATTGATGATGAAATCAAAAAATCAATAAAAAAACATCTTCCAAAAGTACCAACAGTATTTATCTCATCGGTTGTTGGGCAGGGTGTTGATGAACTAAAAGATTTACTCTGGAATAGCATTAATAGCGATTAACTATGATTGATTTTCTAATCCAACTCGACATCAAACTATTTCTTGCGCTCAATGGAGCGCATTCTCCATTCTGGGATGGCGTTATGATGTTCGCATCGGGCAAATTAACATGGCTACCATTATATCTTGTTATTGTATTCTTTATTGCTCGGCAATATAAATGGAAAACCATATGGTGGTTAATTGCAATTGCACTAGTTGTAACACTTGCCGATCAAATATCGGTGCAGGCATTTAAGAATGTCTTTTTACGGTTACGCCCTTGCCATAACCCAGATTTAAGTCAGTTTATTCATTTGGTAGGCCGATGTGGAGGACAATATGGCTTTATCTCGTCACATGCAGCAAACACTTTTGGTGTAGCCGTATTCCTTTCATTTCTTTTCAGCAAAAAATGGATTACAGCAGGGTTGCTAGTTTGGGCTGCATTTGTTTCCTATAGCAGAATTTACCTAGGCGTACATTATCCCGGAGATGTTTTGGTTGGTGCACTTGTTGGGTCTGGAGTAGGTATCGCGGTTTGGTTTATTGCTAAAAAGATATTTGAAAAATATAAATTGATTTAGAAAAAGGAAAGTCCAGGGATGTGAACTGCACCCCAGATATTATGTCTAACTTTTGGGGTGCAATTCAATGCTGGGCTTTTTATTTGGTCAAAATATTATCTAGTCCACATTATCGTGCAAGTACGAATTATCGGGACGAAGGAAAATATCGCCATCATCTGTCTCGCTTAAAGTTGTACGCGATAAGCTGCCTGTATTGGAATGGTCAAAATCATCGAGCTGAACATTACGACGCTTGTAGGCCGGAATACTTTCAAGTTCATCGATATTTCCCCAACGACTACCATTAGGAGCAGCATGAGGTTTGCTTATCGGTGCATTTGGCTTAGTAACTACCTTCTGCTGCACATCCTCGGCTCTTACAGGGCGAGGCGTTGAGATTGTTCTAACCTCAAATTCATCGGCAGCAACATCAAACTCAATAACACGTTGCGACATATCAATACTTTCAGGCTTTTTAACCTTTCGAGCAGGCTGTCGTCTTTCCGATTCATCCAAAATATATGGAGTTGATTCAACCCTGTTGGAGCGAATTCCACCATCGAGTTCTACAACATCAACCTCCTTATTGCGAACATAGAGTTCAGGAATGCTACTTGTTCCAAAGCCAGTTGCAATAACTGTAACGTTTAAATCATCGCCAAGCGACGGGTCGCAACCGTTACCCCAAATTAGGTCGGCATCGTCGCCAGCAGCAGACTGAACATAATCGATGATTAGTCCAATCTCCTCCATTGTAATCTCATCCTGACCGTAGGTCACATTCAGCAGAATGTTCCGTGCGCCAGAAATATCGTTATTGTTAAGTAATGGCGATTCCAACGCTTCCTTAACGGCTGTAAGTGCTCGATTCTCACCAGTTGCACGAGCCGATCCCATAAGGGCAACACCGCTGTTGGTCATCACAGTTTCAACATCGGCAAAGTCAACGTTGATATAACCATGCACGGTGATAATTTCGGCAATACCCTTGGCTGCTGTCGACAACACATCATCGGCTTTGGCAAATGCTTCGGTAACCTTAAGGTTTCCGTATATCTCAAGTATCTTTTCGTTGTTTACCACTAACAGAGAGTCTACATGCTGACGGATATTCTCGATACCTTCAACCGCCTGCGCAATGCGCTTTTTGCCCTCGTTGCGGAACGGGATAGTCACTATGGCAACAGTTAGTATTCCCAGTTCCTTTGCCGCTTTGGCAATTATTGGTGCGGCACCGGTTCCAGTACCACCGCCCATTCCGGCTGTGATAAACACCATTTTAGTATTGTTCGATAGAAAATCGACAATTTGCTGCAAACTCTCAATGGCCGCTTGACGTCCAATCTCAGGTTTATTACCAGCCCCGCGTCCTTCGGTGAGAGATGCCCCCAGCTGAATTTTAAACTCAACGGGGCTATTAACCATTGCTTGCGCATCGGTATTGCACAGAACAAAGTCAACATCCTTTATTCCAGTACGGTTCATATAGTTAACTGCGTTTCCTCCTCCGCCACCAACACCAATTACCTTAATTATGGATGCGTTATTTGACGGTAACTCGAAATTTATTAGTTCGTCGGCCATAGTTTTAATTGTTAAACGTTAAAAGTTAAACGTTAAAAGATATTTTGTGATTTGAGACAGTTGATTGGAATGTTATTTACTTACACAATCAACGAACAACTATCAACTTAAATCAATCTAGTTTGCACACTAGAATTACATTTCGCTATCGGTCTCGTCGAAAAGTCCCGAGAACATATTTTTGATAGCGTTTAATTTACTGCTACCACGACGCTCAGTCGATGTTGACTCAACTTCGAACTCATCAACCTTCTTTTCAACCGCAGGCTGTGGTTGAGACTGCACATAGCTTTTCTTCTCAATAACCTCAACCTTTTTATCTAAACCTAACAGCACTAAACCTAGAGCAGTTGATAGCTGTGGTTGGTTGAAATCTTCCAAAGAGTCGGAGCTTAACTGCTCAACTGGGTAACCAATGCGAACATCGAGTCCGGTTTTAAAGCGAATTAACTGAGGTAAATGCTTTAGCAAAGCACCTCCACCAGTAATAACAACCCCTGCACTTAACTTACTAACATAACCCGACAGGTTAATTTCATAAGCCACAAAGTCGAGTATCTCCTCCATACGAGCCTGAATAATTCCAGCAAGATTCTTTACTGAAATCTCCTTAGGTTCACGACCGCTAATTCCAGGTATGGTGATAATCTTATTGTCGGGAGCGATATCGGACAATGCGCAACCAAACTTCTCCTTAAGCAAATCGGCCTGCTTTAGAAGAATTGAGCAACCATCCTTTATATCCTGAGTGATAATATTTCCACCGAAAGGAATTACGGCAGTATGGCGAACATTTCCTTCGTAGTAGATAGCCAAATCGGTAGTGCCACCACCAATATCAACCAATGCAACGCCAGCCTCGCGCTCGTCGGCAGTTAAAACTGACTCGCCAGAAGCAAGTGGCTCAAGAACCAACTCACTAACGTTCAAACCAACACGGTTAACGCACTTTTCGATATGCTTAGCCGATGATGTTTTTCCAATTACGATATGGAAGTTAGCCTCTAAACGACGACCTACCATGCCAACTGGCTTATCAACCGACTCGTTATCGATAAAGTACTCCAATGGAAGAACGTGTAGAATTGTCTCGCCAGCTTCAACGGGAATGCGGTGCATATCGTTAATCAACCTATCGATATCCTTTTGCGAAATTTCCACCTCATCGGACTCAAGGTTGATATATCCGCGATTCTTAATGCTGCGGATGTGCTGACCAGCAATACCAACGTAAACCGATTTAAAATCGATTCCAGTGTCGGTTTTAACTTCGCTAACAGTTTTTTCGATAGCCTTAACGGTATCCTCTATATTCTGAATCATTCCCTTCTTAATTCCGGTCGATTCGGTGGTACTTAATCCAACAATCTGAAGCTTTCCGTTAGGAGTCTTTTTGCCAACCAGTGTAACCACTTTGGTGGTTCCAAGGTCAATTGCTGCTACATACTCATTACTTTGTGCCATAGTGTTATCGTTTTGTGCAAACTATTTGATTTGAATACTTTAAGTTTATCATTTTGTATTTATTCCACCCCTCAGTCGGAAGGGCTTCTTTATAAAAAGTCATTAACTTCTTCAACTTAATCCTAAAATTTCGAAAACCGCCCAGCTGAATTACATGAGGCCCAACCACTGGAATTAACTCAACATCCCGGATGCCGTCCACGTAAACCTGAGCAATTTGTGCATTCCAAAAATCATCCTCGGATACGAACTTTGCAAAATCATAGATTCTACAAATTGTCGGCTTCTCTCCTCCCACAATGCTATCGTTCCAAGCCAAAACATTAACGTTCGGCTTCACCTTAAAAGGCTCACGAATATTACCACTTGCAACCATCACATGCGCGGTGTAGTTGTATGATGTAGGCATAATCAATCCTTGATCGTCGATATAGTAACTCTGATCGGCAGCATTGAACACCCTCACAATTGGTCGACGCTGATTAACTGTTATTCTCAACTTACCATCGAGCGACTTATAAACCTGAACATCTCGCACTGCAACCATTGCAGATATTTCATCCTCAAGAATCTTTGTATTGATACCCTTTAACGGTTTTCCAATTAGATTCCTTTTCGTAGAAGTAAGCATTCGCTTTATTGTGGCTGATTTCACGAATTGATAATCGACGCTGTCCAACACCTCCACCACAATCGATTTACAAGCCACACCATCAGCACGTTTCGACGAAAACATCAAACTATAAACTAGGTAGGTAATTAAAACCAACCAAGCCACTGCGAATAGTATGATTCTGCTACGCTTCTTCATCGTTACTTGCTTTTCAACACTCCAACTATTTGAGGCACCAAACGGTCGATATCGCCTGCGCCCATTGTTACCAAAACATCAATATTGTTCTTTGCAACCCAATCCAAAACATCGCTCTTACTCAATAGTAATTTATTTGGGTTCTTCATTCCATCCAAAATTGAGTTCGATGTTACTCCCTCGATTGGCAACTCGCGTGCTGGGTAAATATCGAGCAGGATTGCCATATCCAACTTATCGAGCGACTGTGCAAACTCATCGGCAAAATCGCGGGTGCGACTGAAAAGGTGAGGCTGGAATATTCCAACTACCTTGCGGTTTGGAAATACATCGCGCACCGATTCCACCATTGCGTTGATCTCCTGTGGGTGATGCGCATAATCGTCGATATAAATACTTGTTGTGCTCTTGAACTGCACATCGAACCTGCGAACCACGCCCGAGAAACTCTTCAAGCCACTACGCAACTCATCGTTACTAATTCCCATTGCCAATGCTGCTGCCGATGCTGCAAGTGCATTCTCCAAATTATACTTACCGGGAACTCCCAAGTGAAGATTCTCGACACTTCCAGTTGGAGTATTCAGGGTAAAATTATAGTAACCATCAACAATGCTGATATCCGATGGGTAAATATCTGCTTTGCTTGTAAATCCGTAGGTAATAACCTTTATACCGCTGGCTAATTTTGGAGTGAAGTTCAAGCCCTGCTTTATCACCAAAAAGCCGTTAGGTTTTATTTGACCCGCAAACAACCCGAATGCGTCAAGAACGTTCTCGTGAGTGCCGTAAATATCCAAATGATCGGCATCAACCGAAGTTATTATCGCCAACTGAGGGAACAGGCTTAGAAAACTCCTGTCGTACTCATCGGCCTCAACCACCAGTAGGTTTTTGCCCTTATCGGCTGCAACAAGGTTACTGCCAAAGTTTTTAGAAATTCCGCCCAAAAATGCATCGCAACCAACCGATGAACTACCCAACAAATGCGAAAGCATTGTGGTTGTTGATGTTTTACCGTGTGTACCTGCAACACCCAAAACGCTCATTGCCGATGCAATAAAGCCCAACGCCTGAGCGCGTTTTATAATTGCAAAACCGTTGTTCTTAAAGAAGTTCAACTCGGTATGCTCCACGGGAATTGCAGGAGTGTAAATAATCAACGTACCATTTGACAAACGAAAATCAGCAGGAATAAGATTTACATCATCGGTATAGTGAACAGCAACACCCATATGCTCCAAATCAACGGTAATGCCCGACGATGTTCTGTCGTAACCAGCAACGACCTTTCCTCGCTGAACAAAATAACGAGCCAATGCGCTCATCCCAATGCCGCCTATCCCTACAAAGTAAACTCGTTTTATTTGCTCAAAATCCATATTAGTTGATGGTTGATAGTTGCCTGTTGTTCGTTATTTTAGTTCGCTGATAATTTCAAAACCTCATTCGCAATAATATTCGCTGAGTTTGGTAATGCCATCTTCTGAATATTAGCGGATAAATCCTTCAACCTTGCATCGTCGCACACCAACTCAATTGCGGTGCTCACAAGTTCCGACTTTGCATTTGTATCGGTTACCATTACCGCAGCATTGTTTTTCACTAACGCCATAGCGTTATGTGTTTGGTGATCCTCTGCTACATTGGGCGATGGAACTAAAATGGATGGTTTTGCCACTAGGCAAAGTTCCGAGATTGTTCCTGCACCAGCCCTAGAAATTATCACATCGGCCACGGCGTATGCAAAATCCATTCTATTGATAAAATCGAATAGTCTGATGTTATGTGCATTGTAGCCTGCCAACTTCTGCTTAATATCTAAGTAGTAGATCTTTCCGGTTTGCCAAATCACAGTGATATCGTGATGAGTGACTAACTCGGTCATATTGGCCATTATGCTCTGGTTGATAGTACGAGCACCAAGGCTACCGCCTAAAACCAAAATCACCTTTTGGTTTGGGTTGATATCGAAATACTTTAGAGCCTCCTCCTTGGTTGCAGTCAACTTCTCCAAATCCTGACGTACTGGATTTCCAGTCATTAGAATTCTGTCTTTTGGAAAATACTTTTCCATTCCGTTGTATGCAACACAAATCTTATATGCCTTTGCAGCCAACATCTTATTGGTTACACCAGCATAGGAGTTTTGCTCCTGAATAAGTGTTGGGATATTTGCCTTTTGCGCAGCCTTTAGAATTGGGCCACTGGCGTAACCGCCAACACCAACCACAACTGCAGGCTTAAAGTCAGCAATGATATTGCGCGCCATCTTCATACTCTTGAAAAGTTTGAAGAAAAACGATACGTTTTTCAATGTCAACTTACGCTGGAATCCAACCACTGGCAAACCAACAATCTTGTAGCCCGCTTTAGGAACACGCTCCATCTCCATTCTGCCTTCGGCACCTACAAAAAGAATTTCAACTTCAGGATTAATCTCCTTCAGTGCATTTGCAATGGATATGGCTGGGAAGATATGACCTCCCGTACCGCCACCGCTAATTATTATCCTCAACTGGTTCTTCTCCATCGAATAGTTCAGTTTTACTCTGTGATCTACTAATACTCAAAATAATTCCAAAGGCAGCACTTGAAAAGAACAGCGATGTTCCTCCCATACTAACCAATGGCAAAGGTTGTCCGGTAACCGGAATTAAATTCGTTGCAACCATCATATTAACCAAGGCTTGCAAGGCCATCAGCAACGAAAGTCCAAAGGCCAGAAAGGCTGGGAACGTTCGTTTTGCATTCCTCACAATTAATGCCGATCGAAATAGCAATATTAAATATAGAGCCAAAATTACTGCACCGCCCAACAAACCAAATTCCTCAACAATTATTGCAAAGATGAAATCGGAATATGGGTGTGGTAAAAAATTTCGCTGAGTTGAACGGCCTGGACCTTTACCGAAAATACCGCCAGTAGCAATTGCAATTTTCGACTGATCGACCTGATAATTTCCATCGCCATTGTCACCACTAGCAAAATTCTCGATACGATTCATCCAAGTGTGAACCCTTCCAACATTCTTAAACTGCAAGGCAACAACAATGAAAATGCCTAGAACCAATACGCCTAAGCCTGTAAATCCAAGCAAATACTTAAGATTTACTCGACCTACAAACATCATAACCCAACAAACCAAGCCTAGTAATGCTGCTGTAGAAAAGTTTGCGGGCAGAATTAGCATACAAATCAATCCAATTGGAATTACCAACGGCACAAACCCCTGACGTAAATCCTTTATATCTTTTTGTCGCTGCGATAAAATCTTCGCCACATACATCACCAATGCAAGTTTAGCCACATCGGAAGTTTGAAGCGTTAGACCTAACCCAGGAACCTCCAACCAACGCGAAGCTTGGTTTAACGTTGCACCAAACACAAGGGTTATTAGCAGCAACGGAATGGAAAGCCCCATCAATAAGGTTGACAACGGATAGTAAACCTTGTAACTAATAAGGTGAGTAACAAACACTATCGACATACCCAATCCCAAGAAAATTAGTTGTTTTATTAGGAAGTAGGTTGTATTACCACCGTGAAACCTATATGCCAACGATCCAGTGGAACTATACACCGCCATAAGCGATACAAGCGATAGCAAAATAACTACCGTCCATATTACTCTATCCCCTTTAAAATATCGTCCAAATACTCCTGACATATAAATAGTTAAAAGTTTAAAAGTTAAAAGTTGATTGTAAAAATCGAAAAGATTTCTCGCTATGCTCGAAATGACAAAATTTCATCGAATGCTTTACGAACAACTATCAACGAACAACTAACAACAAACATTACAATTCCCGAACCGCGGCCTTGAACTTACGACCACGATCCTCATAGTTATCAAACAAATCGAAACTAGCACAGGCAGGCGAAAGTAAAACAGTATCACCAGGACTTGCCAGTTTGTAGGCTTGTTGAACGGCCTCCTCGGCAGAGAGAGTGTCAACCATAATGCTAATAACATCGCCAAAAGCATTATGTAACTTAGCATTATCTACTCCCAAGCAAACAATCGATTTCACCTTAGCCTTAACCAAATCCATCAACTCGGAATAATCGTTCCCCTTATCGGTTCCTCCAACAATCCAAACCACTGGCGTATCCATACTTTCCAATGCGTACCAAGTTGAATTCACGTTGGTTGCCTTAGAATCGTTGATGTACCGAACACCTTTAATAGTTAAAACTGGCTCAAGTCTGTGCTCAACACCCTGAAAATCGGAAAGCGACTCACGTATCACCTCCTTGCGAATATTCAACACGTGACCCGCGATTCCAGCGGCCATTGAGTTGTATATATTATGCTTACCCTTTAAAGACAATTCATTTATTGACATACTAAAATCGCTATCGTTGTAATTAATGAATAATTGTTCGTTCTCAATCCACGAGGTTTGATTTTCCTTCCCCCTGATGGAGAAAGGCAATTGCTGTGCTCTTAGCACAATGCGCTTCAATTGCTCAATGGTTACTGCATCATCGGAGCAGAAAATAAAGCAATCGTCATCCGAAAGATTCTTTGTGATACGGAATTTCGATTCCACGTAGTTCTGCATTTTATAATCGTACCTATCTAAATGATCTGGTGTGATATTCAACAGAATGGCAATATCGGGTTTGAACTCGTAAACACCATCCAACTGGAAACTACTCAACTCAATAACATAGTAATCAAAGTTGTTTTCTGCCACCTGATAGGCAAAACTATTTCCAATATTACCGGCCAAGCCAACATTCAATCCAGCCTTCTGCATCATATGGTATATAAGCGAGGTGGTTGTGGTTTTTCCGTTACTACCAGTTATGCAAACCGTGTAAGCATTGGTGTAACGACCAGCAAACTCAATCTCCGAAATTATAGGAATTGCCTTCTCGCGGATTTTTACAATTAAAGGTGCTTTATCGGGAATTCCGGGACTCTTTATCACCTCATCGGCATTAAGGATTAACTCCTCGGTATGGCTTCCCTCTTCCCAACGAATACTATACTTATCAAGCCACTCCTTATAACGGGGCTTAATAGCTGACAAATCGGAAAGAAAAACATCGAAACCCTGCTTGTGAGCCAACACAGCTGCACCAGCACCGCTTTCTCCTCCACCAAGTATAACTATTCGCTTCATACTATTTGTTTTTATGTTGATTATCGAATTTTAAGAGTAACTACCGTAATAACCGCAAGAAGAATTGCAACAATCCAGAATCGTGTTACGATTTTTGGCTCAGGATAGCCTTTCTTCTGGTAATGGTGATGCAACGGCGACATCAGGAATATCCTGCGACCCTCTCCATACTTCTTTTTGGTGTACTTAAAGTAACTAACCTGCATAACTACCGAAAGATTCTCAACCAAGAATATTCCGCAAAGGATTGGAATTAGCAGTTCCTTTCGAACCACTATCGCAAAAACTGCAATAATACCACCAATGGTTAAACTGCCTGTATCACCCATAAATACTTGAGCTGGATAACTGTTATACCAGAGGAATCCAATCGCCGCACCAATAAACGCACTCATAAACACCACCAACTCGCCAGAGTGTGGTATGTACATAATATTTAGGTATTCAGCATAGATAACGTTACCCGACAAGTACGCAAATATTCCCAATGTAGTAGCCGTAACCGCTGATACACCCGTGGCTAAACCATCCAAGCCATCGGTTAGGTTTGCACCATTCGAAACCGCAGTGATAATGAGGATTACAACAACTATAAAAATTAACCAAGTGATAGTGTTGCGCCATTCACCCTTGAATGGATTCAAATACGAGTAGTCAAACTCATTATTCTTGAAGAATGGAATGGATGTTTTTGTTGTTTTCTCGCTCTTAAGAACCTTTACGGGCTCAGCACCATTATACTCCGATGCAACAACCGTTTCAACCTGAGTTAGAGCCTTTGCTTTTGGAGCTGGCTGTCTCACAGTTATACTTGGACTTAACCACATTGTTAATCCAACAAAAAGGCCTAACGAAACTTGCCCAAGAATTTTAAACTTTCCCTGTAACCCTTCCTTATTCTTCTTAAAGACCTTAATATAGTCATCGGCAAAACCAACGGCACCTAGCCAAACAGTTGCCAGCAGCATAATAATGATGTAGATGTTGAGTAAATCGGCAAAAAGCAGCACTGGTAGTAACGTTGATGCAAGAATGATAATGCCTCCCATTGTTGGAGTTCCCTTCTTTTGCATCTGGCCTTCAAGACCAAGGTTACGAATTTCCTCGCCAATTTGCAGGCGCTGCAAAAAACGAATTATCTTTTTACCCACCAGCAAAGCAAACGCTAATGAAAAAATAAACGCCATTGCCGAACGAAATGAGATGTACTTGAACAACCCCGAACCAGGAATATCGAAATATCTCTGGAGAAACTCAACAAAATAGTACAACATATCTATAACATATTAAATATTTCACCAACAATTTCTTTATCATCAAAATGGTGCTTAACGCCTTTAATTTCCTGATAGTTCTCATGTCCCTTTCCTGCCACAAGAATTATATCGCCTTTCTTTGCCATTAGGCAAGCAGTACGAATTGCCTCTTTCCTATCCACAATACTAATAACCTTGCGGGTTAAGGTGATATCAACCCCGGCTTTCATATCGTTCAAAATATCCTCAGGCTCCTCAAAACGTGGATTATCAGATGTTAGAATAACCATATCGCTCTTCTCCACCGATACCTTAGCCATAACTGGCCGTTTAGTTTTATCGCGATTTCCGCCAGCACCAACTACAGTTATTAGACGTTGGTCATCACCCTTTATCTTATTTATCGTTTCAATTACATTCACCAATGCATCCGGAGTGTGGGCATAATCAACAACCGCAACAATACCACTATTCGATTTGATATATTCAAAACGTCCAGAAACAGCAGTAACCTCACTTAACTTGGTAAGCACATCACCTTTATCGAATCCAAGGTTGATAAGTGTTGTGTAAATTGCCAAAAGGTTATAAGCGTTAAACTCGCCAATTAAACGAGTCCAAACCTCAACACCATCGAGGTTTAGCAAAGTTCCATCGAAATGGCTTTCCACAATTCGGCAACGCATATCAGCCATTGAACGTAACGAGTAGGTTACAACCTTGGCCTTTGTGTTCTGGAGCATCACCATTCCATTTCTATCATCGATATTTGTAATTGCAAAAGCATCGACAAGAAGATTATCAAAAAATCTTTTTTTAGCCTTGATGTACTCATCGAAGGTTTTGTGGTAGTCCAAATGGTCGTGTGTGATATTGGTAAAAATTCCACCGCAAAACTTCAACCCAGCAATACGATTCTGCACCACCGAGTGAGAACTAACTTCCATAAAACAGTACTCGCAACCCTCAGCCACCATTCTGGCAAGCAAAGCATTTAACTGAATTTGATCAGGTGTTGTATGTGTAGCAGGAACCTCGGTATCGCCAATATAGTTTACCACGGTTGAAAGCAAGCCAGACTTATGGCCTAGCAGGCCAGCCATCTTGTAAAGCAATGTTGCCGTGGTGGTTTTTCCGTTTGTGCCAGTAACACCAACCAACCTCAACTTCTCTGAAGGATTTCCGTAGAATGCCGATGACATCAGACCCAACGCATACGATGCATCCTCAACCTTGATGTAGGTTATTTTGGGCGATGTTTCAGCAGGCATTTGCTCGCACACTATCACCGAAGCACCCTTCTCAACGGCAGTTTCGATGAACTGATGTCCATCCACCTGAGTACCCTTGATTGCAAAAAAGCAAAATCCACGGTCAACAGTTCTGGAATCGAACGTTAAACCAGCCACCTCAACATCCAATGCGCCAATTGCATCGAACTTGAGTGATTTTGGCAGTATGTTTTTTAGTGTTACCAACATTGCTTTTCTTTTTTTTGTTATTCGTGAAGCGTTAATCGTGAAACCGTAGATGACAAAACACACATTGCATATTCACTATCAACTATCAACGAACCTATTACTATTAACTTTACTCTCTTCCTAACCTAAGCTCATTTCCAAAAACACCGTGCTTCCAGGAGATACCTTAGAGCCTGCCTGAATGGACTGAGAGCGTACAGAGCCTCTACCCTGAAACTTCACTCTTAAGCCAGCATTCTCTAGCAGATATAAAGCATCCTTTAGTCCCATTCCAACTACATTCGGAACAGACTTATTGCTGACATTCAACTGTTTCAACTCAACCTTCAAACTATCGCGCGCCGTACTTACCCACTCTGCTTTCCTATCGGCCTTTTCGAAAGGAATATCAAGTTCATCCAACACCTCGGTTAAAGCCTCTCGGCTACTCGATTTAGATTGAGGCATCTCAGCAAAATCGCCACTACCATCAATCTCTCTAAACCACTCGGGACTTGTAGCATAAACCTTATCGGAAATCTCCTTAAAAATTGGCCCCGCAACAACGTTTCCGTAGTAAACACTGTTCGATGGTGAATTCACCACTACAATACAGGAATATTTTGGATCATCAGCAGGAAAATAACCTACAAACGATGCCGAATAAGTTGTTACTCCTTGATGTTTGTACCCTCTCCTACCCTTTGCAATTTGAGCAGTACCCGTTTTACCAGCAATTTTATATCGAGGATTTTTCAGGTTTGTTGCTGTACCGTTCTCGACAACTCCCTCCAACACTTCGTGAACCTTTTTAAGAGTTGAACGTGAACAAATGGAAGTCGAAATCACCTCTGGCGAAAATGACTGCACAACCTGACCATGCCTTACCAACGATTTTACCAAACGAGGTTTTACCATTCTTCCATTATTTGCAACAGCATTATAGAATGTCAGAATTTGAAGCGGAGTTAATCGCAATTCGTAACCAATGCTCATCATAGGCATCGACATGCCCGACCAGTATTTTTCTCCAGGATACTTAATGTAAGGAGCAACCTCGCCCGGGATAGAGATATTCAGAGGTTGATTCAACTTCATCGCATAAATCCTATCAATAAATTCCTTTTCCTTTCCCTTATAGTTCTGAGTTACCAACTTTACCACACCAACATTCGACGACACCTCAAAAACCTCTCTAACCGAAATATTTCCATGGCCACCTTCCTTTGAGTCGGTAATTGTTCTATCGTATATTTTAAATTTACCATTACCAGTATTCACCGAATCATCTAAATTGATTAAGCCGTCCTCGAGCAAAGCAACCAAGGTTGGAATTTTCATTGTAGACCCAGGCTCAACACTCTCCCCTACTGCATAGTTGAAAAGTTCCGAGTAAGTATCATCATCGTTACGTTTAAGATTGGCAATTGCCTTAATATCGCCAGTAGCAACCTCCATCAGAATTGCACAGCCATGCTCTGCACCGTGCTTACTTAATTGTTTACGAAGAGCAGCCTCAGCAACATCCTGCAAAGCGACATCGATGGTTGTGATAACATCGGCACCATCCTCGGGATCAACCTCATCCACACTTTTCACCTCTACCCAACTATTACCGGGAATTCGCTGATGCACCCTTAATCCAGCCTTGCCCTTTAGGGCATAATCAAAAGCGCCCTCGATTCCAACTGAAACACCACCATCATTTACTGTTCCAATAGTACGGGCAGCCATTGTGGCGTGTGGCAAAATACGCTTGTTGGTTTGTACAGGAATAAAACCACCCTTATTCTCGCCCAAACGGAACAACGGAAATTTCTTGATTTCCTGCAATTCGATGTAGTTCACCTTTCGCGGAGCAATCGGGTAGAAACGTTTATTCCTAGCTAATCGACGGGCATTGGTCAGTTCTGATTTATATGAATACCTTGACCTATCCTGAAAGAAATTAGAAAGACAAATAGCTAACGAATCGATATTTTCTTTGAATACCGAATCGGTAACGCCACCTGCAAGCAAATCCATCCTGATATCGAAGTAGGGAATTGACGTTGCCAAAACACGACCATCGGTAGCGCAGATATCACCACGGTTTGGTGTTACGATGATATCCTTATAGGTGATAACCTTTGCTTTTGCGCGCCATTTATGACCTTCAACAAATTGAATGTAGATAATTTTGGCAATAATACCCAAGCCCAGCAGCACGAAGAATACGTACACTACTGCAATTCGGGTTAATATGTCCTTCTTTATCGACACTCTTTAGTTGTTTGTTATTCGTTGTTAGTTGATCGTTTTTATATTTATTGATCAACCTTCCTTACTTTATCTTTTTAGGAGGAACTGTCGATTCCTTCAGTTCCAACCCATTTTCCTCAACCAACTTTACCACCTCCGACTGCTTGCTGATAAACATTAGTTCAGCCGCAGTGGTGATTGACTCGGCACGTAAATTCTTCAACTCAGTCTTCACCTTCTGATCCTCGCGCATCAACCTGTCGTACCGATAATGATTCGAGATGTAAACCACAGCCAGAAAAGCAAGAAACAGCACGTATGGCAACTGCGCCGAGATATTCTCGTGCGTAAGAATATTTCCGCTGAGGAAATCCTTCACCCTGACACCTTTCTTATCTTTGGGCTTAGGAATATCCTGCTCTTCAATAAATTCAACCGGTTGTTCGCCAATCTCGCTCATAACCTACTTCCTATCCTAAGTTTTGCACTACGCGCCCTGCTATTGCGCTCCAGTTCCTCATCGGTTGGAACAATTACCTTACGGTTAATCTGTTCAAAGGGCACTGTACGATTTCCCATAAAATCAGGATTATCATCACCCTCAAAATTTCCATTGCGGAAATAGTTCTTCACCAACCTGTCCTCTAACGAGTGGTACGATATAATCACCAATCGTCCATCAGCTGCCAAGCACTTCTCTGCGTTCAGAATCATACTTTTTAGTACATCCAACTCGTGGTTCACCTCAATGCGAATTGCCTGAAAAACCTGAGCCAAAGTTTTGTTCTGAATCTTTTGTGGAATCATAGGCTTAAGAAGCTCTGCCAAATCCTCCACGGTTTCAATCTGCTTATTTGAACGCTCGCGGCAAATTGCGTTGGCAAAGCGTTTAGCCTCGTTCAACTCGCCATAAAGCCTAAAAATCTTTATTAAATCCTCCGCCTCGTAATTGTTTACCACGGTTTTTGCCGAAAGTGATGCACGCCTATTCATACGCATATCCAACGGACCTTCAAAGCGAAACGAGAAACCACGCCCGGGGCTATCCAAGTGGAACGACGACACACCCAAATCGGCCAGAATGCCATCAACCTTGTCAACACCGTGATACCTAAGAAAATTTCGGAAATACTTGAAGTTACTACGGATAAGCATAAAGCGCTTATCGTCGATTGCATTTGCCAAAGCGTCCTCGTCCTGGTCGAAAGCAAACAACCGCCCATGGCGGTTAAGTTTTTCCATAATAACGCGGGAATGACCACCCCCACCAAAGGTGAGATCTACATAAGTTCCGTTGGGCTTAATGTTTAAGCCCTCTATGCTTTCGGCAAGCAATACTGGTACGTGGTAGGCCATTACTCATCCTTTATAATTGTTGATCCCAAAATCTTGTCGGCCAGGCTCGCAAAATCGCCCGATGGCATCTGCGCACCCTCGTACTTACTCTTTGCCCAAATCTCAATTTTGTCGTTCATACCGGCAAATACCACATCCTTTTCAACTCCAACCATCTCTAGCAGACGCTTAGAGAAAAGCAAACGCCCACTAGCATCGAGCGATACCTCGGCGGTGCCGCGGTAAAACTCGCGTAAAAACTGGTTGTGCTCCTTATTGTACGGATTGGTATTCTTGCGAATTAGGGCATTTTGGCGCTCCCACTCCTCCATAGGGAAGAGCACCAAGCACTCCTCGTAGATATCCTTTTTCACCACGAAACGATCGGGCGCAGCAGATGTAATCTGCTTACGCAGCGCCGAGGGGAAGAGTACGCGACCCTTCTCGTCAACTTTGCAATCGTAATCACCAATGAATGAGGACATTTTTCTACCAATTTTTCAATTGGTAAAAATATATAGAAAATTTCCACTTACACCCACATTCTCCCACTTTTTTACAAATTGTTAATAACTTTTCCACGAAAAGTTGGTTGAAAATGTGGCGTTTAGCAGGCGCACGAAGACACACACACGTATTATGCGCAAAGATAGTGGGTTGGGGTGGATGTTGAAAAAGTAGTTTTCAACAATGACAAGAAAACATAGCATAAATGATAATAAACTTCGAAAGCGAATCGATATAAACAAAAAAGACGAGAACAATGCTCGTCTTTTGAAATCAATAAAAAGTCGTTTACTAATCCATTTTGAATGTCATTGCATACCCATCGTCTTCGCTTAATTCTTCCTGCATTTTTTTGAAATATTCTTTTGTCATTAAATTAACCTGATATTTATGTTTTCCATAATTTACAGCATTTTCAAGCACCTTACTCTCAAAGAAATTATGAAAATCAACATTTCTATAGTTGTTTAACTTAGAATTTTCAATTCTAACACCATCAATCCATACACCATACTCTTTAGCATCTTTCCATGCATCCAACTGTTTTTGAGTAGGAGTCTTACGCTCTAACGGTGGAAATTTCATAAAAACAATCTTCTGCTGCGACCGCTGCTCTTCGCTCATTTGGAAATAGATTTCTTTCAATCGTTTCTTATCTGCCTCGCTAACCACTGGAAAACCATTCTTTGTTTTATCACCTGAGAAGTATTTATTTACAATGCTTTTATACTCTATATCCAATCCGTCGTAAACGATAATAGTTTTAAATGGTACAAAGTTGTCACCGGTTTTCTTTTTTTCATTTTCCTGAGCCGATACTTTTGTGGCAAAAGCTAAAACAACTCCTGCAACAATAAACACGGTAGCAATCTGCTTAATTAAAGCAACGCTAAATGCTGTTTGTTTTTTCATCATGGTAAGTCTTTTTTTAGTTACTAAATAGTTAAATGAACTTGAAAATATTGTATTTCTGTAGCACTGTGCTGATTCGAGGAGCAGATATTGGTAGGTTTTAGGCTCGTCAATATCATTTATAACGTACTCGTCGGCCAAAAACTCATGATTAAGCCGTATTGATTTTATTAGGAAAATGAACACTGGATTAAACCAAGCAAAAACCCTTATTAACTCTAGGATTACTATATCAAAAGAGTGCCTTTGCTTAATATGAGCAAATTCGTGACTCAGTATATGCTTATCAATAGCGCCATTCATATAATCAACCTTGCTCACAAAAATGTAATTCAAAAAACTATAGGGTTCAATCGCTGTCTTTGTAAGAATAACCACAATTCCATTATGTAAGATTTTTTCGCTACGCCGAATGCTTTTCCTAATAGATAAAAGATTCCTACAAAATCTGATAAAAAACACTAAGGTTATGGCGATATATAGAATCAGCATAATATTGTAAAACGAAATCCCCTCAGAAGACCGAAGCGGAATGTAAACAGCATTTGGACTCTGCGATAAAACCACGAAAGAGTCGAAGTTTGTCATCACAGGAATTGTTGGGGAAACAACACTTACCTCGACAAAGGGAATAGTAAGGGAAAATATCACACTAAACAATAGGTAAAACCTATTAAAATGGAACATTTTTTCCTTTTCAAGAATCACTTTATAAAGTAGATAAAGCAATCCAGAAAATGTGATAGACTTTATAAGGTAGATCATTTCTTTTTGTTCTTTATTTCCTGATCGATAATACTTCTTAGGTCTTCCAACTCCGATGCTGATAAATCGGATGCCTTAGTGAAAAATGAAGCAAACTGCAAAGCTGAATTATTGAAATAATCTTTTATTACACCATTTATATGCTTAGCGAAATAATCAGTTTTTTTGATTAGCGGATAGTATTGTCTTGAATTACCAAATGTTTCATACCCCACATAGCCTTTCTCCTGCATTCGTTTTAAAAGAGTAGCAATAGTTGTTGCAGCAGGTTTGGGATCGGGAAAACTATCCATCAAGTCTTTAAGGAAAACTTTATCGCCTTTCCATATAAGTTCCATTATTTGTTCTTCTGTTTTTGACAAAGCCATATTCTACATTTTGTTATTTAATTCTACAAATGTAGAATAATGATTTAAATAAACAAATTATATCGCAGTTTTTTTATAATCTAAAATTGGGATGATGCTCAAATTCACATTTGCTCTAAATACATTTGTTACCCCTTAATATTATTTATTACAAATAACCATTTTACATCTACGTGTTATTCGTTAATTTTGAAATTCATTTCATATACAAAATAAGATGGAAACTCAACCGATCAACAATTTTGAGGAAAAACTAAAGAGTTCGTTCCCAACCAAAGAAAACATTCCGTTCGAAGTTCGCATTAGCGGTAAAAAATATGAGCCACTTTATCTTCTCGATGGCAAAATTCTAAAATGGAATGGCAATCTCGAAGATGTTAGTTCTCCTATCTGTATCAACGAGAATGGACAGATCAAACGAACCATTATTGGTCAAGTGCCATCGATGGACGAGGCTGCAGCAATGGAAGGTCTTAACGCTGCTGTTCGCGCATGGAATAACGGCAGAGGTGAATGGCCTACTATGAGCGTAAAAGAACGAATTTCGGCAGTGGAACAGTTTGTTGCTCGAATGCGTCTTGTTCGCGATGAGGTTGTAAAGTTGATGATGTGGGAAATAGGAAAAAGCCTTGAAGATAGCTACAAAGAGTTCGACCGCACGGTTGACTATATCATTAAAACCATTGAAGCACTTAAAGAAATTGATCGTAATAACTCTCGTTTCAGTCTCGACGATGGTGTAATTGCGCAGGTTCGTCGGTCGCCACTCGGAGTTTGCCTTTCGATGGGGCCATTCAACTATCCACTAAACGAAACATACACTACGCTCATACCTGCTCTAATAATGGGAAATACGCTTGTGGTTAAACCTCCAAAATTTGGAGTGATGCTACATCAGCCCTTGCTCGAAGCCTTTGCCGAGTGTTTTCCTAAAGGCGTGGTAAACTTCATATACGGAACTGGCTCTAAAATAATTAGTCCTATTATGAAAAGTGGACTAGTCGATGTACTTGCGTTTATTGGATCGAGCCGAGTTGCCGACGTTTTAAAGTTACAGCACCCTCGTCCTCATCGAATGAGGTGCATTCTAGGACTTGATGCGAAAAACCCCGCACTTGTAATGCCCGATGCAGATTTAGACTTAGCCGTTAAGGAATGCGTTACAGGGAGTTTATCATTCAACGGACAGCGATGCACAGGTCTTAAAATTATGTTTGTTCACAAATCGATAATTGATCCGTTCTTAAAAAAACTTGCAGAGGCAATTGACAAACTACCCCAAGGCATGCCTTGGGAAAAAGGTGTGAAATTAACGCCACTTCCAGAGTTTAACAAGGCCGATAGACTCAAAGGTTACATTGATGATGCAATTACGAAAGGTGCTAAAGTTGTAAATCAGGGAGGTGGAACATTTTACGAAACGCTATTCAAACCGGCTATTGTATATCCAATTGCACCGAATGCCGACCTTTACGACGTTGAGCAATTTGGACCAGTTGTTCCAGTTTGCACCTATAACGACGAACAGGAGTTCTTAGATTTTGTAACGAATTCGAATTACGGACAACAACTAAGTATTTTTGGTAAAAATCCTAAAACCATTGCTCAACTAATCGATCAATTAACCAATCAGGTAAGCCGAATCAATATAAATAGCCAGTGCCAACGCGGCCCAGACACATTACCATTTACCGGCCGGAAGGATTCAGCAGAGGCAACTCTTTCGATTAGTGATGCACTAAGATGCTTCTCGATTAGATCGTTGGTTGCAGCACAATCGAACGAAAATAGCAGAGAAATTATTCAGGACATTGTAAACGGAAGACATTCGAATTTTTTAAACACCGATTTTATTCTATAGCAGAAAATTTGAAGTATTCCGATCAAACCTCATTAAGCGTAACTTCACAGTTACGCTTTTTACATATTATCAATATCTTAGTCAACCAAAAGATGTGACAATTAAACAAGAACTCTATCAAAACAAATATTCTTCTCCAAATTTTATTTATACCTTTATATAAAATCCCCACAACTATGAAGAGGCTAATTTTACTGATAATAGTTTGCTCAACTACATCAATATCCATAGGACAAAATAGCATCCAAGCGTTTCTTGACAACTACAAAGCCAGCGATACTATTGCTATCAACGATTTCTTGAACATACAGAGTTTATCTATTAGCAATAGCGATTATACAATTGCAGGTTATCAACTAAATATTATGGATAGGGGTTTTCTTAAGGAATTCAAAAGTGATTCGGATAAGATAACCGATGAAATGAGGGATGCCATTGAGAATCTAAAAGGGAAAAATATAAAAACTACAAAAATCTTCTTCGAGGATATCAAGGTTAAAACTCCCGTGGGTAAAATAAAAAATATTGGAGGATTACTACATATCATCAAGATCGAATAGTATCAATAAAATTGGGCAAAATGGAAAAGCCAATAACAAAACCGGGCATACTTTTTATAATCCTAGCCAGCATAGCCGGGCTATTTCTAACATATCTTGCAACCAACAACGCTCTAAACGCCAATAGAACTAAAAACTGGCCAACAGCCATAGGAACTATTATTACATCGGAAGTCAATAGGAATTCGAGATATATCCCGCACATTGTGTATACCTATACTGTTGATTCAACCGAGTATTCATCCGAAAAAATTGGACTAACCAATTATGCTCAATACAAAAAGAAAGATGATGCCAAAAAAGTAGCCGACAAATATCCACCCAATACAAAAGTCACGGTTTACTACAATCCACATAAGGCTGATGAGGCAATTCTTAAACCTGGGATTAATGGCGAACATATTTTTATGTTTTCGATAGGATTGATAATATTTATAGCACCAATAATTGGATTAATTTACTCGATTCAAAAATCGAAAGCAAGCATCTAAACTAACACCAACTTTAACCAATGAAAATCATCACACCAATTTGCTTAACTATAATACTTCTGAGTAGTTGCCAAGGCGAAGTTAAAAAATACGGAAAGAGCTATCAGCAAAATGGAGACATTGAAAGTCTTGAAAAGGCATTAAGTCTAATAGAAATTGGATGCGATACATCATACATTAAACAAATACTTGGAGAACCTATTGATTTCGGATTTGACTACCGATACCTAACTGATTCGATAGGAGAAAATGGGTGTTCAGTTGGAGCTGTATTCGGAATTGATAGTTGCGGTAAAATATCATCGAAGTATATCTTAGAAATCTGCGAGTAAGATTTTATGCTATAGAATATCTCCAGCAATCCTGTTAAATTGAGTATTCTACATAATTTTGACATTTTTTAAAGAGCACAATATTATGTTGACTATTCAATAGAATTATGAAAGCAGATATTCTCAAACAAATTCTCGAAAGTAGAAAGCACCTTGCATCGAATCCTTCCTTACAGGAGATGGGCGTTACACAAGATTTACTGGAGACCGTTTACGAATGGTCAAACAACATGGCATCGTACGGCGAACTTGCCTCGTATATACCAGAACTCACAAATGTTGATGCGAGCAAAACTGCAATAGTTATTGGCGATTTAAATAAGAATATTCTAGCTGTAGGAAATGGTATCAATGTAAAAGTCAGTATTCAATCGGTTATTAAACCGTTCCTTTATATATACGCCCTTGAAAAAGGAGTCCCTGCCAGTCAAATATCGTTCATTGAGGCAACAGCACTTAAGTTTAATACTGATGCAGTAATGCAGCCTGATCAACGAAAGAACCTTCCTGGACATCCGCTCAACAATGCAGGAGCAATTTCCTCGGCTGGTTCAATAGATAATTTCAATGATTTCCTCAACTTTATGCAAATGCTAACGGACAATGCAAACCTTAAGGTGATGGTCAACGTTTTTGAATCGGAAATGCAAACCAACGACAACAATAGGGCAATTGCAAGAAAGTTAACAGAAACATGTCGTTTCCCCGATCAAGTGCAAAGCAACAAAGCTCTAGAATACTATACAAAGGCTTGCGCCATTGGAGTAACCGCTTACGATATCACAAAGGCTTGCCTTGTTTTAGCTAATGGTGGACGAAAGAATGGGCAACAGATTATTAAGGAAGACAATATTGTTCGTGCTATTAATGCAATGAATACTTACGGACTTTACGAGCACACTGGAGAAATATCGCTACTTGCTGCTGGCGCCCGAGCACTATCGTGCAAAAGTGGTGTTGGTGGACTAATCATCAATGTTGACCCAGGACGCGGAGCGTTCTGCACCTATGGACCAAAACTCGACACTGCTGGAAATAGCGTTTTTGGAAAATACGCTTTAATTCCGCTCAACAACCTTTTGGCAGCACCAAATGGAATGCGACTTAGCTCTGAAGAAATTATAAGATCTCTTTTAAAAGAACGAACCGTCTAGAATCCTCTTTTGCAATTAATCAAAAGATAATACAAATTACTCTGTAACTAGTTTATTTATCGTTCCAAAAACATCATCACGGCTTATGGGTTTTGAAATATAATCGTCGAAGCCGCTATCGAGCAGATCTTTTTTATCGTTAACTAACGCATAGGCCGTTTGTGCAACGATTTTTAAGTTGGGACGGATTTTCTTGATTTGCATCATAGCCTCCTTACCATCCATAAGCGGCATTTTAATATCCATCAACACCAAATCGATATCCGAGTGTGTTTCACAAAACTGAACTGCTTCTAATCCATTCTTAGCATGCAAGACCTCAATGTTAGTATAATTCAGAATCTCGCGCAGGTATTGAAAGTTATAGTATTCATCTTCGGCCACTAGAATTTTCAACGATTTCTTCTTTGAGTTTTCAAATAAAGGCTTTGCAGCACTAATGCTCCGCGATAGTTTTAAAGGTATTGTGAAATAGAATGTTGAACCCACATCAATCTCTGAATCAACCCAAATCTTACCACCCAGTAATTCCACATATGCTTTGGCAATAGATAGTCCAAGTCCAGTTCCTCCGTATTGTCGAGACATTGAAATATCAACTTGTCTAAATCTGTCGAAAATGCTTGCAAAGGCTTCATTGGGGATTCCAACACCACTATCCTTTACACTAAACTGAATAGTATTTGTGTTAGAAGAACAGTAAACTTCAACACCTCCTGTATTCGTAAATTTAATTGCATTGCTAATTATCTTTGACAATACTTGATACAACTTCTCCTTGTCGGTAATAACCACGGAATGTTCATCTATAATAGTGTTTCGAAAATCAAAGTTTAAATTTTTATTCTCGGCCTCGGGCAAATAAACCGAAGATAAATTTGCAAAAATCTCCTTAAGGTTTACAGTTTGCTCATTCACCTTCATCTGTTTAGTTTCCAAACGCGAGGTGGTAATAATATCATCAACAATTGTTAATAGTTGGTTAGAACTAGACTGTATTATTTCGATATAACTGAGTTGCTCCTCTGTAGATAAATCGGACTTAGACAGCAAATTTGTGAACCCCATTATTGCATTCATCGGGGTTCTTATTTCATGCGACAAATTCTGGAGAAATGCAGTCTTAAGTCTATCGCTTTCCTCGGCACGATCCTTTGAAATAGTTAAAGCCTCATTCAAATCACGCAGTTCACTATTCAAAGCAACATACTCTTCGTTTTGCTTAACCAGCTCATTAGTCTTTAGGGCAACCTGCTCATTCAACCAGTTATTTAAATCCCTCAACTTGTCCTTGCTCTCCTTAAGCTCGATGTGATTTTTCACCCTTACAAGAAGTTCATCGGTATTAAACGGTTTTGATATATAATCGACACCTCCAGACTTAAACCCACGCGTAATACTCTCCACATCATTCTTTGCCGTAAGAAAGATAACAGGTGTCTCGCAATAATTCTCAATGGCCTTTATTCTTTTGCATACCTCAAACCCATCAATATCTGGCATCATTAGATCGAGGAGCACAATATCGAATTTCACCTTCTCAACCCAAAGCAATGCTTCTGTTCCATTTATGGCATACTCAATCGAATATCCATTCGACGACAACAAATTTGACAGTAACTGAAGGTTCTTCAAGTTATCATCAACTATCAATACTTTGCTCATACTAACTATTATTTAGCATTTTTCTAATTCTATCTCTTAAATCAGAAAAAGAATCAATCAATTTTATCTGCTTAGAAACATTGAACGACTGAGTAGAGGCCATTAAATCTTTCCCGTATTCATAAAGAAAAATTACCTTATGCTTTTTCCCAAGATCTATTAACTGCTCTGCAAAATGCGAAATAGCCTCCTTGGGTCGAAGAATACGAATTTCCTCCCAAACAGGATAGAGTTGTTCCACAGCATTCATCAACGATTCTAGTTCAACCCCTTTGTCAATTTCCTCTTTTGAAGATTCTACAATGGAAAAATGCTCTATCACCTCGTACTTTAAATGCTTAAACAGCACACAAATTAAACTGTACTGAGTTACTGGCTTTCGTAAATAATCGTCGAATCCACTGGAAAGAACCTTTTGCTCTTCCTCGTGAAACGCCGATGCAGTAACCGCAATAACTGGAATATTCCGATACAACAAACTCTCTCTTATATGACGCACTGCCTCGAATCCATCCATCTCGGGCATTCGAATATCCATAAACACTAACTGAACATCATTATTATTCAGAACCGCCAAAGCCTCAATACCATTTGACGCCTCAAACATCTCGAAATCATAACTCTGCAGCAGACCCGAAATCACTTTTCGATTATCGGTATTATCGTCGACAACGAGAAGTGTTGCCTTTTGAAAATGGACAGAGGATGGATCGATAAAAACATCCTGACTACTCACATCTTTTTCGTCCGCAATCGGAATATCCTTAAACACTAGGTCAAAAATGCTTCCCTTATTCAATTCGGATTTCAAGGTTATTGACCCATTCAATAAATTAACGAGTTGTTTAGTAATGGCCAATCCTAGGCCAGTTCCTCCACCAGAATAATTTCCCTTATCAAAGTTCTGCTCGAATGCTTCAAATACCTTGCCCTGCAATTCAACAGGAATTCCAGGTCCAGTATCGGAAATTTCTATTCGAATATCAACCTTATTAGTATTAATATGAAGTGGTAATGCCGAAATTTTCACATAACCATTCTTAGTAAACTTAACCGCATTATTGGTTAAATTAATAAGTATCTGTTTTAATTTGAGTTCATCAAAAACAATATAATCGGGAAGCAATGGATTGGACTCAATAGTTAAGTCGATACCTTTATCGATACATTGATGCTTAAACACACCATACACCTCACCAAGCATAGTTTTAATATCAACATGCCCCAACACTACCTGCAACTTCCCTGCTTCTATTTTCGACAAATCCAAAACGCTATTTATTAAGTCGAGCAAGGTTTTACCGCTCGACCGGATAGACGAAAGGTACTCCTGCTGCTGAGGACTTTCCACAATCTGCGATAGAATCTCAGAGAATCCCAATATTGAATTTAGCGGGGTTCGAAGTTCGTGACTCATATTGGCCAAAAAAATACTTTTGGCTCGAGTGGCTCCCTCGGCTCTATCCCGGGCAACAATTAACTCTGCAGTTCTTTCACTAATCAATTCCTCTAAATTATCGCGATGCTGCCGGAGCTCCTGCTCTGCCTTTTTTCGCTGATCGATATCGATTATAAAACCCTCAAAAAACTTTGGAGCAGAATGCTCATCGAGTATCAAACGCGCATTTATTAATACCCATTTTGAACTTTTATCCTTGCAAACAAGCTGAGTTTCGCGCTCACGGATTTCTCCATTTTTAATTAGTATCTGCGAAATCTCATCTCGATCCTCGGAATTCAAATAAATTTGATCGCCAATACTGTCGACACTGTTAATTAAATCAACCACAGAGTCATAGCCCAGAATTACCGCTAACGCTGGATTAGCGCTAACAAAACGTCCATTAACTGTAGTTTGAAAAATTCCCTCGAACGAGTTATCGACTATACTCCTGTATTTTTGCTCACTCTCCTGAAGACCAACCATTATTTCGCGCAACTTTTCAACCATCTGATTAAAACCAATGGCCAATTGCCCTACCTCATCCAAAGAACCGACCTCAACCTTCTGTGTTAAATCGCCATTGGCTATTTCTCTCACGGTATTTGATATCCGGTTTAAGGGTTGCGAAATGGTACGAACAATTAAGAATCCTATTAACGACATTGCTACAATAATAAAGAAAGCAGCAACCGACATGGTAGTAACCATCCGAACCTTACCCTGCTTTAGCAACGACCAATAACTTTGTAATTCATCCTCATAGGTACTGGTCCCAATTACCCAATCCCAAGGTTCATAGTATGCCAACCTAACTATTTTCCAACGGGGCGACTCCTCACCTGGATTTTGCCAACGATAACGTTCCGTGCCTAATTCTCCAGATTTTAACGCTATAGCTTTACTTACTATTGACTGAATTACTAACTTATCATCGCTATCTTTCACATTATAAATATTCTCCCCATCCCTGATTCCGTTCTGAGAAATAATGTAGTGCCCTTTCTTAACCCCTTTACCTCCGAGTACATAAACATAACCAGTTCTGCCAATCTTAGTATTTACAATAACCTGACGAACCCGTGACTCAATATCTTGCTGCTTAACCCCAACATAAAGAACGCCAACAATATCACCCTTCAAACCCACGATTGGCTCATACGCCGTTATATACCAAGCATTAACTATGTAAGCCCTGCCAAAAAATGGCTTTCCCTCCATTATATTCTTTATAACAGGATTTATGGTTCCATCGGGATTTCGCTGAGGGATAAAAGTTCCGATTGCACGCTCTCCTTTATCATTTAAGACATTGGTAGCAACCCTCATCATATCGCCCCGAGCGTTCATACGCTGGAATATAGTAGCAGTACCTCCTACCAGATTAGTAACTTCATCAACAACTGCAACCGTTCGGTTAGGATTAGCCTGTTTGCCAACAAGCAAGTTTCCTATCAACAGTCTTGGAAGTTTTACTTTAAAAGAATCATTATTTAGCTGATTAATTGCAAGCCATTCCTGAGTTTCTTTCGAATAGGAAACACCTCCATTCTTTTGTAAAATATACCTTGCAATATTAAGATTATACTTAACCTGCTCCTGTACCGATTCGTTTTCGGTTTTTACCAAATTATAAACCCCTTGTGTAATGTGGTCTAAATCGGAATTAATTAAACCTTCAACCTCCTGATAGGCTAAGTTATAGTAAAACCGACTTTGCCAAAAAACAACCACCAATAGCGACAAAGCCGTAATAAGTACACTGCCCGTTCCTAAAAAGGCAATTTTTGTTCTAAGCTTTATATTTTTAAAAGAGCTACGCATGGGAAGTTCTGCTTTCGTTATATCGCTCTAAAAAACAACACCAAGAAAAACTAAAGAAGAAAAGCGCTATAGAGAAACAAAACAATTTAACATTAGAAAAAAACATCTCCATAACACATCATAAGATACTAAAGTATTATCAGGTATCATAAAAAATTTGACAAAAATATACATTTCGGCCAAACTCTTTCGCCTATAAACACTGGAACAACTTAAATGTTCTTACCATTAATTCTTACGCATTGCGAATCTGTGCATTCAACAAAATCTAAATATTAGCATTAACATCATTGGAATGGAAGAAACCATTATTTTTAGCAATCAATGTCACAAATCGATTACAGGTTTGTCTTATTGTTGAGAATTTTGATTTATGGATTTCGATAAGTTTTACAAAGATAATTATAGTAGTATTTTTAGTTTTTGCTTACAATGGACTGGCAACTCTGACGATGCTAAGGATATTGCGCAGGAAACTTTCACCGAACTTTTCGAAACCATAGCCAAACAAAGTAATATTACTAATCCTCGCGCATGGGCTTATAGAGTAGCATACAACAGATGCATAAATCTCCACAAGAAAAAACAACGGTTTACCCAATGCGACATCAGCGAAATCCAAACCTTTCAAACTAAAGATGATTCTTTAGAGAAACGAGAGCAATACAGGAAAATAAGGGCAGCAATGAACAAATTGAACGAAAAAGAAAAAACATTAGTAATTCTTTACAAGGAACGTTTTTCCTACAAAGAAATGGCTACAGTTGTTGAGATGAACGAAAAGTCGGTGGGAAAAACTCTTGCCAGAGCAATTACGAAAATATCGAGTTTACTGAATTAAAGTTAATACCATGAAGATGCTGAAAAGGATTAAATGTTTATCGGAGGCGCAGATTCAAGCATACATCGACAATGAGGTGAGCAATGAGGCACACTCTAAATACTCTGCACATATTCAGAATTGCGCTCATTGCAGAAAAAAGGTTGAGATCCAAAAGCACAAAATCGAAACAGTAATGCACGCCATTAATATTCTGGACGATTACAGCGCCATTAGTAAATCGTACGAAAAGCCAAAACAGTTTACTCACAACTTTAGCAGATACGTTATTGGCGGGAGTATTGCAGCGTCAATACTTGTGACAATTCTGCTCTATTCACGAAACACAATTTCAACATCCGATGATGACTGCAAGTGGGTTGCTTTAAACAACAAGAAATTTCAGCCAAACTTTGAATCGCCTAATCGTCTATTCAGAATGCGAGCGGTTGAATGTATTGAATTTTCAAAAGACAGTATACAAAGCGTTACATACCTAGTAAAAACATGCAAACAATAAAGGATTGGCCAATCCACTAAATATTTCTCAACCAAAACTATTCAACTATGAAAAAAGTAATGTTGTTTCTACTCTCAATTGCATTTACCTACACTGTAAATGGCCAGTCGCTAATCGACATTTATAAAACCGGAAAAGTTGCGTTTGAGCCTGAAAGCAATTTTGCCGTTGGTGCAAATTGGTCGAAAATATTCCCCGATTACGCCACAGTTTCGTACGGCAACTCCATTGGATATTACAAAAGTATAGCACAAACATCCGATGGCAATATTTTTATAGGAAACTACAGTTCGTACACCATTCAAAAGTTTAACACCAACGGAGATTTAATATTAACCTTTGGTAAAAAAGGCAAAGGTGTGGGCGAATTCACAGAACGGCCAACTCTTGGCGGAGCAATCGGGAATAAATATGTTTTCACGCATGAACTGAATGGCCATATTAAAATATTCTCGACCGATGGAAAGTACATTAAAACCATTAAGGTTGACTATATGCCATTGAAAACTATTGCATGTGGCAGGAAGATTGCTCTTATTGGACACGTTTCGATAAAGAGCGGTACCCGTTATGTAATTACTATAATTGACCCTGAAACCGAAGAGCAAAAAATCATTAAGAAATACGATAACCTTTCGAATGGTTCTACGATTGTTGTTAACAAGAATAACTATATGCTTTTTTTCTCTCCACTCTTTACTGAATCCAACTTAGTGATACGTTCTTTACCTAATGGCAATTTAGTAGTAGGTATCAGCACAAGCAAACTAATTGAAGAGTACACAACCGATGGTAAATTGGTTAAATCGTTCAATTTAGACTTTACTCCACCGGCTTATCCCGAGGATTTAAAGAAAGAGTTCATTTCGGAAATAGAGAAAAAAGTTGCCAATAATAAATTCACCAAGGAGGATGTTTCTGAGGCTTACAAACCAGATTTCTTCCCAAAAAACACTCCTTTCTACTATAATATTTTAGTCGATAACGAGGGAAATATTCTTGTGTTCCGATTTGTAGAGGAAGATGTAGATCACAAACTCCGCGTGTACAGTTTCGACAACAACGGAAAGGCCTTGGCGGAAGCAACTTTGGATGTTTCGGGGTACAAGCTAAGCCTAAACTATAGATTTGAAGAGTTATGTTTCCACAACGGAGTTGTTTACGGGCTACTTCATCCTAAATCAGACAAGATGCAACCACTACAATTAGTCAAGTTCAAGGTTAAATCAAAAGAATAACATCAGGCGAAAAGGTCAACCAAACGGTTGGCCTTTTTCTATCGCAATCCCCAGGTAAATCGTATTCTGCCCAAGTCGATTTTTTTTGCTATATTTGTGAATCAATAAGAATTATCACCGCTGAATAGTTCTTTTTCTGCCCAAACAATCTGGTTAAGGCTAAAGCGGTTTTTATTAACTAAAATTTATTCGCTATGTTATCTATTCAACAGATTAACACCCCTCACGATTTCACAACACTATCAAAAGAGCAACTTGTCGATTTTCTCCACACTCATCTCGACCAATTCGGAGACTCAAAGGAAGCCATTGCAAAATGCATCGATTACGCCATGCAGAAGGATGGCGGCAAAGGAGGATTCATCCTTATTGGGTATTTGAACAATGTACCTGTTGGCACCGTAGTAATGAACAAAACTGGCATGCAAGACTACATTCCCGAGAATATTCTTGTGTACATTGCGGTGCACTCGGGTTACCGTGGTAAAGGAATTGGCAAACAGCTCATCGACGAAGCGCTTGCGCAATCGGACGGCGATGTTAAGCTTCATGTTGAATACGACAATCCGGCCAAACGCCTGTACGAACGAATTGGCTTCACCAATAAATACGCCGAAATGAGATACAGCAAAACAGTATAGGAATGGCCGAACTACATATATCATCAAGCAAAATAATACACAATATTGAAAAGCTAAACTTGTTTCTCGAAAAGCACGATCTGGAGTGGTCGTTGGTTGTTAAAATACTATCGGGACATAAGGATTTCCTGAATATTCTTCTTCATCACCCAATCGTAAAAAAGCTACACAGCGTGGCCGACTCGCGACTACTGGGGCTAAAGAAAGTAAAGGAGATTAACCCCGATATAGTAACCATGTTTGTTCGCCCTCCGGTTATCGACAAGGTGAAGAACATTGTGAGCTATGCCGACATATCGCTCAACTCATCGTTGAGAACAATTGAGGCGCTGAATGCCGAAGCTGGCCGACAAGGAAAAAAGCACAGGGTAATTATTATGATTGAGCTAGGCGAACTCCGCGAGGGTATTATCAGGGAAAATATCATTGATTTCTACCAGCGCGTGTTCGACCTAAAGAATATTACCATAGAAGGGATTGGCACCAATCTGGGCTGTATGTACGGAATACAACCCACCTACGATAAGCTGCTACATCTATCGCTCTACAAGCAGCTAATAGAGGCTAAGTTTAATACTAAAATTCCACTTATTTCAGGAGGCAGTTCCATAACACTCCCCCTTGTGGGCAAATCGTCGATGCCGAAGAACATAAATCACCTACGAATTGGCGAGGCCATCTTTATGGGCACATCTCCGTTCGATAACAAGCGCTTTCGCGATCTTCACAGCGATGCCTTTGAGTACCTATGCAACGTTATTGAGCTGGAGGTTAAATCGACCTCGCCCGATGGAATATTAACGGATGGTAATATTGGGCACACCTCCGACAACAAAACGGATTACGATAAAAGCTACAGGGCAATTCTCGACTTTGGATTAATGGATGTAGACGTACACGAACTAAAACCCAAGGATAAAAAGCTGAAATTTGTGGGAACAACATCAGACATGAGTGTATATGACCTTGGCCCTATGATTGAGGGAGAAAAGTGCAAATACAAGGTTGGCGATAAAGCCCGGTTTATTCCTTCGTACATGGCTGTAGCTCGGCTAATGAACTCGAAGTTTGTCGAAAAAATAATTTCACAGTAGAACAAACTCACCGTACAGCGGCCTATCCAACTCCACATTTTTTTACCGCAATGCTACGACAAGCCGTCCCCCTTTCGGGAACTTACCCCGTAGCTCTGCGGCAATATTTCCTCTTAAAGGGAATATATCCTGCAGAACTACGAGAAACATTCCCCTGCTTGGGGAACTTGCCCTGCAGTGCTGCGAGAAACGTTCCACTGTTGGGGAACTTGCCCTGCAGTGCTACGAGAAACGTTCCACTATTGGGGAACTTATCCTGCAGTGCTACGGGACTAATTCCCCAAGCAAGGAACATTTCCTGCAAGGCAACAAGACTGATTCTTGATGTAAAAAATGTGTACCGTAGCACCCAAAGGCATCTACTCCCCTATTATTTTTATCCGCTTCTGAAGCATCTCGCCATCATCGTCCACCAATGTCAGTGTGTAAACACCAGGCTTGGGCGATACAGGCATCTCGTGCACCCCCGTTGTTTTCCCCAGGAAAACATCATTTAAGTGCCAGTAAATAGTGGCCGTAGGGTTCCGATGCGTTGCCTTCCATATGCTTTGCCCCCTAGAATCCTTTGCCTCTCGGGGTATATAGATATCGGAGCCCGCATAGGGATATATCAGCGCAATATTGGGGATGCGGCTGCTTACCTCGGTGCATCCTTTGCGAAAAGGCGGAAGTTTCTGGTACTCGGCGTGCTGCTTTGCGTAAAACCACTCCTGTGCAGGTGGCAACACAAACCAGCTGGCCTCAACCATCTCTGATTGTTTGGCACATCCAAGCGTTAGGCGATGCTTACGCTCTTTATCCACATAGATTTTATGGTGATAATCGCACGGAAGGGTTTTGGTTTTCACTATCGGAACGTATTCCCGAAGGGTATCGGCACAATTGTCCGATGCCAGCAACCCGCTCTGCTTACAGGTAACCACCGATGTTAAATCGAACCACGGGGGCGTGTACCAGTTCGATGCGGGTAGCAGCGAGAATATATCGAACATTACCGGAGCTGCCGCAACAACGCCAATCAAATCGGCACGCCCCTCGCCATCGGCATTTCCCACCCAAACCGCCACGGTATAGTTTGGGGTTACACCAATGGCCCATGCATCGCGAAAGCCATAGCTTGTTCCAGTTTTCCAGGCAATGCGCTGCGACGAAATAAAGGTGCGCCAGGTTCCATCCTCACCCGGACGGTGCGCCTGCGTTAACGCCTCAAGCGTTAGGTATGCAGCACCCGACCCAATTCCCCAGCTGGTAAACTGCTGCTTTGCCGGAACATTGAGCCGATAGTGAAGATTCACCGTACAGCTAGTATCGCTCTCGGCCTTTCGAGCCAAAGCCGAATAGGCTCCGGCCAACTCCCACATGCTAGCCTCGGCACCACCAAGTATAATCGACAGGCCATAATGGCTCGGAGGTTTATTAATGCTTTTCAACCCGGTTTGCTGCAAATTGTTATGGAATTTCTCTATACCGTACTGCCTTAGCAAATTAACCGAAGGAACGTTGAGCGATCGCGACAGTATCTCGTTTGCAGGAACCATACCCTCGAATGTTTTGCTGAAGTTCTGCGGAGCAAAGTCCGAAAACGCAACTGGAATATCGTTCACCAACTGACGGGGATACAGCAGACCCTCGCTCAGCATATAGCCATACAGAAAAGGCTTGAGCAAACTACCGTAGCTGCGTTTCGACCGTATTATATCGACCCTCGACGAGTTAGCCGGATCGGGGGTAAGTATATTCCCAATGTACACCAGCACCTCGCCTGTTCTATTATCGACAACCATGGCGGCCATATTCCTTATGCCATTCGCCATAAAATGGCCGTGGTAGCGCAAAGCAATACTCTGGGCGTTATCGTACAACCGCTTATCAATTGTCGACACCACCACTTTACCCATTAACCCATCGTTAATGCAGCGGGTTAACAAATGGGTAGCATCCTGGGTTAAATCGTTGGCCGGATTTGGTGCTGGCTCCAACAATGCCAACTGGTAGGTTTCATTATCAATGTAGCCCTTATCCCGAAGTTTCGCCAACAGTCTGTTCCGTTTCTCGATTAACAGATCCTGATTTCGGCCAGGGAATATCAACCCGGGAGCGTTGGGTAGAATAGCCAGTGTTGCAGCCTCAGCCCAGCTTAAATTATCGGCGCTGGTTCCGAAGTAACGCCAAGCCGCAGCGTCGAGCCCAACCACATTGCCACCAAACGGGGCATGCGAGGCATACTTCGCAAGAATGGTGCGTTTAGAGTAGGACAACTCGGACCTCAACGCCAAAAACATTTCAATTCCCTTTTCGAAGAAGGTTCGGGATTTTCCCCGCCTCGAAAGTCGAACCATCTGCATGGTAATTGTGCTGGCACCACTCACAATTTTCCGAGCCCTGATATTCTGCGTTGCCGCCCGAACAACCGAAACGGGATTCACCCCAAGGTGATAGCGGAAATAGGCATCCTCGAACTGTGTTAGGCAAATGGCAAATTTCTGGGGCACGGTATCCACCTCGGGGAATTGCCACATACCCTCGTTAGAAACTGTTGCCGACAGGAGTTGCCCATTCCTATCGAGCAAAACGGTTGAAGTGCTATTCCCAAACTTAACTGGCGGAACCAATAAAAAAGCCAGCAGGAGCAAAGCCCCTGCCAGCAATATTTTGTACTTAGCCTTGATATTCTTAAAATGCATTACCAAAATTAATGTAGATTTCTCGCATTCGCTCGAAATGACAATATGAATCTATTTAACAGTTGCACCTAATCAAAATCATATCTCACCCAATGCATTGTGTAACTTAAGAAACTCCTCGTACTCGGATTGAAATAAACGTTTTTGATGATGCTGCTTTTGATTAGCGATATACTCATAAACTTTATCGACAACCGATTCGCTTACCGAATAGGCTGCATAGCCCGTTTGCCATGCAAATTTATCACATAAATTGCTTTGCTGGTTAATGTAATGCGAACTAGCCCCTTTGATTTGTTTAATAATTTCGGCAATACTTTTCTGTGAACTTAACAAGAACAAGCAATGAATATGGTCGGATATGCCATTAATTGCTCTCAGAATACAACCTAGTTCTTTATATTGATTAGCCATAAAAGGATATAATACCTTTTCAACGTTAGGATTTATCAACGGCAAACGCTCCTTGGTTGACCAAATAGCGTGTATCCAAATTCTATTGTATGAATGAGACATTGCTATACAATTTGATTTTTTAAAACCGTTAAAACGATTTCCAACCGATTGCGAATTACACTAGCCCACGGTTTAAACCGTGGGCTAGGATTAAACCGTGGACAAGGATTAAACCGTGGACAAGGTGATATGCCATATTCGTCATAAATGGATTTATCCATTTTAAAACTTACTCCACAACAACCCAACCACCTTTTTGTGCCGCGGCAATGGTATTATCGTACATAGCCTCGCAGTATGGCCCTGGCATGTAGTACCTACCCGCATAGGTTGCTGTTAGCTTAAGGGTAAACTTCTTGCTGGTGTTTGGCCTTAAGCTGAAATAGGTAACAACTCTATCGTCGCGAATGTCCTGATAATCGAAGTTGATTTTCGATTGATCGGCCGACTCCTCGAAACGGGCATTTTGAATCTCCCATCCCGAAGGGAAAATCTGTGTCAGCGCCATCTCCTTCAACTCACCCCGAACTCCCGGATTGGTAATTGTAACCTCGCAGGTAAAATCGGTTCCCTTTTTCAGGTTTGCGGGGTTCAATGTCGATCCATTGCTTGCAATATAGCTAACGGTCATATTGATATTATTCTCAAACGACTTCTCCTCGCCCTGCTCAGGCACGCCCTTTAACACAATACTTGCATAAACAGGATTCTTCGCCGAGTTGGTAAACTCTATTGCATTAGCACCATCGGCAATCTTCAGCTGATCGCGAGCAACAGGCTTATCGCTCGATATAGACTTGGAATTACCGTTTAGGCTGTACTTCAACTTAACGTTATCACTCTTACCTTTTCCAATGCACATTCTCGAAAGGGACATTAACGTTACAGCAGTTTCCTGTGTGCTCATCCATGTATTGCTCGACAGCGCCTTGCTCAGCTCAATGGCCAGCGGGTAAACCTTCGAATCCTGCTTTAACAGCAGCATTGTTTCCAGCACAATACCCTTGTCGCGGTTGCTCGACCCGTAGGTGTAACTTAACTCGCGGTAGTAGTTAATTACTAAAGGTACATTCTCCACAATCGACTGAGCGGTTTCGGTTTGACCAATCAATGCATAAGCCGCAGCTAAACGCATCTTAGCAACTAAACCCAGCTGTTGCTCCTTCAACTTATTCATTGCGCCAATCTCTGGCTTTTTGGCTAATGCCAAGGTGTACAACCTATAGGCCTGCATCAACTCGTTATTATAGTAGCCGCTGCTCTGATGCGTGTAACTCCGAGCCGCCTTACTCTGATAACCTATCCACGCCGAGATCATGCTTTGAGGCACATCGTAACCCTTGTCCTGTGCTTCTACCAAGAAGTGGCCAACGTAGCTGGTGCTCCAATCATCGCCGTACATATACGACGGCCAGTAGCGGAAACTACCGTCGGTATTCTGGAAACGCAACAGTTTCTTTATTGCTTCAGAAATGAAGTAGTTGGAGTTCTCCTGCTGTTCTGAGGTTAACTCCACAAGCTGATTCAAGTATATTTGAGGGAAAGCCGCCGAGGTTGTCTGCTCAACGCATCCGTGAGGATAATGAATCAACTCATCTAAACGCTTCTTAAGGTTTAGCGGAGGCATAACCGAAGCCTCAAGTACAGCCTCGTTGGTACCACCTACTCCAAAGGTGCTGAAGTTCAAACTTAGATTACCATTTGCAGGCACCAAAGTATCGATACTGCGAGTAACCTCCGATATTGGGTTACGCACCATAATATCGATGGTTTGGGTTGATTTAATGCCATTACCCTCGGCAATAACCTCAACCTTTGCAGGGCCAATCTGATTCTCAACCTTGAAATCGAAGAAGATAATCTTATCGCCGGGTTTCGAGAAACTCAATGACTGCTGATTATCACCTTTAATTTTCAGGTTCGATGATGTTTTCACGGACACCTTAACCTTCTTCATATCGGGCGACATTGTAAATACATTCACGGGTAGCTTAATATCTTCCTGTGGTCCTAAAACGCGTGGCAATGTAGCCATAACCATTAAATCGTTCCGAACCGGACAAGCCTTCTCGGCCCAACCATATGCACCGTTATTGGCGGCAACTACCATAACCCGTACGCTACCAATGTAGTTTGACATATTAAAGTTAATCTTCTTACTCTTACCCTTCTCCAATACGTAAGGGCCAAAATAGCGAACAAGAGGTTTGAAACGCTGAGTTTGATCGCCATCGTTTGGTTTAAGATTCTCGTCACCACCAATGGAAATTAAACGCTCCATTTTTCCGCCAAAAGCACCAATTACATCGTTATACAAATCCCAGGTTTTAACACCAATGGCTTCGCGGGTGTAGAATGCAGAGTGCGGATCGGGCGTTTTAAAACGGTTTATATCGAGCAATCCTTCATCAACCATCGCAAGAGTAAAACTCATTTTCTTGCCATTCTTCTCCTTAACCGTAATTGCTACAGGTTTCTCCGATTTAAGATCATCGGCCATAATAATCTCGGGCTGAAGAATAGTTTCAGGATCATCCACATTCATTTGAGTAATGCCGTAGAGGCGCATTGGTAAATCGTTGGCCTTATCCTTATGGGGTTGAACCAGCGTAACGTGCAAATACACATTGGGCGACATCTCGGCTGTTGCCTTAATATCTACAACATTTGTTGCCTGCGATGCATCGACCCAGTAAGCCTTAATTACCCTCGAACCATTCTCAATGCTGATTAATGCACGAGAATTCTCGGCGCCGGGAATGGTCAACTTAAAATTATCGCCAACATTGCAGGTTGATTTATCGGCAGCAATAGCCAGCACACTTGCTCCGCCCGGACGATTGGCCTGAGACTTGCCAGAATCGTATGGCCAATCGAAATACACAAAAGAGCCACAGCTATTGCCAGTATTCTTGTTGGTAACCTTTACGTAGAAGCGTCCCCACTCGGGGTATTTTACATTAAGGTTAACCTTAGCCTTTCCATTAACAGTGCTAAAACGCTCGCGGGTTATTAGCTTATCGTAGCTTCTGCTAACATAATTTCCATCGCCACTCTCGGGTTGCTCCCACCACCAACGCCATGTTAGCTTGTACAGCTCCATTTCGAGGTTAGAGCAATTAACTGGTTTGCCCTCGGCATTTACAGTAACCACACTTAAATCCTGATCCTTATCGGTTTCGAGCCAACTTCTTCCGGGTCTCACCTGAGGTAAAAGAATTCCAACAAACTCGGAGAAAGGATTATATGTCTTCGAAAATAAATCGATGCTAAAATCGCCGCCCTGCTCAAAAACTCTACCCTTGAAAACCACATTAATGGCAGCGGGAGCCTTTTCGGGTTTGCTAATCGATCCATACACCTTGGCATTACCATCGGCATCGAGCTGACCTTCCCACAGCGTATTGGTTTGCTGCGAGAACTCTATTCCGGGATCATCAAAGATATAGTTACCATTATTCGGGAACGTAGCCCGAGCCTTACTTGTGGTAACCTCGTAAATGGCCTTTAGGTTACCAGCAGTTGCGCCGTGCAACCACTTTGCATTCAACGATGCACTAATGGTTCCTGATGCAGGAATTTTATCGAGATCAAAATTAATCTTTAGCCTGTTGGGTTTAACCGCCTCAACCTTTAAGGTTTTATTGAAAACAGCACCACCAACTCGAATAGTTGCTTTCCATGGCCCTGTAGGCGCTTGCGCATCGGTAACCATTGGAAAATAGAAAACACCCACCTCGTTATTGGACTGCACCGACTTTTTCACCAACATCCCTTTAGGATCGCGAAGCTCACATATAATAGGGTGATTCAGCGGCAGCGTCCTAGCCTTATCCTCAAGGATAAAACTAATATGCAACGAATCGCCAGGACGCCAAACACCACGTTCGCCATAAATCATTCCCTTCAACCCGCTCTGAACCTCGGAACCTCCCACGTCGAAATTGCTAAGGGAGTTTGATGTACCATTATCGACCCTCAAATAACCCTTCATTTTGCCATCGGTAACAGTTACAAGAAATGGCCTACGGCTTGTTTTAAGCTCAACCAAACCATCGCCATCGGTGCTACCCTCCACAATGGTTTGATTCTGGAAATCGGAGATACGAACATTCACGCCCGATTTAGCCTTTGCTGTCGGCAAGTCCGACACAGCCACAACCATTCCGCCATCGTTCCCGAGCTTTGCAATTACGCCAAGATCCGACGAAATAATCATCTGCCTAATCATTTTTGATTGTGAATAATAGGCAGAGTTACATGGATTATCCCTTTCGCTCCAGCTGTAATCATCGTCGTAATCGTAGTAATAATCGTAATCGTCATAGTAGTATCCAGGGCCTTCGTAATCGCTAGTATTAATTTGCGTTTCGAACTCCATTGTGGTCGAGGTTGCATCGCTCTCCTCGTCGCTGCTGCATGGATTAAGAAGCTGCTTCTTGTTAAATTTGATACCAATTTGGTACATTGCACCAGGATCGGCTGTAAAGAACTCGGAAAGATCCAGCGTATAGCGAGTCCACTTGTTTGGAGTAATTACGCCAAGCTGATTTAAGTTGATAACCTTTTTGAAAATAGGGTAGCCAACACGCTTCAGCTCCGATGTACCGCCCAAAGTGTTCTCCTGAAGATAGTAGGGTATATTATTCTCATAAATCTTAATAATTTCGACTGTTACAGCCTTTAGGTTAACAGCCTCGAAAGGATAAACCAAGCCATGAGTGGTAGGCAGAATAGTTCCACGACCCAGCGAGCGAATGCCCGGCTTTACATCCTCGAAAGCAAAAGTCTGCGAGAACTCCTCCTTGAGCTTATCGCCTATTGCATTCTGAACGCCACGGTTCACCTTAAGTGCCCGAACATCCTGTATTGCCTCGGGCAGGTATACCCGAAGCATATTCTTTTTAACCTCATACCTTAAATCGGAGAATCCATCAATCTCTACCAATCCTGCAAAATTCTGGCTGCTGTTCAGCAAATCAGAAAACACAATTAGTACCGACTGCTGCGGCGACTGTGTAACCTTTGATGCGATAACAGAATAAACACCTAGCTCGGGAACATCAAACGATTCGGCGCCCTTTGAGTCGCCATCAATTTCTTCGGCATCCCACTTCACCTCAACCAATCCCTTATTGCTGGTACGCTGAATACCTTTAATAATTAAACGGTAGGTATTCATTGTTTCGGCTGGCTCAATAACCACCTCGGCCGCCTTGCCATTATAGTTGGCCTCGACACATTTTTTGAGTTTCTCGAAATCGACATCATCGGCAGTTTGTAGCTGCCCCTCTAGCACATAAACATCGGGAGCATCGGCACTCTCCACCAGCAAACCGTCAAACTCAACGGAAATTGACTGAGGAATAATCCTAAAGCTAAAATCGAACTTTTCGAAACGCGACTCCTTTACATCGAATAACTTGCCAAGCTCGAACGACGATGTATAAATTTCGCCCGATTTCATTGGTTCATCAGGGCGGAATTCGATGGTTTGAGCATCAACCCAGTAAGTTTTTCCGTTGATAGATGGAGAAAAACTAAACAACTTTTCGGTCACCTCATTGCCTTGCGCTGTAAACAGCGCAGCAGGTTGTGCCAACCTAAACGTGATGTTTGATCGGGAGGGAATTAATCCCGATGTATATGCCGATATGTACTCTCCAAAAGAGGGATCGACCGTTACCACAACTTCTTTTTTGCGCTTACAGGCAATTTGGCCAACAACCAACGCGCTAAGCATGATTAGGAGCAAGGATCTCCATAGTTTATTTTTTCTCATAGGGTTATGGGTTGAATTAATTTTAATTTCAAACACAAGACAAAAAATATAAATAATCTTAATTCGGATAATCCGGAACAAGCTATAAAATACATCGAAAAACTTCGACAAATACAGCATAACAACAATATACCAAAATTAATCAAGTTTTTGAGCTTTACCAGCAAATATTAAAAATATTCATAAATGAGAAACATTGAAGGTGAATTGCAAAAATTAAGCATTAAAAGTTTTAAAAATGTATTTTTCGACCCCAACAAACCACCCTACCCCACAACCTAACTAACGTTCTAATTTCCAAATCAAAAAAAGACAAAAAAAACAGTCACACCTTGTATATTACAATTGCAATAATTTTAGTAACTTGTAACTAACAAATACATAACATAAACTAAAACAAGTAATTATGAAGTACAAATTAGTAGAAAAAGGCAACCCACTAAAGCCTGAAATACCAAAGAAATGGTATGCAAACCCCATAAACCAGGGTGTTGTTAGCAAAGCGCAAGTTAGCAAGGAGATTGCGGGGCGTTCGTCATTAACCTCGGGCGATATCAGCAACGTTCTCGAAAACCTTATTGAGGAATTGCCCAAGTACCTAATAGCCGGCAACAGCGTAAAGCTTGGCGAGTTTGGCACATTCCGCCTATCCATATCGGGCGAGGGTAGCGACACCAAGGAGGGCTATAAGGCATCGAACATCAAAAATGCAAAGGTGATATTTACGCCTGGTGCCGCGCTTAAAAAAGCACTTGAGACCATACACTACGAAAAAGCCGAATAGACGGGGGTAAGCGGAGGGGGTCGTTTCCGACCGTACGCAGCAAAAATTCCGACCTTACGGAATTTTTGTTCCGACCTTACGGAATTTTCGCCCCGACCTTACGGAGCTAAAACTCCCTCCGCCTGCTGTTACGAGCGACTTATTATCCAAAAGCTATGAACCGCACCTACAAAGGCACCATGGGGATGGCTTGCCAATGACACGCCCCCACCGGCACACCAATACAATAATATCCTCGCTGAAAATGGCTATGCCATGGGGTACTTAACATAGAATACCACACCGGCAAATCCAGATTGCCTCCACAACCTTTTTGCAGGCATCAACAAAAAAAAGAGCACTGAGAAATACACAGAATCCTGCAATACTGGGCATTTTGGAATGCTGCAATGCCTAAAACCCAGCCTGGAGCTACTATAAAGCACGGCAAATTGCCAAGAGCAAAGCTTAATAAAATATTTAACTTTCAGCATCTACAGTCTTGTGTCCAATCCCGGCTATTGTGGCAATTCGCACGGGATCGTTATTTTACACACAGCATGGGCAGTAAGCTCGAGTTATTAATCGGTTCATCAGGAGACTTTAAAAATATTCCGTTAACGACCAACATTAAATGTTTCACGCTATCTTTGTATCACGTAACTAAAACATAAGCAATATGTCATTGGAAGAACGTATAAATCAGGATATCAAGGCAGCCATGATGGCAAAGGAGAAGGTAAAACTCGAAGCCTTACGCGCCATCAAAAGCGCGATTCTACTAGCCAAAACCGATGGAGAGCACAAGGATTCTCTCTCATCCGATGTGGAGATGAAACTTCTACAGAAGCAGTATAAGCAACGTAAAGATGCCGCAGAGCAATACACTCAAGCTGGTCGCCAAGAGTTAGCCGACAAGGAACTAGCAGAGGCTGCATTCATTGAGGAATACCTACCCAAGATGCTTAGCACAGACGAACTGAAAGCTGAGCTGCAAAAGATAGTTGAGCAGGTTGGCGCTAAGGCTCCATCGGATATGGGAAAAGTAATGGGCGTTGCCTCAAAGGCATTGGCCGGAAAAGCCGACGGAAAAGTAATTTCGGATATGGTTAAGCAAATACTTGCCGGAGCCTAATCCTCTACGGGTTTAAAATTATCGGTACCCTCAACTCGCTCGAGTTCGGTGCCGATTTTTTGTTTCAGATAGGGAATAATCGCAGAGTCGCAATTGGCAATGTAGTTCAGGTCGAACATCATAAAGTGATACTCGTTCTCCACATACTCCTCGGTTTCGGTTCCGGAGTAAAAACGCCATCCACTATCATCCTCATCCTCGGGCTTTTCCTTATGCATATAACCTACAGGTAACCCGTCAACGGTAACCATATCGGATGCATAGCAGTACAGTTTGTGTGGAATTAATTCCTTAACCTCTTCGGGTTTGAGTTTATATTTAAAGGTCATTTCTTAGACTTTAGATTTCAGGCAAAAATAAATCAATAATTTAAGAACAGAGTATGTTAAATGACGTATTTCAGATACTTTGTTTTTAAATCAAAAAGTACAGTGAGAAGAAATGGCAGGCACTGCCTATAATTATAAATAGATGAAAAAATCCATGCACAAACGGATAATGATCTTTAAAATAAAAAAACACGCCTGAGAAGTAAGCCAAACATCCAGCCAATAAGAACCAAAGAGAAAGGGCTGGAGTATTTCTAATCAATGGAATTAATGCAAATATAAACACCCACCCCATCACAACATAAAGCCAAGCCGACAACTTTCGGTATTTCACCGAGTAAAACCAAACTTTAAACACCACGCCGGCAATGGCAATTACCCACTCAACCACAAGAATTATCCAACCTTGCCAACCTTTTATCGCAAGCAAGGCAAATGGAGTGTAAGTTGCAGCAATTAGAATGTAAATAGATGAATGGTCAAACTTATTGAGATTAACCTTCCGACGAGGATTAACGGCTCCATGGTAAAGTGTTGATGCGGTGTACAAATTAATTAATCCTGCTCCAAACACACTAAACGTAACAATATGCCATGCAGTTCCGTGCATTGCTCCTCGAATAACCAATAACGAAGTAGCTGCAATGGCAAGCAATACCCCAATGCCATGAGACACACTATTAACAATCTCCTCGGCTTTTCTGACTTTCTTTTTCTTTGAATTCACAATAGCAATAAAAAAGGTTGATTATTCCTGAATTTGAGACCGAAGAGTTGCAATTTCCTCTTCGAAATTTACAAACGGAAAATCCCTACAAATCTCATCAATAGCATCAAGCGTTTTTTGCACAAACCGCTTATGTTCCGAAGTGTTAGGATTGAATGGCCGGTGCCCAACCGCTTGTACAATTCGATGAATTTTACCGATTAAGTCGACCGATGGTTTATCGATTAAATTCGTCTCGAACGTTTGCCAGATATACTCAATTGCCTTTGGCGATGGGTGCAACATATCATCATCGTAAAACCTATAGTCGCGCAAATCGTCCATCATAATTTCATAACTCGGAAAGTAAAACGCGTTATCAGGAAAATGTTCTATAAGTTTATGTACAGCAACTATTAATGTAGATTTACTTAGCTGATTTCCAACAGGGCCATCCTTCCAATGCCGAATTGGACTAACCGTAAAAATAATTTTAATGGCTCTATTCTTTGCTATCAATTCTTCTATCAAGCCACGCCATAGTGCCACAATTTCATCAACAGTCATAAGCCGATGCTCAAATTCCGCTGCTGGTAATTTATGGCAATTTGCAACAACCCGGTTTTCAGTCTTCAATCTATAAGCACGCGCAGTACCAAAGGTCACTATCAAATTCTGAGCTTTATTCAAAAACTGTTGGCCATCCCTTGCAGCACTGTTTATTCGACTTAAGCAATCATCAACATTGCTCATCGAATAACGTGTATGATGATCGAAGCTGAACCAAAGACCATTTCGGAACTGCAAATCGTTCTCGTTATAGGTTTTTCCCGAAATCAGGTTCTGCAAACTATTGTATATTGAGTACGGATTGTAAACAACCCCAAAAGGGTTTACCATTACGGGCATTTTATTCTGCCGCATAATGGCACCAATATTCTCGGTAAAACACGATCCTATAAATAACGTTGGAGTTCTATAACCAATACTGAAAGGAAAACTAACGCCCTCTACCTCTGTTCTAAACTTCATTCTGTTACAAATATTTATCAATCCAATCCTTTATTTGATTAAAAACTTCATTCTGTTGACTTTCGTTATGAATTTCGTGAAAAAGGTTGGGCCATTCAACGTAGGTTGAACTTGGTATATAACTGGCAATTCGATTGGTTGCACTTACGGATGTAATGGTATCTGCTCCGCCATGCATCAACAGGGTCGGAATTTTTATCCTACTAGCATTTTTCAGTGCATACTTACCGGCATCAACAATTGATGTTAACAATCGAGGCGTAATCCATCCATGAATTAATGGATCCATCGCATACTTTTCAACCACTTCATCAACATGAGAAATTTCTTCTGGTTTTATTGGCGATTTAATTGGATAAAAAGGCAACACCTTATTCATAATCCGACTCAACACATCAATACATTTTGATACTGGCTTAGCCAATTCAATCCACGGAGATGTTACTATTAATAATTTAACTGGCGACGACCGTCTAATTGCATAGTTCAAAGCAATATTTCCACCCATACTATGCCCATAAAGCACTATTGGCAAATTAGGGAACATTGCTTTAATCTTGGTAACAGCCAAATCAATTTCGAGAAGCAACTGCTCATAGTAACGAATATGCCCTCGCTGTCCATCGGATAAACCATGTCCAAAATGATCCCACGAAGCAAAAATATAGCCACAGTACGCAAACCGTTTTGCCCAATGCAAATACCGCCAAGAGTGCTCACCATGCCCATGCACCAATAATACTACAGCCTTGGGCTGTGAAACCGGCAATAAATGCCACGCAAACAACTTTCTGTTTCTCGGAGTAATCCACCATTGCTTTACAGGTTCCATATCTAACTGTTTACAAGTACTATTAATATTTATCCAGCATTAACGTGCAAAACTTAATCCCAAACATATCTCCACGATCCATCGGACTGACGCTTCCATACAGTATGGAATATTCCTGTTGCATTTATTGGATTACCAACCGAATCTCGCGATTCAAAACTATAATGGCCATAGGTATATCCTAAATCACCGCTTTCGGATACATCTACGAAATCGGCCTCCCACTCCAATACAACATCCTTGTAGCGAGAATTTCCATAATTTTCCTCTATCTCCTTTTTACCCTTTATCAATGTTTCGTTTCCTCTGCGAATAACTGCATTTGAATCGGCAAAAAATGTAAAGCCAGCCTGCAATCCTTGCTCTTTTACCATTTTGGCAAAATCCCTTTCTGTCTGAATTATCTCTTGTTTACACCTTTCTTTATCAACCACTGTAGTTCTGTTTTTGCAAGCAGCCACTATCAAAACCAACGCAAGAATATAGAATCTAAAACGTCCCATATCTATTTTTTAATATGTCTAGTAAATATAAAGATTTTAAATCACATCATTACATATCAACAATGCTCTAATTTATATTTAAATATAGATTGACATAAAACATCACAAATAACATCTTTTTTTCTTTTCAATTTACATTCAAACTGAATATCTTTGCCGTTAATTTAGATTAATTCTAATTTGATCGTTATTTTTTAAACAATAGCCAGTAAGGGTTGTTTACTTTTAGTAATAAAATTCAGCAAGACAGAATTATATGATGTCTTGTACATAACATCTAGAGTCTTATAAGAATGACAAACGAACAGGATAAAATACTTGATGAGGTAACTGGATCGGAATACAAGTATGGCTTTGTTACCGAAATCGAAACAGAAACAATTCCCAAAGGGCTTAACGAGGATATTGTTCGCTTAATCTCTGAGAAAAAAGGGGAGCCTGAATGGATGCTTGAGTTCCGGCTTAAAGCTTTCCGTCATTGGCTAAACATGGAAATGCCAGAATGGGCTCATCTCCAAATTCCGCCTATCGACTATCAGGACATTATATACTATGCTGCACCAAAGCAAAAAGCAACCCTTGAGAGTTTGGATGAAGTTGACCCAATTCTAAAGGAGACTTTCGATAAACTTGGGATTCCTCTAGAGGAACAAAAAATGCTTTCGGGCGTTGCGGTTGATGCTGTTATGGATAGCACCTCGGTTAAAACAACTTTCCGCGAAACGTTGGCCGAGCAAGGCATTATTTTCTGCTCAATGAGCGAGGCTATAAAGGAGCATCCCGACTTGGTAAAAAAATACCTAGCATCGGTTGTGCCAACTACCGACAATTATTTTGCAGCACTTAACTCTGCTGTTTTCAGCGATGGTTCGTTCTGTTATATTCCAAAGGGAGTTCGTTGCCCAATGGAGCTTAGCACCTATTTCCGCATAAACGCATCTAACACCGGGCAGTTTGAGCGCACATTGATCGTTGCCGATGATGAGAGTTACGTTTCATACCTAGAAGGCTGTACTGCTCCAATGCGCGATGAGAATCAACTCCACGCTGCTGTTGTAGAAATTGTGGCTCACGAAAATGCAGAGGTAAAATATTCGACCGTACAGAACTGGTATCCTGGCGATAAGAATGGCGTTGGAGGTATCTACAACTTTGTTACAAAAAGAGGTATTTGCAAAGGGAAAAACAGCAAAATATCTTGGACTCAAGTAGAAACTGGCTCTGCAATTACCTGGAAGTATCCTAGCTGTATATTGCTAGGCGACAACTCTTACGGAGAGTTCTACTCGGTGGCAGTTACAAACAACCATCAACAGGCCGATACTGGAACAAAGATGATCCATATTGGTAAGAATACCCGTAGCAGAATTGTATCGAAAGGTATTTCTGCAGGAGTTAGCAATAATAGCTACCGTGGTTTGGTTAAAGTTCTCAAAGGAGCCGATCATGCACGAAACTTCTCACAATGCGACTCGTTGCTTTTAGGTGATAAGTGCGGAGCACACACATTCCCATACCTTGAGGTAGATAACCCCACTGCAATTGTTGAACACGAGGCTACAACATCAAAAATTGGCGAAGACCAAATTTTCTACTGTAACCAGCGTGGCTTATCCACCGAGGATGCCGTGGGACTGATTATCAATGGCTACGCCAAGGAAGTATTGAACAAACTCCCTATGGAATTCGCCGTTGAAGCGCAGAAATTACTCCAGATTAGTTTGGAAGGAAGTGTAGGTTAGAGGAGGAATTGGAGGAAGATATATTGAAGTTAGAGGAATATTTAAGAAGTAAATCGAATAAAGGGAATATTATGAATCAGAGGAATCCAACAAACGTGTTTACAGACTTGTTAGTTTGGCAAAAGGCTCACAAAATGGTTCTTTTAGTATATTCCCTAACAAAAAAATTTCCTCAGGAAGAAATTTACGCATTAACTTCACAATTCCGACGATCTGCTATTTCTGTTCCAGCAAACATTGCCGAAGGCTATAAAAGAAAAGGAAAATTGGATAAACTTAGGTTTTTAAATATTGCTCAGGGTAGTTTAGAGGAATCTAGATACTATTCGATTCTTAGTAAAGATTTAGAATATATCAACATAGAACAGTTTGAAAAGTTAAATGATAGTATAAATGAAGTGAGTTATCTTTTGAATTCCTATGCTTCAACAATTTCAAAGAATGAATAAATTAACTTCATCTAACTTCCTTTAACTTCATCAAATTCTGATTAAACAAATTGTCAAACCTATAAAGTCAAAATAAATGCTAGTAATTAAGGATTTACACGCAAAAATAAACGATAAAGAGATACTAAAAGGTATCAACCTAGAAGTAAAACCCGGTGAGGTTCACGCCATTATGGGACCTAACGGTTCGGGAAAAAGCACTTTGGCATCGGTACTAACCGGCAGAGAATTAGTGCAGGTAACTCACGGTTCTGTAACATTCAACGGAAAGGATGTACTCGAAATGCCTGCAGAGGTTCGCTCACGCGAAGGAATCTTTCTAAGTTTTCAGTATCCTGTGGAGATCCCAGGCGTTAGTATGGTTAACTTTATGAAGGCTGCGGTGAACGAGCATCGCAAGTATCGCAACCTAGAACCACTATCTGCGTCGGATTTTCTAAAACTTTTACGAGAGCGTAAAGAGTTGGTTGAGATTGATTCTGCTCTAACAAATCGTTCGGTAAACGAGGGTTTTTCTGGTGGAGAGAAAAAGAAAAACGAAATTTTCCAAATGGCTATGCTTGAGCCAAAACTATCGATCCTCGACGAGACTGACTCTGGTTTGGACATTGATGCATTACGCGTTGTGGCTAACGGTGTGAATAAACTAAAGACTGCCAACAATGCTACAATAGTTATTACTCACTACCAAAGGCTTTTGGACTACATCATTCCTGATTTTGTTCACATCCTTTACAACGGACGCATTGTTAAAAGTTCGGGCAAAGAGTTGGCACTAGAACTAGAAGAAAAAGGATACGATTGGATTAAAAACGGAAATTAGTTGTTCGTAAATTTAAACAGACACTAAAACCTAATAGTCAATCAGTCTAACAGTCAGAAAAGATGAGCAAAACTGCCACACAAAATATAAAGGATGAAATGGTGAACCTTTACCTCGATAATCTTGATTTGATTTCGGAGGGAAGTTCAGCATTAATGAATCATCACCGCGAGGAGGCAATCCAAAACTTCAGAATACTTGGCTTACCAACTCAAAAAAACGAGAAGTATAAGTATTCTAAAGTTGAATCGATCTTTAGCTACGAGTACGAGAAATACTTTGCGCCTAAGAATATCACTTTTAAGGTTGAGGATATTTTTCGCTGCGATATTCCTGAACTCGACACACATCTTGCATTGGTTTTAAATGGCTTTTACCTGCCAAACCCCAATAGGCTTCAAGTTTTGGATAATGGGATTATTATCGGAAGCATTATTGATGCTGCTGCAAAATATCCACACTTGTTAGAAAAGCACTATAACACCCAAGCCGAGAATAATACTGATGGACTTGTTGCATTAAACACCGCTTTTGCTCAAGATGGAGTTTTTATCTATGTTCCAAAAGGTGTTGTCTGCACAAAACCAATCCAGATTATCAACCTATTGATGTCGGATGAGAATTTACTGGTACAGTATCGCAACCTAATAATAATGGAGGAATCGAGCCAGGCAAACGTACTGGTTTGTGACCACTCTTTATCGCCAAAACGATTTATATCGAATGTTGTAACCGAGATTGTCGTTGGCGCAAACGCTCAACTGGAATTTGTGAAAATGCAGAACGAGCACAACGATTCGAATCAACTCACACACACATACGTTAAGCAGGATCGTGACTCAAAGATGGTTTCGAATGTTCTATCGCTCCACGGTGGATTTATCAGAAACAACCTGAATATGCAACTTGCAGGCGAGGGCGCCGATGCTCACGCTTACGGATTGTACCTAACTGACCGCACGCAGCATACCGATAACTACACTTTTATTGATCACGCAGTACCAAATTGCACCAGCAATGAGCTGTACAAGGGCATACTCGATGATCAGGCTACTGGCGCATTCAATGGAAGAATCCTTGTTCGTAGAGATGCACAGAAAACACAGGCATACCAATCGAACAACAACTTACTCCTTACTGCTGATGCAAAAATGAGCACCAAACCTCAACTTGAGATTTATGCCGACGATGTAAAATGCTCGCACGGTGCCACAATTGGTCAAATTGACTACGATGCATTATTCTATATGCGTGCACGAGGAATTGGCGAACGCGAAGCAAAATTACTGTTGATGTTTGGCTTTGCCCACGAAGTTGTTAAGCGAGTTTCGATTGAATCGTTGCGCGAAAGGGTTGACGATTTAGTTAACAAACGATTACGCGGCGAATTATCGCGCTGCCACAACTGTCCAATGCATTGCTGTTAATATAGTTGATGGTTGATTGTTGTTCGTAAAAGAAGGAAGATGGATTACAAAGAATTAGACGTTTGGAAGGAAACCAAAGAATTAGTAAAACTTGTTTACACGTTTACTAATGAAATGCCTTCGAACGAACAATTCGGGCTAACTCTTCAGATACGACGTGCTGCTGTATCAATCCCATCAAATATTGCAGAAGGTATTGGTAGAAATCATACAAAAGATACCATTCAATTCCTTTTCATTGCTAGAGGCTCAATGTTTGAGTTAGAAACACAACTCATTCTATGCAAGGAAATTTACAATTTGAACAACGCTGAATATGAACAACTATGAACCAAACTTCAGAATTGTAAAATGTTAATAAACGGCTTCATCAACTACTATCAGAATAAAAAATAACAAAATGTCTTTACTCCCAAACAACGAAGAACGAGCAACAAACAACGTTGATTTTCTAAGGAAGGATTTCCCAATCCTATCACGCGAGGTGTATGGCAAACCTTTGGTGTATTTCGATAACGGTGCTACAACACAAAAACCAAAAGCTGTTCTCTACACCATTGAGAAGTTCTACAACTCAATCAATGCAAATATTCATCGTGGAGTTCATAAACTAAGCGCAGAGTCCACTGATGAGTACGAAAAGGCACGTGAGGTGGTTAGAGCATTCCTTAATGCAGAGAAAACATCCGAAATAGTTTTCACAGCAGGAACAACAGCATCAATAAACTTGGTTGCGTTCTCGTTTGGCGAGGTGTTCGTAAAATCGGGCGATGAGGTGATTGTTACCGAAATGGAGCATCACTCAAATATTGTTCCTTGGCAATTGCTATGCGAGCGCAAAGGGGCAAACCTCAAGGTTCTCCCTTTCGATGAGAACGGTGAACTTAAAGTTGATATGCTTGAGTCTCTCATCACTCCTAAAACACGAATACTTTCAGTAACCCACGTTTCCAATACGCTTGGCACAGTAAATCCAATAAAGCAGATAATTGAAATTGCCCACAGGCATAATGTCCCAGTGCTTATTGATGGCGCTCAGGGTGTAAAGCACGGAATAATTGATGTGCAAAACCTCGATGCAGACTTCTATGCATTCTCAGGACACAAAGTTTATGGTCCAACAGGAATTGGAGTGCTTTACGGCAAGGAGAAATGGTTAAACCAAATGGTTCCGTGGCAAGGCGGTGGCGATATGATTGCAACTGTATCGTTCGCTAAAACAACGTTCAACGAATTGCCATTCAAGTTCGAAGCAGGTACTGCTAATTACATTGGTGCTGCTGGACTTGCCACTGCTATTGAGTACTACAAATCCGTAGGAATTGAGCAGGCTACCGCTTACGAAACAGAACTACTAAACTATGCAACAAAAAAGTTGCTTGAAATAGATGGTCTGAGAATTATTGGAACGGCAAAGGATAAAGCATCCATAATTTCATTTGTTTTAAAGAATATTCACCCTTACGATACCGGAATGATACTGGATAAAATGGGAATTGCAGTTCGCACGGGCAATCATTGTACTCAACCTGTTATCGACCATTTTGGGATTGATGGAACTGTGCGTGCATCGTTAGCATTCTACAATACGTTTGAGGAAGTTGACAGATTGGTTGAGGGAGTTATTAAGGTGAAGGAGATGTTTGAATAGTTGTTCGTTGATAGAAAAGATCCTTTCAAGAACTTTTTACCAAGCAGTCAAGCAGTCGAGTAACCAAACAGCCTAATTATTATCTTTGTAGAAAAAAGAATATGACACTTAACGAAGTTCAAGATAACATCATCGACGATTTTAGTTTATTTGAGGATTGGATGGACCGCTACCAGCAGTTAATTGAGTTGGGAAAGGATTTACCTCCAATTGATGAGAAGAAACGCACCGACCAATACCTGATTAAGGGTTGCCAAAGTAAAGTTTGGCTCGATGCCGATTTAATTGATGGCAAAGTTCAGTTTAGTGCAGATAGCGATGCAATTATCACCAAAGGAATTGTTTCGTTGCTTATCAAGGTTCTCACAAACAGGACTCCACAGGAAATACTCGATGCAGACCTATACTTTATCGATAAAATTGGGTTGAAGGAAAACCTATCGCCGACCCGCAGCAATGGGCTGGTAGCAATGGTTAAACAAATGAGGATGTATGCATTGGCTTTCCAAGCCAAAGGCAACAACGCATAAACTTAAATTAAATAGGATTGTTTTTCTGAAAAACATATCAATATGGAACCACGCGACGAACTAGCAATACAAACAGATATTGTTAAAACACTAAAAAACATACACGACCCAGAGATTCCTGTTAATATTTACGATTTGGGGTTAATCTACGATATTGATGTTGATGAAAATCGAAAGGTTACCATCACCCTAACACTAACGGCGCCCAACTGCCCAATGGCCGACCAACTCATTGAAGAGGTTGAGGAGAAAGTCTCAAAAATTGAAGGTGTTACTGGTGCAGTTATCAAACTTACATTCGACCCACCTTGGGATAAAAGCAGAATGAGCGATGAGGCTATGCTGGAATTAGGCTTTTTATAAAAAATATTAGGTGGTTTTGTGACCACCTTTTTTTTAATTAATAGAAAATCTTCAATGCATTTTCTTTATATCTTGCACATAAAATTGATTAGATTTGGAAAACCAAAAGAAATCGTACCTATACGCCTCGCTTGTAATACTTTTTTGGGGAACTTCGGCTACCGCTTTCAAACTTGGGTTGAAATCATTCAATTATATCCAACTTCTATTTTGGTCATCATTTTTTGCAACAATAATTTTGTTTTCTGCTCTTACTATCCAAGGAAAAATAAAGGAATTAATCTCAACAACACCCAAAGATTTTATTAAATCCTTACTTCAAGGATTCCTCAACCCATTTCTATACTATTTTGTACTTTTTCAAGCATATAGTCTTTTACCTGCACAGGTTGCACAACCCCTAAATTACGTTTGGCCAATTGTATTGGTTTTATTAGCAGCACTATTTCTAAAACAAAAACTTCACTGGTACGATTTCACTGCATTGCTATTAAGTTTTATTGGGGTAACATTTATTTCATCACAAGGACAAATAGATATTTTCTCGGCAAGCAAACCAGTTGGTGTAGCATTAGCACTGCTTAGTTCTCTTGTATGGGCTTCATTTTGGATAATTAATGTAAGAGATCAGAAACAGGATGAGGTAGTTAAGTTATTCCTAAGTTTTAGTGCAGCAACACTCTTCAGTATCATTCCAATGATACTAACCGACGGATTTAAAATATTTTCACAAAAAGGAATATTTGCCGCTATTTTTATTGGTACTTTCGAAATGGGAATAACATTTGTACTTTGGCTAAAGGCTATGAAATATGCTAGAAACACAGCAAAACTAGGAAACTTTATATATCTAGTTCCTTTTGTTGCACTTTTATTCGTAAGTTATTTTTTACACGAAAAAATAATATGGACAACTATTATTGGATTAATCATTATTATTGGAGCAATACTATTTCAACAATTCCTCAGCAATAACAAAAAATCTATGTAATATGAAAAAACTCGTTTTCTTTTTAATGCTATCAACGGCACTAATATCGTTATCCTCTTGTGATGATGATGACAATAACTCCTCTGTCAATATAAACAAAGAAGTTTTAAATATAATGGAGAGTTACTATTTATGGTACGACCAAATGCCTGTAGTAGATCCAAACAATTATTCAGACCCTATAGAATTAATAAATGCTCTACGTGTAAATCCTCCGGACAAATGGAGCTATGCAACAACCAGAACTGAATTTGAAGCATATTACAATCAAGGTGCATATGTGGGCTTTGGATTTGGATCGGGTTTTAACACCGATGGGGATTTAATAATTTCATTCGTTTTCAAAAACTCGCCTTTAACTGAAAAGAATATTGATAGGGGTTGGCAAATTATTTCAATAGATGGTGAAACTCCAACAACCGATAACTATTCTAGCTTAATTGGAGCCAGTGAAGCAGGAATCAGTAAAACATTCGTATTCAAATCACCAGCAGGCAATACTTATGAATACACATTTACCAAAGCCGAAATATCTATGAATACGGTTTTAATGGATTCGGTATATACTTTTGGAGCAACAAAGGTGGGCTATTTTGTTTTAGAAAGTTTTATTGAAAAAACGAAGGATGAACTAACCGCTGTTTTTGCCGACTTCAAATCCAAAGGAATAAATGAATTAATTGTTGACTTAAGGTATAATGGAGGAGGACAAGTTGACGTTTCGAATTACCTAGCCAACTTAATTGGAGGAAGCATTGCATATGAAAAAATATATGCAATAGTATATCACAATGATAAACATGAAGACTTAAACGACTATTACTTATTTGATTCTGAAACAAACTCTTTATTAATTAACAAAGTAACGTTTATTACAACCGAAGGTACTGCCTCGGCTAGCGAATTGGTAATTAATGGGCTCAAACCTTTTATGGACGTAACTCTAGTTGGAGAAAAAACTCACGGAAAACCAGTTGGAATGTACGCATTTGCGGATCCAAGTATCGACTGGGTAATTGTTCCTATTTGCTTCTCAATGCGCAATGCCAATAACGAAGGCGATTATTACGATGGAATTCCTGTAAATATTGCTGCATCCGACGATGTAACTCTTCCTTTTGGAGATGTAAACGAAGCAAGTTTTAATGCAGCATTAAATTATATAGGAGTTTCCTTAAAAGGAACTCAAACTAAATCTATAAAACAATTCAAATCAGTTACAGGTAAAGGCCTTAAAGCAGAAATTGGTGCATGGTAATTTTTAGATAAAAGTTGACTTAAATGAAAAGCCCTTCTCTGATCTCACTTTATTAGACATAACAAAAAAGATATTTTTACAATAATGACGATTGACAAGCATAATGAGGTAAAAGAAAAAGTGATTCTAGGAATTGATCCAGGAACAAATATCCTGGGGTATGGAATTATTCAAGGAAGCGGCAAAAACAACATGAAACTGGTAGTACTTGGAGTCATTGAGTTGGGAAAGTATGGAGATCATTACCTTAAACTTAAAACAATATACGAACGAGTGCAGATGCTTGTTGACCAGTACTTACCCGACGAAGTTGCCATTGAAGCACCATTTTTTGGAAAAAACGTTCAGAGTATGCTCAAACTAGGAAGAGCTCAAGGAGTTGCCATGGCAGCAGTTCTCTCCCGCTCAATTCCTATTTTTGAATATGCACCACGTAAAATTAAACAATCCATCACAGGAATTGGGAGTGCATCAAAGGAGCAGGTTGCTACAATGCTCAAAACGATACTTAAAGAAAAGGATTTTGCGCAGGAGTATTTTGACGCAACCGATGGACTCGCTGCCGCCGTGTGTCATTTCTACCAACAAAGTAGTACACTAGGAGGTTCTGGGAAAACCTCAAGTTGGGAAGCATTCATCAAACAAAATCCAGCTAGAATTAAATAAAAAATAAAACCGCCAGTTTTCGTTGGCGGTTTTATTTTTCACTACATATCTGTTAACTTTCCAAATCCTTTAGTAGTCTCAAAGCCTCATCGCGTAGCGGTTTTTGACGCTTTCTCCAAATCAAATAACCAATAAAACCACTTAAGGTAAGAGCGCCAAAATAGCATACTTGAAAAATTACAACTTCTTTTAAGGAACTAGAATCTAAACCATAAGAGTCTGTCAATACCAATCCTACATCCACTAATAAGACTGACGGCACTACCAAAAAGATTCGCTTCAACTTAAGTTTATAACGATCCACGGCTTTCGTTAACATCTCCAGTAAAGGGACTGAATAATCAACACTCTTATATATTTTATGAAATTTTCTAAAAGCTAAAGCAAAAAGGATAAATGCTAATGCATTACAAACGCCTGCAATTCTAATATTCCATTCATTATTCGGATTCAGAATCATTGGAGCGTAAGTTATTGCAAAAACGAAATAAATCCATTTAAAATTTCGCATCAGCCGCAGATTCCTTGAGTCTTCCTTTTCCATCTTTGACACTAACACATCCAAATCAACAATATTATCATTTGAATTATTGCTACTATTTGTAGTGATCATATTTTCATTCAAATTATTCATAGCTGCCTCCTTTCATACTTTCTTTTAAATCCTCTTTTATTCTATGGATTTTAACTCTTACATTTGGTTCGGTTATACCAATTACATCAGATATTTCCTTTGTGGAGAGTCCTTCTAGCACAAGTCCCATCAAGGCTTTATCTATAACTGTAAGTTGATTAAGATGTATCTGCAAATCATGCAATCGGCTTTCCTTGATCATTGCTTCATCTTTATCATCATCAAGTAATCCTTTTAAATTTGAGGTTTCAATATCGACGTTGAGTTTCATCCGCTTATACTGCTTTCCTGCAAAGGTTAGCGAGGTATTCACAGTTATCCGATAAATCCAGGTTCCAATTTCTGAGTTTCCCTTAAACTTATCGAGACTCTTCCACACATTAATAAGCACCTCCTGATACATATCTTTACAATCCTCCTCCGAGGGTGCATAAAACCGACAAATCCGAAGAATTCGAGTTTTATTCTGTTCAACAATTTGTTTAAACTGCTCGTCCTTAGTAATCATGAAAACTTAGTTTTACTATTTAGTATAATCGAATAAAGGTTTGTTACAAATTTCAAAAATAATTTTTGTTCCAATTCAAATACAACGCTTCCATATAATTTGACATATTTTTAGTTACATTTAGAGTTTCATTCACCTAAAATGTCGATTAAAATGAGAAATCTAGCATTAGCAATAATTAGTATAATTGTTTTTACAACCTGCTCGAGCATACCGAAGGACGAGTCGACTGTTTACTTTACCAACCAAATCACGCCTGAAGGGTTCATGAAAATTTACAAAACCATTTCGAAAGAACTCGAAGGTAAAGTTGGCGTAAAAGTTCATTTCGGAGAGGCAGGCAACAACTACTTTGTTAAACCAGAACTTTTTAAAGATGTTGTTCTAGACTGCAAGGGTACATTCATCGAAACGAATGTTCTTTACAAAAGCCCACGTCAAAAAACCGAAAGTCACATTGCCTTGGCAAAAGAGCATGGTTTCACCTACGCTCCAATCGACATTCTTGATGATCCCGGAGAACTAGTGATTGAAAATGTTGAAGGATGCCAGCACTACAGAAAATTCTTCGTTGGCAAAAACTTAGACAACTATAACTCATTCCTGATTATATCTCATTTTAAAGGACATGGATCATCGGGTTTTGGCGGAGCAATTAAGAATATATCCATGGGATTTGCCACTCCAAAAGGGAAACTGGCAATGCATAGGAATAACTTTCCTGTTTGCGATCATAAGCGCTGCACCAATTGTGATAGTTGTGCAATGGAATGTCCGGCCAACGCCATCACCACAAATCCTTTCACGCTTGATGTTGAAAAATGCATTGGATGTGGCAAATGCTTAGATGTTTGTCCAAACAAAGCCCTACGCTACCCCGAGGGAAAAGAGGACATGCAAACTGTGTTTTGCGAACGACTGGTAGAATACGCAAAAGCTATCCACGATAGATATAAGAAGATGGTTTACATAAATGTTTTGGTTGATATTTCAACATCGTGCGATTGCTCTCGCAATCCAGGCAAACCCTTTGTTCCAAACATTGGCATACTCGCGTCAACAGATATTGTTGCCATCGAAAAAGCCAGTCACGACCTAGTTGCAAATGCACATCATTGCGCCGACCCTTTTCTTGAGGCTGTTAAAACAAGCGGTATCCATCAAATTGATTATGCATATAACCTAGGAATGGGACAAAAAAACTATCGACTTATAAATGTCGACACAAAGGAAACCACAGTTGTTAAAGCCGATTAATTTTAAAAACACTAATTTTGTAAAAATCTAAATCAGATAAAATGAGAATAGCAGAAGTCCACACCTCAAAAGGTGTTATGAAGATTAAATTTTACGAAGAAGATGCACCAAACACAGTGGCAAACTTCGTAAAGCTTGTAGAATCGGGATTTTATAACGGATTAGCATTCCACCGAGTAATTCCAAACTTTGTAATTCAAGGTGGCTGCCCATTCTCCAAGGACATGAAAGATCCTAGAGTCGGTACTGGTGGACCAGGATACAAAATTGACTGTGAATTAACTGGTGGAAACCAGCACCACGATCGTGGTGTTCTTTCAATGGCTCATGCTGGTAGAAACACAGGTGGATCGCAATTCTTTATCTGCCACAATAGACAAAACACCCAGCATTTAGATCGTCAGCATACTTGCTTTGGTAAAGTATACGAAGGGCTTGATGTTATTGATGAAATCAGAGCCGGAGATAAAATCGATAAGATTATTATGGCAGAAGAATAAAAATCTTTATAAAACTGAGAAGCCCTCACTTCAACTTTCATCAAGCAAGGGCTTCTTTTTATTTGTCTCGGAATAAATGTAAAAATCCCTTATACGGACCATAGTCAAACGCTCGGTCATCCCAACCCTTTGCCTCAATAATAAAGAAGTAAACACCGGGAGCAGCATCTCCTCCTGATCCATCTATTTTACCATCCCAGCCTTCCCATTCTTTTGGATCTCCAGAGTACTCATATATCAATCGTCCCGATCGGCTAAAGATGCTTATGGTAAAAGATTTTATTGACTTTAGTTTTGTTGTTGGATCAATAAACCTAAAATTGACTCCGCGACTTGGGAATAAAACATTCGGAATTGCATCTGCATCGATCTTAGACGAATCAACCTTTACTTCAACCTCAACAGAGTCTTTACATCCTGAGATAGTATTATATGCTAAATGCTTAACCTTAAAATATCCGGGTCTCATTAATTGCTTCGTAGGAAATGACTCAACTCTGGTCGAGAACAAAGAACTATCCTTCCAAATAACAACATACTCTTCATCATCCACTGTTACTAAGTTAGACAAATTCCAATAAATAGAATCGGCATTAATCGAAGAACTCTCCAGCCTTAACCCCAAAAGAGCCTCATTATCGCCAGAACTATTATAATCCGTCCATGTTCCTTCGCTTTCGGTCTGTACAGCCTGAACTGCTTTTGCTGCAATCCCTGTAATTTCATCGGTTTGGGCTGTCATCACCCTGCCAAAAATATTAGTTATCTCAACACTATATGATGAATTATAAAGTGGAGCAGGATCCTCTATTGTTTGTCGCAACCACGAACTCTGCGAAAATTCAACCCTCGAATCGGATGCTGTCCAAACTATGTCCGAAAAATAGTTCTTTCCAAAGGTATTTATTCCTGGCTGGCTAGTTGTTCGGGATAGATTATAGTACAAAAAATTATCGTATTCAATATTATACGAACTAGGCGTTGTTACAACAACAAGTTCAAGAAACTGACATCGACTATCAACATCAATTCTGTTCAAAACAATATTATCGGTAAAAAGCCATGCTGTAAACGTTTCTGTAGAATCAGTATCATCAACCACCACAACTCTATATCCACCCTCTTCGAGACCGCTAATTTCAGACGACACCTCACCTGCTACGGTTTGAAATAACTCGAACCTATTGGCAACATTCGATATGCGAGGATTATACTTATACCAACTAAAAGTAGAGGTATGCCCTGTGGTATGCTTACAATTTAACACACCCGAACTCGCAAAAAAGGTAAAAATTGAATCAGGCTTTTCATTAACAACATACGAAGTCACTCCGGACCAATCTCTTCCAGGTGCAGTAAGTTGCGCAAATACATTAAAGGAGCACATTGATAGTGCTAAAATCAATAAAAATTTAAGTGTTACTCTTTGCATCGTTTCTAAAAATGGACTACAATATTAACGAAATAATACGAGATTGTTGTTTTCTGGATATATGATTTGATGGAATTTACAATAAGGATGATGCAGAAGTGTAGGACAAATGGAGTCGTGGAGTAACATAGACTAGAAAAACACATCCATCAATTCACTACTTTTAACATTCTAATCTGATTTAATGTTAATAACAATGTAATTCTATTTTTGTATTACTTATAGTTGTCATATACTTTTGTGGCAAAATCCAGACAGAAGATTTCGGATTAAAACAAAACGATCGCTATCTTCATGTCTTGCATCTGAAATTTGATTTACAATGCACGATTACTTAAACGAGTTAAGCGAGATTCAACGACAGGCTGTTACAACTACCGAGGGGCCGAGTTTGGTCATTGCCTCTGCCGGTTCTGGAAAGACTCGCGTACTTACATATAGAATTGCCCATTTACTAACCCAAGGAGTTCCACCTTGGTCAATTCTTTCTCTCACCTTTACCAACAAGGCGGCAAAGGAGATGAAAGAACGTATTGCCAAAATTGTAGGTGAAAAAGAAGCATCGAAACTCTGGATGGGAACGTTCCACTCTATCTTTTCGAGAATACTTAGGAACGAAGCCGATAAATTAGGCTTTGCAAAAACCTTTACCATATACGATACTACCGACTCAAAAAATCTTATCAACCAAATAATAAAAGAGTTAAAACTCGACTCTCAGGTTTATAAAACAAACGAGGTACTAAGCAGAATTTCATCGGCTAAAAATAATCTTGTAACGCCACAGTCGTACTCATCCAACACACAGATTCTTGCACAGGATGCCAAAAACCGGAAATCGGAGATTAGTAAAATTTACTCGCTATACGCACAGCGTTGCTACAAAGCTTCGGCAATGGATTTCGACGATTTACTGCTTAACACCAATATCCTTTTCCGCGACTTTCCTGACGTGCTAGAGAACTACCAGAAACGGTTCAGGTATATATTGGTCGATGAGTATCAGGATACCAATTTCTCACAGTATCTTATTGTAAAGAAACTTGCAACAAATCACAGGAATGTATGCGTAGTTGGCGACGATGCGCAGAGTATTTACTCATTCCGAGGGGCCAAAATTGAAAACATTCTCAATTTCCGCAACGATTACCAAGATTACAAACTGTTTAAACTTGAGCAAAACTACCGATCGACACAAACCATTGTTAATGCAGCCAATAGCGTTATTGAAAAAAATCAGAAACAGATAAAAAAAGTAGCCTATTCGGCTAACGATATTGGCGATAAAGTTAAGTTGCTGCAATCGTTCACCGATCAGGAAGAGGGATTTTTGGTAGCATCGGAAATACTTAATATCGTTCAGCAAAACCACTGTAAGTATAGCGATGTTGCCATCCTATACCGCACAAACGCGCAATCGCGTATCTTTGAGGAAACCTTGCGCAAACGCAACATCCCCTACAAAGTTTACGGCAGTTTATCGTTCTATCAACGTAAAGAAATAAAGGATTTGCTTGCATACTTTAGACTTGCTGTAAATCCTAACGACGATGAGGCGTTACGCCGAATTGTAAATTACCCCGCCCGAGGAATTGGAGACACCACAATGCAGCATCTTACAAATGTTGCAAATGAACTTGGAGTAAGCTTGTGGAATGCCATCCACAAATTACCTACAGTGAACAGTGGAATTAAAGGACCCACCGTAAAGAAACTAATAGACTTCACTGCATTGATTGGAACACACCAAACAATGATTTACCATTCCGATGCTTACGAAACGGCATACGCAATAGCAAATGGATCGGGAATACTGAACGATTTAAAACAGGATAGATCGCAAGAGGGAATCTCGCGCTTACAAAATATAGAGGAACTATTGAACGGTATTCGCGAATTCATTGATTCGCGCAAGGAGGAGGGAGAAGAAGGGACAATAACACTGGTTGATTACCTAGAAAACGTTGCGCTATTAAGCGATCTTGATACAGACAATCCCGACGACCGAGATAAAGTAAGCGTGATGACAATACACTCATCCAAAGGTTTGGAATTCGACTATGTTTTCCTTACAGGTCTAGAGGAAAATCTTTTTCCATCGAGCATAACTACACAATCGCCAGATGATTTAGAGGAGGAACGACGTTTATTTTATGTAGCCCTAACAAGGGCTGCAAAACGAGTAACAATATCGTATGCACAAACCCGTTACAAGTGGGGAACTCCAAACAACTGCACTCCAAGTCGATTTATAAACGAGATAGATCAGCAGTACATCGAATCATCGGCAGACATACCAAATACTTTCAGGAAACCGCAACCCGAACAAAGCCCTTTAAGTAGGTTTAAATCGACATCAAACGGAAATTCTTTCACCAGCGGAGGATTTCAGCAGAAATCGGCAGCACCAACAGCGCCCAAGGGAAATCTAAAGGAAGCCCTTCCGAATGATATTGTAGAAGGCTTGGATGTTTTCCACGACAAGTTTGGGCAAGGGAAAGTGATAGCCATTGAAGGAGATGGCGCAAACAAGAAAGCAACAGTTATGTTTCAAACAGCGGGGCAAAAGAATTTACTACTTAAGTATGCAAATCTGAAAACTGTAAACTAATTGTTGACTATTTGACTAATCGGCGGATTAACTGCTTGGTAAAAGAATATTTCGCCGTTTTTTTATTCGTTAAAAATTTATTTCGTCAGGTTTTAACGATTCACTTTTCACGTTTCGCGTATCTTAATATCTTTGCAAAAGAATAGAACTAAAAATCTTATCATAAACTCTCTTTTTTATTTGGCGCATTTATTCTACATTTAACACACAATTCACAAATAATGGATTACAACACACAGCGCAAAAAACTTGCATTGCCCGAGTACGGAAGGCATATCCAACAAATGGTTGATCACATAACAGCCATAGAGGATAGAGATGAACGTAACAGGCTAGCCAAAGCCTTAATCGGGGTTATGGGAAATCTGAACCCACATTTAAGAGACATAAACGATTTTAAGCATAAACTTTGGGATCATCTTTTTATTATGTCCGATTTTAAGCTGGATATTGACTCGCCTTACCCCATTCCATCGCCAGAGGAATACCATGAGAAGCCAAAGCAGATTCCTTACCCAAAAAATCCCATTAAGTATAAGCATTACGGCCGGGTTATTGAGCTGATGATTGAAAAAGCCATTGAAATGGAGGAGGGTGCTGAGAAGGATGCCCTAAAACAGCTCATTGCAAACCAGATGAAAAAGGCCAATATGTCGTGGAATAAGGATTCGGTTATTGATGAAGACATCTTCCGCGATATGCAGACGTTAAGTAATGGTAAACTTACCATGACTCCTGGCCTAAAGTTAATTGACAACAGGGATTTTAAGAATAAAAGACCCAAACATCAACAACACAGAAAAAGATAGTATTGAGATATGGCTACATTCGAGGTTTATGGGGGCAAACGCCTTAATGGTGAACTCCATCCGCAAGGTGCAAAGAACGAAGCGTTACAGATTCTATGTGCAATACTGCTAACCCCAGAACCAGTAACCATAAAGAACATCCCTAACATCAGGGATGTAAATAAGTTGATTGAATTGCTTCAGGGTATGGGCGTTGAAGTAAGCCGTAACGGTCAATCGGAATGTGTTTTTCGGGCGAAGGATGTTAATATTGACTATCTGACCACCGAGGACTTTAAGGTTAAAGCTGCGGCCATTCGTGGTTCCATTATGGTTGTTGGTCCGTTGCTTGCACGATACGGTAAGGCTTACGCTCCTAAGCCAGGTGGCGATAAAATTGGCCGTCGTAGACTGGATACTCACTTCCTTGGATTCGAAAAACTTGGGGCGAAGTTCAATTTTGACTCGCAGGACAACTTTTTTACCATTGAGGGGAAGAATATGCAGGGCGCATACATGCTACTCGACGAGGCCTCTGTTACAGGAACTGCCAACATCCTTATGGCAGCGGTTTTAACTCCCGGAAAAACCACCATCTTTAACGCAGCTTGCGAACCATACCTTCAGCAACTAAGCAAAATGCTTGTATGCATGGGCGCAAAGATTAATGGAGTTGGCTCAAATTTGCTTACCGTTGAAGGAGTAGAAAAATTAAACGGCTGCGAGCACACTATCCTGCCCGATATGATTGAAATTGGATCGTTCATTGGGTTAGCAGCTATGACCAATAGCGATATCACCATAAAGAATGTTTCGTACCAAAACCTTGGAATTATTCCAGACGCCTTCCGACGAATGGGAATAAACTTCGAGGTAATTAATGACGATATTCACGTTCCGGCACAGGATCATTACGAAATAGACACATTCATAGATGGGTCAATTCTTACCATTGCCGATGCACCATGGCCTGGACTAACGCCCGACCTACTTAGTGTGTTCCTAGTGGTTGCCACGCAAGCAAAAGGCTCCGTGCTGATTCACCAAAAGATGTTCGAAAGCCGCCTATTCTTTGTTGATAAGCTTATTGACATGGGTGCTCAGATTATACTTTGCGATCCTCATAGAGCTACTGTGATTGGTCATAACCGACAAATGAAACTTAGGCCTACTATAATGACCTCGCCCGATATTCGTGCCGGGGTTGCACTGCTTATTGCAGCTCTTAGCGCCGAAGGTAAAAGCGTAATTCACAATATTGAACAAATTGACCGTGGCTACGAGAATATTGATGCCAGATTGAACGCGATTGGCGCAGATATTAGGAGAATTGGCTAAGAAATACGGTTAAGACATTGTAAAGGAGTCGACAATAATTGATTCCTTTTTTTATTTTCGTAGGATTCTGATATATCTTAGCAATTATTAAAAGGATATCGCCATGGAATATAAGTTTATAGAACTAACGGAAAAAGACGGAACCAAAATTTTCCTGAACACCATGCATATTGCATGGGTTGAACCAGCGAAAGAAGGGTCGAGCATAGTATCAAACCTAGTAAACTACTCCTTTCCGAAAAAGGTAAAAGAGTCGTACGAAGAGGTAAAGGCTCTAATAGAGAAGTAAGAAACAATTAGCCTTTGTAAACGATTAAAAACCTGAGATACCAAAGGGTTAATACGCGACTTACTACCCAACAATAAGAGTTTTGCCCGAAAATAACGGGTTTTACATAAGATAGAACCCTCAATATTTTATGTAGTATGTTAGATGCGTGAAATGCCATTCGGGCTATTGCCGCAAGAAATCATCCTATCGATATTAATGCTTACCTATTAAACAAAAGAGTGCTTTTGTGGTATTCTTATATGAGCATTCGCCGTATTAAGACTCTTCAGATTAACACCATTAATCATAGTTTGAGAGTTAGAACATGTTTAATAGACGTTAGCACGTGTTTTAGAATTGCTAGAACATATCTTATTCACGCTAGCATATGACGTGGCATGGCTAGGACATATCTTGTAAACGCTAGCACGTGTCTTAGGAGAGTTAGGATATATCTTGCAGATGCTAGCATGCATCTTGGAGGTGATAGTATGAATCTTAGGCTTGCTAGAAGATGCCTTAAGCTTGCTAGGATGAATCTCATTATAGCTAGAATGAATCTTATCGATAATAGTTTATACCATAGAGGTTCTAGCAATAATCGTATCAATGTTAAAACACAACTGTTGATGGCTAATAAAAATCTGCATATTGCTATAGATTATTTAATGAAAAATTGCAGGCATCTTAGGCATTATAAATATCTACTCTATCTACATTAATTGCAATTGTAAAATAGATAACGACATAACTTTTTACCAAACAGGCAATACAGGTATTAATTGCCGAAAGTATATAAATGCTTAAACCATTTTCGACTTTCCAGCTCTAACTGGAAACCTAAAACCATTAGACATGAAAAAATTTTTATTTCTGTCGTTGCTAGTTAGCCTTACCTTTTACAGCAAAAATATTGATGCCCAGCAGGATTCTGTAATCCAAAAAATCATAGAGATTGGAAGAACAGACAATCAGACCATGAACCATCTGGATATTCTTACCAATAGAATTGGAGGAAGACCTATTGGCTCTGCAAATTATGAAACAGCCGTAGTTTGGGCTGCCCAAAAGTTTCAGGAATGGGGCATGGATGTTACACTTCACGAAACAGGGGTTCTACCAATCGGCTTTAACCGAGGACCTTGGTTCGGAAGAGTGCTAGACGAGAACGGAATGACACTTCATTTCGCAACACCCTCGTACACTGTCGGCACAAAAGGGCCTCAACGAGGACACGTACTGATTGAGCCAAAGACGCGGAAAGAATTTGAGCGAATGAAAGGAAAACTAAAAGGAGCTTGGGTTTTAGTATCGGGAAAAAGTACTGGTTGGCCAATTGATTTTTCGGAAGAGAGCAGCCTTAAACGCGATTCTATCATTCTGCTGAACGAAGAAATCGAAAAGAAAAACGATGAAATTCGACGTGAGAATTGGATGAATCGGAAAAATGGCACTCAAAAGGAATTACTTCCAATGAATGAGGAACCTGGGTTATTCTACAAGCAGATGGTTGACGCTGGAATTCTTGGAATAATCCAATCGAGCCCCGTTCCCATCACTGCCCTTTACGATAGAAAGAATATTGAGACAATGAACTGGAATAATCTCCCAAAAATTCCAGATATCAAGCTTGATGAGCATCAATACAGCGTTATTGAGCAAATGACCAAGGAGCGTAGATACTTTCAACTCGAATTTGATATTCGTAACTACTTTCGTCCGGGCCCTATTCCGTTCCATACTGTGATTGGAATCATTAAGGGAACCGATTATCCCAATGAGTATGTTATTATGGGCGGTCATTTAGATGCTTTTGATGTTGCCAGCGGTGCAGTTGACGACGGGTCGGGCGTTTCACCGGCCATGGAGGCAGCAAGGCTAATCATGAAAGCAGGCGGCAAGCCCAAACGTACCATTTTGGTTTGCCTATGGTCGGGCGAAGAGTTTGGGTTACTTGGTTCAACGGGCTGGATTGACGATAATAAAGACAAACTGGATAAAATATCGGCAATGTTTAACCGAGATGGAGGCCCAACAGTCCCAACAAGCATCTCGGTTCCAGAAGCAATGTACTCCGATTTCGAAAATATTTGTAAACCTATAAATGGTATAAACTCAGCATTCCCATTTGAAGTAAAGAAATCGACTCCACGCCCAAAACCCAAAACCGCAGGAGGAACAGATGCATCGCCATTCCAAATGAATGGAGTTCCTGCCTTCCAATTTGGAACCGAAGATATTAACGGTTACGATTTCAGCTATGGAGAGATTTGGCATACAGAGCGAGACACCTACGACAAATGCCCAGCCGACTATATGAACCACACATCGATAGTTACTGCGATTATTGTTTACGGAACTGCAAACCTCGATCATCTGCTTTCGCGCGATGGACTGTTCGCACCGGATGAACCTGAAAAAACATCAAAAAAGAAAAAATAAAATAGTTTGTTTGGGATGGGCTGCCTTAATAGTTAACTATGGGGCAGCCCTTTTATTTTCTACAGGTCAAACATTTACAAACTGGCACAAAATCTCTACAGAATTTAAATTTATATTTGACAAAAAAACAAAATGAAACTCCTTATTGTAGAGGATAACCCACAGCTGTCGACCGATATTGCCAACTTTCTTTCCGAGAATGGTTTTATTGTTGAGATTGCCGATACGCTAAATAAGGCAAAGCAAAAAGTAGATCTTTACACCTACGACCTAATAATTCTTGACCTAGGATTGCCCGACGGCAGCGGACTCGAAATTCTAAGCGAAAATAAAGTAAGCCTAACAGAAACTGGAATACTTATAGTTACTGCAAAAAACTCGATAGATGATAAAGTAAAAGGCCTAGAACTGGGCGCCGACGACTATATCACAAAACCGTTCCACAAGGCAGAGCTGAATGCTAGAGTTCGATCGATTATAAGACGAAAGAAGTTCTCGGGTAGCAACACGCTTCAGGTCGAAGAAATTAAGGTGAATCTGTTATCGCTTCAGGTTCTGGTAAACGAAAAGCCGATTACACTCACCCGAAAAGAGTTCGACTTGCTGGTTTACTTCATGTACAACAAGGATAGAGTGCTGACCAAGGAAAGTATTGCGGAGCATCTTTGGGGCGACAACATTGATCAATCCGACAACTTCGATTTTCTGTACAATCACATAAAGAATCTCCGAAAAAAGTTGATAAATGCAGGCGGGAAAGGGTATATCCAATCGGTTTACGGAATGGGTTATAAATTCTCAGAACAGTAGAACATCAAAGCAATACCTATGATAAACATTAAATTGTACCGGCTCTTAACAAAAACTACAATTATCTACCTGATATTTATAGTTATAACATTCATAGCAACGGATCGTTTCCTGGTTAAGAAATCGGATAGCTACTTAGCCGATCAATCGGAACATTTTTTTAATCATCGCGAACACCGAACATTAAAGATGCTACAACACGATGAAGATGAAGGCGACAAAGAAATTGAATCGAAAATTAATGAGATTCATGGGCTGATGCTAATATCGAATCCACAAGACACACTCAGCAAAACATATCCAATTTATAAAGACACGTTACTTTTCGACCAAGAAATGTTGGAATTTCAGCTATTCAAGGAAAAAACAACATTGCTAAAGACAAACAAGCGTATCTTCGAGTACACCATGGACCTAAATGTTGATGACTTTAACAAGCTCAAATTAGGGTTGATGAAGAATAGCAAGATGGCATTCATATTTTTAGCACTTGCCATTGTACTTTTCAGTTTTTTCCTTTCGGGCTTTTTACTAACACCATTCAACAGAATACTTCAGCAAATGGATTCGTACAAGGTTGGCAAAAAGAATGACAATTCGCCCATAAAAACCACCACGAAGGAATTTACTATGATGCAAAATCTATTTCATCAGATGGTTTCCAGAACCGAAGACGATTACCGCAAGCTAAAGGAATACACCGAGAATATGGCTCACGAAATACAAACCCCTTTAGCAATCATTCGCAACAAGGCCGAAATTTTAATTGCCGACGATAATGTGATGGAGAAGCACACCAGCACGGTAAAAGCCATATACGATGAATCGAACCACCTTTCGAATCTTGGCAATGCATTAAACCTGCTTACAAAAATCGAGAATGGAGAATACAATAATATTGAGGAAATTAAAACCCATGACATCATAGAGAGGTATATTGATTCGGTAAAGGAAATCATTGATTTAAAAGAACTAAACGTTGAACTATTGCTAAATCCAGATCATCATCTACTTCTCGACCCCTACCTTTTTGAAATATTACTAAAGAATCTTGTGCGAAATGCCATTCGATACGGCTCCACCGATGGCCCAATAAGAGTTAGTACAACCGCAACTGAGTTTACAATTAGCAATTACGGAGAACCTTTAAATATATCGCACGAGAAGATTTACGAACGGTTTTACACAGGTAATAGTTCAGCATCATCGTTAGGATTAGGGCTATCGCTGGTAAAGAAGATATGCGACCTTAATCACCTAACCATAAAATATTCATACGAACTAAATCAACACACATTTAGGGTAACCCGGCAATAGAATCAGCATTTCATATTCAAATTAATATTGAGATAACTGCTCAAGGCAATTAATATAAATCTAGCGAAAATAGATTTCCTGTAGAATTAGCATAAAATTTCTACAAAATTGAACGATAACTTCGCAGCATCAATTAATAAATTCAGGTGTATTTATGATAAAAAGATTTCTTTCGATTCTGGCGATTGTTCTAATTTGCCAGAATGCCTTTTCGATTGACGACAATGACGCCTTGGCAAAAGGTGCAATTAAGGGTTTTGTATTCGACTCTACAGCAAACCAACCCCTTGAATATGCAACAATTTCTCTTACAAAAGCTGATAACAATGCAGTTGTAACCGGAACAATATCCGATGCTAGTGGATTTTTTAAGATAGGTGGTGTTGATTTCGGGAAATACACCATCGAAGTAACATTCATTGGATACTTCTCAAAAAAAATAGAGGGCATTGAGATTAGTTCGGGAAAAAAGGTAATTGACATTGGACAAATAAGCCTTAAACCCGCATCGGAAACAATGGCCGAGGTTGTAGTGAAAGCTGACAGGCCTACATTACAGTATAAAATAGATAAGAAAGTCATAAATGTTAGTCAACAACACACCTCGGCATCGGGAAGTGCTGTTGAACTTTTAGAGAATATCCCTTCGGTTACAACAGATATTGATGGTAATGTAAGTTTACGAGGTAGCACAAGTTTCACCGTGCTAATCGATGGCAAACCTACGGTACTTGAACCCAGCGAAGTTCTCACCCAAATTCCCGCAAGCCAAATTGAGAATATCGAGATTATCACAAATCCCTCGGCAAAATTTGACCCTGACGGAGTTTCTGGGATTATCAACATCATAATGAAGAAAAATAAGCTACAGGGCTTTACTGGAATTTTCAACCTAAATGGAGGAACCCAAAATCGTTATGGAGGCGACTTTTTACTGACATACCGTAAGAATAAATTCAATTTTTACATTGGAGGGGATTTAAATAATCAAGAATTTATTGGAAAGTCAACATCAAAAAATAGAACGATAGAAAATGACACCACTACATTCCTATACTCATCGGGTGATTTTACAAGAGGACGATATTCAAAAGGAATCCGAGGTGGTATTGACTACAGCTTAAATGCGTTCAATACAATTAGTTTGGGATTTAGAGTTGGAAACCGAGACGGTAGCGGAAACTCCAGTCTAGATTACAATTCGTGGGATATCCCATCATCATTCTCTGAATCATATTTAAGCAAAGAGAACTCCGACAGAGGAGGCGATTTCTACAACGCAACTCTCGATTACAGCCACAACTTCAACAAAAAAGGACATACACTTATCGGGCAATTCATATTCGAGCAAAGTAACTCTAATGACGAGGATATATCGAAAACAATTGATAACAGCATTGTACAAAGCGGACAAAAATCGGTTGAAAAAGGACCCGAAACTGAATATCGATTTAAACTCGATTACACCTTGCCTACTGGAGAAAAAAATAAGTTTGAAGCCGGAGTACAAAGCCGAATCGAGGTTGAGAATACCGACAATAACATGTATCAGTACAATCCCGTTTCCAGTTTATTCGAGTTTCAGCAACTATACTCTCACAAAGCAGACTATAACACAAATATTCACTCTGTTTATTCAACCTATTCGGGCGAATACAACAAGTTGGGATATCAATTTGGATTAAGGGGTGAATACACATACCGCACAATCTCATTGGTGGGCGAAAGTCAAACATTCAAACTCGATCGTTTCGACTACTACCCTACCCTTCATGTATCCTATGCGCTTCCACAGGAACAGCAAATTATGGCTAGCTATACACGTCGAATTGCCCGTTCTCGTGGATATCACCTTGAACCATTCATCACCTGGGAAGATGCTCACAATGTAAGAACTGGAAATCCATCACTTAAACCAGAATTTATAGATTCGTACGAGTTAAGCTACCTAAAGAATTTTGGAAGAAATACATTCTCAGTGGATTTTTACTATAGAATCACAAACAACAAAGTTGAACGTGTAAGAAGTAGATATGAAACAGATGATCCACTGTACGCTGAAACCATAATCTTCATGAACACCATGGCCAACGTAGGAAAAGACTACTCCTTTGGTTCGGAGATTATGCTTGGTCTCGATTTTACCAAATGGTGGCACATCGATATAATGGGAAATCTGTACGACTATAGAGAAAAAGGGGAGTTGCTTGGAGAATCTTTCGACAATAACAGTTTTAACTGGAATGCTCGATTAAACAACACTTTCAAGGTTGCAAAAAACACAAGGATTCAACTAAACGGTATGTACAACAGCGAAACTGTAACAGCACAAGGCAAAAGCGAGGGTTCCTTAATGACAAATCTTGCAGCAAAGCAAGACTTCATGAACAACAAACTCTCGCTAACATTACAAGTTCGAGATTTATTCCACACCTCAGGGCATGAGATGACTTCGGAAGGAGCCGATTTTTATTCATACCGAAAATTCCAACCCGACGGACCTGTTGTTTCAATGACATTAACATTAAAGTTGAACAACTACAAACCCGATCGTAAACGTCAGCAATCCGAAAACGGCATGGAAGAAATGGACTTCGAAAATTAATTTTTCCAAAACCATAACAAGAGAACACGTAGATATCACTCTACGTGTTTTTTTACATATTCAAAGACCAACTTAAAATTTACATTTATTCAACCATATGATTTTATTATCTTTGTGCCATTTTGACGCAAACAGGTTATTGGAACAACTTTTGATAAAATCTGGCGAAACATATAGGTGATACAAATAACATACAACATAAACGAATTATGAGCAAGAAACAAAAGCATAACGAAGAGGTGGCCGAGGAGAATAAAACAACTGAAACACAAGAAACAAAAACCGAAGAAGTTGCTGCTGAGGATAAGGCACAAGAAACGCAACCCGAAGCAGAAGCGAAAGATGCTGCAATAGATTATGCAAGTCAATTCGAGGAGATGAGAGACAAATACCTTCGTCTGTCTGCCGAATTCGACAATTATCGCAAAAGAACTCTTCGCGAAAAGGCTGACATTCTCAAATTTAGCTCCGAAGAAGTTCTTAAGGATATACTGCCTGTTGTCGACGATTTAGATAGAGCCTTAAAAGTTATTGAAACTGCATCGGACATTAATGCAGTTAAGGATGGACTATCGTTAATAGCAAATAAATTCAACGAATTTCTTAAATCAAAAGGAGTTAAGGAAATCGAGGCAGTAGGTCAGGAACTAAACACCGACTTGCACGAAGCAATTACCAAATTCCCAGTTCAGGATGAAAATCAGAAAGGGAAAATTGTAGATGTAGTACAAAAAGGTTACATGATACATGATAAAGTAATGCGTTTCTCGAAAGTAGTTGTGGGCGAATAAGCAAAAAAGTTATGACAACAAAAAGAGATTTCTACGAAATACTTGGGGTTAGCCGTAGTGCCAGCAAGGAAGAAATAAAAAAAGCATACAGGCAAAAAGCCATTCAGTTCCATCCCGACAAAAATCCTGGCGACAAGGATGCTGAGGATAAATTTAAGGAAGCCGCAGAAGCTTACGAAGTACTTAGCGACGACAATAAGCGCGCCCGTTACGACCAGTTTGGACATGCAGGAATGAGCAATAGCGGGGGCGGAGGTTTCTCGCACGACTGGAATATTGATGATATTTTCTCACAATTCGGAGATATTTTTGGCGGTCATTTTGGCAGTTTTGGAGGATTCGGCGGATTTGGCGGTGGAGGAAGAAGTGGACGTCGCGTTGCCCGTGGAACAGATTTACGCGTAAAGGTTAAACTCAATTACTCCGAAATTGCAAATGGAGTTGAGAAAAAAATTAAAGTAAACAAGTATGTAACCTGCAAAGAGTGTGACGGAACAGGAGCCGAAGGCTCTTCTGGACACACAACCTGCTCCGCATGTCGAGGTTCCGGACGTGTAACCCAAGTTGTTAATAGCATATTCGGGCAAGTTCAACAAACCGTAGCCTGCCCCACTTGCGGTGGCGAAGGAAAAGTTGTTACCCATAAGTGTAAAGCTTGTAGCGGCGAGGGAGTTGTTCGCGACAGCGAAGTTATCACCATAAAAATTCCGGCTGGAGTTGCCGAAGGTATGCAGCTAAATGTATCGGGAAAAGGGAACTCTGCCCGCAGAGGAGGCATTCCTGGTGATTTACTTGTAATGATTGAGGAGGAAAAACATCCTGAACTTATTCGCGATGGAAACGACTTAATTTACAATCTTAGCATTAGTATCCCCGATGCGATTTTGGGTGCCCCCATTGAGATTCCAACTATCGACGGAAAAGTAAAAATTAAAGTAGAGCCAGGAACTCAACCTGGTAAAATACTTCGATTAAGAGGGAAAGGGTTACCCGAAGTAAACAGTTATAACAGGGGCGATTTGCTTGTTGCAATAAATGTTTACATCCCAAAAAATCTTAGCAAGGACGAAAAAACTACAATTGAGAAACTATCAAAATCGAGTAGTTTTGAACCCGATCCTAAAGAAAGTGCCTCATTCTTTGATCGAATGAGAGGATATTTCGAGTAGTTTATAGTATTAAAGATATACGTGAGCGGCAAAATCGAATTAACAGAATTCACATGCCGCTCATTTTTTTACAGACCAACAAAAATTTTAATAAACTAAAAAATACAAAAATGATTAATTTAAGAAAATGTTTTTGGGTCATAATTTTAGCAATGTACTCTTCAATCGCTTTTATTGCCTGTGATAAAAACGATGATGACCAGAATAAAACTGACAGCATAATTCCGGTAAAAATGGGAAATAAGTGGACTTATTCCACGTACTACATACATGATCAGACAGATGTATCAGCAACCTATGAAATTGGAGACCTTGTAAATATAAATGGGATCAATAGTTATAAATATATAACTGCAGAATCCTCCTCTAATATTGTTTCTCTAATCAAAAATGACACAGGTGGAAACTATGTAATAGTCGGTGCTTATTCTGATGTTGACACTTTAATTACCCCCTCAATTACATATAAACTAAACGCAAAGAAGGGTGATAGTTGGGAATACAACGATATCATAATAAATGAAGATTATGAGTTTGAATCTCGTACACTAACGATGCTCTGCACCAACATCGACACATTAATAACTACACCAAAAGGTAGTTTTAAGTGTATGGCCTTTAAACACACGCCAAACTCAGGAGAAGATGTTTTTAGAGAGTTTATATCAAAAAATACTGGAATCATTAAAATTGAGCATTACGAAGAAGGCAACCTCTTTTCTTATACAGAGTTAACCAACTATATACTAAAATAATCGCATTGTATTAAAAAATTAAAATTAAATTGTAACAATTCTGTTTTTCTGAGTCTAAAGAATTGAAACAATAAACTATTAACATTTTCAGCTATGAACCTACTAGAAACACATGGTATTGAGAAACGTTATTCAAGTCATCTTGCACTCGACGACGTAAGCATTTTGGTTCCTCAAGGAAGTATTTATGGACTATTGGGACCTAACGGAGCAGGAAAAACAACTCTAATAAGAATTATTAACCAAATAACAGGCCCCGATAAAGGTGAAGTTCTTTTTGAAGGTCGCAAACTAGAGGCAAACGATATATATAGAATTGGATATTTACCCGAGGAACGTGGGTTATACAAAAAGATGAAAGTTGGTGAACAAGCAATGTTTCTATCTCAACTGAAAGGACTCAGCAGACAAGATGCCATGAAACGTCTAAAATACTGGTTCGAAAAGTTCGAAATTCAAGGTTGGTGGGATAAGAAAATTGAAGAACTATCGAAGGGTATGGCTCAAAAAATTCAGTTTATGGTAACTGTTATTCACGAACCCGAACTGCTAATTTTCGATGAGCCCTTCAGCGGATTCGATCCAATCAACGCCCAACTTATAAAAGACGAGATCCTTGAACTGAAGAGAAAAGGAACCACAATTATTTTCTCAACTCATAATATGTCTTCGGTTGAAGAACTTTGCGATCATATCACCCTTATAAACAAATCAAAAAATATTCTGAGCGGCCAAATTGACCAAGTTAGAATGAATTACGGAAGCAATATATTCGAAATTGGATACCGAGGTAACTACGATGCCATTGCCAACAATGTTGGAGGAATGTTTGAGATAATCAATAACAATACAGAAAGCGCTATCCCAAAATTACAGATCATGGTTGCTAATCCTTCGGAGAGTAACAAATTGCTCCAAAGTATTATCCCTCATGCCGATATTGTTTCATTTAACCCTGTTGTTCCCAGCATGCACGACATCTTCATCAAAGTTGTTGGCGAGTACAATAAAACACACGGTTTATCAAACAACTAATTCATCTAACTAAAAAACACAAGCAATGAATCAAATATTTTTAATACTTCAGAGGGAGTTCTCCACAAGGGTTAGAAAAAAATCATTCATCATAATGACCCTTTTAACCCCAATCCTATTTGCAGCATTAATGGTCCTTCCATCATATTTTGCATCGATGGAAGATACCGACACAAAAAGCATCGCAATTATTGATAACACCGGAAAGTTCAACAATGCAGTTCCTCAAACCGAGTATCTAAAGTTCAGCTATATTACAAACACTTCTGTAGATCAAATCAAGAACACACTGGAGGAATCTGGATACTACGCGCTACTTGCAATCGACAGTACTTCCGATAAGAACAATCCGAAACTTACCATTTACTCCCAAAAACAACCATCGATTGATGTTATCTCTCACATCGAAAATTCGATGGAAAAGGAAATCGAAACCCGCAAATTAAAATCGTACGACATCGAAAATCTAGATAAAATACTTGACGATGTTAAAACCGATGTAAAACTGCGCTCGATAAAAGTAACCAAGGATGGCGAGGAGAAGGAAAGCAACACGCTTATAACAATGGGAATTGCCTACATACTTAGCTTCCTGATGTATATGATGGTGCTTCTTATGGGTAACCAAATCATGCAGGGGGTTATTGAGGAGAAAAATAATCGCGTTGTTGAAGTGATAATCTCATCGGTAAAACCAGTTAACTTAATGCTAGGCAAAATCTTCGGATTAGCATCGGTAAGTTTATTGCAAATATTTATCTGGATTGCATTGACATTCGGATTAGCATCGGTAGGCATCAACTTTATCTCTCAAAAAAATCAGAAGGCTAACGTTGAGCAAGTTCAGGCAGCGCAAAACCTTATGGCACAACAAGGGATAGACCCAGCAAACATTCCTACCGACGTTCAACCCGAGGATGGCAACAACTTTCTTGCAGCTCTTCAAGGCCAAAATTTTATACTAATTATTGGTGGATTTATATTCTACTTCCTAGCAGGATTCCTTTTATATGCTGCGCTTTATGCTGCTGTAGGGTCTGCCGTGGAGAATATAACAGACACGCAGCAACTTGTGATGCCTATAACACTACCATTAATTTTATCAATAATTGTAATGATTAGTGGAATAAAATCGCCCGATGGTCCGCTAGCATTCTGGTTCTCGATGATTCCTTTCACATCGCCAGTAGTTATGCTTACCCGCTTACCATTTGGAGTTCCAATGTGGCAACTGGCACTATCTGCCTCACTGCTAATTGCTACATTTATTATAATTACCATTTTTGCTGCAAAAATCTACCGTGTAGGTATTTTGATGTACGGTAAAAAGTACACATGGAAAGAGATGTGGAAATGGATGCGCTATAAAAACTAAGGTTTTCAGATAAAATAATTCGAAAAGCGAAGAGTCTAGAAATAGATTTTTCGCTTTCTTTATTACAAATTTTACAGAATGACCGAGACAAAAAAACACCTTTACGAAATAATAAAAAAACACTGCGAAGGTGATTCTACTGGACATGATTGGTGGCATATTTACCGTGTTGTCAAACTTGCACTCAGAATTGGAGAACAAGAAAATGCGAATCTTGAACTTGTGGAAATTGCTGCACTTATGCACGATCTGGATGACTGGAAACTATCATCGAATTCAGGAGACTGCCCAAATGCTCGTAAACTTTTAAATGATAACGGGTTTAAGCAGGATACAATCGATAAGGTAATTGAGATAATCGAACAGGTATCGTTCAAAGGAGCAGGAGTTGATACAACTCCAACGAGCATTGAGGCAAAAGTAGTGCAGGATGCCGATCGACTCGATGCAATTGGAGCCATAGGTGTTGCCCGCGCTTTTGCCTTTGGAGGATCGAAAGGCCGTCCGTTATACACTCCAGATGTTGATCCACAAATGCATCAATCTTTCGACGAGTATAAACAATCGCAAGGTCACACCATTAATCATTTCTACGAAAAACTACTTCTGCTTAAAGACAGATTAAATACAGCTTCGGCCAAACAAATTGCCGAAGAAAGGCACAAATTCATGCAACTATTCCTAGACCAATTCTATATGGAGTGGAATATGTAATGCTGTATTATTTTGTCATACAGAGTTCTTCTACAAAGATTCTTCGTTACGCTCAGAATGACAAAATGAGTTTCATTAATTTTTAAAAGCATTAAAAATGACTATTGCAATTATCGATTTGGGCACAAACACATTCAATCTTCTTGTGGCACAAAGCAACGGAAATAGCAAATACAACATTATTCACGAAAGCAAACTTCCGGTAAAACTGGGCGAAGGGGGATTAACAAAAAAGATCATCACTCCCGAAGCATGGGAACGTGGTATTAATGCAATAGAAAAGCATCTGGAAACAGCAAAATCATTCTCAGCAGAACAATACTTTGCCTTTGCAACCTCAGCAACACGAAACGCCACAAATGGACATGAATTTGCCGAAGAAATCAGGAAACGTTTTGGCTTAAATGTGGATATTATTGACGGAAAACGCGAAGCCACTCTAATTTACAAAGGAGTTAAACAAGCCATCGATCTTGGCAACGAGTGCAATTTAATTGTTGACATTGGCGGAGGAAGCAACGAAATTATTCTTGCCAATTCTAACGAGGTATTCTGGCTACACAGCTTTGACTTGGGCGTTTCTCGTTTGAAACAAATATTCAATCCCTCGGATCCAATTAACCCAGAACAGGCCATTTCAATTGAGAATTATATTATAAATGAACTAAAACCTCTACTCAATGCTGTTGAAATGTATAAACCAACCAGAATTGTGGGTAGTTCAGGATCATTCGACTCATTTAGGAATATACTGGAACAAGCTGGCAAAATTGAGATAACCCCAAAAGCGTGGGCAAAAATTCCAGTAAACGAATACATAGACTTACACAAACGACTAATCGTATCGAATCGGGAGGAACGACTTAACATCAAAGGTTTAGATCCGTTCAGGGTCGATTTCATTGTTCTTGCATCAATTTTTGTATTCTACCTAGTTAGTCAATTTAAAATCGGAAGCATGTATCAATCTGAATATGCGCTCAAGGAAGGATTCCTTGGTGAATTTTCGGAACAATTACATTAGGAATTGTAATCTTAAGATTTTTAGATAATTTTACCAATGATATTATAGAACAGACAGATCATCATAAATTAATCCTTTCTAATTATGTCGAAAATACTAGTAATTGATGACGAAAGAGCAATTCGCAATACATTAAAGGAGATATTAGAATTCGAAAGTCATACCGTGGAGTTAGCAGAAGATGGCATTACAGGAATCGAGATGTTTACCAACGGAGGGTACGACATAGTTCTTTGCGACATAAAAATGCCGCAAATGGATGGCATTGAGGTTCTAGACAAACTGCAGGAGCAATCGAACGAAACCCCGGTTGTAATGATTTCTGGCCATGGAAATATTGACACTGCTGTTGAAGCCATAAAAAAAGGAGCTTACGATTTCATAGAGAAACCGCTGGACTTAAACCGTTTACTGATTACTATCCGCAATGCAACAGATAAAACAACACTTATTCAGGAAACAAAGGTTCTTAAACGCAAAGTAAATAAAGCATACGATATTGTTGGTGAATCACCAGCCATCGGCAAGGTTAAGGACATGATTGAGCGTGTTGCACCAACAGACGCCCGTGTTCTTATTACAGGGCCAAATGGAACAGGAAAAGAGTTGGTTGCACGTTGGCTGCACGAGAAAAGCAGCCGAGCTGCAATGCCTTTTGTTGAAGTCAACTGTGCAGCAATACCATCTGAACTAATTGAGAGTGAACTATTCGGACATGAAAAAGGTGCATTTACATCGGCCATTAAGCAACGAAAAGGAAAATTTGAGCAAGCCGATGGTGGAACTCTATTTCTAGATGAAATTGGAGACATGAGCCTTAGCGCACAAGCAAAAGTATTACGTGCCTTGCAAGAAAATAAAATCAGCAGAGTTGGAAGCGATAAGGATATAAGCGTAAATGTTAGAATAATTGCAGCAACAAATAAAAACCTAACAAAAGAGATTGAACTAGGTAACTTCCGCGAAGACCTTTACCATAGGCTGAGCGTAATCATAATTCATGTTCCATCGCTAAGCGAAAGATTGGATGATATCCAACTACTATCAGATCATTTCAACGAGATAATCTGTAACGAATACGGTATTCAGCCCAAATTAATTAAGTCCGAGGCTATTGATGAACTTAAAAAGTTGAAATGGACAGGGAATATTCGTGAACTCCGAAATGTTATTGAACGATTAATTATTTTAAGTGATAAGGAAATTACTGGCAACGATGTTAAGGCATTTGCCGGACCGGCATTCTAATTACACAGGAACGGCTGTCGGATCATAATTCGAACAGCCGTTTTTTTATTTTTTACTCAAGAGATTTCAGATATTCCTCAGTGCTAACTACATCAGCATAATTCTTTAAAGTTGCCAATGTCGACAGATGAACCATTTTTGCAGGTATTGTCACATTACCCCACTTTAAATCCTTAGTTGCACAAGCATCGTGTACTAAAGTTATTTTATAGCCATAGTCAGCACCAGCTCTTACAGCAGCCTCAACGCACATATGCGTCTGCATACCACAAATCACCAGTTTCGAGACCTGCTGCTCCACCAAGTAATCCCGTAAAAGAGTTCCCTGAAAAGAGTTCACTTCGGTTTTTGTAAATACCCACTCTCCTCCCATAGGCTTAACAATCTCATTAATTTCATCCTGAATAGAAGATTTATGCTTAACGTACACAACCGGCCAACCTTTGGCTCTAAACTCATCTATCAATTTGGCGGCATTTTGAGCGGCAGGAACAGGCTTAACCAACTCCGATTGTCCTCCAGCAAAGTAAAAATTCTGTATATCAATAACAAGAAGTGCAACCTTTGTTGAATCGGGCGTTGCCTTCACAACCATACTCAAAACTAGCATTGATAATACTATTGATAATTTTCTCATATTCCGTTCAGTTATTGTCATAAAAAACAAAGGTAACCAAATTTGGTTACCCTTGCCTACCCTTTAATTAATCTTAACTCCTAAAAAAGAAACAAGCGCTAGTACAAGTGAGAAAATCATCTAATTGCTCTTCATATAATTTAATATCAAGTTGATCAACGAAAATATTATAGAACGAAATATAGTCCTCTGAATATTGACTTTGATTATCATCCTCGAAAAACACAACTTGATTGTTGAACCAATACGGATTGCTCGTCATTAACAACTCGCCAACCAAACTTACCTGCTTATGTGTTTTACCGTAAAACATAACCAACATTTTATTAACATAAAATTAACAATCTCTCGCGAATGTGTCAAATATAAAACGATAATTGATAGATGATATTAATCACTCTGATTTAGAATGCAGAACAGGCAACACATTTACAGAGCATCCATCTCGGAACATCAATAAAACAAGGATATTTATGATTTACTCAAAGGAGAGAAAACAAAAAATCCTAGATTTCTCTAGGATTTTTGGGTGGAAGATGGGGCTCGAACCCACGGCCCTCAGAACCACAATCTGATGCTCTAACCAACTGAGCTACATCCACCATTTTGCGGATGCAAAGGTATATATTTTTTCTTAATACCAAACAATACTACCAACTAAATTTATTTTTAACATCGTTTTACATTTATCCCGCAAAAACATAATTGCAATCCCAACTAGAAAGGTTTCATGTTTTTTATACTTTAGCTAGAAATTATACAAGATTGAAGATTCACAATTACATTAATAAAACCTCGGCATTACAATCGTACCAAATCATCCGCTTTGTTGGGATGATTACCATTAGCATTGCTATGGTAAAACTTTCGGTTCCCAAAAATCAAATTGGGCATTACGAAATGCTGCTGTTCCTCACAAACCTTCTTTCCACCTTTTGGATTACGGGTATGATACAAGCCCTACTTCCACTCTACGGGAAATCACCTAACAATACAGGAAAAGATTCCATCCTATTCAATGCTTTTTTAGTACTTGTCGCACTGTCAATAATATCTGGACTAACTGCAATTCTCCTAAAAAACATTCTACTAGGAATTGAAGGCTCCAATAGTATTCCATTTTTCGGACTTGTAGTAACCTACCTAGTACTTAGTGCACCTACACTTTTAATTGAGTACATCTACCTTTTAAAGGACAAACCATTACACATGGTTTCGTACGGAATTATCACACACATACTTCAAATCATCCTTGTACTGGCGCCACTGTTTTATGCTATAAACATAGAATACTCAGTTTATGGATTGATTGCCATATCCGCTATCAGAATGATATGGTTAATTACACTGATAATCAAAAACTCAACATGTAGAATTAATATCGATTTTCTGAAAATTCATCTTAAGAATGGATTACCTCTAGCACTAAAATACCTAATTAGCAGCTCTGGAACATATATAGATCAACTCATAATAACAACAAACTTCGACTCATCCGTTTTTGCAATCTATCGATTTGGCGCTCGAGAAATCCCCATTGTAGTATTTCTCACAGTAGGACTAAGCAACAGTTTACTTGCAGATTTCGGAAATCCCGAAACGATTAGAGCAACTCTCGAAACGCTAAAAAATAAGTCGCTACGATTAATGCACCTGTTGTTCCCGCTATCGATCCTAACAATTCTTTTAAGCAAACCTCTATTCCCATATATATTCAGTCCTGAATTCTCCGAAAGCGCCAACATTCTCATGATATACGCATTACTCATTACGAGTCGGTCAATATTTCCACAAACAGTAACCATGGGCATGCAACACAATGGCGTTGCTCTAGCCGCATCAGTCATAGAAATGATCCTAAATATTGCACTAAGCCTTATCCTTTTAGTTCCATTTGGGATAGAAGGTGTTGCAATGGCTACCGTTATTGTTTATTTAGCCGAGAAAATATTTCTATCACTTTACAATGGGCACAAACTTAAAATCCGACTACGCGAGTACACTCCAATAAAAACATACGTCACTTATACAACCCTGACTTTTATCGTGTACATTATAACTAGATTTATACTGTACAGCAATTAAGCAATCTATTTATTGCAATAGCATGTATCGTTGTATTCTCTTTAAATAATTAGATTACATTTGCATAAAACTACTACAATATGACAACCTTAGAAAAAGCGCTAGAGATAAAAGCGTCTATCAGGCATCACATGAATGGGGAAACATCGGACAACATGCGTCGCGAAGGTATATTGTACAAAGTTAATTACGGAGTATCAATTCCCGAACTTAAGCAAATAGCAAAACCATATCAAAACGACCATGACCTAGCCATGGAACTATACAAGGAAGAAATCAGGGAATGCAAAATCATAGCCTCGCTGATAGATGATCCGACACTAGTAACAGGTGAACAAATTGATGATTGGTCAAACGAATTCGATAATTCGGAAATTGTAGAGCAGGTTTGTGGAAACTTAATTTGGAAATCGGAGTATGCGCTATCGCGCAGCATTGAATGGTGTCTTAGCGGCGACGAATTTCTGCAAAAAGGTGGGCTTATAATAATAGCACGAAAAGCATCCGATCCTGAAATTAGAGATAGCATACTGGAGCCATATATTGGAATTATAGAAAACATGGCTAATCAAATAACCGACATCACAAAAAATGCTGCAGCATTTGCCCTTCGCGAAATAGCCAAACATAGTTCTAGATTACGAGAAATGGTTCTAGAAACAGCTCAAGCCATAACCGAATTAGAAAACGAATCAGCCGCATGGATTGGCAACGAAATTATTTTTCAATTCTCCGAGGATGACAGCGACACTTCTGACGAAATGTCATAGAAATTCAGAGGCACACCATTTGTCAACAAAAACATAAATTTTTAATTAAATACTATGAGTATTATTCGTTCTTCAAATCCTGCATTAAGCGATAAAGCTTTCAGCAGGTACGGATCATTTGCCGGATCAGAATCGATGACCTACAAGGGAACTATGAACAAAACTTTGCTAATGCTAGCATTAGTAATACTTGGCGCAGTATTCACATGGCGAATGTTCTTCGAAAGTCTAACTCCATCGAGTGTTTACACTTGGATGCTAGTTGGCGGAATTGGAGGTTTCATTATGTCGTTAGTTGTAATTTTCGCCCCAAAAACTTCTCCATACACAGCTCCTATCTATGCATTACTCGAAGGTTTATTTCTTGGTGGAGTTTCTGCTTTCTTTGCGGCTAACTATAATGCGGGAATCGTAATTCAAGCTGTCGGTTTAACATTTGCAACATTCTTCTTAATGCTTTTAGCATTTCGCACAGGCACCATCAAGGCAACTGCAAGATTCCGCACCGGGGTACTTGCAGCAACAGGGGCTATAGCACTTACATATTTTATTTCATTTATTCTTGGACTATTCGGCATAAACATAGGATTTATTCACAGTAACGGAACCTTCGGAATAATCTTCAGTCTAATAGTTGTTGCCGTTGCAGCATTAAACTTGATTCTCGATTTCGATTTTATTGAAAAGGCTTCGAACATGGGTGCTCCCAAATACATGGAATGGTACGGAGCATTTGGTCTTATGGTAACCTTAATTTGGTTATACATTGAATTCCTAAAATTATTAGCAAAAACATCACGTCGATAGAGAGAATCGTTAATACCACTGCAAAACAGAAATGTTTAGGAAAAATATCGGCAAAGGTTTGATATTTAAATAATAGTTAATAAATTTGCAGGCCATTAACGGAAATTAGTAGTTAAAAGATAAATAAGATGAAAGAGGGAATCCATCCACAAAATTATCGACTGGTGGCATTCAAGGACATGTCGAATGAGCATGTTTTTATCACCAAGTCGGCTGTTAACACCAAAGACACAATCACCATCGATGGTGTTGAGTACCCATTGGTAAAGGTCGAAATATCTAATACTTCGCATCCATTCTATACTGGTAAGATGAAGCTTGTTGACACCGCTGGTCGCGTTGATAAGTTCATGAACCGTTACAAAAAGCACATGGAAAACAAGAAGTAATAGAAAAAACCTTCAGGAAATACAAAAAAGCTCTTATCTAAGAGCTTTTTTTATTGCTATTAATCAAGGTTTCTATGGTTTTAATAAATTTGCAAAAACAGATTTTGAATGTCACTTAAGATACTAGAAAAACTAAATACCATACCTGCAATGACTAAAAACTATATACTTTTCGATGATAACAGGAGAGACAATCTTCTTCCGCTTACATTCACCCGACCAGTTTCCGAGATTAGAATTGGCATTCTCACTATTACTGAGAAATGGAAACACTACCTAGGAAACGGCTGTTCGTATTTAACCAGCGAATATCTCTCCGAAAAATATCCGACAAACACCACAGATACTGAATTTCTGCTCATTAACGGAGGAGTTTGTCCGGATAAAAATCTGGTAAACGCTATTCTTAAACTAAAAGCAGGTGATGCTTTAATATCCGAGGACTGTGTAATTGCCGGTGTTTTAAGATCTGTACCCAAAGGCAATCCATGCATTTCCGATTTCTACAATACAACTATATACAACCAAGATGTTTTACAAATATTAAATCCTTGGGATATTTTCCGTTTAAATGGAGAAGCGATTCAACACGACTTTCAGATACTTACATCGGAGCGAAAGTCGGAATTGCTATCCTCTACTAACACCGCATTAAATCCATCCCAAATCTTCATTGAGAAAGGTGCTAAAGTTGAATGCTCCATACTAAATGCCGAAACTGGCCCTATATACATTGGGAAAGATGCAGAAGTAATGGAGGGCTCCATTATTCGCGGACCATTTGCCCTCTGCGAACACTCTGCACTTAAAATGGGAGCAAAAGTTTACGGGCCTACCACAATTGGGCCTCACTCTAAAGTTGGAGGCGAAGTCAACAATAGTGTCATTTTTGGATATTCCAACAAAGCTCACGATGGTTTTCTTGGCAATTCTGTAATTGGAGAATGGTGCAATATTGGAGCAGACTCAAACAACTCCAATCTCAAAAACAACTACGCAGAGGTAAAGCTATGGAACTATCAGAAAAAAGGGTTTGCTAAAACTGGCTTACAGTTCTGCGGATTGATAATGGGAGATCATTCAAAATGTGGAATCAACACAATGTTCAACACTGGAACAGTTATTGGTGTTAGTGCCAATATTTTTGGAAGCGGATTCCCTCGCAACTTTGTTCCAAGTTTCTCGTGGGGCGGAGCTGCAGGCTTCAGCATTTATCAAACCTCCAAAGCATTCGAAACTGCCGAAATTGTGATGTCGCGTAGAGATATTAAACTAACTGATATTGATAAAAAAATTCTCTGCCACATTTTCGACATTACACAAGAGTTCAGAAATTTTTAGCAAGAGACTCTATTTTCAGGCTCACTTCTCCAAAAACTATTTGGCATAGGGATTGACTAATATGTATTCCGATTATTTTTTACGGAGTTTATGACATGTTGTCACTAATTTGATTTTTACTTAAATTGATATGAGCAAAAAATTCAGCATACAGGTTTTAAACCAATTCTTAAACGACGGGGACGATTCAGAGGTGAACTTTATACCAATTCTGGCAGACGAAGGAACGCCAGAGGTTAAATCATCGGACATTCCCGATATAATTCCAATTCTAGCACTTCGGAATACAGTACTTTTCCCTGGTGTTGTAATGCCAATCACGGTAGGTAGGGAAAAATCTATCAAACTAATAAATAGTCTTCCTTCCAAGAAGAAGATTATTGGGGTAGTTTCGCAAATTGATGCAAAAATTGAAGATCCAGAGACAAAGGATCTATATCAGATTGGAACAATAGCACATGTACTAAAGGTGCTCGAAATGCCCGATGGAAATTCATCGGTAATTCTCCAAGGAGTATCGCGATTCGAGGTTGTAAACTACCTCGAAGACACGCCTTATTTCATGGCTAAAGTGAATATACTGTCCGACATTCTGCCCGATGATAACGACAAGGAGTTCAAGGCAACGGCTGAATCCATCAAAGATTTAACTATAAAGGTTATTAATCTATCACCCAACTTACCTCAGGAAGCGAAGTTTGCCATCAAAAATATCGACAACAATCAACTACTAATAAACTTCATCTGCTCCAACAGCGAGATTAAAAATCCTGACAAGCAGATTTTGCTAGAAAGATCGCTGCTAAAAGAACGCGCATCCTTACTTCTTCAGTTCCTTACAAAAGAGGTGCAAATGCTCGAGTTGAAGCACGATATTCAGTCGAAGGTAAAACTCGATTTGGATCAGCAACAACGAGAATATTTCCTTCAGCAACAGATGAAAACCATTCAGGATGAACTTGGTGGAAATCCCATTGAGCAAGAAGTTGAAGACCTAAGAGAAAAGGCAAAGGACAAAAAATGGAGCAAAGAGGTTGCGGAACACTTCGACAAGGAAGTTACCAAACTCAACCGCATGAATCCTATGGCCGGAGAGTACTCGGTTCAACTCAACTACGTTCAACTGTTACTAGACCTACCTTGGAATGAGTTCACTTCCGACAATTTCGACCTAAAGCACGCAAAGGAAATTTTAGACGAAGATCACTTTGGACTGGAACAGGTTAAGGAGCGTATTCTAGAACACCTTGCTGTATTGAAATTGAAGGGAGATATGAAAGCCCCCATCATTTGTCTCTACGGACCTCCGGGCGTTGGAAAAACATCGCTGGGAAAATCGATAGCAAAGGCTTTAGGTAGAAATTACGCAAGAATATCATTGGGCGGCATGCACGATGAAGCCGAAATTCGTGGTCACAGAAAGACCTATATCGGAGCTATGCCAGGTCGAATTATCCAAAGCATTAAAAAAGTAAAATCGTCGAATCCCGTTATAATTCTCGATGAGATTGATAAGGTTGGAAAAGATTTTCATGGAGATCCATCCTCGGCACTACTAGAAGCGCTGGATCCTGAACAAAACTTTGCGTTCCACGATAACTTTGTAGAGGTAGAGTTTGACCTATCTAAAGTCTTGTTCATCACTACCGCCAACACAATATCTTCCATAAATCCTGCATTACGAGACCGTATGGAAATGATTGAGGTTAGTGGCTACAGCTTAGAGGAAAAAGTTGAGATTGCAAAACGCCATCTTCTCCCAAATCAAATTAAGGAGCATGGATTAGAAGACAACAAAGTGGTGCTGAACAATAAAATTATAGAAACAATTATTCAAGGCTACACTCGTGAAAGTGGCGTTAGAAATTTGAACCAGAAAATCGCCAAAGTTGTACGTAGCATAGCCAAAAAAATTGCTTTCGACGAAAAGTATAATTCAAAACTAACCTCAAAAGATACAGAGACAATACTTGGAGTTCCGAGATATACCAAAGAACTATACCAAGGAAACGACCTAGCGGGAGTTGTTACCGGTTTAGCCTGGACTGAGGTTGGTGGCGAAATTCTTTTTGTAGAAACCAGCCTTAGCAAAGGAAAAGGAAGTTTAACCATCACCGGAAATTTGGGTGAAGTGATGAAGGAATCGGCTGTTTTGGCATTGGAGTACATCAAATCTCACGCAGATAATCTCAACATTAAACCCGAAATCTTTGAGAAATGGAATGTACACCTTCACGTGCCAGAAGGAGCAATTCCTAAAGATGGGCCATCGGCAGGTATTACAATGGTAACATCATTGACATCGGCAATAACACAACGTAAAGTTCGCAAGAACCTAGCCATGACTGGTGAAATAACATTGCGTGGAAAAGTTCTTCCGGTCGGCGGTATCAAAGAAAAAATTCTTGCCGCAAAACGTGCCGGAATAACTGAGATTATTTTATCCGACGAAAACAAAAAGGATATCTCCGAAATCAACATTCAATACATAAAAGGGTTAAAGTTCATTTATGTTGATAACATTATGGAGGTGCTAAACTATGCACTTCTAGATGAGAAGGTTGAAAATTCACTTTCTTTTGAATAAATATCATTAAGCAAACATAAAAGGGTTTAGCATCATAAGCTAAACCTTTTTTGCTGAGTATAGTTAGTGCCAAACAAATTTGGAGTATGATTTTATTAAATCTATTTTTGTTCTACTAAATCGAATTGTATGGTTTCTGCCAAAAACATTATCAAGCATTTTCCAAATGCTATTACACTTTTAAACCTAGTTGCTGGCTGTCTCTCTATTGTTGCCTCATTTGAAGGACAACTCGAAATGGCTGGACTATTCATCCTTATTGCTGGCGTTTTTGATTTTCTTGATGGATTTTCTGCCAGACTAATCAAAGCGTACACATTACTTGGGAAAGAACTCGATTCACTTTCCGATGTGGTTAGCTTTGGAATTGCTCCTTCGATGATTCTATTCCAACTAATGAAGCAAAGTTTAGGCTTATCCCAAGACGAAGGGTTACTAAATGGTCACTGGATTTTGGCAATACCATTTATAATGGCAGCTTTCTCATCGTTACGATTAGGCATTTTCAACCTTGACGAACGTCAAACATCTTCATTTATTGGTTTGCCAACTCCTGCCAACGCTTTTCTAATTGCAGGACTTGTTTTTGGGCTCGACAGCAACTGGAGTGAACTTTTCAGAACCATCAACACCTCGAGTATAATAATAATTGCAATTGTAGTTATACAGTCGTTCCTTCTTGTTTGTGAACTTCCAATGTTCTCGCTTAAGATAAAGTCCCTAAATCCAAAAATTGCATACAAACAATTCATACTAATTGGTGGAGCAATAGCATTGATAGTGATTTTCCATAAAGCGTCATTGTCATTTATTATTCTTTGGTACATACTCTTATCTATAGTATTCTATTTTGCTGATAAGATGTTTAAAAATGACAAGCAATAACCTTTATTTATTCTAAAAATGCCTTAATTTTGTCCGCATAAAATAAAAAAACAATGAAATTTCACGCTGAAATCAATGTAATGCCTTTAAAGGCTCTTCTAGACCCTCAGGGAAAAGCAGTAAATGCTACTTTACATGGAATTGGACACAACGAGGTGTCGAATGTTCGAATTGGAAAGCACATCAACCTTGAAATTGAGGCAGCAACCAAAGAAGCAGCCATTGAAAAGGTTACTGATATTTGCTCAAAAGTACTTTCGAACCCTGTAATGGAGGGATTTGAACTTCATTTGACAGAAGTAAAAGACTAACTACTCACCGTTAGTTTTACCTCTTATAATTTCTGCCTGCTTTTTGATGGATTCCTTGTGAACCAGCTGAAGCAGGTTTTTTACATACTCCTCATCGAGTCCAAGCTTCTTTCCACACTCAATTCTCGATTGAAGGATACTCTCCCACCTGCGCAACTGAAAAATTGTAACATTCCTGTCACGCTTATATTCTCCAATCTGTTCAACTAGGCGCATTCGGTTTGCCAATAGTTCAATTATCTGTTGGTCTATAGAGTCAATCTTATTTCTTGCTTGATCAAGAAAATCCACAAAATCGGCACTTGATGATGACGAATCACGAAAATTCAGAGTCTTTAGCAAATCGAAAAATTCAGTTGGATTTAATTGCTGCTTAGCATCGCTCAAAGCTGTTGGTGGATTAGGATGAACCTCAACCATCAAACCATCAAACGATAAATCCAACGCGTGCTGAGCTATCTCGTGAATCAAACCAGCAAGGCCTGCGATATGGCTCGGATCACAGATAACTGGCAAATTTGGGAAACGGCTCTTTAAATCAATAGCAAGTTCCCACTTGGGAATATTACGTAACCGAGAACGCTCATAGGGATAAAATCCACGATGAATAGCCGCTAACTTTGTAATTCCAGCACGGTAAAAACGTTCAATAGCGCCAATCCAAAGTTCCAAATCGGGAGTTACCGGATTCTTCACCAACACTGGAATATCGGCATCTTTCAACACAGCCACCAATTGATCAACAGAAAAAGGATTTGCCGTAGTGCGCGCTCCCACCCAAACCATATCAATCCCATACTCGATCACCTTTTGAGCGTGAGCAGCAGTAGCAACCTCGGTGGTAACGAGCAAACCGGTTTCTCTTTTGACCTTTTGCAACCATTTTAAACCAACTTCACCTGCACCTTCAAAACTTCCTGGTCGCGAACGGGGTTTCCAAATTCCAGCCCTAAACACCTTAATTTTGCCCTCTTTGGCCAAAGCATTGGCTGTTTCCATAACCTGAGATTCGCTCTCTGCACTACAAGGACCTGCAATCAAAAGAGGGTGAGATAAGCCCATATCCCAATCAGCAATCGAGGTAATATTTAGCAAACTATCCAAAACGTAAAATCAATTATTTGGTGTAAAGTTATACAGATTCTAGCTATTAGTATTAAAACAAGTAAGAAAAACAGAATTGACAGGCAGTTGTTTAAAACACATCGTACCTTCCGCTATACTTCTCCGCAAGGTCTCCAGAATTATTCTGTTTAAAAGAAGAAAAAACTTTTCTGAATATTTTAGACTTCCACATTACCCTGCCCTGATACTGCCTGTATGTCTCATTCTGCCAATCGAAACCCTCGTCAATCACAAATGTTGGAGAAATATACTTGTAGGTTTCCTGAACAATTGGATTTGGCTTGCCTGTACCTGTGTAGGTTGGATTATCGATATTAGCCAGAAGCTGAACGTGGTGCTTACTACAAAGTGTCTTTAATTCAATAATTACTTTTTGATATTCACCTATATTATCATTGTTAAACCCTTGCTCGTACTCGCCACCAATTGCCATTACAGGACGAACCTGCAAAGTTTCAACATTGTACCCACCAAAAACATCGAAGAATTGCTGTAACTCACCATAATTTTCAGGGTTTGCCGTAAAATTAATTCTAAGTGAAGTTTTGTTTTGGGGCTTGAGCGCTTTAATCTCATTGAATTTTTCGAGCACATCAATAAGTTTTTCCCATTGAGCACCAACCATAAATCTCTCGTAGGTTTCCATTTTAGTCCCGTGTATCGAAAGGATTAATTCATCCAAACCAATATCAACCAGACTCTCTAAATGCTCGTAGGTTAATAGTTGTCCATTGGTAACCACACTTACACTGGGCACACCAAACTCTTTCGCCCTGCGAACAATACGGATAAACTCTTTATACATTGTAGGTTCTGCGCCACACCCAACTACAACTTGCAAAGCATTCCGAAATGTATTTTTCGCTAAAATATCAATATCTTCAACCGTAAATCGTTTCGAATCCGATTTGCGCGATTGGCTAAAGTAACACATCCGACATCGAAGATTGCAGGCAAAAATCGGATCAACTCTTATGGAGTAGTAACGCTTGTTGAATAATTGAGCAATAAAGATTAGGAGCAACTTTATCCTATTGCTCCTAATCATTCTATTTATCTTAAGTAATTTGTAAACTACAGACACGAAATACTAGACATTAGATTTCAGGCATAAAGCACCTGATATCTGACAAAGTTAAACATTTTCCTCGGGCTGTTTCTTCTCCCAGTATTTAATTGCCCATACCGATAACTTATAACTTACATAGATAAGCACGGGCCAACTTAATAACCATAATATCTCTGATATATACTTCATAACATCTTAGTTTTAGTAAAGGTGTGATTCTGTTTTCAACTCATCCTCATCAATCTTTTTAACATTGATGCTTTTCCAAGCATACCAAATGTATGCTACAACAAATGGAATTAGCAACGACACAATGCTCATTGCTGTTAGCGTGAACTTGCTCGATGAACTATTGAATATGGTTAGTGAATGCTGAAGATTGAATGTTGAAGGATAATACGCAGTGTTGTTCCAACCTGCAATTAGCAACAACGCCAAAACGGTCAGCACTGTTCCAATTCCAGAAAACCAAATCCCTTTAGTGTATGTGCCTAAAAGCGATTTCGCAATTCCAAATAAAACCAACAGCACTCCAACCAAGAATACAACTAACACGATTGGCATTTGAAGTAAATTGTGCAGGTACTTGTACTTCTCCATAAACACTTTACCATCATTAGGATTCACAGCAAAACCCTCTCGCAATATCAACCAAATTACAAAGACTAAGAATAACACTACAAATGGCAAAGCATTATATAGCAGATGTTTTTTTGCACGTTCAAAGATTGCACTATGATTTACGCTATTCATAAAGTAAAGAATTGCCAATGTCCGCGCTAAAAAGAAAACTGTTAATCCAAGCGTAATATTATGAAGATTGAGAGCAGCTTCTAACCCGTGCCAAGGTGTTTCCCACGATGAGATTACTGGATTTGATAAGTTAGTCAAGTTTAGCATATTGACAGAGAACATAGAACCAGTAAACATTGTAGCAACAGCAGTTCCCAGCAAAATTGTACCTAGCAGTCCATTAATGAAAAGGAAGGTTTCGTAGGTTCTTTGCCCCAAGAAATTGTTTGGTTTACTACGAAATTCGTACGCAATAGCCTGAACAATGAAACAGAACAGAATTGCCATCCACGCCCAGTAGGCACCACCAAAACTGGTAGAGTAAAACAACGGGAACGATGCAAAAAATGCACCTCCAAAGGTTACCAAAGTTGTGAATGTAAACTCCCATTTGCGTCCAAGTACGTTAATGAGCATTGTGCGCTCAATCTCGGTTTTCCCAAGAGTATAAATCAACGTTTGTCCACCCTGAACAAAAAGCAGGAAAACCAAAAGTGCACCCAATAGTGATATTATAAACCACCAGTAATGTTGCAGAAAGATATATGTTGTATCAACCATAACTATTTTCCTCCCTCTTTAGGTCCAATATTAATTTGCTTGAACATTATGCGCAACTCGGCAATAAGCAGAGCGGTGAAGATTATAAAGAATAGGAAGAACGTTATTTGCACAGCACTTGAATCGATTCGGGAAACAGCAGCAACAGTAGGAAGAATATCCTGAATAACCCAAGGTTGACGACCAACCTCAGCAACAATCCATCCAGCCTGACTCGCAATGTAGGCTAACGGTATCATCAGAATTGATAAGCGTAAAATCCACTTATTGATTTTAAACTGACGATAGTAAACCAAGTAAAGAATCAAAATAAAGAAACCAATGAATAAAAACCCTAATCCTACCATTATGTGAAAACTATAGAAGGTTAAAGGAACATTGGGAATTATACTTTTAGGATTGTTAAGGTAACCATAGCCAAAGTATTCAAAATTGTCGTTAAGCAACGCCCTATGGTATTCAACCGCAGCCGTATCGTTGGCATCCTTGGCTGCTTTGTAATCGGCAAGAGCCTTAATGGCTATTTTACCTCGCTCAATTTTCTGCTCGGCAGAAAGTGCTACCTTTTCCACACCATTTTTATCAACATAGGTGTATCCTCCCTCAATAATATCCTTTACCCCAGGAACAAAAGCATCGCCACTCCTATATCCAAGTAATGAAAGCATTTTTGGAATTTGGATTCGGAAAATGTACGGATCCTTATCATCATCGTATTGTTTTCCTGGAGTTAGGACCCCCACAACAACTAGAGGAGCACCCTCTTGCCCTTGATACAACCCCTCCATTGCAGCCAGTTTCATAGGTTGTTTCTGAGCAACCTCATAGGCCGAACCATCGCCAGTAAGCGCTACAAACAACGAGGTTATCAAACCAAAAACAGAGGCAACAATAATGCTTCGTTTTGCCATTATCAAGTGTCTACCTTTCAGCATAAACCAAGCACTAATACCAACAACAAATATTGCGGCCAAAAGATATCCGGAAGAAATGGTGTGTAGGAATTTATTTATTGCAACTGGGGAGAAAAGCACTTCCCAGAAATTGTGCATCTCGTTACGAGCATTGTCAGGATTGAAGTGCATACCTGCAGGGTACTGCATCCATCCATTGGCAACTAAAATCCATAGGGCCGAAAGATTCGCACCTATTGCCACAAGCCAAGTAGATACTAAATGGAACTTTTTACTCACCTTATTCCAGCCAAAGAACATCACTGCAATAAAGGTCGACTCCATAAAGAACGCCATAATACCCTCAATGGCCAAAGGCGCACCAAAAATATCGCCCACAAACCATGAATAGTTACTCCAGTTTGTACCAAACTCAAATTCTAGAATGATACCGGTTGCAACGCCAATGGCAAAGTTTATTCCGAAGAGTGTCATCCAGAACTTGGTAATTCGTTTCCACTCCTCATCGCCCGTTTTGTAGTAAAGCGTTTCCATATACGCAATAATGAAAGCTAGTCCAAGGGTTAACGGAACAAAAACCCAATGATACATTGCCGTAAGCGCAAATTGTGCTCGCGACCAGTTGACCAGCGAAAGGTCGAAGTGTTCCATAGTTTATTTTTTAGGGTTATTGGTTAACTGTTCAATAACGTAATTGCTACGTTCTTCGTCGGTTTTAAAATCTCGTTTTAGGATATTCGGAAAGAAAAAAATCTTGAGTACTGCAAACATCACAAAGAGCTTTATTAGAATTATAACCCACAGCGTTCTACCTATGGTCATACTTCTGAAACCTTCATAATAAAAGCGAAAAATGCGTTTTACCATATCCATAATCTTGCTTCTAACAAATTTAGATATTTCCTCATATCTATCAATTCTCATTGGTAAAAAAACAGCGATAGTTAATAGTTGTTCGTTTATCAAAAGAAAAAAGTGATAGACATATAACCTAACAACAAACAACCATCAACAAATCTTCTTGTTGTTTTCTAAATTTGATGTAGATTTGAAATTCATTTACTTAAACATCGCAAATGCTCAGAATTGCAGTAGATTTTGATGGAACCATTGTAGAAAACAACTACCCCGCAATTGGCAAACCAATGCTTTTTGCTTTTGAAACATTACGTGAACTGCAAAATAGAGGATTTATTTTGATACTATGGACTGTTCGTACAGGCAAATCGCTAGATGAAGCAGTTGAGTTCTGTTCAAAAAATGGGGTAGAATTTTATGCAGTTAATCGCAATCATCCCGAGGAAGTTTTGGATGATGAAACTCCGAGGAAATTACTCGTAGATATTTTTATAGATGACAGAAATATTGGAGGTTTTATTGGTTGGAGTAAGGTATGGGAAACCTTATGTCCTAGTCAACCCGATCACATTGCAGAAAAAAACATATTAAAACAATATAAAAAGCGAAGTTTTATTAAAAGGCTTCTCTTTGGTAAATAACAATAAAACAGGAAAAATGAATAGTAAACTACAAATATTGACAGTTCTCTCTTTAGGCTTAATAGTTGGATGCTCTAATGGCAGAGGGGATCAATCGTCTACCTCGAAAAATATACCAGTTGAAAAGCCAATTCATCTTATTCGTTTCGATTCACCTACCAATGGTAAGATATTCGAAATAGAAGAAATAATTCAACTCACCCTAAAATTGATGGATGCCAACACACAGCCCGATTCTATAATTCTTTCTGTGAACAACAAAGAAATTGCAAAACTTCAGAATTTAACATATGAAGTCTCAACCAAAGATTTTGGGCTCGGAACATTAAACATTAGAGCAACAGCTTGGAAAAATGGACAACGTCAGACTGCATCAATAAACGTTTTTCTGAAATCTAACATTATTCCACAAAAGCAAGTTTACAAGGTGATTAAAACCTACAGTCACGATCCCAATGCATATACTCAAGGATTATTTGTTTACAATGGCTTTCTATACGAAGGAACAGGCCAAAATGGGGCGTCAAGTTTGCGTAAGGTTGAACTGACAACTGGGAAAGTGTTGCAGAGTGCCAATCTCAACCAAGATTATTTTGGTGAAGGAATTACGCTATTGAATGGTAAAATTTATCAATTAACATGGACAAGCGGAATTGGTTTTGTTTATGAACTAGAGTCGTTCAAAAAACTCAACTCATTTAACTACACAACTCAAGGTTGGGGGTTAACAACCAATGGAACCGATTTAATTATGAGCGATGGATCTAACATCATCTATTTTATGGAACCTGATGGTTTTTCTGAGGTTCGAAGAATTGAAGTGTACGACAATAATGGCCCAGTAAGAAGTCTTAATGAGCTGGAATATATAGATGGTAAAATATGGGCCAATGTTTACACCACCGACAGGGTTGTTGTGATTGATCCTAAAACAGGAGTTGTAGTTTCGGAAGTTGATTTTTCAAATATTCTAAAGAACTCGGACAGAACTGGAAACGAAGATGTATTGAATGGCATTGCTTACGACATCACCAATAAACATCTTTATGTAACAGGAAAATACTGGCCAAAGTTGTTTCAAGTAGAGATTGTGAGCAAGTAATCGCCAAAGCTATGCGAAAAGAATCGGACTACCTTGGTTCCAGAGAAATTCCTGCCGATGCTCTTTATGGCATCCACTCCTTAAGAGCGCAGGAAAACTTCCCCGATACAACCCAATTCCACAAGGAATGGTACCAGGCGATGGGGTTGGTTAAGCAGGCTTGCTACATGACCTACCGCGAGTTTGTGCATACAGCCAAGAACGACCCAGAACTAAAACTGAAGGATTTAAACTTTATTTCGAACGATACTATTGAAACCTTGATATCGATCGCAGGTGATGTACATAATGGTGAATATTTTAACCACTTCGTAGTTCCCGCAATTCAAGGCGGTGCAGGAACCAGCATCAATATGAATGTGAACGAGATTATCGCTAACGCATCGTTACTTAAGCTGGGATACAAAGCAGGTGATTATGCCACCATCGATCCAATTGAACACGCCAATGTTTTCCAATCCACCAACGACATTGTTCCCACTGCATTGAGGGTTGTTGCAGTTCAACTGCTAGTTCTTTTGGAAGAATCGATAAACAATACGCGAGCAAGATTCGAAAATTTGGAAAAAAACCATCGAAATTCGTTGCGAATTGGATATACCCAGATGCAAGCAGCGGTTCCCTCCTCCTATGCGCAACTTTTCAGCACATATAGCGAGGCTTTATCACGCGATTGGTGGAGAGTTTCGAAATGCTTTGAACGTATCAAGGTTGTTAACCTTGGAGGTGGGGCAATTGGAACAGGAGTTGGCACCCCACGCTACTTTGTAATGGAGGTTGCAAAGCATTTGCAAATGCTTACAGGTTTTCCTTTCACTAGAAGCGAAAACCTAAATGATGCCACCGCAAACCTGGACTCATTTGTAGAGGTGCACGCAATTATAAAGGCCCACGCTGTGAATCTCGAAAAAATGGTTTCGGATTTAAGACTACTTGCCTCGGATATTGCTGGAAACGCCATCACAATCCCTAAACGTCAGGTTGGAAGTTCGATAATGCCAGGGAAGGTAAATCCTGTAATCGCAGAGTTTGCGATTAGCGTTGCACATAGGGTTTACGCCAATGATATGACAATATCAGGATTGGCAGGGCAAGGAACGTTAGACCTAAATGCCTATATACCATTGATAGGACACGCACTGCTGGACTCAATTAAATTGCTAATTGCCGCCAACAAAACAATTGCAGAACACTTAGTGAAGGGAATTGAGGTTGATACTGAAAAATCCAAGCAACAACTATTAAGCAATCCATCAATAACAACCGCATTACTTCCATTTATAGGATTCAACAAAGCGGCAATGCTTGCCAACGAAATGCGCCAATCCAAAATCGACATATTTGCTGCAAATCAAAAACACAAACTGATTGACGAGAATAAATTGAAGGATATTGTTAAACCTGAGAATTTGCTAAAATTGGGATACTCTTTAAGAGAAATTTAGTATGCTATAAGTCGAAAGTTGTCAGAAAAGATGACGCCCTCTTATACTTGTACCTATAAACAAAAACTATGAAATTAAAACAGATAGATTTTAGCAAGATATCCATTCTACTTATTGCTATTCTGGTTATTTTCATCAACCTAAACTCAAAGCCTTGGAAAAAAGGTAGAGTCATTCACGACGATATCATTTCTTACTACTGCTATTTACCTGCTGCAATTATTCATCACGATTTAACTTTCGAGTTCACCAAGGCAAATCACGATTTCTATGCCGACAAGTATTGGCCACTACAAACTCCCGAAGGGAAAGATGTCGTAAAAATGACCATGGGGCTATCATTTCTATATCTACCATTCTTTTTAATTGGTCATTTAACGGCGCTAATTAGTGGAACAGCAACCGATGGCTATTCTTTACCCTATTTAATATTACTACAAATCAGCGCAATAGTGTATCTGTTACTAGGACTGATGATTTTAAGAAACATTTTAATCCGCTGGTTTAAACCACGAATTGTAGGCATAGTTCTTATTGCCACATTCATTGGTACAAATATGCTACACTACAGTACACTAGAGGCCACAATGTCGCACATCTATAACTTTTTTCTGTTCTCGTTATTCTTCTTATTAACTGCAAAGTTTTGGGAATTACCGAAGTTTAAATACTGGATATTTTTAGGTTTGTTGACTGGGCTAATTACCCTTGTTCGTCCAACAAACGGAATTATAGCATTATTCTTTGTCTTTTGGGGAGTTAACTCAACTCAGACTCTTAAGAATAGGTTTGACTTTATCTTTAAAAATTGGCAATTTGTGATACTTGCCTCTGCTTTAGCATTTGTTATTTGGATTCCTCAACTTCTTTACTGGAAATCCGCTACTGGGCACTGGCTTTACTACTCATACAACAACGAAGGATTCTTCTTTCTAAAACCCCATATCCTTGATGGAATATTCAGCTATCGCAAAGGCTGGCTAATCTATTCCCCTATTATGGTTTTGCCTTTAATCGGATTAATATTATTGGCAATAAAGAAACGTTTCGAGTGGTTCTGGCCTCTAACAATTTTCGCATCAATTAATATCTACATAATATTCTCATGGTGGAGTTGGTGGTATGGTGGCGGTTTAGGCGCACGCCCACTAATAGAATCATACGCATTACTTACACTTCCATTTGCATACTTGCTAAACTGGCTCGACGAAAAATTATGGCGTAAGATTGTTGGGTATTCGATATTAACACTCTTTACTCTATTTGGATTGATGGTCAATTTCCAGTATCGCTATATGGCTATTCACTGGGATTCGATGAGCAAAGCCGCATACTGGGATTCTTTCTTGAGGTTGAAACCTAGTGGCAGATTGAATTACCTGCTACAAACTCCCGATTACGAATCGGCCATCGATGGAAAAAAGGAAAGCATCACAAAACAAAAGTATCAACCGATTTCCCAAAATATCATTTACACATGCAACTGCGACTCTGTTGATAATGCCTGTACAAAAATATTCCATTCAATGGAAAAATCTATTGTTGTAAATAAATCGAGCCAATATGGGATGAGTGCTGACATCACACTGCAACCAAACAAAAAGTATATTGCTCAGGTTTGGCGATACGGTAATCCAAATGCTAAACTGGTTGTACATAATAGCAATATCAATTTTTACCTAAATACAAAAACTACTGTTGATATTGACTCCACCAAATGGGAATTGTTGACAATTGAATTCACTACCCCAAACTCCTACAGCCCAATCCCTTTCAAAATTTATGTTTGGAATCCGAATTGTAGCAATGCCTATTTTGATGATTTAACAATTGGAGAAGTTAATTAAATATAACGCTGTCAGGAATTGAAATCCTGACAGCGAATATCTCGGCTAAAATCCCATTCCAAATTTATTCCAGTATTGCGCCTCGAATTCCTTCCACCGTAGCACGGTTGCACCGGTAATATCGCAAGTATAGTGCGTAAGAAGTTTTTGAGCATCTTCGGTTCGCCCCTCCTTAACCAACGCCACTACTTGTTGCTCGAGATACTTTGCCTCATCGTCCACCTTGTTCTCGAAGTAGCGCACCTCTCCCATCATTTCGTCCTTTGTGTCCTGCCAAGCCAGTGTTGCCAGCTTATTGGCCTTGCGATACTGCCAAATCAGGGCATCTTCGCGATATCGCTTTTGCCCGCAATAGCTGAAGTAACTGGGCAGCTCGGTTGTACCAGCGAAGATTGGAATACGTGGGCTTTGCCCAGGATTATCGACAGAGAACCAAGCCAACCCACCAATTTCGTCGGGCAACCAGTCTCTAAGCTGAATTATGTGTGAGTAAGAGCACCACGATACAGCCACGGTACGCTGATAATTCACCGTTCCATCCTTTAGGTAATTCAACAAATTTCGATCGTTACCAGTTAACCAAGGATGAGCCGCTGGAGACAACACCGTATCCTGACTTACAACCTCGCGTTTATCGTTATACTTCTTGCGAACGTACTTCATATTCTGGGTCATGTCGTAGGTTGTACCTTCGTATGTTTCGCGGTATAGAGCAATTACATCGTGAACCGATACCTTTTTGTCTGGCTTAACAGAGAAAGGCAATTCCTCCATATCCATGCTTAAATTTTGCGATGGAGCCAATGTGCTTAGCACAAAGTAATCGCGGATACCATAAGGTTTTTTATTATTTCCATAGGCTTTCCAGAATTTAAAGGGTTCTTTTCCATCCCACAGGTTCAGCTTTTTAGCAACATCGAACACATTCTGCGAGGCCATAAAATGGTTTTTATCCGCAAGGTTCAGTCCAGAGATTCTGGAAATATTGGCAGATATGCCCACATGATCGTCGGGAATGCGCTGAGCAGCCCACACACCTCCAATATTGTCAGGGCCTTCGCCAAAGATCTCCATCTGCCAAACCTCCTTCTTATCGGCAATTGTAATGCACTCGCCCCAATCGCCATATCCATACTGCTTAATTAGCGTACCAATTAGTTGAATGGCATCGCGGGCTGTGGAGCAACTTTGCAGCGCAATTCGCTGAAGCTCCTCTATTAGAAACATCCCTTTTTCATTAACCAGCTCCCTAGCGCCAGAGATGGTAGTTTCGCCCATTGCCAGCTGTTTCTCATTTAAGCAAGGATAGGCAGTATTGAGAAAGGTAAACGTTTCTTTTGCCTGCGGAATTTCGCCAACCGTAGAAACATTCCTAGTATCCCAGGGTGTTTCGGTTTTAAGCAGGCCTTTATATATTGAGGTAATTGTATCGTTCTTGAACTTTTGGCCTTTCTCTACAGTTACCCAAGTACGATAACGGCCATCGCAAGTATGGCTAGTAATTACCGAACCATCGGTTGAGGCTTGCTTACCAACCATAATGCTGGTACATGTTTCGCCGAAATACGGATCGTTAACCTGGTCGAAAATACTTTGAGCGAAGAGTACGTGACTAAACAACAATAAAGTTGCAATAATGCACGAGGATAATTTATTCATAGATTAGAGTTTTAGGTTTCAATACTGGTTTAGATAGAATCAAAACTAATAAGATTAATTTTAAAACAAATAATTGTTCTCGCATTCGGTTTAGATGATAAAAAACCGAGCTTCTAATTTTGAGGTGTTACATAGAAAAAAGAAGGTCAACCATTGGGTTGACCTTCTTTGGATAATCAAAATATAATTCTACTTAAAAACGCGTTTGATCAAAACTAACATCACCAACTTCACGAATAAACAACTGATAAGTTCCATTGTACTTACTTAAAATAGCATACATGGTACCACTTGTACTAGGAAGTGTTGTACTGGCAAAATCGGCATAATTGCTTGTTCTAACTATAATAGTATTACCACTAGCATCCTCCAATGTCCGATTTGTAGTAGTCGTACTAGCAGAATAGGTTTTGCCTAAATCAGAATCAATAAACTGAACATTCTGTAATTTAACTAGTTTTCCAATCATATCATCGGTAATTCCTGTAATTGTAGTTTCCACAGAATTTACAGTTCCAGTACCATCAGTATAAACCTTACTATTAAATTCAGTAGCCTCTATTCGACCAAAAGATCCATTGTAAAGACCTCCAAGTTGAATTATTCCACCATAGGTTCCTAAATACATACCCTTGCAATTGACAACAACTTTTGTTCCTACTGGATAACTTTCATACAGATTGGTTACATTCACTTTGAATTCAATACCAGCAGTTCCATCGTCAATGAATAACTGTTTATACAAATTACCCGAAACATCATTACCAACAATTACACCTTCAATAATTACATTATCATTGATTAACATTGGGCTCGTGGTAAACATCGCCTTTAACTCAGCAATAGTCTTATTTGCAGAAGGAACCTGTATTGTGAATCGAGGCTGACGTAAATAAACATCACTCAAACTTCGAATATACAACTGATAATCTGTACCATATTTAGACAACACTGCTGTAATACTTCCACTACCACTAGGCAGTTGGTTTGTGGCAAAATCGGCATAGTTACTTGTTCTAACTATAATTTTAGCCCCATTTATATCTTGAAGAGTTCTATTAGTAGTGCTAGTCCCTGCATATGCTAAACTTAATTCAGATTCAACAAACTGAACTGTAGGCAATGTAATAATTTTTCCAATCATGCTGTCGTCAATATCAGCAATGGTAGTTTCAATTGCAGTAACCTCAACATCAGAATCAACAATGGAGACTTTGCTGTAGAATGTGCTAGAGGCAAGACGTCCAATAGCACCATTGTACAAACCTCCAAGTTGAACAATTCCGCCATATTTACCTAAGTATAAACCATTACAATTTACCACAACTTTAGTTCCAACTGAGAAGTCGGTATATAAACCAGTGGCATCTACTTTAAACTCAATACCGCCTGTTTCATCCTCAATAAAGAGTTGCTTGTAAAGATTTCCAGATTCATCATTTGCATTTACAACAGCATCAACAAAATAATCTTGAGTAATTGCAAGCAAATTTGATGTACAAAGAGCCTTTAGTTCAGCAACGCTTATATTTGGAGTTGGAGTAGCATCACCGAAACGTTGATCGTTAAACTCAATATCATTAAGATCTCTAATGTACAACTGATATGTTGATCCATAAATACTTAATACACCAGTAATAGAACCGCTTCCAGAAGGAACTGTTTCACTACTGAACTTGGCATAACCACTTGTTCTTAAAACAAGTTGATTTCCATTTTCGTCGATCAACGTTCTATTTGTATTTACGCCTGGCAAACTAAAAATTGCATGCTCGTTCCAAAACTGGACTCCAGTTAACTTAACTAAAGTTTGAACATTGCTTGAAGTAACCTCATTAATCTTCAACTCTGTAGGTTCAAGTTGAACCCGGTTACCTGAACGTTGAAAATACTTTGAGAAGTCGCTAGTATTAATTCCAGTAAGATCGAAAGTTCCAGCATCGGTAGTTGCTAAACCTAATTGATATGTTCCATTGTAGTTATCTAAAGCCATATCGTTTGCTAATACAAGGACTTTTTTACCAGGTTTTAATCCATAGGTTAGATAAAGCTCAGATCCATTTATTTTAAGATCGATACCACCAGTTTCATCCATAATAGTAACGGTCTCATAGAAGTTACTTGCAGAATCGCAAGAAATCACATAACCCTCAATAATAATTGAGTCACCTAAAGTACCTGCTGCTAATTTACTTACAATGCCAGCTCCACCTGTGCCATATAATGCTTTAACCTGTGCAATTGTGGCAGTTTTAGTCCATGTTGCAACATCTTCTAGTGCTGGTGTTGTATCAAAATCTTCCTTAACACATCCCGAGGGAACTAAAAATAACCCCAAAAGTGCAACAAATGCTATAAGGGTTAATACTCTCTTCATCATATCTTATTTCCTCCTATGGTTAATAAACAAAACGTGATTTATCAAACTGAACATCATCTAAATCGCGAATAATCAACTGGTAAGTGCCATTATAATACGTCAAAACACCCACAATTGTTCCCATCTTAGTATTAATAGTTTCTCCGGCAAACTTAGAATAACCACTTGTACGTAAAACAAGGCTAGAATATTCCTTAGCTTGATTATCCAAATTATGGTTTACAGTCAACTTGTTTACAGCATCGGCATATGTGTAAGTCGCTCCAGTTATAATAGATAAAGTATCGGTTATTTGAACATTATCGAACTGAACCAAACGGCAAATATTAGAAGGAGTCAACAATGCAGATGTCATCACAATTGGAGAAACCTCATTTACTGTATTTCCTTTCTTAAATACATGCTTTCTAATGATAACATCACCCTCTAAACTACTAATCTCAATAACACCATTATTACTATAGGTTGATCCAAGTTGAATTTGTCCACCATAATCGCCTAGGTATAAATCATTACAGTAAATCACCACTTTTTGGCCTAGCTTATAGTCGTTATACAAAGTTGTTTTGTTCAACTTTACCTCAATAGCAGCAGTTCCATCCTCAATGAAAAGACTTTTATAGAAGTTTCCCTGTTTGTCGTTCGAGATAATGGTTCCTTCAATAATAATAGAATCACGTTGATAAAAACTTGTATCGCTAAGTTGATATAACTTTCCTGGGTAGATTGATTTTAAATCTGCAATAGTTGTATTGGCAACAAGAGTAGTAGAATCAATCCTAGGCTCAATATCATCGTAGGAAAAATCTACGCAACTTGGCACCGATAGCATTGCCAATGTTGCTAAAATTAAGCCTGTGAATATATGTTGTAACTTCTTCATTGTTATATATTTCATATTATTATTAATTAAAACCTTAATCCTACTATTAAGTAATAGGTACGTCCATAAGCATAGAAATACTTAGGGGTAAATGTATTCACATCTTCATTCGAAAGGGCATAGCGTAACTGCTCATATCCACCTGTCTTGAAATCGGTATTATCTAATACATTAGCCACCTGGAAATTAAGATTAATATAGTAATCCTTTATTCTCCAAGACTTGCCAACATTTGCATCGACTAAGTATTGAGAAGGAAGCGAAGATTGCTTAGTTATTGCATATCTTGTAGGATCATCTGGCTCTAAACCTAAAAGCACTTCTGCTGTTCTTCTTTCAGGAGCAAAATCAATATAAATATCATCGAAATAACTAACAGAAGCACCAAAAAACCAGTACTTTGGCGAAGCATACCTAAACCCTAAAGTAGCTGCAGTTTGAGGAGTGCTAGGAATATAGAAATTCTTAATGTAGATAGTTCTATTGGTAGCGAGAACAGTTCCAAAGTTATCTTGAGTAATTGCTACTGTTGGACGTGATGCATACTGATATGAACCTATTGCTGCAGCAGCATTAAGTGTTATCGTTGGAGTAACCTTAATTTCGGCACCAAACTCAAAGCCCCTGTGAACCTTATCGATATTATTCATTGTATAGTTAACAAAAGAGTTTTGGCCTTCCATATAGAATGACTTTTGCTCTGTTTGATCCATAAACTTAGTATAATAAGCAGATAATCTAGCTTTAATATAAGGTGTCCGAAGGTTATAGTTCAAATCTGCACTAACAATCTTCTCGCTAGTTAAGCCAGGAATTGCAAAATTCGAAGAACGGGGCGAAATAAATGAGTTTCTGAAGAATGGAGCACGAGTTAAATAGGCAACATTCGCATCAAGATAATTACGTCCTGAAATTTTCCAAGTAGCACCACCCTTAACACCATAATTATCGAAACGTTGCTTCTTCGAATCACCCTTAGAATCATTTGGGAAACGACCATTGCGCATATCACCTGTTCGCCAAAATTCAGTGTAACTATAATTAGCGCCCATGTAGTACTCGAATCTATTCTGAATATAGTTTGCTACAGCCCAAAGGTTTCCGTTATTAACATTGGCAGTATAATCATATCCAAATACATCACCACTGGTAACCATCCTATTAGGATTATCTACATCATTTTGGCTTGAAGATGATCCAACACCAAGGTCACGCTCAATAAACTGGTCAACATCAAGCCAATAGTCAGCACCAAGCAAATCATCAATTTCCTTATAGTTTCGACCTTTGTAGATTGACATGTCAATTCCACCGTTAACCTTTAAGGTTGGCATAAGACTCCAGTTGGCAACCGATGAGAAAGTAAACTGACGAGAATCGGTTATTCTATTCTCAACAATATACTTAGATCTCAAATTTCCAGCAGTGTCAACACTATTATAGTTTGTTTGGTACATATAATCCCAGTCAAGCTGGCGAACATTCACATCATTCTTAAATGCATCGGTAATTTCTGCAACAACACTAGCATCAGAATTATACCAATACGAAGGCATTTTACGGTAATAATCAGGACGAGGATCCTGAGCGTCGTACCAGTTCAAGGCTGTTGTTTGGTATGTTCCAAAAGAATAGCCAACTGTAGTGGTTAACTTTAAATCAGGGTTGATATTCCAGTAATGATTAAGAATTAAAGTAGGCTCCTGCTGAAAACGAACTTTTGCATTTCGCTTTTCGCCATTCTGGTATCCCCAGTTTGGATTATAAAAGTTAGATCCAGCCAAATCGTGCGCTTCTTCTGTAGCAACTCCCTGCATTCCTCGTTTGGTTGGTGCATTGAATGTTGTAAATGCAAGCGAATGACTACTATTGAACTTTTTCTCAATACCTATAAAGTAAGCCCAAGCATCGTAACTAGTTCCATCTACATACCCTTCATCAGCCCAGCGACGTGAACCGCTAACAGTAAAAGCGACACCATTCTCCATTAAACCTGTAGAATGTGTAAACATTACTCTATTAGTATAGGTTCTATTGGTAGCAGCATACGAAACACGAGTACCCTTACGCTGCTGCGATGCTCTAACATCAAGATTAGTTGCGCCACCTAAACCACCAAACGAAAAATCGGAAGGTGCCAAACCATTGGTAAATTCCCTATTACGGGTTACATCATTTAAACCGCCCCAAGAACTCCATCCTGCAAAACCACTCTCTGGATCATTTACAGGAATACCATTCATATAAAGCAACGAATAATCAGAATCGTAACCTCTAACCTGAAAACGAGCTGGACTAAAAGAATAAGACACAGCAGAACTAAAAGCATCTTGAGAAGATTGTAACAAGCCCGAAACGGCTTGATCCCTTCCTTCAGACTCTAAATCATCGGTCGAAATAGTTACCTCACCTAAAGATTGTGATTGACCTTCGTCAGATTGCGCACGCATTAAAACAACATCAGGTAGCTTTGCACCTTCACTCACCTCGAACTCTAACTCAAAAGTCTGATAACCGCTTAGTACATATTCAAAAACATATTTTCCAGCAGAGATGACTTCAAGTACATAATTTCCATTCTCGTCTGTTGTTGCAGTAATATTGCTCCCCGCAACCCGAACCTCAACCCTAGGAAGTGGATTTCCGGTATCAGAATCCTTTACGTTTCCTTTAAGGGTTGTTTGTGCACTTACATCGACAATACCGAACATTAGCACTGCCAATAATGTTAATACAAAACTCCTCATTTACAACCTATTTAATAATTAATTTGTTTATTGATTATCACACTAAGAATTAACTTAATTTAATAGTGCAAAAGAATAACTTTTTTACTAAATATTATTCTATTTTATATCTTTTTTTACGGATATAACTATCTTTGTTCGGTTGTTTATCCTAAGAACATTTAAATATGCATAGATTATTTCTAAAGAAATCACTGATTGCCATAACATTTATACTACTTTATGGCATTTCCGGAGCACAGGAGAAAAAAATGTACAACGTTAGCTGTATAGGTTTTTACAATCTGGAAAATTTATTCGACACTATACCAGGTCCGAACGATACTGAATTTACTCCGGATGGAGCAAACAAATACACATCGGAACGTTACTGGCATAAAATTAATCACATGGCCGACGTTATCTCACAAATCGGAACAGAAATGTTCCCAGGAGGTCCAGCCATACTCGGTATATCCGAGATTGAGAATCGCGCTGTTGTAGAGGACTTAGTTAACTCCGCCAAACTGAAACCATCCAACTACAGCATTGTACATTACGACTCTCCAGACCGAAGAGGCGTTGACGTAGCATTGATCTACAGACCAGAATTTTTCTCTGTCACATCAACAAGGTCTGTCCGTCTTAGAATGGAGGAGGATACTTCTTTCCGCACTAGAGATCAACTTGTTGTTGATGGATTACTTAACGGCGAACAAATCCACGTGATTGTAAACCATTGGCCCTCTCGTAGTGGTGGAGAAAAACGCAGTATGCCCAAACGAATGGCAGCAGCAAAACTTACCAAATCAATTGTTGATTCGCTTCAGAAGGCAGAGCCTAATGCAAAAATTATCATTATGGGCGACCTTAACGACGACCCTGACTGCGCCAGCATTGTTGATGGATTGGGAGCAAAAGGGTCTAGCAAAAAACTTAAAAAAGGGGAACTTTTTAATGCGATGTTCCCTCTTTACAAAGAAGGATTGGGCACATTGGCTTACCGCGATTCATGGAATCTTTTCGACAATCTTATTATCACCCAATCGTTGATTAACGAAGACAAGACCAACTGGGTATTTTTTAAAGCAAAAATATTCAACAAGTCATTCTTACAACAGCCTAGCGGACAATTTGCAGGATACCCCTTCCGTACGTACGTAAGTGGTAACTTTACAGGAGGATATTCAGACCACTTCCCTGTATACCTATTCTTAATAAAGGAAAAGAACTAGAAACATTGAAAGAAAAAGGAGTTCGAAATGAACTCCTTTTCTTTTTAACCTATCGGGATTAATCTTTCTCATGATCACTCAAAACACTATTGGCATACTCCTTAACTCTTTCCAAATCATCGGGAGTATCTACAGCTAAGGTTTCCAAATCGGTTTCAACAACTTTTATTTTATAGCCATTCTCAATCCAGCGAAGCTGTTCCAGCGACTCAGAAAGTTCTAGCGATGACTGAGGCAACTTTGTTATCTCTCTCAAAACATCTGCTCTATATGCATAAAGTCCTATATGCTTAAAGTATTTCCGATTGTACTTCCAATCCTCCTTTTCCTTGCCTCTTATAAAAGGTATAACCGAACGGCTAAAGTAAATAGCTTCGCTTTTAACATTTAAAATGACTTTAGGAGAGTTCGGATTAAAAATATCCTCGTTAGAACCAAACGCTTTTACAAGTGTGGCAATTTGAACTGCTACATCCGCAAAGCAACCTGCCACTTTTTGCAGTTGCAAAGTTTGAATAAAAGGTTCGTCACCCTGAATGTTCACAACAACATCAAATTTAACCGAAGTTAATTCCTGAACGCGCTCTAAGGCCTCAGCACAACGATCGGTTCCACTCTGATGGCTAGGCGAAGTCATAACCACTTTGCCACCAAACTCCTTAACTGCATCAGCAATACGAACATCGTCAGTTGCGACATAAGCATACTCGAACACATCCGACGCACGTTGATAAACCCATTGTATCATAGGCTTTCCGGCAATCATAGCCAATGGCTTTCCAGGAAATCTTGTGGAAGCATATCGAGCGGGAATTAATCCTAATACTTTCATATTCAAAATATTTTTTAGTTGCGATTTTTCTCAATTCATAGAACAATTCTCTACAAAGTTAACTGCAAAGTTTTACACTAAAGCAACAAACTCAAATTAAAAATCATATAGTACAACGGCAATAATGTCAGTTCCTACAAAACCAAGATTTACCATAACACACTCAAATAAAACAAAAACATAACAAATATTCGAGTCTAAGAGATGCCTGTTTTTATGAAAATTAACTAATTCAATATAGCGAAAACAATTTAAAAATGTAATTTTGTCAGGTACAAAAACATTTTAAACACAGCACCTGATAATAGGTAAAACAGACATGGAACTTCAGAGTATTAAACAACGATTTGGTATTATTGGCAACGCTACTGGATTAAATAGAGCTATAGACATTGCACGCCAAGTTGCAAACACTGATCTTTCCGTACTTATCACTGGCGAAAGCGGTACTGGTAAGGAGTATTTTCCTCAAATTATTCATCAGCATAGTTCGCGTAAACACGGCGCTTATATAGCCGTAAACTGCGGAGCAATACCCGAGGGTACTATTGATTCCGAACTTTTCGGTCACGAAAAAGGCTCTTTCACCGGAGCTACCGACAGCAGGCAAGGATATTTTGAAGTAGCCAACGGAGGTACAATCTTTCTTGATGAAGTTGCAGAACTACCCTTATCAACTCAAGTTCGTTTACTAAGAGTGCTGGAATCTGGCGAATTTATTCGAGTTGGATCTTCTAAAGTCCAAAAGACCAATGTTAGAGTGGTTGCCGCAACCAATGTCAACCTGCCCGAAGCGATCCAGGAAGGTAAGTTCCGTGAAGATCTTTATTACAGATTGAATACCGTGCCAATCCACATTCCTCCGCTACGCGAAAGGAACGAGGATATTACACTGCTTTTTAGAAAATTCGCAGCCGATTTTGCTGAAAAATATCGCATGCCAGCCATCTCGTTAGATGATGACGCAAAAAGAGCACTTGTAAACTACAAATGGCCGGGCAATATTCGACAATTAAAAAATGTCACAGAACAAATCTCGATAATTGAACAAAGCAGGATTATTACCGACGATATATTGCTTCGCTACCTACCCGATTCCATGACAACAAAACTGCCAACACTTTATGGTAAGAAAGGTAGTTTAGACGAACAAACATTTGCATCGGAAAGGGAGATTCTTTACAAAATACTCTTCGACATGCGAAACGATGTTAACGATCTTAAGAAACTTGTTAACGATCTTATCGCAAATGGCGTGGCTAATATTGATCCTAAAATTCAGAATGCCCCAATATTTCAAAATCTTTACAATTCGAACGACACAATAATTACCAAGAATCCGCCAACTCAATTCGACAGCAAACCGTTTGTTCAGAACGCTAATGACATTCAGGATACCGAGGAAATTATTGAAGAATCGCTTTCGCTCGAGGAAAAAGAGGTTGAATTAATAAAAAAGGCCTTAGAAAAGCACAAAGGAAGACGCAAACATGCAGCAGCGGAATTGGGAATTTCAGAAAGAACACTTTACCGAAAAATCAAAGAGTTTAACATTGAGTAGCATGAGAACAAAAATACTAAAATCGATATTTCTTCTATCATTTATTCTAACACCTTTATTTCAAGGATGTAAAATTAGCTATACATTTTCAGGTGCCTCCATTCCTCCTGAAGCAAAGACTGTAAGTGTTCAACTTTTTCAGAACCTTGCAAGTATAGTTAACCCTTCGCTCAGCAGTTATATTACCGAGGAGTTAAAAAATAGATTTATATCACAAACTCGATTGGCGGTAGTTAAAGAATTTGGCGATTTTGCATTTACCGGACAAATAAGCCAATACACTGTTGCACCAATTGCAATCCAAGGCAACGAGGTTGCTGCACAAAACAGATTAACTATTTCAGTAAAAGTAAAATTTGTAAATGCCATCGACCCAAAACAAAGTTACGATAAGACATTTTCTCAATACGAGAACTTTGCTAGCACCGAGAACTTCACTTCGGTTGAGAGTTCACTTGTAACAACAATTGTAGAAAAGTTAATTGACGATATATTCAATGCTGCGGCGGCTAACTGGTAAAATCATGGAAAAAGAACTTCTCTATAGCCTGATGGATTCTTCGAATAATTTTTCGCAAGAAACCGCTAGTCAACTGAAAAATTTAATTGACAAACATCCTTATTTTCAAGGAGCAAGAATTCTTTTTCTCAAAAACCTTAAATTTATTGGGAGTTCCGATTTAGAAAATTCTCTTCAATGTAATGCAAGCCTTGTACCTTGCCGTCAACATCTTTACAAAACGCTCAATCCAACGATTTCCACAACGCCAAACACTCAACCTACCGAAGAGAAAGAAACTGAAGTTTCGATTAAGAATGAACCAATTACCAAAGAATCATCAACAAACGCAGACTCATCCTTTGTTCTGCTCGAAGGAAATAATGAAATAGATGCTGTAACTATCAATTTAGAGACAACACCAAATAGCAGTGATAACGACATCCTCGAGTTAATTGAAGGGGATGTAGATTTAAGTATAACCGATCAGGATATAGATAAAAAAAACTTCAATAATTTGATTGATGTATTCCTGAACAGCAATCCTAAAATTAATAGGCCGACAATGCCAGCACCTGGTGAAATAATTGAAAACGAGGATATATCCCTAGATTCAATTGTTGAATCGGAAGAACTTGCCAGCGAGCCTTTAGCCCAAATTTACATTAGTCAGGGTTATTTTGACAAGGCAATTGCAGTTTACGAAAAATTATGTTTGAAATATCCAGAAAAAAATAGTTACTTTGCCGATCAAATTCGAAATATTGAAGAGAAAAAAAATAGTAAACATTAATTATTAAACAATGTACACATTATTTTCAGTACTAATACTTATTGTCTGCATACTACTAATCTTAATTGTTTTAGTGCAGAATCCTAAGGGAGGTGGACTAGCATCAAACTTTGCTGGATCGAACCAAATTATGGGCGTTAGAAAAACTGCCGACTTATTAGAAAAAGCCACATGGACTTTAGCAGTTAGTTTAGTTGTGCTAGCCTTTTTAGCAACACTTACAATGCCTTCGAAAACTGTAGTTGAGCAAAAATCAGTTCTTGAGTCAAAAATGAAGGAAACTCCTAGCCAAAACGCTTTGCCTGATTTCCAAACTCCGACATCAGAAACAACATCGCAAGACTCTACAAAATAACAGATACAACTCAAGGTATTCAGTGTCAGTATGTATAACATGCTGGCACTTTTTTATTTATCAATTTTAAAGTACCTTTAGGAAAACATTAAAGTCAAAATCACTGACATCAGTGGCAGTCAAAATATGCAAAAAAGTCAGTTTTTCTGTTTGGCATAGCATATGTTATTTCCCATATCGAAATTATAAAAACAATTACTAACTACTAAAATCATATAACATGTCAGAAGTTAAAGTAAAACCATTGGCCGATAGAGTTTTGGTTCTTCCTACAGAGGCCGAAGAAAAAACGATAAGCGGAATCTACATTCCCGATACCGCAAAGGAAAAACCTCAACGTGGAACAATTGTAGCTGCTGGTCCTGGCACAAAGGAAGTTACAATGGAAGTTAAAGTTGGTGATGTTGTTCTTTACGGAAAATATGCAGGCACAGAAATTTCCATTGACGGAAAAGATTACCTAATCATGAAACAATCCGATGTTCTTGCAATTATCTAAGCAAACAAAAAAGTTGTAGTATAATTAAAAAACAAAAATATGTCAGCAAAAGTTTTAAATTTTGATACAGAAGCACGCGACAAACTAAAAAAAGGTGTCGATCAACTTGCTAATGCAGTTAAAGTAACTTTAGGTCCTAAAGGACGCAATGTTGTTATTGAGAAAAAATTTGGATCACAACAAGTAACTAAGGATGGTGTTACTGTTGCTAAAGAAATAGAATTAAGCGATCCTTTCGAGAATGTAGGTGCACAAATGGTTAAAGAGGTTGCATCAAAAACAGCCGACAATGCTGGAGATGGAACAACTACCGCTACTGTTCTTGCACAAGCAATCGTAAATGTAGGATTAAAGAATGTTACCGCAGGTGCAAATCCAATGGATTTGAAACGTGGTATCGATAAAGGTGTTGCTAAGGTTATTGAACATCTTAAAAAGCAAACCATATCTGTTGGCGACGATTACCAGAAAATCGAGCAAGTTGGTACCATTTCGGCTAACAACGACAACGAAATTGGTAAGTTGATTGCTGAAGCAATGAAGAAAGTTAAGAAAGAAGGTGTTATCACAGTTGAGGAAGCTAAAGGCATTGAAACTACCGTTGAAATAGTTGAAGGTATGCAATTCGACCGTGGCTACATCTCGCCATACTTTATCACCGATCCTGATAAGATGCAAGCTGTACTTGAAAATCCTTTCATCCTTATCACCGATCGTAAGATTTCCACAATGAAGGATTTGCTTCCTGTTTTAGAGCCAGTTGCACAAGCAGGTCGTTCTCTATTAATCATTGCTGAGGATATTGAAGGCGAAGCTTTGGCTACTTTAGTAGTTAACAAGTTACGTGGTTCTTTAAAAATTGCAGGCGTAAAGGCTCCAGGCTTTGGCGATCGTCGTAAAGAGATGTTGGAAGATATCGCAATTCTTACCGGTGGTGTAGTTATTAGCGAGGAAAAAGGTCTTCGTTTAGATGGCGCTAAGATGGATATGCTTGGCCGCGCAGAGAAAATCACGCTCGATAAAGAAAACACAACCATTGTTAATGGTAGTGGTGCAAAAGAAAATATCGACAAGCGTGTTGCTCAAATCAGAACTCAAATAGAGAATACCACTTCGGATTACGATCGCGAAAAATTACAGGAACGTCTTGCTAAACTAGCAGGTGGAGTTGCAGTTCTTTACGTAGGTGCTGCTACCGAAACTGAAATGAAAGAGAAGAAAGATCGCGTTGATGATGCTTTGAATGCTACACGTGCTGCAGTTGAAGAGGGTATCATTCCTGGTGGTGGTGTTGCTTTTGTTCGTGCAATTGAAGCACTCGAAAACCTAAAAGGAAACAACGACGATGAAACAACTGGTATTCACATTGTTAAAAGAGCAATAGAGGAACCTCTTCGTCAAATTGTTGCTAACGCAGGTTTAGAAGGTTCTGTAATTGTACAAAAGGTAAAAGAAGGCAAAGATGACTTCGGATACAATGCACAAAACGATAAATATGAGAATCTTTTAAAGAGCGGTGTTATTGATCCTACAAAGGTTACCCGTATTGCATTGGAAAATGCTGCTTCAATTGCTGGATTATTGCTAACTACAGAGTGTGTAATAACCGAAAAGAAAGAAGATAAGCCAATGCCTCCAATGGGTGCTCCTGGCATGGGTGGAATGGATATGATGTAATTTAAACATCGGTATACTAAAAAGCGGAAAGGTATCTTTCCGCTTTTTTAATTAGTATCAAATTACTTATCCGCAACAAAACTATAGGCTTTAACTACTGATTTAAGAGAAGCCAGCCCATTTCCACTAACTTCAATATTTAGCACTTTTCCATTAGGTAAAAAAGCAGTAGCAGTTCCATCGGCATTCAATCTCACCAAATCGATAGAATTATCTGCATCTTCGTAACTCCAGATTCCTGTTTCAGGATCGTAAACAAACGCTCCGGTCATGCCTTTATTTGCACCTTCAAGTTGTATAAAATCGAAACGATTTTGCGATGCAGTTAGTTGATACTTTATTCCGTTACTTTCAATAATTTTAGTTTCAGACTCTCCGGCATTCATAGCCATAGGATTTGATCCCGACCAGAACTCAATTGAGTTGAGAATTAATCCATCTATCAGCATAGAAACGGCATAAACAGGAACAATAACCATTACCAAAAAGAGTAGTTCACTCACGAATTTAGAACCAACATCTTTATTAAATTCATATACTTTATTGGTCAACCTAAAACTTCCAATGCAGGACGATTGAATGAACCCTAAGAATAGAACCAATAGGGCTACCGAAAAAACTTTAAACTTTTTCATAACATTACGGGTATTGGTTAAGAAAGAAAATTACAAAATATTACACTGATTGTCAATTAATTTATTTAACACAAATCATCATAAACCTTCAACAGCAAACCCAAATCGCTCAACTTATTGCTCGCCCAAAATATCAATCGATCAACAACATAGTGTACATATTTATATTTTAAATATCTTTGCACTCCAATTAGGAATTGAGGATGGAGAATATCAGAAACTTTTGCATTATTGCACACATCGACCACGGAAAAAGCACCCTGGCCGACCGATTACTTGAAAGCACACATACTTTGAACGAGCGCGAACTTCAAAGTCAAGTGCTAGACAGCATGGATCTTGAAAGAGAAAAAGGGATCACCATTAAAAGCCACGCTATACAGATGGAGTACAAGCATGGTGATCAGACCTACGTTCTTAACCTAATTGATACTCCAGGACACGTCGATTTCTCCTATGAAGTATCAAGAGCCATCGCATCGTGCGAAGGAGCATTACTTGTTGTTGATGCAACCCAAGGTATTCAAGCGCAAACCATCTCGAACCTATACCTTGCACTCAATCACGACCTGGAAATAATACCCGTTATCAACAAAATTGATATGGAAGCAGCCATGGTTGATGATGTGAAAGATCAAATTGTTGATTTGATTGGCTGCAAAAGAGATGAGATATTGCCCGTAAGTGCAAAAACTGGCGAAGGTGTTGATGCAATTCTCGAAGCAATTATTAGCAGAGTTAAGGCTCCTAAAGGTGATGCAAATGCACCCTTGCAAGCCCTAATATTCGACTCCGTTTTTAACTCATTCCGTGGAATTATAGCATATTTCAAAGTAACCAATGGTACTATTCGCGCTGGCGATAAAGTAAAGTTCTTCAATACAGGACGCGAGTACCTTGCCGATGAAGTTGGTATTTTGCGATTAAAACTTCATCCCCGCGATTCTATTGGAGCTGGCGATGTTGGCTATATCATTTCAGGAATCAAAGAATCTACAGAAGTTAAGGTGGGTGATACAATTACCCACGTAGATCGTCCTTGCAGCAAGGCAATTGCTGGGTTCGAGGATGTTAAACCAATGGTATTTGCCGGAGTTTACCCTGTTGATGCCGACGAATACGAAGATTTACGGGCATCGCTTGATAAACTTAAGCTGAATGATGCGTCACTCAGCTACGAACCTGAATCGTCATTAGCACTTGGATTCGGTTTTCGCTGTGGATTTTTAGGACTACTCCACATGGAAATTGTACAGGAACGCTTGTACCGTGAATTTGACATGGATGTAATTACAACCGTTCCTAACGTATCATACAAAGTTCATACTACGAAGGGTGATATTATTGAAGTTCACAATCCTAGCGGACTGCCAGGACCAACCATAATCGATCATATCGAAGAACCTGTTATAAATGCTCAAATCATTACAAAATCGGAGTATTTAGGTGCAGTAATGAAACTCTGCATCGACAAACGTGGTATTCTCAAAAATCAGGTGTTTATCACCTCCGATAGAGTAGAAATTACATTCAGAATGCCATTGAGCGACATTGTGTTTGATTTCTACGACAAGCTAAAATCAATATCTCGCGGATACGCTTCGTTCGACTATTTCATGGATGGTTATGCCGAGGCCAAATTGGTAAAACTAGATATCCTACTAAACGGAGAAATGGTTGATGCATTATCATCGCTGATACATGCCGATTATGCCTACGACTTTGGTCGTAAGATGTGTGAAAAGTTGAAGGAACTCATTCCTCGTCAACAATTCGACATTGCAATTCAAGCTGCAATTGGCGCTAAAATCATTGCCCGCGAAACAGTAAAAGCACTACGAAAGGACGTTACTGCTAAATGTTACGGTGGCGACATCACCCGTAAACGTAAGCTACTAGAGAAACAGAAGAAAGGTAAAAAACGTATGCGCCAAATTGGCTCTGTAGAAGTACCTCAACAGGCATTCCTTGCAGTACTAAAAATGGACTAAAAACATTATAAAAAGAGAAGCAGCAACGCTTCTCTTTCTGTATCGGAAAATAACTTCTATATTTAAACCTATATTTTTCATCAATGCCATGAATCTCTCACTCTTCATACGCAATATTCGAATGAAATACACCGCGGAGCAAACCTATATTCCGCAAAGAGTATTGCAAGAAAACGGAGGATGGCAATCGCATCTCGACAATACAAAAGAATATATCGTCACTGCAATCAAGCAGAGCAATCCTAAAACAGTTAGAATACTGGGTAGTGGCTGGCTATTTGATGTTCCTATCGATTACCTTGTTGAGCAATGTGATAGAATTGTACTAACCGATATTCTTCATCCACGCCAAGTTATACACAAGTACTCCAACAATAGTAAAATAGAATTTGAGACCACCGACCTGACATTCGGAGCCATCGATTTTGCATACAATTCGAAAAAGCAGGGAATACATCCTATAAACATCCTAAACGCCATAAAAAGCATTGAACCCATCTCATACAATGAAGATCTGGTAATATCAGTTAATCTCCTAAGTCAACTCAATGTGTTTATAACAGATTACTTGCTTCGAAAGCAAAAAATAAGCAGTAACCAAATAATAGATGTAGCCCAAGCCATACAGCAAAATCATTTAAATAGCCTTCCAATTAATCGATCCATTCTTATTACAGATTACGAGGAAGAATTCTTAAATGAACATGGCGCATTAATAGGTACTAAACCAACGGCATTCATAGATCTACCTAATAATACAAGTACAAAACGCTGGAATTGGAAGTTTGATACTCAAATGACCTACAGGGAGGATTGCAGAACAAATCTGAAAGTTACTGCAACTAGAATATAAAAAAGGGAACCCGAGAGTTCCCTTAATATCGATATAATATCACTACCTAATTCTTTTTCCAACACTTCACCCAATCAATCTCCATATATGCTGGTAATTTCGATTCATCCGCATTACCACGAACACCCGATGCAAAAACCAAATACAATGGAGTGTCAGGATTAGTATTTGCCTGAATTTTATATGGAGTTCCATTAATTGTCCAAACTATATTTTTACTATCCCATTCAACTCCTAAAATATAGAATTTAGAATCCAATTTTAGACCATTTATATTACTTAACGACTTACGAACCTTAGCCGAGCCATTCTTCCAAAAATAAGCCCCCGAAATAGAATTTTGACTAGAATCTGATTTTAAGAAAACATCTAATTCTGGAAGCATTCGGTCTCCCACAAGATAAAACGCATGAGAAATACCCGCTGCACACGACAACTTAACCTTAGTTTCGATTTTTCCTTCGGTCTGACGATAGATATGTCCAGTATTAATTACACCCGAAGTATAGCTGAATGTTTTAGGAATAAATCCAAATTTCTTATCCCATGCAAGACCTTCGGCCTTTTCCTTACGGGTGACAATACGAAGTAAACTATTTTTTATTTCAAAATTACCATTCTCAGAGTAGTACTGCTCATCGGAAGCAAAAGAATACGCTTTATTTATTAAAGCATCGCCCCAGAAAAACTTAGTGAGCCAACGCTGATTATCAAGCGACTTCCCCTCGAAATCATCATGAAATGTTATCGTCCAGTGCTTTAATTCGTCAAACTTATGGCTATCTTTTATTCCAAAATACCATTTAACTTTCTCAGAAGCAGCAAGTGCTTTAAATTCCTGTAGTTTCTTAAAAGCATCGGTTTGCTCAAACTTATTTTTAGAAAGGAGATAATGCTTACGCTCGGCAAAATCTGAAGATTCAACGGTTGCTTTTAAATCATTATAATGCTGAAGAGTTTGAGAATTTGCTATGCTTAGATAATCCTTCAAAGGTTTATAGTTTACCAATTTAAAATACCTTTTCAAATCGGCATTTCCCTTCAACTCATTAAAACGTAATTCCTTTTGATACTCCGAGGTATTGTCCTTTTTAAATACCTTTCGATCTTTCTTATAGTCTGCGCTACTTATAAAAACCCGCAACTCATTAAATTCTTCAACTAAACCAGAATTTTTAATCTTTTCAAAAAAAGCAGGCACCTCGGTCTTCGACATCTTAAAATAGTTCTTAAGTGCAGAATTCCCTGACAACTTTTTAAGTTCTTGTTCAGCCTTATATTCTGGAGAATCTTTATATAATACTGACTCGACTTCCTTCTTTACACTAAGATACTCTTTGGTATCAACCCAAGTTTTCAGTTCTTGGTAATGCGACAATTCTTCGGATTGAGAATAGTTGATCAATTCCTCGTACTCAGTTTCGAGTGCTTTGCGAGCAGACTCGACAACCTCGGTATCCTTAAAACTACCAAATAAACGGTTAGTAAAAATTTTAAAACTTGAAGGGGTTGTTGCCATTTGAAAAACTTTTGAATTGAAAAACTACTGACGCTGAATTGCAATAAAATTGAAAGGAAGTTTTAAATGTTCGGCATAGTCCTCACCGGCCTCAACCATATCCTCATCATCTTCCATATAGTGCCAATTAATGGTTACAGCATATCCCTTTCGATGAATCTCTCTGAATTTTTCTAAAATTTTAAGAATCATCTTAGATGAGGAAGTATTATAGTAATCAAAACTAAGATCAAGTTCAGTTTTTTCGTTTGGGTTAGATATATACTCATCGATCCATTCCATAATTGGACTGTAAAACGACGTTACATCCTCGGGTAATGAATTGCCCGAAATTTCAAAGATAGCACCCTCCTTATCTAGAACTACCTTAGGAGTTTCCGTGGTTGGCTCTAATACAATATTCTCCATAACATCATCAAATTATCCAGCCTACAATAATGATAAAGTTATATATTATTCACAAATAAAACAACAAATTTAAATTCACCAGTAGGTTTCACTACAAATATAAACGCAATTTTGGATTAAAGAGTTGTAAAAACAAAAAAGTATTTGATGGAATTCCATCAAATACTTTAATTAATAACAATCGACTAATAAATTAGTTTAAAACCTTTACCTCTTACATTGATAATCTCAATAGTTGGGTCATCACATAAATACTTACGCAATTTGGTAATGTACACGTCCATACTGCGAGCATTGAAGTAACTATCATCAACCCAAATTGTTTTTAGCGCAAAGTTTCTATCGAGCAATGAATTTTTGTTTATGCACAAGTACTTAAGCAATTCACTCTCTTTGGTAGTCAACTTTCTCACATCGCTATCGAGCTGCAAGGTTTGCTTAGTAGCATCAAAAGCATACTTGCCAACCTGAAATAAGGTTTGTTCATCGGTAAGAGAATCCTTACGTGTTCGTCTAAGAATGGCCTCAAGTCTCATGAGTAACTCTTCGATACTAAAAGGCTTAGTCATATAATCGTCGGCACCTAAAGCAAAACCTTCAATGACATCTTCTTTCATCGACTTTGCCGTAAGGAAAAGTATGGGCATAGTATTATTTGACATTCTGATTTCCTTAGCAAGGGTAAAGCCATCCTTAATAGGCATCATAACGTCTAAAACACAAATATCGTAGTAGTTATTCTGAAAACCCTTATAGGCTTTTTCTCCGTCCTTATAGAGATCCACTTCGTAATCTTTTGCGTGTAGATACTCTTTCAGTAGAAATCCTAAGTTTTCATCGTCCTCTGCTAGTAGGACACGAATTTTTCTATTTTCCATGGTACTACTTATTAATTGAATTAATTATTTCGCTCTGTTGGGCCATTCCATGGCAAGAATATGGAAAAAGTACTACCAATACCAAGCGTACTATCTACCCAAATTCTGCCTCCATGTGCCTCTACAATCTTCTTGACATAACTCAAACCTAAACCAAAACCTTTCACATTATGAACATTGCCGCTGGGAACACGATAAAACTGATCGAAAATTTTCCGAACATTCTCTCTACTAATACCAACGCCATTATCCTTAAATGCAATTACCAGTCCTTCAGTTGCATTCTTTGTAAATATAGTAATTTCTGGAATCCCATTCTTATATTTCAGGGCATTATCTAACAGATTATTAACAACATTGGTAACATGCACCTCATCGGCAACCACCATAGGATTACTGGCACTTAACTCTGATTTTAAAATACCACTCTGAGATTCGATTTGAAGGGCAAAATTTGCCGATACTTTTCGAATAATCTCGTGCAGGTCCAACTCTTTAAGCTTAAGTTTAAGCTTGGTTTTCTCAAAAATGGCCATCTGAAGAACCTTCTCAACCTGCAAGCCCAAACGTTTACTTTCGTCGGCAATAACACCGCCTAAATACCCTAAATTTTTTCGTTCAACAGGAATACTCTTATCATTCAGCATTTGAGCCGCTAACGAAATGGTTGAGATTGGTGTTTTCAGCTCGTGTGTCATATTGTTGACAAAGTCGTTCTTGATTTCCGACAATCGTTTCTGCCTAAATATTATAAATAACGTAACAGAGAAACTAAGTATTATAAGCATAGTTAAAAGGAAGGTCGACAGGGTCATCAACCCAAGCGAACTAAGGATGTATGTTTGCTGATTGGGAAAGTAAACCGTCAGAAAATACCTACGCGCAAAAAAGTCGTTAGGGAATAACTTATCTTTTAAAACCAACCCTTTTGGATTTGCCTTAAAACGAGGAGTTCTATAAACAGCACTATCCTTATCGTTGGTAACCTTATACTCGAACCGAGCTTCAATTCCTTTACGCATCAACTCACGCTGAATAATTGAGTCGAGCAGCTGCTGAGAGATTCGCTCCTGAATTGGCAGTTCAACCCGAATCAACTTATCAACAATATTCTCCACAAAAACAGTCTTATTGATAAGTTTTCCATCGAGTCCCAAATCAATATCCATGGTAGACGCGCCCCTTGAACTTCCACTAGTAATAGAGAGATTTCCCTTTGAGCCGATGGAGGTTAACGTACTGTCAAATAAAGTCCGGGCAAGTGTAGGCAATTTAATTGTATCGAGATTACTAACGGTAAGAACCTGCTGACTAATTTGCTTTGTTCTGATTCCACCTTTTGTCCTATTCAAAATACCCTGCTGGTACGATAAACGGGCACCTCCCTTTGTATTTACCGAGACGTAAGGCTTAATCTCATCGATTACCTGAATTACGGTTTCCTGCTTCTCAATTTCATCAACAATTCGCTCCATGGCAAGGCTGGCAGCCTGTGAAAATTGATCCTCCTTAACCTGCACAGCAATTTTCACCCATTTCGACTGAACAAGCACTAGTCCAAGCGAAGCCAACGATATTACAAGTGTTAAAATCCAAAGTAATTTCCTACTCATACCAACAAAGGTAATCTTTATGCTATGGACTCCTAAAGGGTTAACACAGTTTAACAGACACCTAAAAAAAATTGAAAAAACTACTTGTACCTTTGTCGCCGTTTGGTAAAAAGGTTTAGGTGCAAAGTTTTCATAGGTTTGGAGTTTAAGCAAAAATGGCGGATTTTCCGCCTTTTTGTTTATTCGGGGCAAAAAGGGTCTTTTCGTTTAATTACAGCAGGGTTAACTTCAATTGCAGCCATTACACCCTCTATTTTCTTTAACGATGTAACAAATTTTTTAAAATCGGCATCGGCAATAGGGCCATTTAGCTCCACCACAAAATCGACATTGGGTAATTGCTTTAGGAAAAGGCTTCCCTCCTGCTTATTGGGGATGAGCGACACAATAATCGGGCGTAAGCTATCCCTATCCGAGAAAACTGAAGCCGACAGTATTGCCTCCAACTCCTGATTCTTAACAAGCCTCAACCCACAGGAGGAGTTCATGCTCCACACTAACTTGTTTACATTAAGCAACGACGAAACGGCAAGCAACCTAAAGGGATGATTGTTTGCCATTACTAGAACTTCCTGTTTTTTCCTTGTCGCCATTGACCAAATCGTTAAAACACAAATATAACAGCGAAAATCGGAAATCACCACATTATCATCCAAAATCAATCAAATTTGATTTTTAGCATTGCACGCAATAAAACAGCAATTATCGAGGATGTTTAAAAATCAAGACTAGCAATATAGCTAAGCAAAATGGTGTATTTCAATGCAGAGCAGGAACGTTTACCCGGATGCGCAGGGAAACCTTCTCCCCTGCGCAGGGGAGTTCCCTCGCATGCGCAGGGGAGACTTAACGGATGCTGTGGAAATTGGAATTTCCACGTTAGGAATTTGTAATTTCATGCTGTGAAAATTACTCTCGGCACAGCAGGGAATAGCTCTAATATCAAATTGGCAGTTAATAACAGATTGCAGCACTGCTTTGCTGCAACAAACATAGACAGACCTATATCTAAGATGTATTAGCAAAACTGTGGCTAAGAGAATTACGCCCCGCTAATAGGCTCCGGATTAACTACCCCAAACTAACGGTTTGCAGGTATAAATCCTCCACCTTTTTGCGAGCCCAAGGTGTTTTACGCAAAAAAGTTAAGCTCGACTTTATGCTAGGATTACTACCAAAGCAGTTAATTCTGATTTTGCCATAAAGCGCCTCCCATCCGTAGTAATCGACCAGATAGACAACAATAGTCTCTAGCGTTTTACCATGCAAGGGGTTGTTTACTTGGGTTGTCATTTAAAATAAAATTGGAGTGTTGCTCATTTAGGATCAAATATAGCAACATTATTTGGATCGGTTAAAGCATTCAACAATATGCAAGAATTACAACAGACCGAAAAACACTTAACAAATTTAAATTACACGATTGTAGAATGAATAAGCATACCGAAATTAAATATACCTCGCACTAACTGTTTTTGTGAATCCTTATAGTTGAAAAACCTGTTGCACATATGCAGCAAGGCAGCTTACATTGGTGCAAATGAGCGGTAGCTCTACGGGAAGGATTCTCCTTCTGCGGAATGTATCTCGTAATACTGCAAGGAACTTTCCTCTCAAGGCGCAAGTATCCCGTGATGCTACGAGACACATTCTTCTTTTGGCGCAAGTATCCCGTAATACTACGAGGTATATTCTTCACTCGGCGCAAGCTTGCTGCAGGGCAAAATATCAAAAGCATAAACAGATGCAAGGGTGTAGCATCAATACATCACAATAATCACACGTCATAAAGACGTAAACGAACAAATAGGCAATTTGCATTTAAAAAGAAATAGCACTATTTTTTGAGTATCGCTTAGTTGAACTACCTTTGCATTTTCGAATTCTTACTAATAACACTTTAAATACAGTTTATTATGAAGACAAAACTTATGCTTCTTGCTGTTTTAGCCATTTTAATGAATAAAACATTTGCCCAATCGGGAAGTCTTGATATCGATACAGATTTAAAAAATATTGACATTGAAGCCTCGGCCGATTTTGGCCAGTTTAAAGTTGAAATGGGAACAACGTATAACATTTCGGAGAAAAAGATCACCGACCTACACGCAAGCCTGGCAATGAGCCCTTCCGACATCTATATGACACTAGAGTGCAGCCGAATAACAGGCAAAACCGTTGACGAAGTTACAAAGGTTTACAAATCGAATAAAGGAAAAGGCTGGGGTGTGATGGCAAAAGAGCTAGGCATTAAGCCCGGATCGAAAGAATTTCATGCGCTAAAGGCCAATACAAAAGCAAGGGCTACAAAAGGAAAGCAAAAAGGAGAAGGCAAGGAAAAGAAAAAGAAGAAATAAAGGGCACAATACCAACGTTAGGCTTAGGCTCCGCCTAAGTCTAAGATATTCCTTGGCTCAGCCAGTAAAACTTCAACAAAAAAAACACAGACAGCCTCTGTCTGTAAAATTTAAACTACAAGAAACTCAGGCAAAGCCTGCTTCCGATAGAACAACGGCAGTGCAACCGCCGCCGAACGCGATTCGTTTATTGCTTTTTACAGCCTCGGCCGAACATGAAAAACAAAGAACTCAGGTACAATCTGAAAAAATAGTTGGACGCAGGTACGCTTTGCCAACCCAGCCTACCGGCAGACAGGCTACGCCCAACCTAATGTGCTTCCTTATTTAGTTACAGCCTCGGCTCAACTGGGGTCTCGAACTTTCCAATTTATTTGATGTACTTCCCTTCAAATTCTTCTTTGCTATAAAGATTCCCGTTAAAGTAATAGCCGTAATCTGCACACTTTTTAAATTCCTGTAACGTGGGGTGCGGTTTGTACACGTACATAATGGCATCGCAGTCCTTAACGCTCAACACCAAAAGGCTGTCGCCAATGTGCAGGGTTTTGACCGCACTTTTCCCCAGAAACCGAACCTCATTTCGCTTGTAACGCTTGCCGTCTTTCCGGTAGGTTATATCCACATAACTGGTTTGGCTCCCCCAATAGATGTCCTTAACCTTTGCTATTCTCACAAAACAAGTGCTTGAATACAAATAATTTTTCTCTTTAAAAGATAAATAACCCAATATAAAAGCAACTGATATGATAGGAATAATTAAATAGAAAAGGAACCTTTTTGATTTCTCTATTTTTAAGACCAAAGCAACCCCATATCCTATCAATGGGAACACTACTATAGGGATAATCATTTGAGGCAAAACTATTTTTTTATTAGCGAAATATTCGCAAGTAGAAAAAAACTCGATAAATCCACTTAAAATTAAACAGGTGGTAATAATAACAATAAAATATAGTACAAACAATATGGTTTCAAATTTGCTATTCCTCATCATTTGTCTTTATTTCTGATTCTTTAATTATCTTATTGACCCCGTTCGGCTGAGGCTATACGCCTCAGTCGAATCTATCTCTTCGGGCTCTGCCCGGTAAATATAGCTAATTGTACGTTTTCCACCGTATGTCAACAGTAATTACATCTATAACTGAATCTAATCCTGCGTAGCTGCGTGCGCTGGAGTACAGGTAGTCCTCCGTTTTTTCAACTATCCTTGCGCGGACTGGATTATTATGAAGGGACTCCAGTTTATCCGGCAAAATCGTTTGAGCATAGTATTGTAAGCATGGATCGCATTACAATAAAAACACGCATCAAATGAAGGCTAGTGCAAACAAATGAATTAGGGTGACACACAGAATAAAACTAACGCTTAACAGAAGCGCAGCCACTAAGACTAACTCCACCAAATAGTCAAACTAAAACTACAAATACCTATTGAAACTGGCTCTCGTCTATTTTGTCCAAAGCAATCATTGAGGCATGCTGCTCGGCTTCTTTTTTTGAATTACCGAATCCTTCGGCAATTTGTTCATTATTAAATACGAGAACAGACTTGAATTTAGGGGGATTAGATGTAACAGTAGTATCCTCGTTTGTATCAAAACTTACTGGGATTTTGTGCTTTTGGGCTAGTTCAATCAGTTTACTTTTAAAATCTGTCTCTAAAACCTGAAGTTCATCCAAATCGATAAATCTATCAAGGATATTACTAATTACAGCAGCACTCGTAAACGGATAGCCTCTATCGAGGAATATTGCACCAATCAATGCCTCTAAGGCATTTCCGTATATATTCTTCTGCAATATTGCCGTACCATTGCTCAACTTCACCAACGATTCGAGCCCCATGCTCACCGCCAACTGGTTCAAACTTGTACGGCTAACTATTTTGGCGCGCATCTTTGTAAGAAAACCTTCACGCTGATTTGGGTAGCGCTCAAACAAATAGTCTGCAACAATTGCATCGAGCACAGCATCACCTAAATATTCCAGCCGCTCATTATCAACCCGCTTGCCCTTGGGCAAAACATAAGAAGCTGACCTGTGTACCATGGCCAGCTTGTACAATTCAATATTTTTTGGAGAGAATCCTAAAATGCTCTTAAGTTGACTAAAAAACTTCCTATCCGCAACAGGTATGCGAAATCGCTCAATCGGTTCTACAAGAAACCTTAACACCTAATGCTAGGAAAGTTTTTTAACAATAACAGATGCATTGTGACCACCAAACCCAAATGTATTGCTTAATGCAGCATTAACAACACGCTTTTGTGCTTTATTTGGGGTAAGATTAAGCTTACTGTCAATGGCTGGATCAATACTATTCAAATTGATAGTTGGAGGAACCATATCCTTGCACACAGCAAATACAGCAGCAATAGCCTCAATTGCACCAGCAGCACCTAAAAGGTGACCTGTCATTGATTTAGTTGAACTGATATTGAGTTTATATGCATGTTCTCCGAAAACAGAAAGGATTGCTTTAGTTTCAGCAATATCACCAAGTGGAGTTGCAGTACCGTGCACATTTACATAGTCAATATCTTCGGGTTTTAAGTTAGCATCCTTAATGGCATTCTCCATAACCTTTCTTGCACCAAGGCCTTCTGGATGTGGAGCAGTTAAATGGTAAGCATCAGCAGTCATACCACCGCCAACCAATTCACAGTATATTTTAGCACCACGAGCCTTAGCATGCTCGTACTCTTCGAGAATTAAGCAGCCAGCGCCCTCGCCCATAACAAAACCATCACGGGTTTCGTCGAATGGTCTTGACGCAGTTTTGTACTCATCATTTCTAGATGACAAAGCCTGCATAGAGCTAAATCCACCAAGAGCAACCTCGGTAACAGAAGCCTCGGAACCTCCGCTAACAATAATACTAGCTTTTCCTGTTCGAATAATGTCCATGGCACATATAATACCATTGGTAGATGATGCACAAGCCGAAACCGTGGAGAAATTAGGACCACGGAAACCATACTTAATAGAGATATGGCCTGCAGCAATATCCGAAATCATTCGAGGAATGAAGAACGGGCTAAATCGAGGAGTACCATCACCCTCGACATAGCCTCTAACTTCATCTGTCAAGGATTGTAAACCACCAATCCCTGAAGCCCAAACAACACCTGCCATGTCTAAATCAATAGACTCAGGGTTAATGCCAGAATCCTTCATAGCCTCATCTACAGCCACCAGCGCAAACTGGGTATAAGGATCTAGTTTTTTAACCTCTTTACGGTCGAAGTATGTATTTGGGTCAAAATTTTTTACCTGACAAGCAAACCTTGTTTTAAACTTAGATGCGTCGAAACTGGTGATCATTTCACATCCACTCACACCATTTTCAAGGTTGGTCCAATACTCTTGAATATTATTCCCAATAGGATTAATTGTACCAAGACCTGTGACAACAACACGCTTCATTTCCATAGAATAGAATTTTGGTTTAAAATTAATTTACTTGCTAGGTTTTTTTTAAATTTTTGATATTACTTGCTGTGGCCTTCGATGTAAGTAATAGCATCACCAACAGTTCCGATCTTTTCAGCCTCATCATCAGGAATAGAAAGATTGAACTCTTTTTCGAATTCCATGATAAGTTCTACAGTGTCAAGTGAATCAGCACCTAGATCATTAGTGAAACTTGCTTCTGGAGTTACTTCATTTTCGTCCACTCCGAGTTTGTCAACGATAATCGACTTTACTCTTGTTGCAATATCCGACATAATTTTAAAATTTAGTTAATAAATAGTATTCAATCACAAAGAAAAAAATTTCATCCGATAGCTATCAGATGATAATTTCAGCCGCAAAAGTAATTTTTTTGTTCATATTTTTGTCACTTACAATCTTTTTTTTTGACAATCGTTCAATCACTTAAAACTAAAAAACTAATTATGAGCAACATAGCCATCTTAGCATCGGGTTCAGGAAGCAACACCGAAAATATTGCTAACTACTTTAGCAACAATTCACAAATAAAAATTAGGTTGATTGCAACAGAAAACCCATCAGCATTTGTGATTGAGCGTGCAAAAAGATTAAACATTGACCACAAAGTATTTACCATGGAAGAACTCAAAAACGGGTCATTCCTTGATGTTCTAAAATCATATAGCATCGACTTTATTGTGCTGGCCGGATTCCTTAAATTGATTCCAGAAAACTTCATCAACGCATTTCCAAATAGAATAGTAAATATCCATCCAGCGCTATTACCTCAATATGGAGGAAAAGGGATGTATGGCGATAGGGTTCATCGTGCAGTTATTGCCAACAGAGAATCCGAAAGCGGAATTACAATTCACTATGTAAATAGCAAGTATGATGAAGGTGGAGTTATTTTTCAGGCAAAATGTACAATCGACTCCAGCGACAATGCCGAAACACTAGCACAAAAAGTTCACCAGTTGGAATACGAGCACTACCCAAAAGTTTTAGAACAAATTTTGAATAAAATTTAGACAGAAAATTTTCTTTAATCGTCGAGCCTTTTTCCAAAATTAAGATGAATTCCAACGGAAAAGATTACAGGGTTGTAATCCCAGTTTCTATACCTAGAAGGTTTAAAGGGAAATGAAAGACCAACACTTGAGCAAAATCGGATTCGCTTATAACCCATTTTGAACGAGACTCCAGGTTCGAAGAAAAAATTTGTTTCATTACCGATATTGGCAGCCGAGAAACGCGAAACAACACTTAAATCGAGCCAATCGTTAAAAAAACCGATTCCAGGTTGAACAAAAAAACGTTTAATCTGGGTTGTTTGCGTTCCATCATAATAACTATCCTTAAAATCGGCTGGAACATTGCCAATACCACCTCCTCCGTAAATCTCAAAAATTCCATTATCGCTATACTTCTCAGTATAGCCAAATCCCAACTCGTACAAAGTTCGATGCTCTGTAATGGTATCCTTTTTAGTACTTTTAAGAGACTGACCATTCGCTATTACTCCAATCTTATCGGTAATGGCATAGGCAACCTGCACTTCATAGCCTGCAGCACCCGCCGCCAAGTTTACTTGCCCATCGCCCCTATTTCTTAATAACGGGGAATTAAAACTATTGGGAACGTATAATACATGGCACGATGTAAACGCGATCCATAATAGCAAAAAAACGCACCAACGAACCTTTGCTCTTTTGCCCACAACTTCAATTTTGAGGCAAGTTATAGTATCAAAATAGGTTTGTCAAGTGCATTATGCACAAGATTGAGCCAAATAAAAAACCCCTTGACAAAAGCAAGGGGTTAACAAATATCTCAAATAAATTAGTGCCTGATTCGTTCAAATCCTTTCCCATAAACACCCATTACACTTGCAACAGATATAAAGGCTTCGGGATCTATCTCCTTAATCACTCTATAAACATCGTTAGCCTCATACTTACGAACAAGAGTAATTAACACTTTCTGGTTCTCCTTACTAAACCAACCTTGACCATCAATTACAGTAACACCACGTCCTAACTCATTGGTGATTCTGTCTGCAATAGACTGATACTGTTTTGAGAAAATAAACACCTGAACAGACTGCTTACTTCCCGAGAGTACTGCATCGATGCAATACGCTGTAATAGCCATCGCAACATAGCCATAGACAATAGTTTCGATACGCTTAGCGGGCTCTAGGTCAAGCAAAACCAAAAATGATGAACCTATTATAAAGACATCGCACATCAATATAATTCGTCCTGGGCTGATATTCTTATACTTATTAATTATCATCGCAATAATATCAGTTCCACCAGAACTACCACCCTGGGTAAAAACGATTCCAATACCTATACCAGCAATGGCACCACCAATAATGGTGGACATAAACTTATCGTCAACAATAGGCTGTTTAATTAATACCTGAAGCACCGAAAGTAAAACTGAGCCCACAATAACACCAAAAACAGTTTTGACTCCAAAATTTGCCCCAAGCATCTTAATTGCAATCAAGATTAATCCAATGTTTATCAAAAAATAGGTGTATCCCAACGGAAACCCAGTTGCATAGAAAATTAAAGCACCAACACCAGAAACTCCACCTCCTGTTATTTTATGCGGAATCAGGAACGCCGTCCACGACAACGCATAAAGCAACAATCCGAACACAATAATTGAATATGATCGGATTGTTTTAAATATTTTACCACTAGTCATTGAAATCAATTCTAATATTGATTTTCTCCCCTATTATCTTCCTCTTTCCTACGTTGAATTGACTTCACATAAGAATTAAGCAAATAACTAACCTCTCCTATGAGGTTTTCCAACTCCTCTGTCTGATACGAATCAATCATACCTAGATCTGCAGACAATATAATATAGTAACGGCATTCCTCTAAAGCATCCTGCGCTGTGGACAAAAACATCAATTTCTCGTCACGATCTTTTTTACGATATCCACCAACAATATTTGTAGCTATGGCCGTAACACTCTCGCAAAGCATATCACCCACAAATGATTGGCTATCGTCAGGGAAGTTTCTTACCATTTGGTAAATATTCAATACGAATGCATGGGCTTTCTGCCAAACCACTAAATCCTTAAATGATTTGGTTTTGCTCTCTGATCTCTCCATAGATGTAATTTTAGGTTTTTATAAGTGACTAATGATTAAATCCGTGATTAATAAAGTTAAACTTTTTTTACAATCGCTCCAAATTAAATTGACCAAGTTTATATTTCATTGGATTGTTGAACTCATTTTCGATTTAAATTATCGAAAACAATAGATATATACTAATCAGGTTTAGTTAAAAAAAAGAACTAAACCTGCAATTACAAAAAAGGCTACAATACAATATTTACAATTTTATTGGGAACAATAATAATTTTCTTGGGCTGCTTACCGTCCAGAAACTTTTGAGTATTAGCATTGGCAAATACAATCTTTTCAACTTCTGCCTGTGGAATATTCAAAGGAATATCGAGTGTAAAACGAGTTTTTCCGTTAAACGAAACAGGGCAGGTAAAAGTGCTCTCCTGCAAATACTTTTCATTAAACTCTGGCCATTTTGCATCACAAACAGTTGTGCTATGTCCTAGTAAATGCCATAACTCTTCGGCAATATGCGGAGCATACGACGCCATCAATACTGTCAATGGCTCAAGAATTTCTCGCTTGTTGCATTTCAAGTCAGTTAACTCATTTACGCAGATCATAAATGCAGACACACCTGTATTGAAACTAAATTTCTCAATATCCTCGGTAATCTTCTTTATTGTTTTATGAAGCACTTTTAACTCCTGAGCCGTTGGCTCTGCATCGGATACTTCAAGTTGATTGTTTGCATCATGATACAAACGCCAGAAACGACGGAAGAACTTATGAACTCCATCAATTCCATTAGTGTCCCAAGGTTTACTTTGCTCCAATGGGCCTAGAAACATTTCGTACATACGAAGAGTATCAGCACCGTACTTGTCAACAATAACATCAGGATTTACAACATTCCACATACTCTTGCTCATCTTCTCAACAGCCCAACCGCAGAAATACTTGCCATCTTCCAGAATGAATTCTGCATCGTTGAACTCCGGACGCCACTTGCGGAATGCATCGATATCCAAAATATCGTTGCTCACAATGTTAACATCAACGTGAATTGGAGTTACATCGTGTTGATCCTTCAAGTTAAGCGAAACGTAAGTGTTGGTGTTTTTAATTCGATAAACAAAGTTAGAGCGACCTTGAATCATCCCTTGGTTAATCAACTTTTTAAAAGGCTCATTCTTGCACACATAGCCCAAATCGAAAAGAAACTTATTCCAGAAACGTGAATATATAAGGTGACCCACAGCGTGCTCGGTTCCACCTATATATAGATCGACATTTTCCCAGTAATTATTAGCCTCCTTAGATACCAATCCATTATTGTTATGAGGATCCATATAGCGCAAGTAATAGGCCGATGATCCTGCGAAACCAGGCATAGTGCTTAACTCGTAAGAATAGCCATCAGTTGTACTCCAACTCTTAGCGCGACCAAGTGGTGGTTCACCCTTCTCGGTTGGCAAGAATGCATCAACCTCGGGAAGTTCCAACGGCAACTTGCCTTCATCTACTGTGTATGGCATTCCATTCTTGTAGTAAACAGGGAATGGTTCGCCCCAGTATCGCTGACGGCTGAAAATTGCATCGCGCAAACGATAGTTCACTTTACGCTTACCTAACCCTTGCGATTCAATTATCTCGTTAATTTTACTAATAGCTGGTTTAACGTCCAACCCATTAATCAATGGACTGTTGATCACAATTCCATCTTTTGCGTCATAAGATTCGGCCCAAGTATTTGGATCTGTAGCCTGATCGCCAGGGCTTATCACAGTTTGTATGATAGGTAAATTGAATGTTTTGGCAAAAACAAAATCGCGACTATCATGTGCAGGAACTGCCATAATTGCACCTGTACCGTAACCAGCCAAAACATACTCGCTCACCCAAATTGGAATTCGCTCCTTGGTGAATGGATTAATAGCATAACTACCGGTGAACTGACCAGTAACCTTTTTAGCCTCGGCCATACGCTCACGTTCGGTTTTACGCTTAACCTCATCGCGATATGCATTTACCTTTTCGACATATTCGGGAGTAGTTAACTCATCAACCAATTCGCTTTCGGGAGCAAGCACCATAAAGGTTGCACCAAAAATTGTATCGGGACGAGTTGTGAAAATTAATATTTTTTGATCGGATCCTTCAATATTGAAAAAAACCTCAGCACCCTCGGAACGGCCAATCCAATTGCGTTGTATCTCTTTAAGTGAATCTGTCCATTCAAGGCTTTCCATATCGTTAAGTAAACGCTCCGCGTATGCAGAAATGCGCAAACACCACTGACGCATTTTACGTTGCTCAACAGGATGACCACCACGAACTGAGAACCCTTCCTTAACCTCATCGTTTGCTAGTACAGTTCCCAATGCTGGGCACCAGTTTACCATAACATCGGCAAGATATGCCAATCGATAAGCCAATAAGATCTCTTGCTGTTCAATCTCCTTCATCGACTTCCAATCCGATTCAGAAAATTGCTTAACATCGCTGCAAACTGCATTAACCTTTGCATTACCATTCACCTCAAACTCCGCAACCAATTTCTCAATTGATTCAGCCTTCAATGTTTCGTTATTATACCAGTGCTTAAACATTTGCACAAAGGCCCACTGAGTCCATTTGTAGTATGCTGGATCGCAGGTACGAAACTCGCGGCTCCAATCGTAACTGAAACCAATTTTATCGAGTTGTTCGCGGTAACGCTTAATGTTGATATCGGTGGTAATGGCTGGATGCTGGCCGGTTTGAATTGCATACTGCTCGGCAGGTAATCCAAAAGCATCGTAACCCATTGGGTGTAAAACATTAAAGCCCTGTAAACGCTTAAAGCGTGAATATATATCGGATGCTATATAACCAAGAGGATGTCCAACATGCAATCCTGCGCCTGATGGATATGGGAACATATCGAGCACATAAAATTTAGGACGCGAAGGATCTATATCAACCTTATACGTCTTGTTGTTCTTCCAAGACTCCTGCCACTTACTCTCAATCTCTTTAAAATTGTATTCCATGGTTAAAATTATGTTTAGATACTTAAAAGCTAATTTAAAATCGAAATAAGTTGCAAAGATAATCATCAATTGGTAATAGACAGATAGATAACGAACAATAAATTAATTGCATTAAACACCCCCACAAAAACTACTACTTAGTATTAGATGGTTTCATTCGAAGTTCTATTGTTTGCCCATTCCACAGCCAATACATTTGCTAGCATAAACCTACAACCTAATTTTATGAATAGAAGATTTAAAACTTTATTTTCCACAACTTTACTGCTAATATCATCGCTTTTTTGTAATGCGCAGGAGGAATCTCCTTTGCAAATTGGTGCAGACCTGATGAGTCGGTACGTTTGGCGTGGAGTTAACTTTGGTGGTAGTAGTCCAAGTATTCAACCATGGATTAAGTACAACCTAACAAAAGCAGAATCGAAACATGAACTTACTATTGGATCTTGGGCTGCTTACACTTTCTCTGAAACCTCAAATCAGGAGGTTGACCTATACCTAACTTATACCTACAATAAGGTAGTAAGTTTAACTTTTACCGACTATTTCTTCCCCGAACAATTCGAATCGAAATCGCGCAGCCGTTACTTTAACTACGACAAGGATAGCACTGCACACGTATTCGAGGCTATTGCAAGTTTTAATGGAACCGAAAACATTCCATTCACGCTGCTATTTGCCATGAACCTATACGGCAACGATGCCCGCAAAATAAATTCTGATGGAAGCAATGGCGACATATTCATGTCGAAATACGTTGAACTGGGATATAGTAAAAGCATCAATGGGGTTGATTTCAATGCATTTATTGGCGCAGTTCTCGATAAACCCAACAAAAATAGGGAAGAAACTGGCTTTTACGGCAACGAAACCGCTGGCGTTATTAACCTTGGAATAAAGGCTTCTAAACAGATTCAAATTAACGAGAAGTTAAGCATACCAGTTCAAGCATCGCTTATCACAAATCCTGAAAGAGAAAATATTTATTTGGTTTTTGGAATGTCATTTTAATATCTCAACCTTAAAAATTAAATTATGCTAAGTACAATTTTAATGCAGGTAACATCTGCTCTCGAGACTGGATCAACAGGCTTTATGCTGTTGGCAACCAGTTTGGTTATGCTTATGACCCCAGGGCTTGCGCTCTTCTATGGTGGTTTGGCAACAAAACGTAATATTTTAGGTATTATGATCCAAAGTTTTGTGTCGCTAGGATGGACTACAGTTCTTTGGATTATGTTTGGCTACTCTCTTTGCTTCAGCGGTGGAGAAGGTGGAATTATTGGAAACTTCGATAAAGCATTTTTATCGGGTGTTGGAATGGATACTCTTTGGTCGGGCAACGGAAAAATTCCTGAATTTGTATTCATTGCATACCAAATGATGTTTGCCATTATCACACCAGCCCTTATCACTGGTGCATTTGTAAACAGGGTAACCTTTAAAGCTTACATGATTTTCTTAACCGTTTGGCAAGTTCTTGTTTACTATCCATTCGTACACATGATCTGGGGTGGTGGATTACTTGCACAATGGGGCGTTCTTGATTTTGCCGGTGGTATTGTGGTTCATGCTACTGCAGGATTTGCAGCTTTGGCCTCGGTTATTTATGTAGGTGCACGTGTTGATAAAAACTCAACACCCAATAGTATTCCTCTAGTTGCAATTGGTAGTGGTTTACTATGGTTTGGATGGTACGGATTTAACGCCGGCAGCGAGGTTGCTGTAGACAATATAACATCGTTGGCTTTCCTTAACACCGATATTGCTGCATCATTTGCAACAGTTGCTTGGTTGGTAGTTGAATGGAGCCGCGAACGCAAACCAAAATTTGTAGGCTTACTAACTGGTTCAATTGCAGGGTTAGCAACAATAACTCCATGTGCTGGATTTGTACCTGTTTGGGCTGCACCAATTATTGGTGTTATAGCTGGCTTGGTTTGCTACATGGCTGTACAGTTCAAAAACAAAATGAAATGGGATGATGCTCTTGACGTTTGGGGCGTTCACGGTATTGGTGGTGTATTAGGAACAATCCTTTTAGGATTCTTCGCTTCTAAAACCGTTAATGCAGCTGGCGCTGATGGTTTGATATTCGGATCGAGCAGTTTCCTTTTAAAACAAGTTATTGCTGTTGTTGCTGCATCTGCTTATGCATTTGCATTCACCTACCTTATGCTTATTATCATCAACCTAATTACTCCGGTTCGCGTTTCGGAACAGGAAGAAATGGAAGGACTTGATAATTCGCAGCACGGAGAAAAAGCCTACGACGAAGGAGCTCTTTAAACAAAGTTCACAATAAGTAAAAGGCTCATTTTTGAGCCTTTTCTTTTACCCGATTATTTTATCTTTGTTGATATAAATCTTTGAAAATGATCAGAAAATCCATAAACCAAAAGTTGATGATCCTATTCTTTACTGTAGGAGTTTCGTCTCTTTTGATTGTGGGAATATACTCCTACTACAAGTCGAAAAATGCCATTTTACAGAGAACTCTCGACCAGTTAACATCTATTAGAGTAGTAAAAAAAGGACAAGTAGAATTCTTTTTCAAGGAGCGTTTCAACAATATCAAGCTACTTTCCGAGGATGAAAACTTGAAGAAGCTGGTCTACGGAATCGACAAACGTCACAACAACATCAACAAAAACTCAAAAAACACACAACTCAAATCTATTGCAGAGAAATTAAACTTCAATATCCTTGGATTAAAAAATGCATCGCTACTGATTGAAACTAAAAATGAAGAACTTCTAATGTACTCGCTGGATAACGATTCGATACAGCGAATACAGAACAATTCCGATAGTAATAAAGAACTGATAAACCTCTGGAGAAAAGCAAACGCATCGAATGAGCCTTGTATAGTTGACACAAAAAAACATCATATAGATGAAAACACCCCAATTTGTTACATTGGGAAAAGTATTACACTCACAAATACCAAAGCAATACTTGTACTGCAAATCCCCATTGCAGACATCAACAGTATAATGCTTGAAATCAACCCAGAAAATGGACTCGGGAAATCGGGTGAGATTTACTTAGTTGGCGACGACTATCTTATGCGAAGCGAATCTCGTTTTGTCCCTAACTCGGTTCTAAACACTTCGGTTAATACACAAAGCATTAAAAATGTTTTTAAAGATGTGCACGGATCCTCGCTAATAGATGATTACAGAACCATAGCCTGTCTCAGTTCATACGACAGACTTTCGATACCCGGACTAAACTGGGCTATTGTTGCAGAAATAGACTATAAGGAAGCAATGATTCCAATTGTTCAAATTCGAAACGACATTTTACTCCTTTCTATAATTATCTGCGTTTTTCTGTTCTCTATCTCACACTTCATTTCGAGGAATATCACCAATCCTATTATTAAGCTAAAGAACGCTGCACAAAAAATTGGCGAAGGTACGCTGGACATCAAGCTAACACCAACATCTCAAGATGAAATTGGGCTTCTTACCGAAGCGTTCAATATTATGGCTCAGCAATTAAATGACGAGCGCTTACAGAGAATGACCGCACTATATGATGGCCAGGAAATGGAGCGTCAACGAATTTCGAGAGAACTGCACGATGGATTAGGTCAAAAGTTGGTGGCCATAAAACTACAGCTCGAAAGTACCAGCAAATTAAAACAAGATGACATTAACGAGCGAATTAGGGAGATAAAGGAAAATTTCCTAAAAATAATCGACGAAGTTAGACAGATATCGAACAACCTTGCACCAAACATTCTTAACGAATCCGATATCGACGTTGCCCTGCAAAGTTTATGCACATCATTCTCGCATACAACCGATATAGATATTGAGTTTTCGACCTATGGCGATTATGCCACATCGGATTCAAAGGTGAAATTCTACATATACAGAATAGCGCAAGAAGCTATCAACAATGCAATTAAACATGCCGATGCCAACAACATTCAACTACAACTAATTGGCAGTAAAGACAATATTGTTCTGGTTATTGAGGATAACGGAAAGGGATTTAACTATACCAGTAACTATTGCACTCCGTGCAATGGAATATACAACATGAAGGAGCGTGCCCGATTGCTAAATGGGACTCTCGACATTGAAACAGAGCCAATGGAGGGAACTACTATTCGGCTTAAGGTGCCCAAGAAAACTAACGGATAAACAACAATTTCGATGGAAAAGATTAAGGTACTCATTGTTGACGATCATCAAATTGTTCGCGATGGAATTAGCAGTATTCTTGCCGACGAGAGTGATATTGAACTCATAGGGTCGATAAGCAGTGCCCAAAAGGCACTGGATTTCATCAAGGCTACACCACCCGATGTTCTAATCGCCGATTTATCGATGCCCAACATGTCGGGAATTGAACTTACCGAAAGAATCAACCAAAATTACCCTAGCATAAAAGTTCTAATACTCTCCATGTTCAATAACGAAGAGTACATTGTAAAGGCAATTCAAGCAGGCGCAAAGGGATACCTTCCTAAGCAGGACTCAACCACGGAACTACTACTCGAAGCAATTAGAACAATCTACAATGATGAAGAATTTTTCAGTCCATCGATATCGAAAATCGTGATGAAGAGTTTCGTCAACAATATTAAAAGCAATAAACCAGGAGATTCTTCGAAAAAGAATCAACTAACTAGCCGAGAAAAGGAAATACTTAAACTTTACGTTGAAGGATATACCAATTCCGAAATCTCCGAAAAACTTAATTTAAGCATATATACAGTTAAAACACACAAAAACAACATCATGCAAAAGTATAATTTCAAGAGCACTGTTGAAATGATAAAATTTGCCATAAAGAACAATATTGTAGAATGGTAATTCAGTAATCTAAAAGTACACACTAGGTTAATTCTGTTTGTAAGATATTATAAAAGGAATTATATTTGTACATCTTTATTTTGAATAAAATTTACAAAAGATTACAAAACAAATTAATTTCCTATTTCCCTTTTGCAAACCCATGACAACTAAAAAGAATTACAAACAAATAGTTATTGCCGAAGTACAGAGCAATACCAGTATTTTTCACCTTTCAGAATCGAAATATAAAAACGAAGACCTATACATACTTGGACTTGCTCAGTTTGCCGAATATGTAGAATACGCAAAACCGTTGAACATTATAATAGACAAGAGCAACACACACGACTCAATGCACAGTGCACTATACGAACACTTTCAAAAATTTGGGTTAGATTCGTTTTATAAATCGGGCGTGAGAAAAATATACTACATCAATGCTCCCGAACTTATGATTAACTGTAGAACAAATAATAAGTTTATCGAAATAAAAAACTTTCCCGATATCGAAACCTGTTTAAACCATATTACATCCGAAGAAGAGAACAAAAAAGAACCGAAGATGGCTCATGCAAACACATAATATCCCGGGTTCTAACTAATAGAGATGACTCTATTAACCCAAATACTTCTTATCTAGAAACTCCTGAAATTTATCCTTATATCCATCGGCAATAGGAATATAGGTCGATCCAAATACAATACGGCTACGCTCAATTGTAGTAATCTTACTCAAGCACACTATATAAGATCGATGCACTCGCATAAATTGGCTACTCGGCAAACGCTCCTCCAACGACTTTAAAGTCATAAGTGTCAGAATAGGCTTCGGCAAATCAGTCAAATAAATCTTGACGTAATCCTTCAATCCTTCAATGTAAATTATCTTATCGAACTCAATTTTAAGCAATTTATACTCCGATTTAACAAAAATCGCATTATCCTCATCATCATCTGACTTAACATTTACCTGCTTATCAACTAAACTAAACCATGTTAATGCTTTATTGGCTGCTTTAAGAAATTCCGTGTAGTTAAATGGTTTTACTAAGTAATCGAGCGCATCAACCTTAAAACCTTCCAGTGCATACTGGCTATATGCTGTAGTAAAAATTATTTTGGGGCCATTCTGCAATACTTTCGAGAGTTCAATACCTGTAATACCCGGCATTTGAATATCAAGAAAAATCAAATCGATTGGATTAGAATTTAGGTATTGCATAGCCTGATAAGGAGAAGCAAACTTCTCGGCCAATTCCAGAAAAGGGGTTTTAAGCACATAACTCTCCAACAGGTCAAGCGCCAACGGCTCATCATCAACCACTATACAGCGAATTGTTCTCATAGTTGTATCACTAGTTTAACATGAAAAAGTTCATCAACAAAATTCTTAACAAAGATGAATTTGCCTGGATAAATCAGAGACAAACGTTTCTGAATATTCTCGAGACCAATTCCATTAGCCTCTTCCTCCTTATCGGTTTGATACTTCTGAGGAAAATCTGTATTAAAAGACTCGAACGAAACAATACGGTTCTTCTCCTGGAGCGAAATCTTTATTATAGATTTCTCCAGCGGATTAACGCCATGTTTAAAAGCATTCTCAATCAATGGAATAAAAAGAAGCGGGGCTATTCTAACATTACTATTCTCTATACTAAAATCGGTTATCACCTCAATGGTTGACGAGAACCGCAATTTCATCAAATCGATATAACTTTTAATAAATTCGATTTCACCCTCAAGAGCAACACTATCCTCATTGGTTTCATACAAATGGTAACGCATTAGCTTGGCCAAACCATGCACAGACTCCTGTGCTCGTTCTGGAGAAGTTTGAATAAGTGAATAAATATTGTTTAGTGTGTTAAAGAAAAAGTGAGGATTCAACTGCATCTTCAAATTATTTAGTTCTGATCGAAGATTTTCATTTTCGAGATTCTTCCGTTGATTTTCGCCCTTATACCAACGTCCAGTTGTCTTAATTGCCACACTGATACTTACAACAAATAGGAAAGTAAGGTGATGTGCCTTAAACGTAAATTCCCTCGGAGGTTTGTGCATATCCCAAGGCCCTGAAAATAAGGGCTGAAAAAATATATCACGAATTAAATCGGCAAGAAACGAAGCCCCGACCACCAATACAAGATTGATTAGGAAAAACCAAACAAACCTTCTGTTGAAAAGAAGCCTATCAACAAAAACGAAATAGTTCAGATAGAACATGATTAATGAAAGAACCATTGGAATCCAAATCACGAAAAGGAAACTCGGATCGCGAGGAGGTTCATTAAAATTCGATCTGTTGAACGATAGGAGAATAGGTGCTGCAAACCAGAATGTCCAAACTAGAAAGTGGAGAGCTACACTTGCAATTCTTCTTGTTTTTGGATCCAAGGAAATCATATCTAAATAGATTTATTTAACTTCTTATTGATTCATTGGTGGACGCCCCTCGCCCATCTCACCTCTACCAGACCCTTGTCTTTTAGGTTTTCTCTCGTCCATGAACTTAGTATATAGCGCATACTGTTCATCAGTTAAAAACGATTTTACTTTCGAGTCTCTCTCCTTTTCATATTTCTCAAAATTGGGTCTTTCTCCAGACTCTCGAGCCTTATCCATCTGATTAAAAAAGTTCAAAAAGGCAACATTCAAAGAATCCTGTATAGCAGTAGAAACTTCGACTGATTTACAAAGATCGCTAACTGTTTTTTTTGCCATCTCTTCAGGATCCATTTTTGGACCATTTGGTCTCTGCGCACTCGCAATTACTGTACTCCCTAATACAATAATAGCAAAAAATAATGTTCGAATCATGTTTTAATAGTTAAAAGATTAGTAATTACTCGTAACGCAATGCCTCTATTGGATCGAGGTAAGCAGCCTTACGGGCAGGATACCATCCAAAAAACATTCCGGTCACAAAACACACTGCAAAAGACAATACAATAGATAGCGTTGTAATTTGGATAGGCCAACTCAACAACGATGAAATAACAAGGGAAGCAGCAACCCCAAAAGCAATTCCAATAATGCCACCAACTAAACTAATAATTACTGCTTCCAGTAGAAATTGAAACATTATATCGATTTCTCGACCACCAATAGCCATACGCAAACCTATTTCGCGCGTACGCTCTGTTACTGAAACAAACATAATATTCATAATCCCGATACCGCCAACTAACAGTGATATTGCAGCAATTGATGCCAATAATGCTGTAAGCATATCAGTTACAGAGCTAAACGTTTTAATCATTTCGGCCTGAGATCGAATCTCAAAATCATCATCATCACCACTTTTTAGCTTGTGCGAAGTTCTAAGTACATTGGTAATTTCGGAGATTGCGTTAGTCGAAGAACTCTCATCAATACTCGAAGCGTAAATGCTCTGAACATGGGTTATTGCTAATAAACGCTTCTGGATAGTTGTATATGGTGCAAGAATAATATCGTCCTGATCCTGTCCAAAGTTATTTTGTCCCTTTTCATCCAAAACTCCAATTACTACAAATGGAATTCCCTTAAAACGAATTGACTTGCCTACAGGCGAAGAGCCATCGGGAAATAAATTAGTAACAACCGTTTTCCCAAGCAAACAAACCTTCGCTGCAGTAACAACATCGGAATTACTAAACATAACGCCTTCCTTTACTGTAATGTTCCGAATTTTTAGAAAAGCCTCACTTACACCCTGTATTGAGGTTGGCCAGTTCTTTCCACCGCTAATAACCTGGCCACTACTGCTAACCAATGGCGATACAGCTGCAACGCTAGGACAGTTCTTCTCGATAATCTTCGCATCAGAAACTTTTAACGATTGCATACTACCAAAATCCATCCGAACACCACCCTGCATGTCGCTATTGGGTCGAATAAAGATCATGTTGGTACCCATGCTCGACAACTCCGACTGAATACTTTGCTTTGATCCTTGTCCAATTCCAAGCATGGTAATTACCGAAGCAACACCTATTATAATGCCCAGCATAGTAAGGAATGTTCGCATTTTATTCCTTGCCATTGCCATAAGGGCTATCTTTGTTAAATTTACTCCGTTCATAATCAAACTAATTTTCGCCGTTTACAGGTAAATTATCTAGAAACCACTTTGCCGTTTTAGGATCTTCAACAAGACCATCCTTTATTATGTGGCCATCCCTTAATGTTATTGTCCGCTTACTAAGTAATGCTATATCGGGCTCGTGCGTTACAAAAACAATGGTTTTGCCATTCTGATTAAGTCGCTGAAAAAGATCCATAACTTCATAACTCGTTTTAGAATCAAGATTCCCAGTTGCCTCATCGGCTAAAATCATTACTGGATCATTCACCAATGCCCGTGCAATAGCTACTCGTTGCTGCTGACCACCAGACAACTGACCCGGAGTGTGATCCATTCTATGAACTAAACCAACTGCTTCCAAAGCCGCAAGGGCCCTATCCCGTCGCTCCTTGCTGGATATTTTTGAGTTGTATAGTAACGGAAGTTCCACATTCTCTAAAGCAGAAGTTCTTGGCAAAAGGTTGAACGATTGAAAAACAAATCCAATTTTACGGTTCCGCAATCGAGCCAACTCACTCTTAGTTAAACTTGCAACCGAAACACCATCTAAAAGATAATCGCCAGAGGATGGCTTATCTAAACATCCTAAAAGATTCAACAATGTAGATTTACCAGAACCACTCGCCCCCATTATAGTTACAAACTCACCTTTATTAACATTAAACGATACGCCTCTAAGAGCTTTTACAAGTTCGCTACCCACAACAAACTCTCGCTTAATGTTATCAATGCCTATAATAATATCGCTCATGACAAACTAATTATTAATTACTCGTCTTATTGCTCTGCTTACGTTGTGGTGGTTTTGGCATAAATGGGCTACCGCTTTGAGATTGAGAAGTCTGTGTTGTACTAACTTTAGCAACACCAGTTATAACACTATCGCCTAAACTCAACCCATGTAGCACCTGAACCTTAGCACCATCTTCGAGCCCCGTTTCCACAAAATGTGGTTCAATACTATTGTTTTTCTTTACCCATACAACCTTTGCACCCTCGGGCTTAACACCTGGTTCACCCATTGGCATTCCGCTAGACTTAGCCACAGATTCATCACCCTCAAATTCTTTTGAATCCTCTGCGTCGGGATTATGCTCAGGCCTCTTCATAAACACCTCTGCAACTTCCTGTGTTGGTTCATACTGTAAAGCCCGAGGAGTTACAACTAAAGCACCTTTAGCTTCTTTAATAATAATCTCGATATTAGCGGTTAGCCCTGGCATTAACTTCAAATCGTTATTTGGTGCTTCAACAATCACGGTGTAAGTAACAACATTCGATGTTGTTGTAGGTTCCAACCGAATTTGGGTCACATTTCCTGAAAAAGTATCCTGAGGGAAAGCATCTACAGTAAACTTAACACTTTGGCCTTGCCTAACCTGACCTATATCGGCCTCATCAACATCAGCCTCCACTTGCATTTTAGTTAAATCGCGAGCAATAGAGAAAAGAGTAGGCGTACTGAAACTTGCCGCAACGGTTTGCCCCTCCTCTACACTTCTACTCAATATCACACCATCGATAGGTGAGTAAATATAAGCGTAAGATAAATTCACCTCGGCCTGTTCTAGTTTAGATTTTAACTGATCAACATTTGCCTTAGCATTATTATACTGATATTCGGCCTCCTCAAAATCAACATCGCTAACCAAAGAGTCCTTATATAATTTTGAAGTACGCTTATAGTTCTGCTCTCGGTAATGCAGTTCATTCTCAGCTGAAGCCAAACTAGCCTTCGATTGCAGTTCCTGTGCTTTAAGGGTAGACCTATCAAGTTCAGCCAAAAGCTGACCTTTTTTTACGACATCGTTATAATCAGCATAAATCTTATTAACAACACCCGAAACCTGTGTACCCACATCAATCTGATCCAATGGTTCAACAGTACCAGTAGCTGTTACCGTGTTGATAATATCGCCCTGCTTTACCGTGATTGTTTCAAAACTCACTTCATCTTTTTTTGCCCTACCAAAAGCGAAGAAAAGAATGATGGCAAAAACAACTGGCAATCCTATAAATAAAACTTTCTTCTTCATATTATTAATTTTATAATGATATCGGTTTCCCCATGTAAAAATCTAGAATCTTAAGATTCAGAATAGCGGCATACTTAGCTTGAGTTAACTCAGACTTAGCATCGAGAAGCGACGTTTTAACGTCAAGTAATTCTACTGTATTTATCATTCCAACATTGAACTGTTGCTCAGACAACTTGTAACTTTCAGTTGCTGCCTCCATTTGAACCTCAGCCGATTTATAACGGCTTAATGCAGCAATGGCATCCTGATAAACAGTTTCAACGGTTTGAAGCAAGTTCTTCTCCGTCTCTGAATAGGTGAGTTTTGCTTTTTCAACACTAATCCTCGACTTTTGAACAGATGTTTTTGTTGAATTACGGTTGAATATTGGAATACTAAGCGTAAGCCCAACCTTCTTAATTTGGTTATCGGAAAGTTGTGTACCAAAGCCACCATCCAAACTAGAACTATAGTTAGTGGAATATCCTGCACTCAAACTCAAGGAAGGATAGTAACTCGACTTTGCTATCTTCAATTCGGTTTCGGCAATATTAGTTCCAAGTTTAACGCTTTTAATCTCGGGCATTGTAGCCAAGGCAGACTCAAGCGCTTCGGACTTGGATGGAAATACGAACAAATTATAATCGACTTGAACCTCTGGAAATGCAACCTTAAATGTATCCATCACCGGAATTTCGAGTAACTGCTTTAGCACAGTTATATTCGACACTACACTATTCTGAGCAACTACAAGCGAATAATTGTCGTTCGATAGTTGGGATTCCATTTGTGCAAGATCTTTACGCACTACAGAACCAGATTTATAAAGTTCTCTAGTTCTTTGAACTTGCTTTTCCGATGTAGCAACAACCTCTTTATTATAATCGAGAGATTCTTTAGAGTATAATATATTAAGGTACGCCTGAACAATTGAGAGAGTAATATCTTTCTGAGTTTGCTCCACATTAAGGCTCGCTTGCTCAACACTAAGTTTACTCACTTTTACGCCGTTTGCAATTGCACCTCCACTATATATAGGCATACTTGAACTTAACGAAATACCTGTATTATCAGACGAAAGTGAATTGCTAAAATCTTCGGAAACGGATGCATTTAAACTAGGAAGCCATTCGGACTTACTTTTAATCAAATCTTGTTGATTTGAAGCAACCTCCAACCTCATCTGTTTAACTTGCAAACTATTATCCTGAGCATAGGTAATACAACGATTCAAATCCCACAAATCAGAGGATTGCTGCTGAGCAACAACATTGATACATCCAACCATACCCAGCAGAACTAAAACAAGAAAAGAAAAGATCCTTTGCATAACATTAAATTTTACACAAAGGAAAGTGCACGACTATACGAATACAAAAAGATTAGATAACAAGAGGGTTTTGATAGATAAACAAAGAAAAACCATCGACTGAACATACAATAATATAGGAAATAAACCCTATAAAAAAACCCGAAACTTAAAGTTTCGGGTTCTATTTATTAATAACATAAACTAATCATTATCTACCTGATCTTCGAATGGATGGAATTCCCACACATCATCAAAATATGAACTACTGGCTCTTCCTGTCAAAATAAATCCTCTATTATTAACAGTAATCCCAATAGCATTCGTTCTTGCTGTTCCCTCTAATCCTGTTTTCTCTGTCCATAAATCTGTAGATGGATCATATTCCCAAGTAGTATTTATCACACCATTTGAATAGCCTGTCGCAACATAGCCATACCCATTGATAACAAAAGTCGCACCGCATTCACGAACAATTGAATCGTAATCATCATCATAACTATTATCATCATCATTATCAGCAATATCACGTTTTGCAGTCCAAGTATCAGTACTATAATCGTATGCCCAAAAATCATCTACATATTGACCATTGCTATTGCCACCAAAAACATAAGCAATATCATTTATCACAAAAACACTGGCATTATATCGCTTCGAACCCGGAATACTAGCTTTTTGATTCCAAGAGTCTCCTGTTGGATCATACTGCCATAATTCTTTCAAATGGCTTCCATCATAACCACTACAAATATATCCAGATCCATTAACAGTGAAAGCAACAGCACCATAACGAGCCGTACCAACAAAATCATTCTTAGCACTCCACTGGCTACCTTTTGCTGCACTAGGATTAAACTCCCAAACATCCTTCAGTTTATCTTCGTTTTCGCCATCATAACCACCAACAACATATCCCTTACCATTTACAACAAACGCACATGAACCAGTACGGCCTATGCCTGGAAAAGAATCCATTCGAGTCCACTGATTACTTTCTGGATTAAACTCCCAGCAATCCTGTAAATACTCTCTTTCTACACCATCGTAACCAGAAACAACATACGCTTTATCTCCTATGGTAAAAGAAACAGCATGGCTTCTAGCAACCCCCTCAAATTCATAACGGTCGACCCAGTTACCAACTAAATCCTCGGCATCATCGTCATTGCACGACGAAACTGCAAACATCATTAAAAAAATGACGGATAAAATTCTTAAATAAGACAATTTTCTGTTCATAATTTACACGGTAATAATTGATTATTTTAGGCGAAAATAAGTGATAAAAAGATTCTCTCCTACAAAATTTTCGACAAAAATAAGATATTTATATACAAAACAAACACAATTAACCTCAATTAACTATTTATCTAAACTTTTTATAGATACTTTTGCCATGTTTGTAAAAAAATATTTTGTCGATAAAATGGGTTATATTATCTATTTATTATTATTTAAATATTTTTGTGTGTTTTTTTTGAAAATTATATTTAGCAAACCTTATGATGAAGAAAAAATTCTTTGTAAATATTAGTATCATAGCTATTGTAGTTTACATATTCACAGCCTGTACAAATGATAGCGAACTCACCATTGGCAACCAATTCATTCATTCTGATGCGACAATGGTATATACAGACACATTCAGTGTAAGTCTTTCGTCTTTCAGAATGGACTCAATTCAAACTTCAGGTAATAACCTTGCCTTGGTTGGACAGTTTATAGATTCAAAGATAGGAACACTGACGTCTCAAAGTTACGCTATAATGGGCAGCAACGACTTAGTTCTATCAGAAAACACTGAACTGGACTCTTTTGTGCTTATATTAAAGCCAAGCGGTTATTACTATGGGGACACATCCGCTGTGTACAAAATTCAGGTCCACGAGGTAACCGAAGATATATTGCTAGACAAAACGAGCAAGCTTCTCTATAACAACTCAAGTTTCGAATATGATAATAATGTTTTAGGAGAAAAAGAGGTGACTAGACCAAAACCTAAATCGGGAAAAGAAATTCGTATACCAATTAATTCAGACTTCTCCACCAAGTTGTTTGAAAAGTTCAAATCAAGTTCAAAGCCCTTTTCTGATTTTGACCCATTTGTAAACTACTTTAAGGGAATATTGTTAAAAACAACTGAGGCTAATTCAATACTAGGTTTTTCATTAGATTCTATACACTTTAACATGTACTATCATGCGAGGGGTTACAGAGACTCTACAAGTATATTAAAAATAGCCCCAGCCACAGCTTACACGACATATCAATTCAATAATGTAGAAACAACAAACGATGGATCTGTAGCATCTAGTATTTCCGAAGACCCCGTATCATCGACACAAGTAAATAACTATGCATACCTACAAGGTGGTTCCGGAATTTTTACAAGAGTTGAGTTCCCTTCTCTAAAAAAACTGTTACTTGATGATAGAAAATTCGAGATCATTAGAGCCGATTTAGTTATACAACCATCCATAGAAATGGACTACACCTATCTGCCAGAAAAACTTTACATTTTCCCAACCAACAACCATAACGACAAATCAGACACCCCGATCAAAGATGGATCAGGGAATCAAGTAATAAGCACGCTTTATAAAGACGAAATATACAAGGAAAACACTTATTACTCGTGGAATATAACCACATATGTTCAAGATTTACTATATGCTAATGAATGGGATTACAATGGGATACATATTATTCCTGTTGATTTCGAGTCAAAGTTCGATCATGTAATCATTGCCGATCCGCTAAAATCAAAATATAAAACTTGTCTAAAACTTTATTTACTATACTATGAATAATTTGAGAAGAGTATTTATTTCTATTATATTTTCTACAACTAGTTTATATAGTTTCAGCCAAGGGTCTACCAACTCGCCATATTCTTACTATGGAATAGGAGAATTTGAAATCTCTGATCATAGCCGTACATCAGGAATGGGAGGGGTTGGCATTGGCATGAGAGCCAATGGTTTTCTAAACTATGCAAACCCAGCATCGTACAGTTCAACCGATAGCCTTTTTTTCGTATTGGATGTGGCCATGAGTGGCAATATGTCTAGATTTGAATCGGCCAGCACATCCTATAGAGCAATAAATGGAAACCTAAAAAAACTTGCACTAGGCTTAAGGTTTAACAAAAACTGGGGAATAAGTGCTGGAGTTATCCCATACACTAATGTAGGTTACAAAACAACTAGTACTAAAAATATTGAGGGACAGACTGAAACGTTCACTTTAACAAGCGAAGGCAATGGTGGATTAAGCAAATTATATTTAGGCAACTCTGTCAAAATCGGAAAACATTTTTCGATTGGAGTCAATTCCAACATTCTACTTGGCTACTATGAGAAAAAAGAAAGTTATTCCTGTGACAATAGCACCATAAGTGCAGATACATGGCAAAAAAATCTAAAATTCAAACCGAGTTCAGCATTTAGTTTTGATTTTGGAACTCAATTTACAGATTCGTTAAATTCAAATTGGGAATATACCGTTGGAATAGTAGGAGGAATAAACAACAAACTACAATTACTTGAGTATGAATCATATGAATCCAGTCTTATTTCCGATGATGAAGAATATGTAGATCACCTTGACTTTTGGATACCTTCATTTGGAGGAGTTGGATTCTCGCTTAGTTCTAGTAAATGGTTATTTGGGGCTGACTATAAGTTTCAAAACTGGGAAAGTTTAAAAAAGAAAAATGATATAAGCGCCCTAACCAATAGCCATCACGTTGCAATTGGTGCTCAATATTGTCCAAGAGCATTTCTTGGGAAAAATATTTTTGAACGCATGTCCTACCAGTTAGGTGCACATTTTGACAGGTCATATCTCAAAATAAACAACGATAACTTTGACACATACGGAATTAGTGCCGGGCTTCTTATTCCTATTAAGAATCAATTATCGGTTGTTGGACTTTCGGTAGACGTCGGTAAAAAAGGCCGATTGGCCGATAGAATGTTTAAGGAAAATTACATCCAAGTTAATCTTTCCCTTAATTTTGCTGACATCTGGTTCCAAAAACGAAGATTTAACTAATTCGTCGATTTTCACAATCACTATACAATAGGTAAAAATTGTTTACGTTTGAATTTCATTCGTAACAATTTTATTACCTAATTTATGAGATTTCATAGCATTGCGGTATTCGCAATTGTTCTAGTTCCTTTTGTCTCAAAATCTCAAACGAATGATTTTGGCATATGGACATCTATTGGTGCTGAGAAAAAATTTAGAGACTGGGATTTTGAAACAAGTGGCAATCTTCGAAGTAAGGACAACTCCGAGCAAATAGATCGCCTAAGTTTAAAAGTTGAAGGAGGTTACAATATTCTTAAACCAGTGAAAGTTGGTCTTTCGTATGAATATATGTACTTCAACGACATTAAATATTCCGACTTTCAGAATCGACATCGCTTTTCTGGTTATCTCCAAGGTAAACAAAAACTTGGAAGATTCTCGTTCTACTTAACAGAACGAATGCAAGTAACAACTAAGGACGAAAGCGATAGAATAAAAAGCAGTGGAAATATTGATTCTTATCGAGCCAATCCGGCCTGGACTTGGCGAAATAAGTTTAAAGTTTCATACAACATACGGAAAAGCCCCATTACACCAGCCTTTGCTGTAGAATCCTATTTTTTGCTAAATGATCCAGAGGGTAGCGATTTTTACAAAATACGCTACACAATGGAGATTTCCTACAAACTCTCACGGAATCATAATTTAAAGGTATTTGGTCTATTTGACCATGAGATAAATGTGACCAATTCTGTAAACAGCTACATTTCTGGAATAGAATACAATTACTCATTTTAAATATATCGCATATGATTAAGATTAAAATATTAATTTTCAGCGTCATCACTTTTGCACTACTCACAACCTGCGAGAAAGAAACGGCAACGAAAGATGAGGATGACGACATTGAGGTTGTAGAAGATGACGACGACTACATATGGGATTCATCAACTGCTACTACAATTTATTTTGAGGGAACATCCATAAGTACCTCAGCATCCGACAAAGTTTCCATTTCGGGCAGTAAGGCAACTATTAAATCAGCTGGTCAATACTTAATATCTGGAACGTTAACCGATGGGCAGCTATTAGTAAACACAAGTGACGAAGGAACTGTTAAACTGATTCTGGATAATGTTACAATGAGCAACTCGTCCAGCGCCCCCATTTTTATCTCAAATGCAGAAAAGACAGTAATTATCCTAGCCGATAATTCAGTAAATACAATCACCGATGCCACTTCATATGTTTTTGCATCGGGAGAGGACGAACCCAATGCTGCAGTTTTCAGTAAGGATGACCTAATAATATACGGCAATGGAGAGCTTATAGTTAATGGTAACTATAATGATGCAATTGCAAGCAAAGATGGACTAATCATAAAAAGCACTAAGATCACGATAAATGCCTTAGACTATGGAATCAGAGGTAAAGACTACATGCTCATAGATGATGCAATTCTGAATATTACAGCAGGTGGTGATGGATTAAAATCGGATAATGAAGACAATTCTTCTGCTGGATTTATTACAATTTCATCCGGAGAATTTTACATAAATGCAATGGATGATGGAATAAGTGCTATCACCAATATCAACATTGCAGACGGTATATTTTCCATTACAACAGGAGGAGGCAGCAGCAACACTACAAGTTCAAGTTCATCTGCCAAAGGCATAAAGGCTGGAAGTAGTTTGAATGTAAGTTGCGAAACAATGACTATTAACTCATCCGACGACGCAATCCACTCTAACGGAAGTTTGGCAATCAATTCTGGAGATATCTCGATCAGCAGTGGCGACGATGGAGTACATGCCGAAACCTCCGTAGAAATAAATAGTGGAAATATTAACATAACAAAATCGTACGAAGGGATAGAAGGAGCCCTGATTACAATTAATGGAGGTAATATTCATGTTACTGCAAGCGACGATGGAATAAACGGGGCTGGTGGAGCAACAACCTCAACGCAGTACGGCGATGCATCATCTGGCAATATGTATATAAATGGTGGCTATATTGTTGTGGTGGCTAGCGGAGACGGAATCGATGTTAATGGATCGATTACAATGACAGCCGGAACGGTTATTGTCCATGGACCAACCAATAGTGGAAATGGAGCATTAGACTACGATGGTACATTCAAAGTAACAGGTGGAGATATTATTGCAGCGGGAAGTTCTGGAATGGCTCAGGCTCCAAGCACATCATCAACCCAGTACTCTTTACTAATCAATCTTTCATCTACTCAACAAGCCGGAACCCTAATTTGCGTTCAAACTAGCGATGGAACAAACGTTGTATGTTTCAAACCTACAAAAACCTATCAATCTCTAGTATTATCCTCATCGTTGCTTGAGAAAGGGAAAAGTTATAATGTTTACCTCGGCGGCAGCACTACAGGAACTTTAACAGATGGTGTATATGAAGGGGGAACCTACACTGCTGGAACAAAATACACTTCATTCACTGTATCATCTATAGTAACAAGCATAGGAAGTAACAACGGAAGACCATAACCAAACTAACCATAAAAAAGGAAAAGACCGAATCGTTAATGGTTCGGTCTTTTCTTTTTTCAGAATTGATTATTTCACTTCTTCCAACAATACCTCTATTGCCTTCTCTAGCTGTTGATCGCGACCTGTCGCAATCTCTTCAGGAGCATTTTTCACCACATAATCAGGAACAGCCTCAAGATTTTCCATCCAGTTTCCATTTATATCCTTTGAACTAACAGGAACCATGCCCCAAAGAGTCTCTCCATCCTGTAATCGTTCCCAACCTGCAAAACTACATGTTCCGGGAACTGGCATCCCTATCATCTTACCAATGCCTAACTGTTGATATCCGCATGCAAAACAACTCGCATCGCTATAATTGGCTTCACCAACCAAAGCTACAGTTGGCTTTGTCCAACGGAAAGTTGGCTCAGAACCAAGCACTCGTGTATCATTCTGATACTCGATGTACTTATGACCAGTTAAAAACATTGCCAAATCGGAAACTAAATCGCCACCACCATTGAAACGAGTATCAACAATCACACCTTTACGATCATAGTACTTTCCCATCATTTCGCTATATGTATCGCGATATGGACCATCGCCCATGCCTTCCACATGGACATATCCCAACTGCCCATTACTCAAGCTATCAACCTCAGCCCTATTCTTCTTTACCCAACGTTTGTAAAGCAAATCGCTTTCGTCCCCTATCGATATTGGTTTTACAGTTATTTGTTTAGTAACTCCGAGTGTCGGATCAAAAACATCGAGCAAAGTAAACTTATCGGCCTTTCTATTAAGATATGAAGCAAAATCGGTATTGGAAGAAACGGTTTCTCCATCTATTTTTTGAATTATATCTCCAACCTTAACATTAATATTGGCCTTATCTAAAGGACCACCTTTTAAAACCTCGGCCACTTTGATACCATCGTTTTTATAGGAATAATCGGCAAAAATTCCCAGCGATGCCGTTCGATCGCCATCTGCACTACGAGAATAATAACGGGCTCCAGAATGAGAACCATTAAGTTCGCCTAGCATTTCGGACAGCATCTCGGTAAATTCAAAACCATCGCCAATGTATGGCAGGTATTGCTCGTAATGCTGAGTTAACTCTTTCCAATTTATTCCATGATACTGCTTGGTATAGAATCCTTTTTCGGTTCTCAACACCACATGATCGAACATCGCCTTTCGTTCTGAATAACTATCAATCTTAATTTCAGAGTTAATCTTAACCGGAACCTCTTTGCTCTTGCCTAAATCGACCTTATATATTTTGCCATCGGCAAGAAGAAATAGGTTTTTCATCTCCTTATCCCACTCAAATGAGCCTGAATTAGCATCGAGTTCTATCTCAATCTTTGCCTCTTTCTTGCGAATATTTACACTCCAGAGATTATACCCTTTCTCGAAACTAGCCAAATAGTACAATGTTTCTCCATCTTTCGAAAGAACAGCATCAGCAATCGATGCAGAATTCACGGTTAGCCTAGCGGTTCTATCAGTTAAATCGTCCCAATCAAATTTTAGGGAACTATCTTTCTTTACCTCATCGTCCTTTTTCTTTTTATCCTTTGATTTACTATCATTCTTTTTCTTAGAAGAATCGCTCTCGCTAACGGCCTCTTTTTTCTTATCCTCAATCGATTTCAGCAAATCATACTCGTCCTTGCTCAAATTAAAACGATCCCAAGCATCGTGGGTAAAAAACATACAATACACATCGGACTGTCGTCTTCCGCTATTAGCATAGCTTCGCAAACCATCGCGAGTTGTAAACCAAAGCATCTGCTTTCCACCATTTACCCATTTTGCACTATAATCTTCGTGACCATTCTGGGTTAAATTTTTAAATGGAACTTTTCCGTCGGCCGAAACTAAAACAATTTCTCCATTCGACATAACCGGCGAATAATCGACCAACAACCATTTGCCATCGGGACTCCACGTAAAATATTGGCCACCATCGCTCATGTAGTAAAGTTCATTCGAAGTAAGCAAAGTTCTCGACTGCTTAGTTTCCAGATTCATAACTTTCAGGTTAGTTCTATTCTCGATAAAGGCCAACTCTTTTCCATCTGGAGAAAACTGAGGCTGGGAGTTTTCATTCTCGTTATCAATCAATAATTCCTCTTTAATTAATGTCGAAGCAAAAAAGAAAGGCTCATCAGTTCTCACTTTAGTCGATTTGTAAATCTGCCAACGCCCATTTCGCTCACTTGAATATACAATTGACTTCCCATCGGGACTAAACGTAACAAACTTCTCTTGCTCAGGAGTTGATGTTATACGTTTTGTAAAACTACCCTCAACCGACGAAACAAACACCTCTCCCCTAGCAATAAAAGCGACCTCTTTACCATCGGGAGAAACAGCCATTTCCTTAACATTTCCATTTATCTTAACCAGTTGATCACGGTTCTGCTGCTCTTCGCCTTTAATCGTTATTTCGACCTTCTTTGGAGATGAACCCTCGGATAAAGTATATATCTCACCATCGAAACCATAGCAAAGCGTTTGATTCTTGCTCATGCTAAGGAAACGCACTGGATATTTCTCATAGGTAGTAATCTGTTTTTTCTGATCGGGATTACTCAACAAAAGTTTGAATACATTGAAATTCCCACTCTCCTCGCTTAAATAGTAAATACTCGAATTATTATCGGCAAGAATTGGATTTCTGTCCTCACCCTTAAAATCTGTAATTTTGGTATGCTTTCCACTCTTAAAATTGTAAGTCCAAATATCACGAGCAATAGACGACTGATGGTGTTTTCGCCACTCATTCTCACCGCCCTTCTTATCGTGATATACTAAGAAATTACCATCGGAAGAAAACTGAACAGCCTCAGCTGGAGTTGTTAAAACTAACTCCACTCTACCACCTACAGATGGAACTGAATACAATTCGGGTTGAGATCCAGTTGGATATTGCCTATGTGTAACTATATCCTGACGAGTCGCCCCAAAAACGACACTCTTATCATCGTTGCTGAATGAATATGGAATTTCATCGGCAGAGTGAAAGGTAAGTCTACGAGGTTCTCCTCCCTCAGCATTAACAACATAAACATCAAAATTACCATGCCGATTAGATGCAAAAGCGATTTGTTTCCCATCGTGACTCCAAACAGGCATATAATCATGAGCCTCATTAAATGTTATGGGAGTAGCCACACCTCCTTGAGTAGAAACTATATAAATATCGCCCTTATACGCAAAAGCAATTTTATCGCCATTAGGCGAAATAACTGGATAACGTAACCATTTGGGCGCAACTTGTGCATTTGACAAAAGATATAATGCACAAAAAAGCAAGGTTGTAATTGATTTTTTCATAAAATTCAAATAATTTTAAAGAAGACTGTAAAGATATTTGGAAAAGAGATACTTATTAAACTAAATAAAGCCGAAAGGGTTTAACCTTTGTTATTATTTTATTAAGTTGAACGGGATATTTTAATTATTTTCAGTTTTTATCTATATTCACGACTAATTATTACAATCCGAAATTGTATTTAAATGATTTCGCTTACCAATACCGAAATTGCTTTTGCACACCTGTCCCTCAGAAATCTTCGTAGGGCAAAGTTCATTTTTCTTATCATGTCACATCCTATCTTAATTAGGGCTTGGCATCTATTTGTCCGATTATTCTTAAGATTTAAAATCCCGATAGGCTGGCTAGCGCGCCCTACCATATACAATCAATTTATTGGAGGGAAAAGCATTGATGAGTGTAAACCTATAATTGATAAATTTTCGAATTACAGGATTTACTCTATCCTAAACTATTTGGCAGAAAATGAAAAGAATGAGAGACATGCTCTCATTAATTTTAATGAACTTTGCCAAACAATAAGTATTGCAATAAATGATCCTCGAATTGCTTTTATCAACCTTAAACCATCGAGCATAATAGATTCTAGAATACTTTTGCTTGCATCAGAAAAGGCTTTACTCAACAGCAAGGACGATGCTCTTTTTTCTGAGTTTAAAGAAAGATTTAACACGTTATGCCAACTAGCCTATAAAGGAAACATGCCAATCATCATTGAGGCAGAAGAGTCTTGGTACCAACCAGCAATCGACGACTTAGCTGAGGAAATGATGGAAAAATACAACAAAGAAAAAGCGATAGTATATAGATGTTTTCAGATGTATAGAATTGACATGCTCGAGAAACTATACACTAGCCACAGACGCTCCCTTGAAAACAATTACATACTTGGTGCAAAGGTTGTTCGTGGAGCATATGCGCAGCAAGAACAGGCTAAAGCATCAAAATTGGGACAAAAATTACCGATATTTAGCACAAAAGAAGAAATCAACTATTCCTTCAACAATGCCGTGAAATTCTGTATTTCAAACATCGATTCACTTTCGCTATACTGTGGAACTCATAACGAGGATAGCATTATCTACATGATATCGTTAATGGAAAGCTATAGAATCGCTAAAAGCGACAACCGAATTTTCTTTTCCCAACTTTATGGAATGAGCGATAACATCAGCTTAAATTTAGCCAACGAAGGGTTCAACGTTGTTAAATACATTCCATACGGTTCGCTATACGACGCCCTACCTTATTTGATGAGAAGATCTCGTGAAAGTTCAACAACTTCAAGCAATAGAGAACTTAAATACATCAAGAAAGAAATAAGGAGACGAAAAAAACAGCACGAAAAATAATGATTAGAAATTTAATACCATAAACAGTGAAACTCGACAACGAAACTACAATATATGGACTTCATAACGTTAAGTTGATACTGGCCATTTTCGTGGTTATTTATATAGTGTTGATGCTGATAACTTCGCTACCCGACTTTATCCAAAGACATACAGGAATCACAAGTGGATGGGCTATTGTAATTGTGATTGGCTGTTATTTTCTGTTCTTCTTTTACTTTATACTAAAAGGATCGGCTTATTTCTCCTATAACGACGAAGGAACTAAAATGATCATCAGAACTTTTAAAACAAATCCATTTGGATCACCCAAAATATCGATAGAGATTCCTAAGAACGAGTTTTACAAATACGATATCGTGAAAAAACATTTAAAAGAGGAACTAATACTCTTTGTACGGAAAGGGAATAAAATATCTAAATATCCTCCAATATCTATTGTTTCTGTAACAGAGGAACAAAAAGAACTTCTTTCTAAAACTCTCGATAACTTATCCAAGGTCAAAGATTTCTAAATTGAACAATCCCAAACTCATATATCAGATTGGGATTGAGATGATTCCCAAAATAGGCAGTATCAATGCTAAGAAATTAATTGCATACTGCGGTGGAGTTGATGCGGTATTCAGAGAATCAAAAAAAAATCTACTAAAAATTCCAGGGATTGGAGATAAAATCGCAACGGAAGTTGTGAATCAATCGGTTCTAGCCAATGCTGAAGCCGAAATAAAATTCATAGAAAAGTATGGGATAAAAGTTCTATATTTTACCGAGCCAGAATATCCTGAACGTCTTAAACAATGCGAAGATGGACCTGTAACTCTATATGTAAAGTCAAAAGGTGACTTTAACTTTAATGTTGATAAAATAATTAGCATTGTAGGAACCCGAAAGGCAACTTCGTACGGAAAAGGTATTTGCGATGAGATTGTTAATGGACTGAAGCAAAAAGGGTATAATCCAATAATTGTAAGCGGATTGGCTTACGGAATAGACATCGCAGCTCACAAAGCGGCACTTAAACATCAACTACCTACTGTTGCGGTTTTAGGGCACGGCCTAGATACAATATACCCAAGCGTGCACACCAATATTGCAAAAGAAATAGTAAATAGTGGTGCCCTTGTTACAGATTTTGCATCGAAAACAGTTTTCGACAGAAATAATTTCCTCCGACGAAATCGGATTATTGCAGGTTTAGCCGATGCTACTGTTGTTATAGAGAGTGCCGAAGAAGGAGGTGCTTTGGTTACCGCCGATATTGCCAACTCCTATAACAGGGAAGTTTTTGCAGTTCCAGGCAATGTAACATCAACATACTCGAAAGGATGCAACCAACTTATTAAGCAAAATAAAGCTGCATTAATTGAAAGCGCAGATGATATTGAATTTTTTCTTGGCTGGAAGTCCAATGCCAAAAATAAAATTGTACAAACCTCTATAGATTTCGACTCGCTAAATCCTGACGAACAAAAGATTCTGGCATACCTAAAAGAGCATGGAGAGGAAACTATCGATGTAATTTCAATAAAAATAGGTGTGGCAGTACCGGCAGTTCTTTCGGCATTACTTAACTTAGAGTTTTCTGGTGCTATTATTAGCAAACCAGGAAAAATATTTGCATTAAAATCAATGTAACCGTAACTTCGGAAAAAAAATGACTATGGCTAAGAAGGAAAGTCGCATTAAACATTTAATCGATAAGATAAAAAAGTTTATTACTCATGACATTTGGAGTATGCACTTAGATGATATTCCACCTAAGCTTAAACTTCCCTTCAAATACCTTAGAGTAATACTTCTGGCCCTTCGAGGTTTTAACGAAGACAAGGTTCAAATAAAAGCATCGGCACTCACCTACTTCTCGCTGATGTCTATTGTGCCCGTGTTTGCAATGATTTTCGGCATAGCAAAAGGGTTTGGATTCGACAAATATCTCGAACAGCAAGTCATCAACAACTTTAGAGGGCAAGAAGAAGTAATGAATCAAGTAATTGCTTTTTCAAATTCGCTTTTAGCTAGAACTGGTGGTGGTATAATTGCAGGTATTGGAATAGTGATGTTATTCTGGTCGGTAATGAAAGTCTTGACCAACATTGAGAATTCTTTCAACGATATTTGGCAGATTGAAAAACCCCGAACATACACCCGAAAATTTACCGACTATTTATCTATCATGCTTATAGCACCAATATTATTGATTGCATCAAGCAGTATCAACATATTTCTTGCAACACAGATAAGCTCCATTGCTGAAAAAAGTGAATTATTTGGCTATGTAAGTCCAGTGCTCATGTTTGTTTTACAATTCTTACCGTATGTACTGATATGGGTGCTTTTCAGTTTTATCTTTATTGCAATGCCAAACACCAAAGTATCTTACCCTTCGGGTATTATTGCAGGTATAATTTCTGGATCGGGATTTATAATTGTGCAATGGGCCTATGTATTTTTACAGGTAGGCGTATCAAAATACAATGCTATTTACGGTAGTTTCGCAGCATTACCACTTTTCCTCATCTGGCTACAAACCAGCTGGCTAATTGTTCTTTTTGGTGCTGAGATCTCTTTTGCCTACCAGAATATTGAGATGTATGAATTTGAGCACGAGACCAACCACATTAGTCACAATAACCGTAAAATATTATCAATTTTAATCTTATCCACAGTTATAAAACGGTTTAAGAGTGGAGACAAACCGCTAACTAGCCTAGATCTTTCAAAGAGACTACATCTTCCGCAACGATTAATGCAAAATCTGCTAAACACAATGCTCGAATGCAACCTAATAAACGAAGTTATACTAACAAATTCAGACGGCATAGCCTATCAACCTGCACGCAATACAGAGCACCTGTCTCTTGCTTACGTAGAAGAGATTTTGGACAATCATGGTTTGGATTTAGAACCAGATCTTCCAGAAATGAAACATCTAAGGAAAACTTACGATGGTTTTACTGCTAATTACCGGAACATGACAAAAGAGACGCTACTGGGAGATATTTAGTTTACCATTTCTCCCAGTGTATATTTTCGGGCTTAAATTTATCCTTAGGTTGATGTTCTCCTTTGGGATATCCTAATGGAATTACATTTAAGGGAAATATTCCTTCAGGAATTTCTAATACTTCGCGCACAATTGCAATCCGATCCTCGCGAGGATAAACACCTGTCCAAACAGCGCCTAAGCCTAAAGCCTCTATTGCAAGCAAAATATTTTGCGTAGCCGCAGAGCAATCCTGCACCCAATAGCCTGCGGGACTATCGCCTGCCTTATCGGGAACTCCACAAACAATAATTGCAGCAGTTGCCTCGAGAAGCATTTTGGCATAGGGCAACTTATTTCCCAACTTGTCGAGCATCGCTCGATCGGTAACCACAATAAACGACCAAGGTTGCATGTTTCGAGCAGAAGGAGCAGCCATGCCCGCTTTAATAATTTGTTCTAACTGCGATTTCTTAACAGAAAGATTCAAAAAACTCCTTATGCTTCTTCGGCTCATTATAGCCTTAACAATATCATTGATTTCCATAAGTTAACCCATAAAATAATTCCTCGAAAATTACCAAAAACATATGTTAAACAAAATGATTTACGAAGAATAACGTGGCATAATATTACGTTACTTTGCACCTTCAATTTTAAAATTTTGGACATGGAGCCAATTTTCAAACCGAAATCATTTACTGTAATAAAGAAAGGTTACCTAAAGGAACAATTCACAAAAGATTTATTTGCTGGAATTATTGTTGGTATTGTAGCACTACCACTTGCAATCGCATTTGCCGTTGCATCGGGTGTTTCGCCCGACAAAGGGTTAATCACAGCGGTTATTGCAGGTTTTATAATTTCGGCACTAGGCGGAAGTAGAATTCAAATTGGAGGCCCAACTGGTGCTTTCATTGTAATTGTATATGGAATAATTGAACAATACGGAACCGATGGACTAATTATAGCAACAGTTTTGGCTGGGTTAATGCTAATTGCATTTGGTCTGCTTAAACTCGGGACGCTACTTAAATTTATCCCCTACCCTCTTGTTGTTGGATTTACAAGTGGTATTGCTCTAGTTATTTTTTCGACACAAATAAAAGATGCACTAGGCTTAGAAATAACAAAAGTTCCATCAGAGTTTATTGCTAAATGGGGATTATACTTCAACTCATTGCACACAATTAATCCTGCAGCAGTTATAATTGCAGTTGTAACAATACTTATATCTGTTTATTTCAAAAAAATTACAACTAAAATACCGGGCTCATTTGTCGCTATTATTCTAATTACTTTAGTTGTAAATCTATTTTCGATACCAGTTACTACAATCGAAAGTTTCTTTGGTGAAATTCCCCAAAGTTTCAACTTTGCAATACCCAACTTCGATATTTCTAAACTTGGTTATTACTTTGCACCAGCTCTAACTATTGCATTGCTTGGTGGAATTGAATCACTTCTATCGGCAGTTGTTTCCGACGGTATGATTGGATCGAATCACCGTTCCAACACAGAGTTAATAGCACAAGGTATTGCCAATGTTGTTACACCATTCTTTGGCGGAATTCCTGCTACAGGAGCAATTGCCCGTACGGCAACCAATGCAAGAAGCGGTGCAAAAACACCAATTGCAGGAATGATACATGCAATAACGCTGCTTCTCATTATGCTATTCTTTGGGAAATGGGCAAAGCTAATTCCCATGTCATGTTTAGCGGGTATTTTAATTGTTGTATCCTATAACATGAGCGAGTGGAGAAACTTCGTCTCGATTATTAGAGGATCTAACTTCGACAAAATCGTTCTACTTGTCACATTCTTCTTAACAGTTCTTGTCGATCTGACTGTTGCCATTGAGGTTGGAATAGTTCTATCAGCATTACTATTCATGAAACGAATGGCCGAAATCAACAGTAAGGTTCATCACGAAGTTGATAACGATATTGTTGAGAGATATCCCGACATTCCAAAAGAGATTAGAGTATTCGAAATTAGTGGGCCATTGTTCTTTGCCTCGGCAAAAGAATACAGTACCATTCTTAAAAGCTTGGGAGAACGATCCAAAGTGATGATTATAAGGATGAGACACGTTCCTTTTGTCGATTCTACTGGAATTAACAACCTGAAAGATGCCATTCAAAATATACAGAGAACTGGAACTAAGGTGATTCTATCGGGAGTTAGAGATAGCGTTCGAAAAGATCTTGAAAAAAGTCGAGTTGAATTCCTTGTTGGAAAAGCAAATATTTTGGCATCGTTTGATTTAGCAGTTGAAAGAGCGAAAGAGATTATTTCCGCGAAATAATTAATCTTATAACCACTTTTTATTGGTAAATCCCCCAGCCCTTTGCCCACATTTCATTGGCCATCGATTTACGGACAGAGGTTAACACGTGAGTGATTAAAAATTCATTCTACAAAAAAACAAACGTTAACTCAAACGTTGTAAATCAACATGTATAGGCAATTCGCATTTTAACACACTACAAAAACTTTATTTTACCTAAAAAACTTTGTACCTTCGCAGTTTTAAGACAATAGGGAAAATGCTAAAATCGGCAATTAAACGATTTGGTAAAATTACATTAATTTTAGTTTTTGGCTTACTCCTGCTTCAATTAGCAAGTTGTAACAAATCTACAGCACCATCGAGTTCTAACAAAAACATTAAAAAGAAGAAAACACGGTGCAACTGTAAAAAAACAAAAACCTTATCTTTAAATTATCACCATTTCAATCATAATCAGCACAAACCTTATATTGGCTAACAAAATGGAAAGTACAAAAAGAGTTTCGGTAATTGGAAGCGGAAGTTGGGCAACAGCTATCGCAAAAATACTTCACGAATCGCAAACATCATTGGGATGGTACATTCGCGAGGTTGAAATTATAGATCATCTTAAAAAGTACCGAAATAATCCATTCTACCTAAGTTCTGTTCAATTCGATCTAAATAAACTGAAGATAAGCAATAACCTAAACGAGACCATCGAAAATTCCGATGTTCTAGTTTTTGTTGTACCAGCATCGTTCATTAAAATTTGGATGGAGCCGCTAAATGTCAGCCTCGAAAATAAGTTTATTGTATCGGCAATTAAGGGTATCGTTCCTGAGGACGATAGCACCATTGCAGAATATTTCAATCGCATACATAATGTTCCTTTCGACCAAATTGGAATCATTAGCGGACCTAGTCACGCCGAGGAGGTTGCTCTGGAACGTCTTTCCTACCTAACATTCTCCTGCAAGGACATTAACCACGCCAAGGAGATTGCAACACTATTCGATTCACACTATATCAAAACCAATGTGGGAACCGATATATATGGAACTGAGTACAGTGCTGTTCTTAAAAACATATACGCACTTGCCGCAGGTATTGCCCATGGACTAGGATATGGCGATAATTTTCTATCGGTACTTATTAGTAACTCGCAACGTGAGATAGAACGGTTCCTCAAAAAAACCTATCCAAGCAAGCGGAGAATGAACACCTCTGCCTATTTAGGTGATTTGCTGGTTACTGCTTATTCTCAATTTAGCCGAAACCGAACATTCGGTGCCATGATTGGTAAAGGATATTCTGTAAAATCGACCATAATGGAGATGAACATGATAGCCGAGGGTTACAATGCATCGAAGTGTCTTAAAGAGATTAACTCAAAATACAATGTTAAGATGCCTATAGCTGATGCTGTTTACAACATTCTTTACGAAAACATCTCACCAGCAATAGAGATGAAACTACTTACTGATAAACTAAAGTAATAAAAATCGTTATTACCTTTCAATTACGCTAATGAAAACCAAAGACAACATCACATACAAAAAACTTCTATTCGAGTTTGTATCTATTTCTTTTGCAATTTTTTTAGGGTTGATGCTTAATCAGTGGAAGGAAAACTACGATAACAAAAAATTAGTAAAACAATCGCTAGAGAATATTCTAGTCGAAGTAAAAAACAACTCGGCCAGAGTTCAGGAAATGCTCGACTCTCATCAGGTAATTTTATCAAAGATAGAAAACATATTAATTCATGTTGACCAAGGGAAAATACCCTCGGAAAGTATAGGAGAATTGAGTTTTCAATTGATAAATTCAACGGCTTGGGAAACAGCAAAACTAACTCAAGCCATTGCACATATGGACATTAACACGGTTTCTGAAATAGCTAGAGTATACGAGTTTCAGGAGTACTACCGGGCGTTTGTTAAGCAACACACTCTAAACAGTATCTCTAACAAATCGTTTGAATCGGAAAAAGATATTAGAACAAATAAAATGATTTTCGCAGATCTTCGAGATTTCCTGAAAACTAAAATTGTTTACAGCGAAACTAATTTGTTAGAAAATTACAATACACTACAAAAAGATCTTGCGAACAAAATTAAGTAAACCCCACTTAATAGTAAGAATTAATTTATAACTAAAACATTAATACAATGGGTGAATTAAAGGTTAATCTCAACAACATTTTCGACTTTGTGAGCAAGGAGGAAGTGAACTCATTCAAAACGAGAATAGAGGAGAGTCAAAGTAAGTTGGAGAATAAATCTGGGAAAGGCAACGATTTCTTAGGTTGGCTAAGCCTCCCCAGCAGCATTACTAATGCCCAACTTTCAGAAATTGATAAGGTCGCACAAGAATTACGAAACAAGAGCGAAATTGTAGTTGTTATTGGTATTGGAGGATCATACCTTGGCGCTAAAGCCGTAATTGAAGCTATGGGAAATAGTTTCTCACAACTTCAAAACAACGGTAATCCTCATATCATTTTTGCAGGGCAAAACATTTGTGAAGATTACCATGCAGAATTGCTCCAACTTCTTAATGGAAAGAACTATTCAATTGTAGTAATTTCAAAATCAGGAACAACAACTGAACCTGCAATTGCTTTTCGTTTGTTAAAGCAACATTTAGAGAATAAAGTAGGTAAATCGGAAGCTTCAAGTAGAATTGTAGCAATCACAGATCATTCGAAAGGTGCATTAAGAAAACTTGCCGATACTGAAGGATATCGCACCTTCGTTATCCCCGACGATGTTGGAGGACGCTACTCAGTTTTAACTCCAGTGGGACTTCTTCCCATTGCGATTGCAGGATTCGATATTAAAAAACTTGTTGAAGGTGCCGTAAAAGCAGAAAATGACACCTCGGCCAAGATTGCTTTCGAACAAAATCCAGCATGTGCATATGTTGCAGCTCGCAATGCTCTTTACAATAAAGGAAAAAATGTAGAAATTATGGTGAACTACACACCAAAACTACATTACCTAACCGAATGGTGGAAACAACTTTACGGTGAAAGTGAAGGCAAAGAAAACAAAGGCATTTTCCCTGCTGGGGTTGACTTCACCTCAGATCTTCACTCAATGGGACAATACATCCAAGAAGGTGAGCGATTAATGTTTGAAACCGTAATCTCGGTAGAGAATCCTACAAATAAGTTGAATATCCCTATCGATCCAGAAAATCTAGATCAACTTAACTTCCTTTCTGGAAAACGTTATTCCGAAGTTAATAAAATGGCCGTGCTGGGAACCATTGTTGCCCATAACGACGGAGGTGTACCATGTATATCTATTAGCATTCCAGAACTATCGGCCTACTGGATTGGATACACACTGTATTTCTTCGAAAGGGCATGTGCAATAAGTGGCTATGTACTCGATGTTAATCCATTCGATCAACCAGGTGTTGAAGCATACAAAAAAAACATGTTTGCACTGCTCGGGAAGCCAGGATTCGAAGAACAAAGCAAAACATTAAGAAAACGATTAGGAATATAAAATTCCTTAAACAAAAGAGGCATCCAGTTAAGATGCCTCTTTTTCTATTTGGCACTAGATACTAAAATGCAAAACCGATCGAAAACCCCACGCGCGTTCTAAAACCATCAAAATTAGAGACATCAAAATCATCCTCGGTACCAGAATCCACATCAATCTTTCCAGAAGTGTAATGAGCACCAAAAAATAAATCCATGGTAAAACCGGAATCTGTTACCCATTGTCGACCCAAAGAGATTCCCCCTCCAAAATTCGAGTAAGTTGCTTTATACTCTCCATCCTCTAAAGAAAAATTCTGATAACGTATATATGGCGCAACATAAAAGCCATCAATTGCATTGTTTCTGGGATAAAAACGAACCTCGGGCGTGAGAATAAGACCAGAAAATTCTGTATCACCAATCTTGTAGTTGAGATAAGCAGCTCCCATCTGACCAGAAAGATTATCAGAAAATTCTCTCTCGTAAAATATTGAACCTGTACCCACAATTAAACTCAAGGTGTTTATCTTAAGTACATTTTTTTCTTCAGATTCCTGCGCTATTGAAGGCAATACCACCAATGCAAGAAGAGTTAGCATTACAATCTTTCTCATCTTTATATTATTTAGTTAGAGATAAAAGACAAAGCGTTTGCCACATTAACTCATAATATCCAAAGCATCTACAATCACCTCATTCTTTTTTCAATGATGCTTTAGATAATAAACCATGAAATTTTATTCTAGTTACAATTGTATTTTCAACAATAACCGCTCCATTGAAGTTCAAAGTATCAGTAACTGTCACCGATTTCTGCCACTCCTGTCCAACCCTAATATCATGCTTCACATTATCAACCATTACACTAAGGTTGGTGGGATCGATACCTACTATCTCAAAATTAGAATATCTGTAAGGCAAGTAATTTACACCTATTAATGCTGAGGATGCACCGTTACCAGCGGTGCCTTTCAAAACTTTTACGGATCCCAACAAAACCTTCAATGAATCGATTGAAAAATCGAGGCTGCCATTAACACGAATTGATCTATCGTCTACATTAAACCTATAGATTGGACGGTCAATACGTTTTCCCTGAGGAGGTGTTCCCTTTAATACTTTGCCCGATGTGGATTGGATAAACTCCACAAAAGCAAACTGATCTGAAGAAATAGAAATATCTAACGTTGATTGCTTAACAACAGTGCATCCAAAAACGAATATAATAGGAAGTACGAGGAAACATCTAACTATTTTTTTCATATCAAAAAAATTATCCAAATACCAATAGTATACTTTTATAAAAATACGCCAAAAACAAATAACAATAAAAAAGAGACGAAAAACATTCGTCTCTTTAAATAACATTTATATACTACAACTATGTTTTACTTTTATCAGCCTTAAGTCCCATTTTATTGGCAGTTCGCTCGGGAATATAAATCACAAGCCGCTGTCCAATACGAATTATATTTTTTCTAATATTATTCCATGACTTCAATTGATTAACAGATACACCATGTCGCATTGCAATTGCTCCTAAAACATCGCCCTCCTTTACTTTGTATACATAACGAATAGATCCAGATGGAACATCATACTGATAAGAAGAATTATATCGAGATGGAACAATCACATTTTTAGGATTAAAGAATACACTATCCTTATATGCAAAAATTTCCTTTTCACGATCGATATACCCAGCTACAGCATCTAAAGGTAACCGTAGAATATAGGAACGATCCTTTGCTGGTACAATATCCATTTTATACTGCGGATTTAGATCGCGCAAAAGGTCTAAAGGAACATCCAAAACCTCTGCCACTTGCTTTAAATGGAGTAAATCCTTAACCATTAAAGTATCGGTTGTTGGTGGTATATTTATGGGTTGTGGATTGATATTATGATCGCGATAAAAATAGTAGGTATAGTTTGCTGCGATAAAAGCAGGAACATACCCGCGAGTCTCCCTTGGAAGATAGTAGTAAATATCCCAGTAATTCCGTTTTCCACCTGAACGACGAATAGCCTTATTAACATTGCCAGGGCCACAGTTATATGCAGCAATCACCAATGTCCAATCCTTATAGATAGAGTATAAATCCTTCAAAAATCGAGCAGCAGCATGACTTGCGGCAATCGGATCACGGCGCTCATCAACATAAGAATTAACGGTAAGATTATACCTACGGCCAGTTCCATACATAAATTGCCATAATCCCGTTGCACCGGCACGAGATACTGCACGTGGATTTAAAGCCGATTCAATAACTGGCAAAAAACGCAATTCCTGAGGAAGTTGATACTGATCCAGAATCTCCTCAAAAATTGGGAAGTAATAGTCTGTTAGACCAAGCATTACCTCAACCTTATCTTTTTTCTTCTGGGTATATACGTTGATAAAGTTCTTTACTATATGGTTATAAGGCAATTCAATTAACGAATTGATACTTTGCAACCGCTTAATATAAAACGAATCGGGATAATCGGCCAAGCCAACACTATCGCTTTCGACACCAATTACCATACTATTAGAATCAATTGATTGCTGAACATACCATAGATTTAATAAACTATCTAGATTCTCATTGATCTCTTCATCTAGAATTGTATCTCCAACAAGCGAATCGGGAGAAAACTGATCATTACTCTGTGCGTCAACACCAATAGTAGCAAGCAGCAGCCCAAGCACAACGTAAAACTTCCTCATAGGTTAATATTTATGGGTATATAAACTATCCAACAACAAATATAGTAAGCTTGTTGCAACTATAATAAAAATTACAAGATTATAATGTTAATTAAAAGGTAAGTTGACAGGATAAACCAAATACTGGGGCACTAGAACCAGTTAAAGCCACCTCTGAATTTACAACAGTTGGTTCTACTCTAAAGCTGAGGTTATCGTCAACATTCCAATCATATAGATGGGCATCTACGTTTGCATCTAAGATGTTTAGGACATAAACAACCGTAAACCCAAGAATACACAAATCTCGGTTACGTCTATATGAATTCATATAGTAACGCAACTCCGTATCTGTTCGCTGACCATTAAACTCATCAATAGTATTAGGATCATCATCTATATTATACTTAAGAGCAGTTTTGAAACGCTTGTACCCTCTATTATTCCAGCTTGCAATAAAATAGAAAGTTGACAATCCTCCATAGATAACTGGAATTTTCCAATACTTTTTGTTGTATGCTTGTCCCAAACCAGGAATCAATGTCGAAAAGATTGTTGCATTAACCGGCGAATGCTTTCCTTTGTTATATACGTTTAAGGCATCCACCACGCTTGCCATGTAAAAAGCACCTGCTGCAACAAAATATAAATTTCGCCTTTGGCGATGCTCTACCATTTTAATTTTCAAACGCTCTTTATCTGGTGATAATGAAGAAGCCAAATTGTATGCATAAAGGTGATGCAAATAACTCTTATTGGCATTAATTCCTAGATACAGCATACTCCCCATACCACCATAGAAAACAGGCAATTTCTTGTAATCCCTGTTCACTATTTGTCCATACCCCGGAAGCACCTGCGATCCAAGCCAAACTCGGGCAGTAAAGTCTTTCGGAGGGGTTTTCTTAGTGTCTTTATCCTGAGAATATACACCAACCGAAATCAACAAAAATAATAAAATCAGAATGGCCGACTTTCCTGCAAGAATTCGTCGGCCTAACTTAGTTATAATAGCAATTGTTTTCAATCCTTAAGGCTATTTGCTGGGGGATAAAAAAACTACTCCTCAATCTTTATAAACTTCTCCAGAATAACGTCTAATTCTTCAGAATTATTGTAGGAGATCACAATCTTACCATCGCCTTTTCCTCCGGGCTTAACATCGGCTCTCAACCCTAGTTTATTGGTCAAATGCTCACGGAGAACAATTTCAGATTCACCTAGATTAGCATTACTCTTTGGCTTTGATTCTTTAGCACCTTTATGATTTTGCGAATCACGCACAAGTTCTTCAACCTTACGCACCGAAAGATCTTCCTCAATAATTTTGCTATAAATACTTAACTGAAGATCTAGATCATCGACATTAACCAAAGCCCTTGCGTGTCCCATCGATATCTTGAACTCGCTAATTCCAACCTGAATCTCAGCGGGCAGTTTCAATAATCGAAGATAATTTGTTACAGTTGCTCGTTTTTTACCAACCCTATCGGCCAACGTTTCTTGAGTTAATGCGCACTCTTCAATCAAACGCTGATAACTAATGGCAACCTCAATAGCATTGAGATCCTCGCGTTGAATATTTTCAACCAAGGCCATCTCAAGCATTCCTTGATCATCGGTTGTTCTTGTAAACGCAGGAATTGTCTTTAATCCAGCAAGTTTAACAGCCCTCAAACGACGCTCACCTGATATAAGTTGATATCTACCATCTAGCGCACGCACAGTAATTGGCTGAATAACGCCTAACTTCTGTATTGATTCAGATAACTCCTTTAAAGCTTCCTCGTTGAAATGTGTACGAGGCTGATATGGATTTAAATCTATTTTATCGACTTCAATCTCATTAACCAATTCCGTTACAACATGCTTAACTACTTCCTCTGTGCTATTTTTGGTAGAATCAATGGCAGCATCCTCAATAAGTGCTCCTAAACCCCGACCTAAAGCCATTTTTTTTGACATAACTAATTCTCCTACCTATACATTTACGATTCTACTACTTTTTGTCCATTATCAATATTTGTCATATTATTCTTTTGCAACAATTCACGAGCCAAGTTGACATAATTGGCCGAACCAGTTGAAGCTGCATCGTATAGAATAACTGGTTTTCCGTAACTTGGAGCTTCGCTCAACTTAATGTTACGTTGAATAATGGTTTCGAAAACCATTTGCTGGAAGTGCTTCTTAACCTCCTCAACAACCTGATTCGACAAACGCAAACGAGCATCATACATGGTCAACAAAAACCCTTCAATCTGCAATTCGGGATTAAGACGAGTCTGAATTATTTTGATTGTGTTTAGAAGTTTCCCAAGTCCTTCAAGCGCAAAATACTCACACTGAACCGGAATAATAACAGAATCGGCAGCACTAAGCGCATTAACGGTTATTAAACCAAGAGATGGAGAACAGTCAATCAAAATAAAATCATAATTATCTCGAATCTTTTCAATAACTCCCTTTAGAATTTTCTCTCGATTTGGCAAGTTGAGCATCTCTATTTCAGCACCAACAAGGTCGATATGCGAAGGAATCAAATCCAATCCCTTTATTTCACTATTAAGGATTATATCGCTTGGATTAACCTCGTCAACCATACATTCGTAAATACTGGTCTTTATGTTTCGAAGATCGAAACCAGTTCCAGACGTTGCGTTTGCCTGTGGATCTGCATCAATCAACAAAACTCTTTTTTCCAAAACCGCTAAACTTGCTGCAAGGTTGATGGCTGTAGTAGTCTTTCCTACTCCGCCTTTTTGATTTGCTAATGCGATTACTTTTGCCATTTCCAAAGTTTTTAAAACAGGGCTCAAAAATACATATCATTAAGTTACCAATCAAAGTTCGAAATGGGTTGAATATGAACAAAAATTGGTGTGTTACTAACAAGTTATTAACAAATACTCAAAGCCAGCAACATTTGCAAAAATAGAAAATCTTTTGAAATAATCTCAAGGGAAAAACAACCAGAACAACTAATTCATTCAATATATTATATTTGCACCCTGAATTTCGATGCAAAAAATTTTAAATCATTGAACAAGAACTGGTTCATCATTGCAAACCCGCGTGCTGGTGGTGGCAAGGGTAAAAAAGACTGGCCTGCAATCGAAAGATTGTTGGCCAAGTATGATGTTGACTATAAGGTTGCATTTACCGAGTTTAAACATCATGCTGTAGAAATAACGGTCAAAGCTATTAACAACGGCTATACTAAAATAGTTGCCCTAGGAGGAGATGGTACTCTAAACGAAGTTTTAAACGGAATTTTCATACAAAAACGACTTTCACCAGATCAAATCACAATTGGTGTTATTGCAGTTGGTACCGGGAATGACTGGTTTCGCACATACAAAATTCCCAGTGGATACGAGGATTGCATCAAGGCTATCAAATCTGAGCACACTTTCAAGCAAGATGTTGGAAAGGTTGAATACTGGGAGGCCATGATAAATCATTCTAGGTACTTTGCCAATGCAGCAGGAATTGGTTTCGATGCCGAAGTGGCCAGAAGAACAAACCGACTAAAAGATCTAGGGAAACGAGGTACCATACTCTACCTGATAAGTCTACTCAAAGCTCTTATCTGGTATCGCACTACTAAAATCGATGTAACCATTGATGGAAGTTCGATTCAGGAAAGAGTATTTAGCCTAACACTTGGCATTGGCAAATACAATGGTGCAGGAATGATGCAAGCGCCTAACGCTATTCTAAACGATGGACTTTACGACATAACCTTAATTCGCAAAATCGACAAACTGGGGGTAATAAAGAATATTCACAGATTATACAATGGGACAATCCTTGCACACCCCAAAATATCAAACTACAGAGGCTCCGTCATTGAGATTACCAGCGACCCAGTAATCATGCTTGAGGCCGATGGCGAATCGCTAGGCGAATCACCATTCCGTTTCACAATTCTTCCCGAGGCAATTACCGTAGTAGTAGGCGAAGAGTTTTTGATCCAGACAAAAACAGCACAAGAGTAACTTAGGGTACAAAAACTTTAAGGGCTTGCGGACAAATTTTTGCATGAAGTTTATCCCCCATTACAGAAGGTTCTCCATCAAAATGGACACAATCGCTAATTGGCCTTTCTATCACAATTTCCTTAACCTTAAAACTCTCCACATAACGGCAACTATCAATTTTCTTGCTAAAGAGCCGTATTCCAATTGTCGGAGCTAAAAGTTTTGGAAAAGGAGAAATAATTGTAACATTCAACAATCCATCCTGCATATCGGCCTCTGGAGCAATAAAAGCATTATTTCCCCACTGCGATGCATTTGCAATTGTTATCAGAAAAGCCTCTTTCTCGATATACTCGTTATTTACCCAAATTTTATATAAGGTAGGTCTATAATTTATGTACTCAACAATTGTTGTCTTAATATAGTTTGAGAATCCTCGCCCTCCTATTCTAGAAAACTTATCTCCAACATAAGCATCAAAACCAATACCTGCCGTGCAAAAGAAAGGAATATCATTCAAGGTTCCGTAGTCAACCAATGCAATCCGGCCATGATTCAACACATTAATTGCCTTATTTACATTGATAGGAATACCCAAATGACGAGCCATGCCATTTCCAGAACCACGAGGTATAATCCCTAAAGCCGCAGGAGTATTGACTAATTCTCTAGCCACCTCATTCACGGTACCATCACCTCCAACAGCAACAACCCAACGTATTCCATCTGCTACGGCTTTTCGGGCAATAGAACTTGCATCGCCCGGACACTTCGTAAACTCGACATGAGGTACAAACTGGAGAGGATCTAGCTTCAAACTAACGTTTTTAGTAAAATCACCTCTATGCCCAGTACCAGATATTGGATTTACAATAAATAATACCTTTTCGAGAGTTGTATTCAATTGTCCTAATTTTAAAAGAGCCTGCAAATTTACAAATAAACCATTTGGACACAACTTTTTTAAAAAAACTCATACTTAATCTTTGCTAAATGCATTTGAGATGTTAGATCCAGCCAACCTTTCAGAACATATCCCAACTCTCATAACACAATATTTTCGACATATTTCAGTTTAACTAAAGATTATAGCAAAATAATTACCTTTGCAACGAATTTGATGGCAATGCTAAAAAAATATATACCACTAATCTTTACTTTACTTTTATCAACACAAACGCTGTTTGCTCAGGTTAGTGGCGAGGGTACGTACCAGTTTTTAAGTTTGCCAACGTCGGCTCGAGCCACTGCTCTTGGTGGCAAATTAGCCACACTCGACGAATCCGATTTATCTACCATATTCCAAAACCCATCGTTGCTGGACTCCAGCATGCACAACAACCTAACACTATCGTACGTAAAATACTACGCAGGCATTCAGTACGGAACATTTGCCTATGCAAGAGTTTATAAAAACATTGGAACATTTGCCATTGGTGGCCAACGAATTGGATACGGTTCATTTACCAGAGCCGACGAAACAGGCACAACACTAGGAACATTTACCGCTTCGGAAATGGCCATTAGTCTATCTTACTCCAGAACAATAGACACCTGCTTTAGCGTTGGAATATCTATCAAGCCTGTTTATTCGCATCTCGAGAAATATACATCGTGGGGAATTGCCGCCGACATAGCCGGAAATTATCGTTCAAAGAACGGACTATTTTCCGCAGGAATTACTTTTAAGAATATTGGCGCAATGATTAAAACCTACACGCCAGATACCCACGAACCTTTACCATTCGAGATTATTGCCGGAATCAGCAAGAAACTTGCACACGCTCCATTTAGGTTTGTTGTAACCCTACAACAACTTCAAAATATGGATCTCTACTACGAACCCGAAACGTTTACCGAAGAATCGGCATTTGATGAAACCGAGAGCAGCTCTCCAAGCCTATCTAAAAGAATAGGACGAGAGTTTATGAGCCACGTTATAGTCGGCGCTGAATTTATTCCTGTCCGTAACTTCTACCTCCGTTTTGGCTACAACTACCAACGTCGAAACGAACTTAAAATAAAAGAAAATGTATCAACAGTAGGATTTAGCTGGGGTATTGGTATTAAAATTTCGAAATTCCACATTAACTATAGCCGAGCTACACTTCACCTTGCTGGCGCCACAAATCATTTTGCCATCACAACCGATCTCGACAACTTCTTTAAAAAACACTAAATATAATTTGGGCTTTAACTTATCATCCTTTTGTGATACTTTTGCAAGGCAAAAATCAGCATAAATGGATAAGAAAATAATTATAGCAATTGATGGATTCTCATCGTGCGGAAAAAGCACATTCGCCAAGCAAATCGCAAAAAAGTTAAACTACCTTTTCATCGATAGTGGCGCAATGTATCGTGCCGTAACTTTGGCTTTCGCGCAAAAGGGCATCATCGAAAAAGGCAAGGTAGATCCCAATAAATACAAAGAAATACTCTCAAATATAGAAGTTGGCTTTAGCTTAAACCCCGAAAAAAACATCTACGAAATTACGCTCGACGGCAAGGTGGTTGAAAACGAAGTTCGCAAGCCCGAAATCGCAAATCTGGTTAGCATTGTGGCAGCCATATCCGAAGTTCGCGAGCGCATGGTTGAACTTCAGCGAAAACTAGGTGAAAACAAGGGCATTGTTATGGATGGCAGAGATATTGGCACTGTGGTATTTCCGAATGCCGAACTTAAAATATTCATGACAGCCGATCCTATTATTCGAGCAGAACGCAGGCTAAAGGAACTAATCGAGAAAGGCATCGATATTACCATGGAAGAAGTTCTCGAAAATATTCGTGAACGCGATCATCTCGACCAAACCCGCGACATTGCTCCTTTGCGCAAAGCCGATGATGCCATAATACTCGACAATAGCCACATGACCGTTGACGAGCAAATGAAATGGGTCGAAAATATGGTAAACGAAAAAATTCGATAAACTTTATCGGAATCTATTTGTTGTGAAATAAACCGAAACTGATCTATGAAGATTGACATTGATTCTCGTTCTGGGTTCTGCTTTGGAGTTGTAAAGGCGATTCAAACTGCCGAAAATAAAATCGGCAGCAATGGAGCTCTTTACTGCTTAGGCGATATTGTTCACAACGAGGAGGAGGTTAAACGGCTACAGAATATCGGATTAAAGGTTATATCGCACAATCAATTAAGTAAGCTAAAAGGGGAAAAAGTTCTCATCCGGGCTCATGGCGAGCCACCTTCAACCTACGAACTGGCTAAGCAAAACAATATCGAATTGGTAGATGCCACCTGCCCTGTTGTTCTCAAACTTCAGCAAAGGGTTCACAACGCATGGCTCAACATGCAGCAACTCAACGGTACCGTTATCATTTACGGAAAAAAGGGACATGCCGAGGTTATCGGTCTTGTAGGGCAAACCAACGGCAATGCCATTGTTGTTGAAACAACCAACGATCTCGATCTAATAAACTTTGCCAACCCAATAACCATATTCTCGCAAACCACAAAAGAACCAGAGGTTTTCATTCAAATTGTTGAAGAAATCAAAAAACGAATGAGCGAGATTTTCGTCAATTCAGCAATACCATTAAACGTAAACAACACAATATGCGGACAAGTTGCCAACCGCAAAAACGAACTGGCCGATTTTGCCGCAAAACACGATGTGCTAATCTTCGTCAGCGGAATAAAAAGTTCCAACGGTAAAATGCTTTTCAATGCTTGTAAGCAAGCCAATCCTCGCTCCTACTTCGTTTCCTCGCCCAACGAAATAGATGCAAGTTGGTTTATCGGAATCGAGAACGTTGGTATTGGAGGAGCAACGTCCACACCGCAATGGCTAATGGAAAATGTTGCAAAAAGAATTTCCGAACTCAATAATCATTAAGCACTTCCGAATTATCATCTTATTTAATTTCCGCCACATCTATAGTTTTACAACACAAGAGGAACATTCTTTTCAATTTCTACTAACTTTGCAGCTCTTTTCATGGCGTTTTTTGCGGTAAAAATTAGGAGATATGGATGCTGTAGAAATTATTAAGTTAATGCTTGCCCCAGGCGTAATGTTGAACTGCTGCGGGCTTTTTCTGCTTGGGATGAATAATAAGTATTCTGTGGTTGTGGGACGAATTCGTAATTTGGATGAGGAAAAAAGAACTCTAAAAAAAGCCGAACGCCAAAACACTATTTCATCGCACGACCAAAAACGACTTGCAAACATCAATATGCAAATTGGCAAGTTGATTTACAGAGTTAAGCTAGTACGCAATGCTGTTGTTTCGTATACTGTAGCGGTTGCCTTTTTTATTCTCAATTGCATAACAATTGGAGTGAATAGTCTTTTCAAAAACAGCAATTCGGGATTCTCTATATCAATAATTCTTTTCTTTATCGGTCTTGCATTCGTATTCGCGGGGGTTGCCTACGCAACAAAGGAGGCAATTAAAGGATACGAAATTGTAAAAATCGAGGTAAAAGATATCGACTAAACTTTCTCTCTATAACATTCAATAACGAGGATAGTCATCTAAATTGTCTATCTTCGCTGTTGCATTGAATAGATTGAACGATGTCCAACAGTTGGTTTGCCGACGTAATTCTTCCTCTTGCTCTGCCTAAAACATTCACCTACTCAATTCCCAATAATTTAGCAGGTGATATTAAGGTTGGCATGCGGGTTATTGTGCCTTTTGGGAAAAAGAAACTTTACGCCGCCATCATTTATCGTACTCACCAACAAGCCCCCGAAAAGTATCAAACTAAGGATATTCTCCAGATCATCGACGACGAGCCCATCGTTCTGCAATCGCAGCTCAAATTTTGGGAATGGATTGCCGATTACTACATGTGCACGTTAGGCGAGGTCATGAAGGCCGCATTGCCTTCGGCACTTAAAATGGAGAGCGACACCTACATCGGGAAAAGCGAGTTCGAGGATATAGAGCTAACCGACAATGAGCAAATAATCCTTCATTTACTCGACAGCAAGAAAAAACTTACCATTCAGGATATTGTCTCGAAGGTCGATTTCAAGAATCCGATGGGTGTAATTAAATCGCTACTAAACAAGCAGGTTCTAAATATCAGCGAGGAAATCGAGAACGAGTATCAACAAAAAACTGAATATACGGTATCGTTGGCCGAAGAGTTTAGAACCAACGACGCGCTAAACGCTCTTCTCGATGGAATGAAACGCGCACCAGCCCAGCAACGATTAATAATGGGACTATTATCGTGTGCCAGCGACAAATCCAACATGCTAAGCTGCAAAGTTCCCAAAAAGCAAATCCTCGAAAAGGTCGATGTCAGCCCAAGCGTACTAATCACTCTAATTCAGAAAGGAGTTCTAGTTCAGGAAGAGCAAGCCATCTCGCGGCTCCAAAACGATGATATCGACACCTCAAAGCCTGCCGTTTTAAACAAGATACAGCAGCAAGCGCTAACCCAAATAAATAATGAGTTCGAGAATCGCAACGTTACTCTGCTGCACGGCGTAACATCAAGCGGCAAAACCGAGGTGTACATACATTTAATACAGGAGGCCGTTAAAAATGGCAAACAGGTTCTTTACCTTCTTCCCGAAATTGCGCTCACAGCACAAATAATTAACCGGCTGCGTAAAATATTTGGAAATAAAGTTGGCGTATATCACTCTAAATTCAGCGACTCTCAGCGGGTCGAAGTGTACAATGGAGTGCTTGCCTCAAGCTCAAGTCTGGTTAATTTCGATATAATTCTTGGTGTTAGGTCATCCATTTTTCTGCCCTTTAAAAATTTAGGGTTAATAATTGTCGACGAGGAGCACGAAAACACCTACAAACAGTACAATCCAGCACCCCGATACAATGCTCGCGATGCCGCCATTGTGCTGGCATCTATCCACAATGCCAAGGTATTGCTGGGAACCGCAACTCCATCAATAGAAACCTACTTCAACGCAAGAACAGGAAAATACAGTCTGGTAGAGATAACCGAGCGTTTTCGGGGAATTGAGTTACCCGAAATTAGGATTGTTGATGTTAGGGACGCCCGAAAGCGTAAGCAAATGAAATCGCACTTTAGCGATACGCTACTTAACGAGATAGATAAGGCTCTTGCCAACAACGAGCAGGTAATTTTATTCCAAAACCGACGTGGCTTTGCTCCGTTTATCGAATGTGGCGAGTGCGCATGGGTGCCTCACTGCGAGCATTGCGATGTCACGCTCACCTACCACAAATCAACCAACCAGCTGGTTTGCCATTACTGCGGATACTCGTACCAGCAGCCGCACGAATGTCTTGCCTGTGGAAGCAGCAACTTGCAACCTAAAGGTTTTGGAACCGAAAAGGTCGAGGACGAACTTGGCATTTTCTTTCCCAACGCTGTTATCGAGCGTGTCGACTTGGACTCAACCCGGTCGCGCACAGCCTACGAAAGAATTATTCACGACTTTGAGTCGGGACATATCAACATTCTCATCGGAACTCAGATGATTACCAAGGGGCTCGATTTCGACAGAGTTAGCCTGGTGGGAATTCTCAACGCCGACAACATGCTAAACTTCCCCGATTTCAGAGCATTCGAACGCAGCTACCAGCTAATGTCGCAGGTTAGTGGCCGCGCTGGCCGAAAAGGTCGACGGGGTCTTGTTATTGTTCAAACCTCGCTACCCGATCACCCAATTATTAAGCAGATTATTGAGCAGGATTACCTCGAGCACTACGCATCGCAAATCGAAGAGCGAAAGAACTTTCACTACCCTCCGCACTATAGGCTTATCAACCTAACCTTAAAGCACAAGGATAAGACGCTACTCAATCAGGCATCAGAATTTATGGCAAATGGGCTAAAGCACAGCTTAGGCGAAAATGTCCTTGGCCCCGAACAGCCGCTTATCGCAAGGGTGCAAGGGCTACACATAATGAATATTCTTATAAAAATAGGCCGCGAGCAACCTCTCGGTCGAATCAAGGAATTAATCAACTACTACATCAGCAACCTAAAGCAGCGTAAAGAGCTATATGCTTTGATAATCTCTGCCGATGTCGATCCTCAGTAATATCAATACTGGAGAGTTCTACTCACCAAAAAATTCTTCAACCGTTAAAGGTAATCGGCTTTCGAAATTGCACTCGACGTAAACGGAGTTATGGCTCGCTGGTAAATTCCCTGCACATAGGCAATGGCCATTCCGTAATTAGTAACCGGAATTCCGGCCTCAATCGCCGGACGGAGCCTGTTCACTATCTGCTTACGGGTAATCATGCAACCGCCACACTGAATCACCAATGCATACTCCTTAATATCTCTGGGTAAAGTATCCAAACCGGCCACAACATCGTACTCCAGCTGCTTCCCCGTAAAATTCGAAATCCATCGGGGAATCTTAACCCTACCTATGTCATCGCACGAGGTATGGTGATTGCAACTTTCGAGCAGCAGAACTCTATCGCCATCCTTTAGCTCCGCAATCTTTGGGGTTCCCTTAATGTAATTATCAAAATCACCCTTAAACCTGGCCAGCAAAATGCTAAAGCTTGTAAGTGGAATATCTTTCGGGATCGATGCATCTGCCTTTACAAATATCTGGCTATCGGTAATGGCCAACGCTGGTTTTATCTGAGTTTTTCGCAGAAAAGCATCAACCTCCCGCTCCTTTAAAACTATCGCAACAGCATCGTTATCCAGAATATCTCTAATTGCCTGCACCTGTGGAAGAATCAACCGTCCGGCAGGAGCCTCCACATCTATCGGAGTTATAAGCAGCACCAAATCACCATAGCTAATCAAATCGCCCAAAAGCGTTGGCGTTTTATACGACGATTCCGGTATAGCCTCCCGAATCAACACAACCAGTTTATCAACACAACCGCTATCCTTTATGCTGGTTTCTATAAAACCTTTATGCTCAACAGGCTTAACCAGCTCCTCAAATCTCGCATTAGCCGCCTCAACATCCCTCTTATTGTGGACAAGAATGAAAGGTGTATCGGTTTTCGTGAACTCAGCTGTAAGCAACTCCTCGTATTCGCCCCAAACATTGTTGGCAGTCACAAGAATCGCCAAATCAATCTGCTTAATCGACTCTAGGGTCTTCTCCACCCTTTTGAGGCCAAGATCGCCCACATCATCAATCCCCGCGGTATCAATAAGTATAACAGGCCCAAAGCCAGTAATCTCGAACGACTTTTTAACAGGATCGGTTGTAGTTCCAGCATAGTCCGAAACAATGGCAACGTTCTGTCCGGCAAGCATATTAATCAGCGAACTTTTACCATTATTCCGTCGTCCATAAATACCTATATGTGGTTTCGACTCTTTTCCTTTTATCATATCAATATATTCTAGGTACAAAGATATTAGAAATCGGTTCTAATATAGATCTACCCAACAAACACACAAAACCCAATCATGTTCAAAACGTACATTTTCAAAGCAATACACAAACAGAATAAAAAAGATTATTATCTTGCATTAAATTTGATCTTACAGATAGAATGACATTTAACCCTAAATTTATCGAAAACATGAGTAAAAAATTATTTGCAATTCTAATTGCGGTTATGGTTATAGGCCTTAGCAATTCGAATGCACAGCTTGGCAGCTTCCTAAAAGATAAAGCGCTGAAAGCTGCCGAAAAAGGTGTAAAGAAAAACGAAGAGAAAAAAGCGGAAGAGCAAAAGGAGGAGCAAAAACCTCAGAAGCAAACCAGCCCCACCAACAATTTCATGCAAAAAAAGATGATGGGCATGATGGGCATGAACAACGTTAAATACGACATGGCCTACAGCTACTCTTCAAGCATGAAAATGGACATCGAAGCGGTTGATTCTGCAGCAACCGAGGTTAGCAAGGTTGCCTACACTTCGTACTTCGACAAAGACTCTAAAAACTTCGCCATGGAATTCGAAAGCACCGACCACGAAACTGGCGAAAAAGTTAAATCTCTTATGATCTTCGACTACAAAAACATGGCTATGCTAATCCTTTCCGATAAGGATGGCGAAAAGTCAGGTATCGCTATGGAAATCCCAAGGGACTCAACCCAAGCTAGCACCGACGAGGATCAAACCCCGGAAACTGCCTCTCAGGAGGATCTGTCGGCCTATAACACATTCTACAAACCAACCGGCCGCACAAAGAAAATTGCAGGATTCAACTGTAAGGAATTCGCCTACGAAAACCCCGAAGGCCGCGTTGAGCTCTGGGCCACCAACGATTTCAAGTACGATTACTCCACCGCATACGGACAAATGAATGGATTCCAAGCTTTAGCCTCTGCCGGATTTGGAGGCTACCTACTCGGAACTGTAATGGAGATGCACTTTAAGGACAGTAACTCCAACGCCCATACCGACCTTGTGGTAAAAGAAATAAACCCTAGCGCCTCAAAATCATTCAACCTAGCCGGATATCAAATTATTGGATTCGGCGGCCAGAAATAGAAGACAAAACCACAAATTATACTAAAGCTGCCTAACACGGGCAGCTTTTTTTTGCAAAGCTTAACTCGTTAAACAAAAAGCCTATAACCATTTTTAGCTCTACCCCATACCCAATAAATGCATAATGACAGCTCCTTGTTTCTAAAGAGTATAAAATTGTTTACATTTGTGGCTTATATTATCATATTTAGATGGCAGTAAAAAAGAAAAAGACAGACAGTTCCGATGAGTTACTCGCATGCATAATCGATGCAATTCAGGAAAAAAAAGGGAAAAATTTAGTTTCACTAGAAATAGGCAATCTGCCCAACGCAGTTTGCAAATATTTTGTCATTTGCAACGCCGAATCCACTACTCAGGTTAGCGCTATCGCCGACAATATAGAGGATAAGGCCATCGAAAAGCTGAAAGAGAAAGTATTTCGTTCCGCTGGATACGAAAACTCCATCTGGGTGGTTCTAGATTATGTGGACATTGTGGTTCACGTATTCCAAACCGAATGGCGTAAATTTTATAAACTGGAGGATCTTTGGGCCGATGCAAAAGCAACGCTCCATGGCGAGCAAGACGACCCTCAACCCTACAATTTCGAAGTCTAAATGGAACATTTTGAATAGTGCTATGTTACTTATTCGAATTTAGAATTCTCAACATTATGGATAATAGTAAAAAGAAAAAAGAAAAAGATACAGACCCAATTTTCGGCGATGGTGAAAACAAAATCAAAGCCCCAAAATTCAACGTATACTGGGTTTACATCCTAATTATTGCAGGTATTATTTTCCTTCAGTTCTTCTACTCTGGGAAAAATGCAGTTGTAACCTCCTGGCAAGAGGTCAAAAATCAAATGCTTGCCAACAACGAAATAAAGAAGCTAGTTGTAATTCGAAATCAAGGCAAGGTAGAGGTTTACCTTAAGGACGATAAACTCGACAAGTACAAGGATCGATTGGGATCTGGATTCAACGGAGTTCCAAAGTCGGGACCTCACTTCTCCTTCACCATTGGCTCCATCGAAACATTCGACAATCAGCTAAAGGATGCGCAGGTTAACACTGCCGAAGACAGCAAAATCTATCCCGATTATATCGAGAAACCCAACTACTGGGCCGACATAATAACATGGATTCTCCCATTCTTACTGATCATTGGTCTTTGGGTATTTATCTTCCGAAGAATGAGCAAAGGAAGCGGTGCTGGTGGTGCAGGAAACATCTTCAGCGTTGGAAAATCAAAAGCTCAACTATTCGACAAAGAGTCGAATATTAAAATAGACTTTAAGGATGTTGCCGGATTAGAGGAAGCAAAAATTGAGGTAATGGAAATTGTTGATTTCCTAAAAAACCCAAAGAAATACACCGATTTAGGTGGTAAAATCCCCAAGGGTGCTTTACTGGTAGGCCCTCCGGGTACTGGAAAAACCTTACTGGCAAAAGCAGTCGCTGGCGAAGCTAATGTTCCTTTCTTTAGCATGTCGGGTTCCGATTTTGTTGAGATGTTTGTTGGCGTTGGTGCTTCGCGTGTCCGCGACTTATTCCGTCAGGCAAAGGAAAAAGCACCATGCATTGTTTTCATCGACGAGATTGATGCCATTGGTCGTGCTCGCGGGAAAAACGCCAGTTTCTCCGGAAACGACGAACGCGAAAACACGCTAAACCAGCTACTAACCGAAATGGATGGTTTTGCATCAAATCAAGGTGTGATCATAATGGCCGCAACTAACCGTGCCGATATACTCGACAGAGCGTTACTGCGTGCTGGCCGTTTCGACCGTCAAATTCATGTAGAACTACCCGATTACAAAGAAAGACTCGACATTTTTAAGGTTCATCTTCGTCCAATTAAACTGGAAGCTGACTTCGACATTACATTCCTTGCAAAGCAAACACCAGGCTTCTCTGGTGCCGACATTGCCAATGTTTGTAACGAGGCCGCACTAATTGCTGCACGCAAAAACAAGCAATCTGTCGAACGACAAGACTTCCTCGACGCCATCGATAGAATAATTGGCGGAATGGAGAAAAAGAATAAGATAATATCCAAAGAAGAGAAACGCACAATTGCCTACCACGAAGCAGGGCACGCAACTGTAAGTTGGCTATTGGAACACGCTAATCCTTTATTAAAGGTATCAATCATTCCTCGCGGACGTTCACTTGGCGCAGCATGGTACCTACCCGAAGAACGACAAATAACAACTACCGAGCAACTTTTCGATGAAATGTGTGCAACACTTGGAGGCCGGGCTGCCGAAGAGGTTACATTCAGCAAAATATCTACAGGTGCCCTTAACGATCTAGAGCGTGTAACCAAACAAGCATATGCAATGATTGCTTACTTTGGCATGGGCAACTCAGTTAAGAACATTAGCTACTACGATTCATCGGGGCAGTCAGAATTCACGTTCAGCAAGCCTTATAGCGAAAAAACCGCCGAACAAATTGATGTTGAAGTAAAAGAGTTAATAGATAAAGCATACGCTAACGCCAAGCGAATACTCACCGAGAACTTAGAAGGACACACTAAACTTGCTGAGTTACTTCTTGAGCGTGAGGTAATCTTTAGTGAAGATTTAGAGCATATCTTTGGTCCAAGAAAAACACTTAGCCGTGAACAAGAATTGGCTAAGGAACTTGACGCAGAATTGCACAAAAGCGAAACTAAACCTGAAGATAAATAATGGACGAAAATTGGACTGTTGTTTTTACAACGAATAAACCGTGGCAAGCTGAACTAGCAAAGCAGGTTCTCGAAGAAAATGATATTGCAGCAGTTATAATCAATAAGCAAGATTCAAGTTATCTTATTGGAGAAGCCGAGGTTTACGTAGAAAATAATGTGCTGGAAAAAGCGAAAGAACTAACTAAAAACATTGATAATTGAGCGAGTTTCTTAAACGAACCATCAGCGGAATTCTATTTGTAATCACCGTTGTAGGAGCTATATTAATTAGCCATATCACTTTTTTCATAATATTTTTAGGTTTAATGGCTGCTTGCCTTTACGAATTTTACATTCTTGGACTCAAGGCAAAAATTCGTCCTCAAGCCTTACTGGGTATTTTCATTGGCGTTGCATTCTTTGTATGGTCGTACCTATACGCATCTGGCGAAATCGAAAGAATAACTCTATTTGGTTTCATCCCCCTAATCATTGGCGTTTTTATAGTTGAACTTTACAGAGCACATAGCAAACCAATTCACAATATTGCTTACACAATACTAGGACTAGTCTATATTGCATTACCATTTGCCCTGCTTAACTTTATTGTGATTAATGGTTCCTCGTTCAAAATGATTTATTCGCCTAAAATCCTTCTAGGAATTTTGTTCCTAATTTGGAGCAACGATACAGGAGCATATCTTTCCGGAGTAAGCATAGGCAAGCATAAAATGTTTCCGCGTATTTCGCCTAAAAAAAGTTGGGAAGGATTTATTGGCGGAATAGTTGCAACTGCAATAGTAGCCTGGGTTATTGCGGCATTTTTCACGGAAATAGACTTTAAACATTGGCTAATAATTGGCTTTATCTCTGCAATTATGGGCGTTTTTGGAGACTTGGTCGAATCGATGTTTAAACGAAGTATTGGTGCAAAAGATTCTGGCAAGTTTCTACCAGGGCATGGCGGTTTACTCGACAGGTTTGATGCATTAATCATGGTAATACCTGTAGTATTCGCATACCTCGAAGTAATGATGATAATCTAATAACAATCAATAATATCGAAAATGAAAATCCATAAGGAAGGTTACACCATTTTACTAGTAAGTTTTTTTGTGCTATTGGCGCTAAACTTCATTTCATACGTATTTAGTCATTCAGCCTGTTTCTTCGTTATTCTACCAGCGTCATTTCTATTGATGCTTTTCTTGCTACGTTTCTTCAGAGTTCCCTCAAGAGTTATTCCAAATGAAGAAAGTACAGTATTTTCACCTGCAGATGGGACTGTAGTTGCAATTGAAGAAGTTCAGGAAGATGAATTTTTAAAAACTCGATGCATACAGGTTTCCGTTTTTATGTCGGTATGGAACGTACATATTAACTGGTTCCCCATAAAAGGTATTATAAAATACTTTAAATATCACCCAGGTGAATACTTGGTAGCATGGCACCCCAAATCATCAACTCACAATGAGAGAACCACGGTTGTCATCGAACGTAATGATGGTGTTGCAATACTTCTTCGCCAAATTGCAGGTGCTGTTGCTCGTAGAATTGTATGCTATGCCGAAGAAGGTAAGTCAGTCGAACAATGCTCCGAAATGGGATTCATAAAATTCGGATCAAGGGTCGATATATTCCTTCCTTTAGATGCCAACGTGCAAGTTAAACTAAACGAGAAAGTAACTGGGAACAAATCGATTATTGCTACCGTTCCTATCAGAAAACAGAACTAATCGTAATACGAGGCAAAACTTATCTTCTTAAGTTTTCCTTTGTTAAGAATAAACGAGAACGTACGATCATCATTAGGGGTTGATACTTTTATGGTATCAGCCTCTGTTTTTTTCACCCCCTTCAGTAATTGCAACAGCATATCGCGAGTTATTCCAGTATGTATTCCATTTACTAGCTGAATCTGAGGATCGACAATGCTTCCTGCCATGAGAATTTCCTTGTTGAAATAGGATTTATAGACAAAAATCTCACTCTTTTTATATCTATATTGATAAATGGTATCATTTCTTTCTGGGTAATGTTTATTACGTTTTACCAACTTTCGTACTGTTGTTTTCTTGGGCAAAGTTTTACCAAATGCAGCAATACTCTCATCGTGTCCAAAGGGCGATTTCAAGAATTTCTCAACAGGAATCGAATCGCCCGACGAGGATACTTTCTCAACACTATTACATCCAACCTGAGCAACAATTATAGATGTAACCAACAACCATTTAACTTGAACTTTCATACCTATTAGTTTATTATGCTTCATCTAATTAAAAATCAATCTTGGTAACATGATTAAATCACTATAAAGATATTATAATTTAAACGTGCTCGTATCTAAAAAAATTAATATATTAGGAGTACATTCAACTCTGTATGACGATAAAGCCCGCAAAACTCATCGCAACCGTTTGTATCCTCATGCTATATATTAGTTATGGGTTTACAAAGGGAACCAGCAAAATACTTCTGATTAACTCATATCATAGCACACTGAGTTGGACAGATAGTTTGAACATTGGGTTTATTAACACCTTAAAAGATAATAATTCTGAATTTGAGACCTACATTGAGAATCTTGACCTAAAAAGGAATAAGGCCGAAAATTATATCGAAGAATTCAAAAAATATATAATAGCCAAATACCATTTACTAGATATTAACCTAATTGTTGTAACCGATAACGATGCTCTTAATTTCGCAGAAGAGATAAAAAATGAGGTTTTTCAGGAAATACCAGTGGTGTTTTGTGGTATAAACAATCGTTATGAATTTGCCAAAAACTTCACCGGAGTTATTGAAGAAGTAAATATCTCAAAAAATCTAGACCTTATAGCAAACATTCATCCTAAACTAAACAACCTATACTGTATTGTAGATCAAACCACAACTGGAGAGATATTGGCAAAATCTGTTCTTGAAAATATTGCAAATAACAATTACACCTTTAACATCAACATTATCACAGGTCTATCTCTCAAAAAACTTATAGATACAGTAAAAAGTTTCAAGGAAGAATCAGCAATACTCTTCATCCTTTACAACAAGGATAACCAAGACCACTATCTAACGTACGGAGAAACTCTTGATTCAATTAGCAAATATTCTAAAGTTCCAATCTATGGAACTTGGAGTTTTTACCTTGGACATGGGGTTGTTGGAGGTTGTATGGTTTCGGGGTTAGAGCAAGGTAAAATTGCTGGCGAAGTTGCTTTAAAAATTCTCGAAGGAACTCAAACCGATGAAATAAAACCAGTAGTTGGAGCTACTAAGTACACCTTCGATTACACGGCAATGTCGAAATTTAAGATTGGGATATCCGACATTCCCAAAGAATCTATAATTCTAAATAATCCCTATACCTTCTTCAAGAAGAACAAAACTGCAATCATATTTGCCCTAACTATCTTTATTGTGCTCTTGGTTATTATTTACTTGCTGGCTATAATTAACGGACACAGAAGAAAACTTATAAAACTACACAAGGACTACAACCTAGAACTTAAGGAAAAGAATCTTCTTATTAAAGAAAGTTTAAGCAAAGCAGAAGAGGCCAACGCTCTAAAAAGCGCTTTTCTGGCAAATATGAGCCACGAAATCAGAACGCCAATGAACGCAATTATAGGCTTTGCGAGACTTATCCAGATAAGAAAAAACTTATCGAAAGAAGAGATCAGCAATTTCGTCAACATTATTGTAGACAATTCTCAAAAGTTACTGAACTTAATAAACGATATTATCGACATTTCGAAGATTGAGGCCAACCAATTAAAGGTTAATATTCAAACATCAAATATTAACTCAATACTAAGAGATTGCATTAATATTGCCGAGATTGAAAAGGACAGGCTAAACAAAAAAGAAATCAGTTTAAATCTTATAGTTGAATCGGGACACAACAATATTATTGCTGAAACAGACCCAGACCGAGTACATCAGGTTATTATGAACTTCCTCAACAATGCCCTAAAATTTACTGATAAAGGCATTATTACATTAGGCTGTAGCATCAATAATAACTGGATTGAAGTATTTGTACAGGATACAGGAATAGGTGTTGACACCAAAGATAAAGAGGTTATTTTCGACAGGTTCCGACAAGTTGATAGTCAATACACAAAGAAACATGGCGGATCGGGACTTGGACTATCTATATGTAAGGGAATTATTAACGAACTAGGTGGTGAAATTGGAATGGAATCCAAAATTGGGAAAGGCTCTAGATTCTGGTTTAAAATTCCAAATAACACAACAATAAAGCAGAACCCCAATTTAAACCCCGAAAAAAATACCGCATCAAATAATTTTGAAAACAAAACGATTCTCATTGTTGAGGATAACCACACATCGAGTAAACTTCTTATTGAAACACTAAAACATACCAAGGCTAAACTAATAATTACAAGCAATGCAGAAGAAGCCATTGATATTTGCAAGAGCAACTCTAGTATCAATATAATTCTCATGGACATTCAACTTCCTGGAATAAATGGTTACGAAGCCGTAAAAATAATAAGGCAAACTCATCCAAATATTCCAATTATTGCACAAACAGCCAATGCTATGAGCGACGAAAAGGAAAAAGCACTTAAGATTGGATGTAACGATTACATCTCCAAACCATACGATATGGAATACCTACTTAAATCGATTGACCGATTTGTCAATTAACATTACAGAAAGAAAGTAATCACACCCAAAACTGCAATTGCAGCGCCAACCATTTCCTTAAAGTTAACCTTCTCCTTAAATATCAACACCGAAGGTGCTATTATTAACACAGGAACAACCGACATTAATGCAGAGGCAACTCCAGTTGTAGTGTATCGAACGGCCAACAGCGAAAATGAAACGCCCAAAAATGGACCGAAAAAAGCACCAATCGACAAACGGCTCATCGCTTTACCATTCTTAAACGCAGCAAAAAGCATATTCCACTTATTCAAGATAAGAAATATAAATGCAAAACCAGCAATGCCAGTAATTACCCTAATTTGAACAGAAGCCACAACATTATAGGTCTGCATGCCATATTTACTAAGCACAAGGCCTCCAGCTTGCCCTAAAGCCCCACCGAACGCAAGAAGCAATCCTCCAATAGGATAATTCAACTTTAGTCTTCGACCACTTCCATTACCATTCTCCTGAGGGATATCTCGCTTAAGAATCACCAATGCAATTCCGATAAAAATCAGGAACATGCCTAATCCCTGCTTCGCAGACAACACTTCTCCCATCGTAAACCAACCAATTGCAGCAGCCAATGGAGGTGCTAGCGACATTATGAGCATCGAAACACGAGCATTCATTACTACATAGGATTGAAACAGAAACAAATCGCCAAGCACAAAACCCACTAAGCCCGACAGCGATAACCATATCCACTGATGCAGCCCAGCGTCTGTTGGAAATGCAATACCACGCGTTGCCCATGCATAAAGGCTAAGAAATATGAACGCAGCAAAAAGCCTAATTAAATTAACCGATAAAGAACCAACTTTTCGGCTTGCAGACTCAAATGCCAACGCCGTAACAGTCCAGAATACTGCCGTTAGTAAGGCCGCCAATTCACCGGGATAACTACTCACAAAACTCATAGATTAGTCTTTAAAATTATCTTTTAGAATAAATATGGGAATAATAGTTTAACAGAATCAAAATTGTTGTCAAAGATAATAGCGTTAATGCACAATTGATTTTCTAAATGCAATCTCTTTGAATATTGCATTAATTACTGTAGGTTTGATAAAATTTTCGAGGCATGAACCAGCTTGTAAGGTATATTATCATTGGGGTTATTATAACAACAATTGCATTTTTGCTTTGGTACTTCTCCTCTATTGTTGCCTACATTTTAATCTCTGCCGTTTTCGGCTTAATTGGCAAACCCATTGTTGACACCATCTGCAGAATTAAAATAAAAAACTGGAGCCCACCACGATTTATTGGGGCAACCATTGCCCTTGTTGCCTTATGGGTTCTCTTTATTGCATTCTTCAGAATAATGATTCCGCTTGTGGTTAACCAGTTTAACGAATTAGGCTCGGTTGATGTGCAAGCAATGGTCGACAATTTCTCTAAGCCAATAGATGACCTCCAGGTATTCATCCGCGAATATTTACCAGCAAGTGCAAAGGATTTCTCCTTAAAAGAATTCATTACAAATAAAATTACAGGAATCTTCAGCATATCCATGGTAGCTAATTTCTTTAGTTCCACTGCAAACTTCTTAGTAAGTCTAGTAATTGCACTTTTCTCAATATCATTTATAACGTTCTTTTTTCTTAAAGAAGACACTCTTTTCTACAACGGAATTATAATACTGTTTCCTCAACGACTTGAGCAACAGCTAACCAGAGCTCTTTCTAGTGTAAACAACTTACTTCGTAGGTATTTCATTGGAATACTAATTGAGAGTACCTGCATAATGATATTAGATACCATTGGGCTTACCATTGTTGGTATAAAATTCGAAACTGCGATTGTTATTGGTTTAATTGCAGGTATACTGAATGTTGTTCCTTATGTTGGACCTTTAGTAGGTACAATAATCGGCATGTTGATTGGGCTAGCCGTTAATCTAGACATAACTCACGCCACACAACTTCTACCTCTTACCATGTGGATGTTAGTGGTATTCGGATCAACTCAGCTAATCGACAATATCGTATTTCAACCTTTAATCTACGGAAATAGCGTTAAGGCACACCCGTTGGAAATATTTATTGTTCTACTGATAGCAGGAAGTATTGCGGGAATATTAGGCATGCTGCTAGCAATTCCAAGCTACACAGTTATAAGAGTTTTTGCCAAGGAATTTTTTAATAACTTTAGGGTTGTTCAAAAATTAACCGAAAAGATTTAAAACCCTAAGTTGCTTTTACATATATTTACAGAAAATTGATCAACAATGAGCAAACTGATTATACTAAAACTATCTATAATTACTTTTTTCATTGCAACAGCTTTTGCAAGCAACCTAAATGCTCAAACAACGCCATCCGAAATATTTAATGGCATTGAGAGTGATTCTATTTTTACATGGAAATTAGTCGAAGTTGCCAATCCGTCTTCGCAATCAACATTTCAACTAATTCCAAGTAGTGGAATTACTGTTGTAAGTTGGAATTTTGGTGACAGCAATACTTCAACAGAAACAAGCCCCACTCACACATACAGCTATTCAAACTGGGATGATAGCATTACCGTTACTTTATCGTACACATTAAGCGGAGCAAATTTAAATCACTCAAGAAAACTACCTCTAAGCCCTGCATATTTTTGGATTTTACCAGATGATAATGTTGGACGCATTGCAACCTATAATACTAGATTTATTAGCAACTTCAAGTTAGATAATACAACTACAGACATAGGAAATCTTCGATTTGAGTGGAGCATAGACGGTGTAGTCCTAACAGGTTATTCTTTCGATCCAACAACTTATGGACAATGGCCAAATATTTATTATATATTCGAGAATGGAGGCGACCATCTAATAAAACTAACAGTTTACAATACTTCAAATACTGCCAACAAGGCTGAGTTCACTCATCCATTGCACATTTCTCCAGAGTTTACAACGACCAAAGAGAAACTCGTCAATATTCCAAACGTATTCACGCCAAATGGCGATGGCATAAATGATGAATTTATAGTTCAAACTAGCGGAACTTCCCGTTTCGTTTTAAGGATTATATCTCGCTCAGGAGGACTTCTTTATGAAGATGAATCGAACTATATCCGATGGGATGGACGTAATAGTCAGGGAAACGCGCTTCCGGCTGGCATATACTATTACATCATTGAAGATTTAACAGCACAGTACGAATCTGCCACAGGATTTGTGTATATCTACAAAGAAAAGAAATAACAAGTTCAATTAAATTTCTTTACAAATTTAAGGTGAGTGTTTTCGAAGCCCAATCGGGTATAGAATTCTTGTGCTCTTTTGCGGAATACCTTGGTGGTTAATTCAATTTCCTCTAGTCCCAATTCCTTTGCAATTCTCTCGGCTTCTTGCATTAGTTGCGTTCCAATACCCAATGAACGATACTCGTTAAAAACGTTCAATTCCTGTAACTCGCAGGTTGAATTTGAGTGGTGAAGTATATGCTGAATGTGAATGCTTAAAAATCCAACTACTCGACCATCGATTTCGGCCACTAAGTATATCGTTTCGCTACTATTTATGTTGAATCGGTAGATTGTGTCAAAAGCAACTATGTTTAGCTCTTGATTTTCAAGATCACATATCAAACTGTAAACTGAATCTAAGTCGTCAATTGTGGCTTTTCGAATATTTACCATTACAGTAGTTATGAAGTTTTAATCCTCATCAACCATTTCTGTATCTTGGTCGTCTAGTTGGATTGATATTATTTTCTTACTACTAGACATTAAAATCAGGGATAACACCAATAATACACCAAAGACAATAGCGATAAATCGCTGACCCGTGTTCAGTTTTATATTCTCGCCTTCAATGGTCTTATATCCAGTAAAAATAGACATTAGCGTTCCTGCTTCTCTATTTTTAACTCTATCCAATATCAAACCTAGAATATGCATTCCGGTAAGGACCATAAGCACAGAGAATAAAACCTCGTGAATCTCCATAAGCAGCTCGTGATGTGCTGAATTTATTGAGAAAAACAAAGCCGTTTCAGAACTTGATTCCAAAAGCATAATTCCCGACATTACCATTAGTAGAACAACTACAACAATCCCCAGCATCACGACAGATGCAAGAGGGTTGTGCCCTACATATAACTTACCGTTTGAGTTTTTCAGATATTCAATAATTGTTCTGGGGTTAATGACGAAATCCTTAAAATGTGAGTAACGAGGACCTGTAGCCCCCCACAATAATCTAAAAAGAATAATTATACCGATGGTTAGACCAGAAATGACGTGTATCGAAATAGAATCAGCAACTTCAATACTTATAAAAGATACAATAATTCCCAATACGAGTAACCAATGAAATGCCCTTGTTGGGATGCTCCATACATAAGTTTTCATAGTTTCTAGTTTTGATTTTCTACCATTAAATATACTAAAGGAATCTTTCCTGATATTATTCTTTTGCCGATAATTTTAAAACCATTATTACCAATGTACTCCCCATAATCTTTCACACTCCACTTATTCTCGGCCTTAAACCCCGATAAACTCATAAAAAATGAAATAAACCTTGACTTAAAACTCTCGCCGTGGCAAAATGTTGGAAGAATAATTTTTCCATCTGATTTAAGCACTCTTTTCATCTCCACCAGAGCAACGTTTGGCTCCTTTAGCAAATGCAATAGGTTCGATGCGATTACTCTATCGAACTTACCATCTGCAAAGGGTAAGTTGTAGGCATCGCAACAGGCAAAATCAATATTCAGTACACTTTTTTGACGTTGCGTTTCCTTTGCTACTGCAACCATTTGCGGGGACAAATCAACAGCATCGATATGTCTAACTATATCGGAAATTTCGAATGCTATTAACCCGGGACCTGTTGCTACCTCCAAAACAGAATCAACTCCTTCAACATCTGCCTTAATTTGATCGTACAGTTCGGCATAAGCATTAGCTAACGTTCTTTTAATAAATCCGCTATAATGTTTTGCGAATTTATTCCATATCCATATTCCCTTATTTGAGTCTTTCATACTTTATCAAATATTTTGCTTGTGAAAGATCTTGTATAGCTCAAACCATGTTATACTGGCAAAACCTGCTGCTGCACAAATAATCTGTTGCACAAAGGTTACCTTCTCAAACTGGAATAAATCTATAAGGAATGGAACATTCAATATTAAAACTAGGAAAAGAATTGCACCACCAACAACCCATCTTACTGCTTTATTTGGTGTAACCATAATCTTAAAAATGCTGTTCGTCCAAGATCGGTTCGATAGTATTACTGCAATATTTGATGCAATCAATGAAATAAATGTAAAGGTACGTATTGCTTTCTCTGAATAGCCCAGCTTATAGCCAATAAAGTAAACCAATAATCCAATAATTAGTATTCCAACACCTTGCATACAGCTGAGGAATATCTTCTTAGCTCCAAAGAATGGTTCTTTGATATTTTTTGGAGGACGAGTCATCACATCTTTCTCCTCGGATTCTGCCTCAAAAATTATCGAACAAGCAGGGTCAATGATTAACTCTAAGAACACGATATGTACAGGCCAAAGAATTAGTGGAAGGTCTGCAAAAAGTACAGGGATTAATGATAAACCCGCAATTGGCACGTGAATGGCAAAAATGTAACCAAGGGCCTTCTGAAGGTTATCAAAAATTCTTCGTCCCATTTTAACTGCTCCCACTATGGATGCAAAATTATCGTCCATAAGAACCAGCGATGAGGCTTCGCGAGCAACGTCGGTACCCTTTTCGCCCATTGCAATTCCAATGTTGGCGGCTTTTAATGCTGGAGCATCGTTCACACCATCGCCTGTCATTGCTACAATTTCGCCATTGCGCTTAAGTGCATTCACAATCTTGAGTTTCTGCTCAGGCACTACCCTTGCAAAAATATTCACATCCTTAATTCTCTCGGATAGTTCCGCCTCGGTCATCTGCTGTAACTCTGGGCCTGTAATGCATTTATCGGTATTATGCAGTCCAATATCTTTACCAATGTTCATTGCGGTTACAGGATAATCGCCAGTAATCATAATTACTCTAATGCCAGCACGATAACACTCTGCCACAGCCATTGGGACAGTCTCACGAATTGGGTCAGAAAGTCCAATTAGGCCAACAAACTCGAAGTCGAAATCGTGTTGAATTGGGGGTAAAGCCTCATCACCAACTTCTGCCTTAGCAACGCCCAAAACCCTCAGACCTTCTGAGGCCATTTGAGCCACAGCTTTTTGATACTGCGAAAGTGTTTCTCCATTTAAATGGCATAGGTCGAAAATTGCCTCAGGAGCACCCTTTGCAGCAATTACCTTCTTATTTGTCCCCGTATTGGTAAACACCCTCGACATCGCAAGCAAATCTTTAGACAAAGGATACTCCTTCTCCATTACCCAATCGATATGGATATGCTCAGTGTTTGATAAATACTCCTCTCCAATTCTTGTAATGGCGCTTTCCATTGAGTCGAATGGGTTAACCTGACTGGCCAAAATGCCATACTCTATCACTAAGTGGAACGGTTCAGGAAAATCAGTTTTAGATGATATATCGATAAATCCATTGCCATTGTAAAGTTTCGTAATGGTCATTTTATTCTGAGTAAGCGTACCTGTTTTATCGGTACAAAGCACCGTTGCCGAGCCTAAAGTTTCAATAGCTGCAGGTTTGCGGGTCAATACATTTTTTTTAGATATTCGCCAAGCGCCTAAAGCCAGAAATACGGTGAGTACAACAGGGAACTCCTCTGGAAGCATTGCCATTGCAAGAGTAATACCGGCAAGGAATCCTTTTAGCAGATCACCGCGAGTTAGAGTGAATACTACAATAACTAGAACACACAATGCAATTCCAATTATTGCAAGGCGCTTTACCAATACACCCATCTCTTTCTTTAGTTGGGTTGGCTCTTCCTCAACCGACTCTAATGCTTTACCAATTTTACCAATCTCAGTATTTACTCCAATGTGCTTTACCCTTGCAATACCATTTCCCTGGATAATCATAGACCCGGAGTAAACCCAAGGAATATCATCGCCTCCAGGAATGAAATCCTTGTCACCATCGAGCCAGTCCCTTTTTCTAACAGGAACTGATTCTCCTGTTAGAAGCGACTCGTCAGCCATTAAATTATTACAATCGAGCACTATTGCGTCGGCAGGGACTCTATCGCCCTCCTGTAGGATAATTATATCATCTGTAACAACCTCTTTCCCAGAAATACGAATTGTTTGACCATTACGGATTACAAGAGCCCTGGGACTGGCTAAATCTTTAAGGGCATCAAGCGCTTTTTCTGTTTTTTTCTCCTGATAAAACTCAATGCCCATAATTACAAACACAAAACCAAGAAGCATTAAGCCTTCCTGAATATCGCCAAGAATAAGGTATAAAGTACCGCAGGCTACAAGCAATAAGAACATTGGCTCCTTTACAACACCAATGGCAATCTCCAAAACATTTTTTGGTTTGGATGAAGGCAATTCATTGAATCCTTCGTTGGCTTGTTTGGCAGCAACCTCTTGGTCGGTTAAACCAAAATACTTTTCGTTGTGCGATTTATTCTCCATAATTCTAAATATTTCAGTTAGTATATACTAACTAATTTGATAAAAAATTATCTATTTGATAGAACTCTATTTAAAAGAACCACAAGTATTTCCCTTTCAGTTTTGCTGAGTTTCTTGCCAACCGATTCGGCTATTTGCTTGTGGGCAAAATCGTGCATTTGATTTATCTTCTTACCTTTCTCGGTAAGGTGTAAATGAGAACTTCGCCTATCCTCGTCGGATTGAACCTTATAAACATACTCCCTCTCAATCAACTTATCAATTGCAACTTTAACTGTTGGTTTAGTCAACTTTAAGGTTGCTGCTAACTCTGTGATGTTAGGATTTTCAAGTTGATTTATGGTTTCCAGATAATTCATTTGGGTGAGGGTGAGTTCCAGAAGACCAAATTGCTCCTTGGCCGCCTCCTCAACCTGGGTCATCATATTCGATAACTTCGATATTATTTTTTCTAATTCATTCACGTCACAAATATAGTTAGAATATTCTAACAAATAAAAATTAGTCACATTTTTTTAAAAAATATTCAAGAATATACCTCTATTCTAGACTTTTGATAGTCCTTACTAACAGTTCAATAACGTTGTTGGCGTTCTTACTAAATACTTTTAAAACCTCTTCCCAACTAACAGGAGGTTCATCGTCCTTCCAGCAATCGTAGTCAGTGCTCATTGCAATTGCAGCATATGGGATTTGGAGTTCGTTTGCAAGGCTAGCCTCAGTGGCAATGGACATATTAATTACATCGGCACCCCAACTACGAAACATCATTGACTCTGCCCGAGTAGAAAATCTTGGACCCTCAATGGTTACAACCGTTCCTTTAGAATGCATCTTAATGCCAATTTTATTAGCGTTAGTCAGGATGATTTCCCTTAGGTCTTTATCGAATGGATATGCCATTCCGGGGTGTGAAATTCCTGTGGCAAAACTATCAAAGAATGTATTGGCACGCTTCTTAGTAAAATCGATGAATTGGTCGAGCAGAACAAAATCGCCTCGGCCAATTTCCTGTCGTAAACTGCCGCAGGCAGTTGTGGCAATAATTGCATCAACATTCTGCTCCTTCATAGCATAAATATTGGCTCTGTAGTTGACCTCGGTTGGACTGTACTGATGTCCGTATCCGTGACGCGATAGTAAAACAACCTTACAATTCCCGATATTTCCTATTTTTAGTGTAGATGAAGGATTCCCGAAAGGAGTAACGACTTCCACCTCCTTTGCATTTTGTAATATTTCAGGTTTATCGAGCCCTGAACCGCCAATTATCCCAATGGTCTTCATATTGTGCATTCTATTCAATTCCTAATTCAATCATTTTGTCGAGAATAATCTTTGTGGCAGATTCAACATCTGCTCCAAACGAAACCACACCCTCCTCGTGCCCTGCCATAACTAACAATTTTGATTTTGGTAGTTCCGTTTTATTGTATAGACGAACCATCTCTATAGCCATTTCTGGAGTTCCATACTCGGCTTTTTTATCAGTTGTAGGCACTTTATACATCAAACTTTTCCATAACTCTTTATGATGAATGTGCACAACTGCATTTATGCTCGGGTCGCATTGGTACAGGATTGCGTGTGTCATCGATTCCGATGATGCAATGATTGGCCCAACGGCATCAACAGTGTTCCTATGAACATTGAAGCTTGTAACCAAGGTGTAATGCTCGTTGGTTAATTCGGAGTGCTGCCCAGTTCCCGAGCCACTTATAATGAATTGATTTTGCTGATACCTTACACTGATGTTGCCATAGCCAATTCCTTGTTTATCCAACCCTATCAATCCTTTGCTATACAGCACCTGGCGCCAATGGTTAATTTCCGCAATGATTTCTGGAGCAAAAGGCTCTGCCTTTGTCCAGTTACAGGTAAATTTTATAACTCCATCCTGCATAGTCTAGAACTTTTCGGGATAAAGTGAACGGATAGATTCGGTTGTTGCACTGCAAACACCTCGTTCCGTAATTATCCCAGTGATTAATCGTGCAGGGGTAACATCAAAACCGTAATTGGCCACTGGTGTATTCTCTGGGCAAATCAACACCTCTTCAACCTTTCCATTTGATAAGCCGGAAATATAACGAACCTCGTTGGAATGACGTTGCTCTATTGGGATTTGCCTAACACCATCGGTCAAGGTCCAATCGAACGATGACGAGGGCGCTGCAATGTAAAATGGAATCTTATTATCGGTAGCAGCTAGCGCTTTTAGGTAAGTGCCAATTTTATTGGCAGCATCGCCATTGCTTGTAACCCTATCGGCACCAGTTATAACCATATCAACCATACCGTGCTGCATAAGATGACCACCTGTGTTATCGGGAATCAACGTGTGAGGTACGCCCTCATTGAGCAATTCCCAGGCTGTTAGTGATGCGCCCTGATTCCGGGGTCGGGTTTCGTCGACCCAAACGTGCACCTTTATTCCTCGTTTATGCGCCTCGTAAATTGGGGCAGTGGCAGTGCCATAATCGGCAAAAGCCAGCCAGCCTGCATTACAATGGGTAAGAATATTTACAACCCCGCCATTTTTAGCCTTGCTAATTCGTTCAATGATATCAACCCCAAACAAGCCTATGCTTTGACTACTATCTGCATCCTCATCGGCAATTAACTGGGCCGTTTGCTTTGCCGCCTCTATTTTATCGTCAATAGAGTTGACTTTCGCAATTTCATCCATTTGCCTATCAATTGCCCAAATTAGATTAACAGCAGTGGGTCGAGTTTCTGCAAGTTCTTTGGCTAGTTTAGATAGATTTGTATCAAAATTATCTGTCTTAGCCGATTCCAAAATTGCCAAGTAAATTCCATAGGCAGCAGCAACACCAATTAATCCTGCACCTCTAAGGTGCATATCTTTAATTGCCACAACCATTTGATTGAAGTTGGTTATGTCCTCAATTATGAATTGATGCGGTAAAAAACGCTGGTCGATGATTTTTACACAGGGAGCATCGCTCTCCTCTAACCAAATTGTTCTGTAATGCTTTCCGTTGACTTTCAAAATGCAGCTTTTAGAAATTAAACACAAGATATCGGGCAAAGATACAACTCAAACACATAGTCTTGTGTCTGAAATCTGAATTCTAGAGTCTGTAATTTTACTTCATCACCTGCTTGTAGAAATCGTTACCCTTATCGTCGACAAGGATAAACGCGGGGAAGTCAACTACTTCAATTCTATAAATAGCTTCCATTCCCAATTCAGGATACTCAATAAGTTCAACCTTTTTGATATTCTCCTCGGCTAGTATAGCTGCTGGACCGCCAATGCTTCCCAAGTAAAATCCACCATACTTTTTGCAGGCATCGGTTACCGCTTGGCTACGGTTGCCCTTGGCAATCATAACGAGACTTCCGCCTTGCGATTGGAATAAATCCACATATGAGTCCATACGTCCTGCGGTGGTTGGCCCAAACGATCCTGATGGCATTCCTGCAGGAGTTTTTGCTGGACCAGCATAGTAAATCGGGTGATTCTTGATGTATTCAGGTAAGCCTTCGCCTTTGTCTATCCGTTCTTTTAGTTTTGCGTGAGCAATATCGCGACCTACAATAATAGTCCCATTCAGAGAGAGTCTAGTGCCAACAGGGTGTTTGCTTAACTCTGCCAGGATTTGAGGCATAGGAAGGTTAAGGTCAATTTTGATGGCTCCGCTCTCATCGGGCTTGCGCCATTGCTCAGGAATAAAACGGCCGGGGTTATTCTCCAATTTCTCAATCCAAATACCATCGCGGTTGATTTTTGCCTTAATATTCCTGTCTGCGATGCACGAAACACCTATGCCAACAGGGCAGGATGCACCGTGGCGTGGCAATCGAATAATTCTAACATCAAGAGCCATGTACTTTCCACCAAACTGAGCTCCAACGCCCATATTGTAGGTTGCTTTTAGTATCTTTTCCTCTAACTCAACATCACGGAATGCTTGTCCATGCTCGTTCCCCTTGGTTGGCAAATTGTCGAGATATTTAGTTGAGGCAAGTTTTACTGTTTTAAGCGTATCCTCTGCGGATGTTCCGCCAATTACAAATGCGATATGGTAAGGAGGACAGGCTGCTGTACCAAGATTCTTTATTTTATCGATTAGATATGCCTCAAGTTTTTCGGGATTAAGTAGTGCCTTTGTTTCCTGAAACAGCATACTTTTATTGGCAGATCCTCCTCCTTTAGCCACAAACATAAACTCAAATTCATTGCCTTTTGTGGCATAAATATCAATTTGAGCGGGCAGATTTGTACCGGAGTTCTTCTCGGTATACATATCGATAGGAACAGTTTGTGAATACCTCAAGTACTCCTGAGTATATGTTTTGTATATTCCACGGGATAATGCTTCCGTATCATCACTGCCGGTCCAAACTTTTTGACCCTTTTTGGCAAACACAGTGGCAGTTCCTGTATCCTGACAGATTGGGAGGATTCCCTTGGCGGATATTTCAGCGTTTCGAAGAATTACCAATGCAACAAACTTGTCATTCTTACTGGCTTCTGGATCTTGGAGTATTGCTGCAATTTGTTTAATATGCTCAGTACGGAGCATAAAGGAAGTATCGTGCATTGCTGCTTTGGCCAGAACGGCTAAGCCTTCCGGATCAATTTTTACAATATCTTCGCCCTCAAACTTGGCAAGCGAGACAAACTCCTTGGTTAATAGGTAATATTCCGTTTGATCGTCTCCAACAGGGAAACGTTCCTGGTAGTAAAAGTCAGGGGTTGCCATAATATTTAGTTTTGGTGACTATCGACTTAAAATGAAAACCTGAGTAATAAATACTTTTCCATCCTTCGATTGTGTAATACCAATACCAGTTAAATCAAAACTGCCCTCAATCGTCTCACGTTGTTTTGAACTAGCCAACCAACTATCGAAAACCTCTTTTGGAGTATTAAAACTATATCCAATCAATTCTGCCATTTCCTTAGCATGCATATTTGTAACAAGACTACGAATTGGGCTATCGAAACTTGGAGGTCCTATTGGCACTTTACCAGTAGCCATCTGTTCTGAATACTTAAGAGCCTCCATCTTAATCTGAGCATTCTTAGTAAAACCCGTCAACCCCAAACTTTTGCGATGATCATTTATTAATCTTAAAAGTTCATTCTCAAATTCATCAACAACAATTTTAGGTTTTTCAGGACTTTTTACAAAGATTTGTGTATAGAAGAAAGAGCCATTCTTAGCCCTAGCAATACCAATTCCTGTCATATTGAAATCGCCCTCAATATTCTCTTTGTGTTTGGGGCTTGTTAACCAACCATCAACTATAGTCTGTGCATTGGCAGGGCCATTGGCCACATTTTCAGAACCAGATGAAATATTAAAGATTGCTGAAAGTTTATTAAATCGATCATCGAAACCTTTATGACTGAAAGGAACTTTACCCGAGGCCATATTCTTTGAATGGCCTAAAGCCTCAGTCCGAACAGCATCATTAATCTTTAATTCTTGCAAACCTTTACTCGCTCTATACTTATTAACCAAAGCATGAACATCTTGCTCTAACTTCGCAATATCGGTATTATCCTGAGCACTTAGTTGAATTTGAAAAGCAAAAATCAACAATACTGAGATTAAAAGATTTCTAAGCATGATATTTCTATTTAAAAAGTTTATCGATATTTTGAGGAGGATTGGCCAACACAGCCTTACGATCAGCAACAACAATAGGTCGCTGTAAAATCTTTGGATTTTGAGAAATTATCTGCACCCACTCATCATCAGAAAAATTCTTGCCCTTTAGGTAAGTTTTGAAATAATCCTCCTGAGATCTCACCAATTCCGAAGGCTTTAAATTCGACTTAAGCAAAATCTCTCGAATATCTTCTGGATTGATTCCATCAGACAAATAACTCCTGATTTCGAATTCGTTAGTCTTAGATTTTAAGTACTCTAATCCTTCCCTACTTTTCCTACAACGCGGATTATGATATATTTTTAGCATCTCTCACAAATTTGGTGAAAGATACTAAAAATATAGTTGTAGTGCAATGAATATCACATTTGAATAGAAATGTCAACAAGAAACAACTAAAAGATATAATAATAGAGAGTTGCCCTCAAACCATATCCAATTCCTTTGCTAGTTGACGTTGGATCATATCCTTTATTTAATGAGTAATAAGCATTTGCGCCAACACTCAAACGCAATGTTTCAGAGAAATAGTAATAACAAGACCCAGAAACACCCGGATATAAAACCAGTCTATCATTATAATTATCGCCTAAATATTTAGTTACATTAACATAAACAGTACCGTTAAATTTCGTTCTAGTATTAGGAATAAACGACACATAATAACTAGCTGCTCCGGCCAAACTATTATATTTCTCATAGCCACTATAATAACTCCCAACTGTATCATATTTAAATATATTGAACGAAGCATTTACATTATATCCTTTTTGCCATTTTAAACCAGAAATCCAAGATGAACGGAAACCGGCCCCAAAACTCACACCATACTCAGATAATTCATTTCGTGTCTTTACAACATACTCATCGGTCTGCTTATTAAATTTATTGGAATAATTTATGAAAGGAGATACTTCCACATACAATTCAGAACCAGTTCTCCACGATTGAGATCGAGCATAATTCCAATTATCATTAATTAATCCGAAATAAAGGCCATCGGTTTTGTTAGTTAGGCCATTTGATACTAAAAATGAATCAATGGCAACATACTCTTTTATACTTTTAATACGCGAATCAATTACCCGCTTATTCAACGTCTTAGTAATAAAATCGGCAAAAGCAAACACTTCCTCTTCGCTTGGAGTATGTGACAAACGCCCCTGCTTAAGCAAATCATCCAAAATATAAACTGCCAATCGAGCATCCGTCACATTCTCGATACGCCCCTTACCTACCTGCAAGGATACAGAGTTTTCAGACTCAAAAAGGTTAGCCAGCAGCCTTCTCTCATCTGAATCATATTCAGTTTTAGAGTAAGAATATGTATAAGATTGATTTGCCCGTAAGGTCACACCCCAAAAAAAATCTGAATCCAAATAAAAGCGATTTCTAGACAAAACATTTAACTGTAAAACAGAATTACTCGAAGAACTCTTGGATGAAGCCGAAGACTCATAATTGCTCCAAGAATTACTGTAAGAATAATCATTTGAACTATCATTATAATCAGTATTAAATCCAAAATCAACGCTTTGATAGCCGCTGTATTTCCGACTATAAATAGTTGATGAAAAATCCAAATTACCACCACCTTGTATAAAACTATGATTTGATGAAGACTTACTCGAATAATCACCGTAATTTCTTTTTATATCATAAAAAGAACCATCATTACTAGCATTCAACCTAGTACCTAACGTATTATATCTATAATCGGTAAGTTTGTAGGTATTCAAATTAATGCCCTCAAATTGAGCTTGCAAACTATAGCTTAGCAACAAGAGCATCACTACGAAAGAAAAAATCATCAACTTTTTCATAATATAAAAATTGGTTTACTTTTAAATGGATTTATTATAACTATATCAAAGGAAATAATAACATATGATTATTTCAAATGCTTTTTAACAAACAGGTAAAACTAATTTACAAACATGTATTTTATGAAAATGAAATTGCAGCACAACAACTCTCTTCATACTAACAATATAAATCAACGATAAATCTTTTTTGAAACTCATTATTTATTCATTAAGATTTTTATACTTTTGATAAAACAAGCACCATTCTCAATGGCTATATTTAGATATCTTGCATTCATTTCTTTCCTTATAGGACTATCAACTCAGTCATTAATTAGCCAAACGCGCTATTCAATCCCCGAAGAGTATAGTATAATTAATGGTTTACCAAACAACGAAATTAGATGTATTCATAAAGACTCGAAAGGCTATATTTGGATTGGAACATTATACGGACTGGCAAAATACGATGGCAATAAATTCACAGTTTTTAAACACGAATCAAATTCAAACAGTATTTCAGGAGATGTAATTACAACAATATTTGAAGACAACAAAGGCAATATTCTTATAGGAGCCAATGGTCTTTCGATACTAGAAAGAAAAACAGGACGTTGGAAAAACTATTTACACAACCCTAATGACCAATACTCTATCGGCAATTCAGGAATATCATCAATAGCACAAGAAAATGATAGCATATACTGGATTATCACTTACAATGGGATAAATCGTTTTAATATAAATACGGGACAATTCACTGCGCTAAACTTTCATCCTAATTCAAGATCATTCTACTCAAAAATAATAGAAGTAATTCCTCATAAAAGTATCTTCTTTCGTATTTCTTCTACATTTTATAAATACAACTTAAACACAAACGTTTGGAAAGAATTTCATATCGATAATCATTTTGAATACAACAACATAAATATTTTTAAAAACAACATTATTGGAACGAGACAAGCAAATGCAAATGTTTACAGATTAGCAAAAGTTAGGCTTGATTCGAACGAAGAAGAGTTTGTTATAAATATAAATGGAAACAATTGTGCTCTATTCAACGATAACAACAACTTATTTCTTATAAATGACCACAGGGCCTATCTTTTCGACAAGGACTTCAAAATAGTTGACAATATCCTATTTCAGACACAATCTACAACCAACAAATCGAAGGTTGAGTATCTGTGTGGGCTAAAGGAAAAAAATGGGACTATCTGGATCGGAACAAGTGAAGGATTGCTCAAAATTTCGCCGCAATCGCCATTTAACATCATCGAAAACAACAATGGTTTACCTAACAGCTACATCCGATCTCTTACTGTTGACAATAATAACAATCTATTAATTGGGGTTAAGCAAGGCCCCGTGTATGAAATCCCAGAAATAAATTATTTATCAAAAAATCGAATAAACACTATTAAAAACATCGAGTTTCCAAACAGAGAAGGCACTGCATATGCTACGAATCAAATTCTTGAACTAAAGAACGGCAATCTCCTTTTTATCACACAAGACACTATCTACCATTATAATACAACACTCAATAAGTTCACCGACAAACTTCATCTTAAAAATAACAAACAATATTTCTCTGCACTTGAGATCGCAGATGGAGTGCTAATTGGGTCGCTCGAGAAACCAACATTATTTAAGATTAGCATAAAATCAAACAAAATAAAACTTGACACATCATTTAAAATTAAAAACATCTCCGATGTAGTTTATACAATTTACAAGGATAACTACAACCGAATTTGGGTTGGAGGTGAAGGTCTATATAGACTAACCTTTTCGGAAGATTCCTGCAACGCATATGCAGAATCAATTATTCCATCGACAAATGAAAGGAACTATACCAATAATTCGATTTGGAATATTTTAGAAATCGATAAAAATAGATTAATGGTTTGCACTACCACTAACGGATTCTATTTTTATGACACAAATACCAATTCATTCCAACATTTTAACGAAAACAATGGTTTACCTACCGATTTTACATGCGCTGTTTTGAAGGATCATAACCAAAATCTCTGGGTAAGCACAAAGGAGGGGATAACATATATAGACTCAAAAAATTTCAACTTTAAAAACTACACCATAAAGTGCGGCCCTTTTAACTGCGATTTTAACTTTAAATGTTGCGCTAAGACAAACAATAATATCCTGCTTTTTGGTAGCAAACAAGGAATAGTATACTTCAACCCCGATAGCATTAAACAAGACATCAGCGACTATCCTTTATTAATTAATGAATTTAGAGTTTTCGACAACATTGTTCGAAGCGAACTCTCCGACAAAGATACCATCGTACTAAAACATGACGAAAACTTTTTCACTTTCGAATTTTCGCTTTTAGACTATAGAAATTCCAAGGAAATACGTTACAAATATCAACTTCTTAAATACAACAAGAAGGAACGAATCGTGTCGGATGGTGCAAATATTGCCAGCTATACAGATGTCCCTCCTGGAAAGTATTGTTTTCGGCTAACTGGATTTAACTCGACTGAAACCAGCAATCAAAAAACAATTGAGGTCATAATTATTATTCAACCTGCATTTTACCAAACCACCCTTTTCAAAGCGGCTATCATTCTAATTCTACTGGGAATAGTTGTAGCAATATTACTTTTTTATATCCGCAGGCAAGTACTACGCGGACGATTATATAAAATGGAACTCGACCTACTTCGCGCTCAAATCAATCCACACTTTATTTTTAATACGCTAACATCAATACAGCATACTATTCTAATGAGTAGCAAAAATGTTGCAGTCGATCATCTGGCAAAATTCTCGAGATTGATGAGGATGTGCTTAGACTACTCTAGAATAGATTACATCCCTTTAGAAAAAGCATTACAATTCTACACAACATACGTTTCTGTCGAATCGGTAAATCTTGACGAAGAAATCGATTTTCAGATAAAACTCGACGAAACAATTGACCCTTGCAACGTAGAAATATCGCCAATGCTTATTCAGCCATTTATAGAGAATGCAATTATTCATGGATTAGCAACTAAAAACAAAGACATGGAACTACTGCTTTCGATAAAAAGAACTGATGAGTTTTTGACCTGCACTATTCAAGACAATGGAATTGGGAGGAAAAAAGCAGAGGAAATTGTAAAGAAAAAAGCAAGTGGGCATAAATCCATGGGGATCGAAATATCAAAGAAAAGCATACTTTTACAGATGAAGAGCAAGATATTTTCTCAAGATTCATTGACAATTACTGACGACTACGACGAAAATGGAAACCCATCAGGAACCACCGTAAACCTTAATATTCCTTATAAACTAAACCACTAAATACTTCAACAGTTCATCTTTTTTGCTATCGCCAACTTTAATAACCATTCCATTCGACATGGTTAAGCACCCACTTCGACCTCGTTGATATTTTTTTATCTGCTTAAGATTAATAAGATACGATTTGTGTACCCTTAAAAAAAGTCGATTTTTCAGGATTTCCTCGTAAACCGACAAACCCTTAGATGAAACAATCTTAGTTCCATTAACCATATAAAACTCAGAGTAACTCGAATCGGCTGCAACACATACAATATCATCTATAATGACGAATATTAAGCCATCTAAAGTTGATATAAAAATTCTATCTTCGAGCTTTTCGGAATGATTATTAGAAACATCCCTAGATAATTGTTTCAATTCTATTTGTTTCCGTGCTTTGCCAACGGCATTCTTTAACTCCTCAACATCATACGGTTTTAGAATATAATCGATAGCCGAATTCTTAATTGCTTGCAGGGAATACTCACTGTAGGCAGTTGTAACTATCACCTCGTAATCTTCGCTGTTAGTTTTCTTCAAAACATCAAAACCGCTCTCGAGTTGCAAATTGATATCAAGAAAAATTAAAGAAGGCCTATTTTCATAAATAAGAGTTACAGCATCATCAACAGTATTTGCAATTCCAACGATTTCAATATCATTAAATAAATTAATGATATATCCTTTAAGTAATTCTGCCGATTTTTTGTTATCCTCAATAATTAATGCTTTTATCATAGTGTTGAAAAAAACAAATATGCCATTAAACAATCAATATCAAAGTTATTTAAATTATTGATTCAAACGCAATATCAATTAACCTCAACAATAAAATCAAAAACAAATAGCACATCTGCAACATCAAATGCAATTTAACCGTCTTTAATTTTGAATTATTAATTTCTCTTACTTAAATTTATGATTATTCAACTCTTATAACAGCCTTTATATCATTTTGTAACCTTCAAATATTCTAAACGAATGAAAAAACTACTATTAAACTGTTTATTTTTTGCATCAATAGTGCTATCGCCACAACATCTTTTGGCGATAAATACTGTTGATACAAGAATGCTTGCTCAACCGGCTATAAGCGCTAACCACATTGCATTTGTTTATGCAGAAGATTTGTGGGTAGCAAACCTCGATGGATCAGAGCCTAGAAGACTTACTGTTGACGAAGGGGTTGAGTCCAATCCGTACTTCTCGCCTGACGGTAAACTTATTGCCTTCAATGCTGAATATGACGGAAATATTGATGTGTACATCGTCTCGGTTGATGGAGGCGTTCCTAAACGTCTAACGTGGCATCCTGGCTACGATATTGTAAGAGGATTTACTCCCGATGGAACTAATGTATTATTTGCATCTACACGATCTGTTTTTACTAATCGGTATTTGCAACTTTTTACAGTTTCGGTTGATGGAGGATTTCCAAAACAGCTCGAAATACCTAATGCTTACCACGCAACATATTCGCCTGATGGTAACTATATGGCTTATACTCCTATCCCCGACGCTTTTAATGAGTGGAAAAACTATCGTGGAGGAACCATTTCAACTATTTGGCTATTATCGTTTAAAGATTACTCTGTGGTAAAAATATCCAAGCCCGAAGGTGGTTGTAATGACACTGATCCTGTATGGATAGGCGATAAAGTTTATTTCCTCAGCGATAGGAATGGTGAGTTCAACCTATTTTCTTACGATACAAAATCAACAAAAATTGACCAATTAACATTGTACAACGATTTTCCAATTATAAACATCTCTGGAAATTCGAGTACTATAATTTTTGAACAGGCAGGCTATCTTCATACTTTTAATATTGATACAAAGGAAAACAAGAAGTTAACAGTTGGAGTTGCCACCGATTTACTCGAGTTACGTCAACGTTATGTTAGCGGTGATAAATATGTTCGCAGTTTCGATATCTCTGCAACTGGAGCCAGAGCCGTTTTTGATATTCGTGGCGAAATTGTTACGGTTCCCGCTGAAAAGGGTGATTCGCGTAACATAACCCAAACAGCTGGGTCTCACGAAAAATATCCAGCTTGGTCGCCTGATGGAAAGTCCATTGCATATTTTTCCGATGCCTCTGGTGATTATGAACTTTGCATCAAACCACAGGATGGTAAAGGTGAGGCTAAGTCAATCAAATTGAACGGTACTGGTTTTTACGCCTATGCTAAATGGTCGCCCGATAGCAAAAAGATCAGTTTTGTAGACAATGGCCGTAATTTATATATAATGGATGTTGCAACCGGATCAATAATGAAAATTGATTCCGATGATTTATACGTTCCAGGCCCTTTCCGTGATCTGTTTGGTTCCTGGTCGTTCGATTCAAAATGGATTGCCTATACTAAAGTTACTGAAACCAACTTCAAGAGAATTTATCTGTACTCTTTGGATCAAAATAAATCGTTTGCCTTAACCGATGGATTAAGTGATGTTTCTGATCCGGTATTCGATCCAAGTGGTAAATACCTATACTTCCTAGCATCTACCGATGCTGGCCCGGTGGTTAATTGGTTTGATCAGTCGAATGCCGATATGAGAATGACAAGTTCAATTTATCTTGTAACATTACAAAAGGAAACCATATCGCCATTTGCTAAGGAAAGTGATGAAGAAACTGCAAAGAAAGATGAAGCAGAGGAGGAGAAACCATCCAAAGACAAGAAAGATAATTCAAAATCAGAGAAGAAACCTGACGTTAAATCTCTAAAAATTGATTTTGAAGGAATTGAAAATAGAATTGTTGATATTCCTATTGCGGCAGGAAACATATCAAGTTTAGGAATTGGGAAAGAAGGAGAATTGCTCTATATCGAAAGATCCGAGAACTATGGTGAACCAGGGATGTTGCATAAATACGATCTAAAAAAGCGCAAGGATAGCGAGGTGATGGCAATGGATGTGTACACGATTTCCGCCGATGGGAAGAAAATGCTGTATGCAAATGATAACACATATGGAATTGTACCTACAGGAGAAAAAGCAGAACCGGGAAAGGGTATTCTAAATCTTGCTGAAGTTAAAATTAAGATAGATCCAGCAGCCGAGTGGCCTCAAATTTTTGATGAGGCTTGGCGCATTAATAGGGATTATTTCTACGATCCTGGAATGCACGGTGCAAATTGGAGTGCAATGAAAACAAAATACTCGCAATTCCTTCCCGATTTGGCTTGTCGTAGTGATTTGAACAGAGTTGTAATGTGGATGTGTAGCGAATTGGGCGTTGGACATCATCGTACTGGTGGTGGCGATAGACTAAATAACCCTCAAAAGATATCGGGAGGCCTGCTTGGTGTAGATTACTCAATTGCCAATAACCGTTACCAGTTTAAGAAAATTTATGGTGGATTAAACTGGAATCCTAAAATGCGTTCGCCTTTAACCGAACCTGGTGTTAACGCAAAAGTAGGAGATTACATCCTTGCCGTAAACGGAAACGATGTCAAAGCCAATCAGAATCTTTTTAGTTTCTTTGAGAATACTGCAGGTAAAATTGTTGAGTTAACCATTGGTCCAAATCCTGATTACACAGGGTCAAGAGTTGTTAAGGTTGTTCCTGTCGACAATGAATACTCACTAAGAAATCGTGACTGGGTGGAAGGGAATCTCAAGAAAGTTACTGAGGCTACCAAAGGTCAGGTTGCATATGTTTATGTGCCCAACACTGCAGGTTTAGGCCACGATTACTTTAAACGTTATTTCTTCCCTCAGGCAAACCGTAAAGCTATCATTGTTGATGAGCGTTTTAACGGTGGCGGATCTTTGGCCGATTATTACATCGATATTCTGCAACGTCCATACCAAGCATACTGGAATATGCGTTACGGAAAAGATTTAAAAACTCCAGGAGCATCAATTCAAGGACCCAAGGTTATGATTATTGACGAGAATGCTGGTTCTGGTGGAGATATGCTTCCTTGGATGTTCCGTAAATTTAAAGTGGGAACACTTGTTGGAAAACGCACATGGGGAGGATTAGTTGGAATTCTAGGATTCCCCGAACTGATGGATGGAGGCTATGTAACTGCACCAAATGTGGCAATTTGGACTAAGGATGGTTTTGTGGTAGAGAATGTTGGTGTTGCCCCAGACATTGAGGTTGAACAGTTGCCTTCAGAGATTATCAAAGGGAATGATCCTCAGCTCGAAAAAGCCATTGAGGTGGCATTGAAAGAGTTAGAAAAAAATCCACAGGTAGAGCCTGTTCGTCCACCATATCCTGTAAGAGTAAGAAAATAGTTTAACTGAATAAAATGAAAACGCGCACAATCACTGTGCGCGTTTTTTTATCTATCATATCGGCTTTAACAAAATTATTCTATTTTTAACCCAATAATTTTGTACAGAATTCAACAAAGGCAATGCTGCAATGATAAAACCGTTTAGAATATTACTATTTCTCATCTCTGTTCTGTTATTGCTTTTGAGTATTGCATGGTTTTCTCCATCGAAAGGATATCGAATTGGAAATTTCTCATTGCGATATCCCAATTTTCAATCTATCCAAACAAAACTGATTGGCAATTTTCACGTTAAAAAAGACACATTACGAGTTCCACAAAAAACAAATGTCATTGCGAAACTCGATAGTCTTCCTATAAAAAATGAGGAAATAGACAGCCTTTCAACCTTAAAGCAAATAGAAAATGACACTTTGATTGACAGTGAATCAATTACAGAAATTACACCAGAATTACTGAAAGCCAAGATCACTCCAATTGAGTTTGCCGACAGCAACCAAAACGCACTAGATTACTTTTTTAAATCGCTTGCCAACAAAAAAACAACATCAGAAAAAATACATGTTCTACATTTTGGAGATTCACAGATAGAAGGCGATAGAGTAACTATGTTTATCCGCGCTGCTCTTCAATCTGAATTTGGTGGAAATGGCGTTGGAATTGTGCCAGGTTACCCGCAAAGCTACCAACCCTTGAATATACTGCATTCCGCCTCGAGCGATTGGCGCTACACCAGTTTATTCGATGGAAGCGACGAAGTTAACCAGTATGGGTTACTGGGCGGAATTACCGAAATTGAAAATGGATCGGAAGGAGAAAAAATTGAGTTTAAGAAAATCAGGAAAAACAATTATAGCAACCAGTTTAGGCAACTACGAATTTTCTACGGAAAAAATGATTCCACCTATGTAATGGAGCTCGGCGTAAACGGAAATACCTTTGATGCCGAGATTTTAGCAAAAGCAAACAATATCACCGAACATGTATTTAAGGTTCCCACTACTGCTAATGATATAGAACTTGAATTTACAGGGAAAGGGCCTTTTTCTGTTTATGGCGTTTCGCTAGAGTCGGAACATGGAATTTATGTTGATAATATTCCTCAACGGGGCAATTCTGGCACTGCATTCACCAAATTCAACGCTGATTTTTCTAAAAAGATATTCAACCTTCTCAACGTTAAATGTGTGATTTTGCAATATGGTGTTAACGTTGTTCCAGGAAATTTAAGTAGTTACAAATATTACGAAGAGATTCTTTACAGGCAAATCAAAGCGATAAAATCCTTCAAACCAGATGTGTCTATTATCCTTATTGGAGTATCTGATATGTCTCACAAAGTCGACGACAAGTTCGAATCATACTCAAATATAGAGAAAGTTCGCGATGCTCAACGAAATGCAGCATTTAGGGCTGGGGCAGCCTTCTGGGATTGTTACAAAGCCATGGGGGGAAAAAACTCAATGCCTCAATGGGTTTACGCCGATCCACCATTGGCCACTAAAGACTTTACACATTTCAACTATCGCGGATCTAAACTCATTGGCGAAATGCTTGTTGCTGCATTAATGGAAGAGTACAGTAAATTCATCGATTCTAATCAGAAAAAAGATATTAATGAAGCAACCATTTCTATGGAAAATGCAAAAACACAATCGTCGAAAGCAGCCAATGGAAAGGAATAAAAATAAACATAGAATCAAGATTATAACAGTTGCTTTCACAGTAATAGCAATTGTGGTAATTGTTGCCACACCTTTATCAACCGAAACCATGGCGATAAATAAAAAAATAAAGCGCATTTCCCGATTAACAAACTATGGATTAAACAAAATAATTGCATTTCAGGAAACGCCAAATCTTCCATTAATCACACAAACTCAGCATCAAATTAGAATAGTACATATTGGTGACTCACATATACAGGCAGGATTTTTTACAGGTGAAGTTCGTCAGCAACTTGCAAACTACTTTGGCGATACTGCGATATCGGTAGGATATGCATTTCCTTACAATCTGGCAAAAACAAATTCCCCAACCGACTACACCTTTAAGAGTACTGGTACTTGGATCTTCTCCAAAATATTAGGTTCACAGGAGCCAATTGAAGCAGGACTATCGGGAATGACAATGAAAACATCCGATCCAACGGCATCGCTTTTTATATCAACAAAAAACAAAAAGTATGGTGATAAATACTTCGATCAAATCACCATTTTTTACAGAACCGACGGTAATAGTTTTACCCCTAAGATTGAAAATATAAGCACAGAAATTACCTCTAAGGGTTCAAACCACATAACATACAAACTGAATCAACTGGTTTGTGAGGCTAACATTATTTTACAATCGGAACAAAATTCATCGGAAATTCTACTTTCGGGATTAGAATTGGTTAATTCCTCGTCGAAAATTATTTATTCCTCGGCAGGACTAAACGGAGCCGATGTTAAATCGTATCTACTGGCAAAGGAACTTACAAGTCAACTTGGCACTATCAATCCTCAACTGGTAATAATCTCATTGGGAACAAACGATGCCTATCACCCGTTGTTTAATGCAGAAACATTTACAACCCTGCTCGATTCTCTAATCACGAAAGTTAAAAAGGCTGTTCCCAACTCAACGGTACTACTAACTATTCCAGGCGATCACCTAATATCGCGAGCAATACCAAATCCAAGACTTCTCGATGCAAAAACAGTAATTTTAACTTCTGCGCTTCGTAACAACTGCTGTGTTTGGGATTTTCATAGCTTAATGGGCGGCGCGGGAAGCATCAAGGTTTGGAACAGCATGGGATTAACAGCGCCAGATATGTTACACCTCAATGCAAAGGGATACCAACTACAAGGGGAATTGCTCTTTGAAGCATTAACCAACGAAACATCCATTATCGAAAATATCTAAGACTTTATGGATTACATTTCTCACATACTTTCCCAAATATTTAGTTACACTGAGGGCGATCCACTACTCTTCACAAAAATATCGTTCTGGATTTTCTTCGCAGTTTTGCTGCTGGGCTACTCTTTCATTTACAACAAACCAGTTATTCGCAGTGCTTACCTTTTGGCTTTCAGCCTGTTTTTTTACTATAAATCAAGCGGTCTATTTTTCTCGCTACTTATCTTCTCCACAATCTGCGATTATATTATCGGGCTTCTAATTCCACGCTTCGATTTAAAAATCAAAAGAAAATTGCTTGTTGCACTAAGCGTAACAATTAACCTTGGGGTTCTATCGTACTTTAAATACTCATATTTTTACACCGATTTGATAAACCAAATCTTTGGTACTAACCTTACAGTTACAAACTACCTATCGGCATGGAGCAACGGCATTTTTGGTAGTAATTTCGATACAACCTCAATATTTCTTCCTGTAGGAATATCGTTCTATACATTTCAAACCATTAGCTACACTGTCGATGTTTACAGAAAAAAGATTTCGCCAGTAAAAAACATTATCGATTTTGGATTCTACGTTTCATTCTTTCCTCAACTGGTTGCAGGGCCTATTGTTCGCGCATCAGAATTCATTCCTCAACTATACCGAAAATTCAACCTAACAACCCGCGAGTTTGGCCATGCAACATTTTTAATTATTGTTGGGCTGATAAAAAAGATGATCATCTCCGATTATATCTCCATCAATTTTGTTGATAGAGTTTTCGATAATCCATTAAGTTTCTCTGGATTCGAGAACCTTATGGCAACCTACGGCTACGCACTTCAAATCTACTGTGATTTTTCGGGTTATACCGACATTGCCATAGGACTTGCACTACTGCTTGGCTTCAGACTTCCAATAAACTTCAACTCTCCCTACAAAGCCACAAGCATAACCGATTTTTGGCATCGATGGCACATTTCTTTATCTACATGGCTGCGAGATTATCTATACATACCATTGGGAGGAAATCGCAAAGGCTCGGCCAGAACATACATCAACCTAATGATTACCATGCTACTTGGAGGTCTTTGGCATGGAGCAAATCTTCGCTTTATTATCTGGGGTGGAATTCATGGAGCAGGACTTGCAGTGCACAAACTCTGGAGTAAATACATTCCAACATTTGGCATTATTAGTGAAAACTGGAGAAAATTCATCGGGGCATTCTTTACATTTCAGTTAGTGTGTTTCGCATGGATTTTCTTCCGATCCGAATCGACAAGCAGTGCATTTGATATGATATCCCAAATATTTACCAGATTTGGCAATTCCTCAATCTTTTCAATAATTCAATCCTACTCTGGAATATTTTCTCTAATTCTATTCGGATTTGTCATTCATTGGCTTCCGTTTAGCATAAAAGAATGGTACCGTGGAGTATTTATCGATACAAATATTTACGTAAAGGCAATTGCCATTTTAATTGCAGTTATTCTAATTATTCAGTTTAAAACAGCGGAAGTACAACCATTCATTTATTTCAGATTTTAACAGATAAAACAAATCTCAATAAAGATAGTCGCAAGAGCAAGTTTTGCTCAACTTTTTAATGTCAGATAAATAATTATTAAATCTTCTACAATCGAAAAATAAACCAAATCGAATTTAAAACGTTATTGATTTGGGATTTTTGAAAAAATTCACGTAGGTTTGTAAATAGGATATCGATCTGAAAAAAATCATTATTTCTTAGAACAAAACAAGTTGTAAAGAAATTTTCAAAAAATGAGCAAGGTAAAGTTAAGTGTTCTTGGAATCTCGTACAGTCAAACTCAGTCGGGGGCTTACGCGTTAGTGCTTAGCGAAGAAAACGGCAGTCGTAGAATTCCTATTATTATAGGAGGTTACGAGGCTCAAGCAATTGCCATCCAGCTCGAGGGGTTAACTCCGCCCCGTCCTCTTACTCACGATTTATTTCTAAATTTCTCCCAAGCATACAACATAAACCTTGTTGAGGTTCAAATATACAAACTCGAAGAGGGTGTCTTTTTTTCGAAACTACATTGCGACGACGGGCAGAAAGAAATCTACATCGACTCTCGCACCTCCGATGCTGTTGCATTAGCACTAAGATTTACTTGTCCGATATATACAACCGAAGAAATAATGGATAAGGCTGGTATTACTCTAGAAATAGAAGAAGTTGACGAACCTGCCGAAAGCGAAAAGGCATCTACTCCAAAACCATCAAAAGATAGTTTCATTGAACAACTAAAACGGTTATCGGTTGCAGAATTAAAAGCGATGCTTGATGAGTCTATCATGAATGAAGATTACGAAAAAGCATCAAGAATACGCGATGAGATTAAAAAGCGAGCATAATCGTTACCACTAAAAAATCTATTCACTTTTTTTCATCAAAGCACTTTAAGCCTATCCTTTAAGTTAAAATTTTTCTTATCTTAGGGTAAACAAAAAATTTACTCTATGAATCCAATAGTTACTTATCTGCTAATAGTTGTATTCGGACTAATTCCGTTTGGGTATGCAGTTGTTTGGGCTCTTTACCGTAGAACAATCATCTATACTACGGCATTAACAATCTTCCTCACATCGATGGGGGTTAGCGTAGTGGCATTCTGTGTCGGTTATCTTGGATTCAAAACCCTATACTGGGCAATCCCAGGAAGCCTTTTGTGGTTAGTTGGTGCAAATTTTTTCACTAAAATTTCGGTTCGCAATCCAATACGGGAACTTAATAGCACCATTAAAAATCTGGCATCCGGAAATCTTAACATAAAGGTATCGCAGAGCCTAATCGCAAAAAAAGACGAAGTTGGCCAAATTGCAGTTTCCATTCAATCGTTAATCGACGAAATGCAGCAAGCCGTCAAAGCAATAAATCATTGTTCCAGCGAATTAGTTTCAATCGGCGATAACCTAGTAAAGAAATCCGACGAACTGTCAACAACCGCAAATAATCAAGCAGCATCAACAGAGGAACTTTCCTCTAACATGGAGGAAATTGCATCTAACATAGCGCAAAGTACAGCCAATTCGAAACAGACGGAGGATATTGCCAATGAAACTTCAAAAAAGATTATAGCAACAAACCGAAGTATGCAGGAAGGCCTTAATGCAATTAGAAGTATCTCCGAAAAAATCAGCATAATAAACGACATAGCATTTCAAACTAACATATTAGCGCTCAATGCAGCAGTAGAAGCAGCCAGAGCTGGCGAAGCAGGCCGTGGATTTAGTGTAGTTGCATCGGAAGTTCGAAAATTAGCAGAACGAAGCAAAGTTGCCGCCGATGAAATTGTAAAAATTGCCCATCAAGGATTGAACTTAACTGAAAATGTGAGTTTAAGCCTCGATGAAGTACTTCCCTCTATGGAAAATACGGTTCGTCTAGTGCAGGAAATTAGTGCGGCTAATTTTGAGCAACGCGCAGGTAGCGAACAAATCAACGACTCGATTCAAAACTTAAATATTCAAACACAACAAACTGCACAAACTGCCGACGAATTAACGCACCAATCAAATGCGCTTAAAAAAAATTCAGAAGAACTCATCCAAAATATCAGTTTCTTCCGTTTTGATGGAAAGGAAACATATAACACCAAAACTTTTCACAAATTAAATTACCGCGACATTGCCACTAAAATAGTGAAAGAGCATAACGAATTTGTCGAGTATTAAAAATGGACTTTCAAAAGATTGATTACCTAAAAAGTGGAACTGAAAAGCAAAAAAGAGCCTATAAAGCCTTAACCTGCCACTCGGTTATTTCTAAATTGGGAAAATTCGACCCTATACTTGTTGGAACAATACCCATAAACGTAGATACAGACAAAAGCGATCTAGATATTATCTGCCACTGGAAAGACAAAGCCGATTTTATATCAACATTATCCTCGTCATTTAAGCATGAAAAAGACTTTAACCTTTCCGAAAAAGTTAAAAATGGGAATGAAGTTGTTGTTGCTAAATTTACCATAGATGAGTTTCCCGTTGAAGTGTACGGCCAGAGCACACCAACGACTGAGCAGAATGGATATCGCCATATGATTGTTGAGTATAAAATACTCCAAGAAAAGGGCGAAGATTTTAGGATGCAGATTGTTGAGCTAAAGAAACAGGGATACAAAACAGAGCCTGCTTTTGCTAAATTACTCGGACTCGAAAACGATCCCTTCCAAGAAATACTAAATTTCCGTTTCGATTAATTTTCTTCTAATTTTATCGCTAAATTTAAGACAAACGGCTCAACAATATCAGGCGTTTTGAGTTTATAAGGAATTGTACGTTTTTCAACGCCTTAATTACTTAAGAAACTATGTTTGCAATTTTCAAAAACATCGACCGCAAAAACTACCGTCCTCGTTACGGTGGATTAGATATATTTAAGTTTATTGGCCCAGGACTTTTGGTAACTGTAGGCTTTATTGACCCGGGCAACTGGGCATCAAACCTTTCGGCAGGTGCAGAATACGGCTACTCACTACTTTGGATGGTCACACTATCGACCATTATGCTTATTGTGCTACAGCACAACGTTGCACACTTGGGAATTGCCACAGGACTATGCCTTTCGGAGGCCACAGCAATTCACCTAAAGCCTCGATACTCCAAAATACTCCTATCATCGGCGATGATGGCATCGGTATCCACATCGTTAGCCGAAATACTCGGTGGTGCAATTGCGCTAAACATGCTTTTCTCCGTTCCAATTAAAATTGGGGCTTTACTAGTAACAGTGTTTACCTTCATAATGCTGTTTACCAACTCGTACCGAATTATCGAGAAATGGATCATTGCATTTGTGTCGATAATCGGGTTGTCTTTTATATATGAGCTCTCGCTGGTTCAAATAGACTGGAGCGATGCTATTACCAGCTGGGTTACACCATCATTTCCTCAAGGCTCAATGGTGATAATAATGAGCGTACTTGGTGCGGTAGTAATGCCACACAACCTATTCCTTCACTCCGAGATAATTCAGAGTAGGCAATGGAATCTTAACGATGAAAAGGTGATAAAAAAACAGTTGAAGTACGAGTTTTTCGATACACTTTTCTCGATGCTTGTGGGTTGGGCAATAAACAGCGCAATGATACTGCTTGCGGCATCAACTTTTTTCAAAACAAAAACACACGTATCCGAATTGCAGCAGGCAAATGAATTGTTAATTCCGTTGCTTGGCTCTAACGCTTCGGTTGTTTTTGCAGTAGCATTGCTATTCTCCGGAATAGCATCTACCATAACATCGGGGATGGCTGCTGGTACAATTTTCGCCGGAATGTATAAAGAACCTTACGATATAAAGGACAATCACTCCAGAGTCGGTATTTCCATTTCGCTAGTTGCTGCCCTAGGAATAATCTTTCTAATAACGAATCCTTTTCAAGGATTAATTATTTCGCAAATGATATTGAGCATCCAACTGCCTTTTACCATTTTCCTTCAGGTTTACTTAACCTCATCGGAAAAAGTGATGGGCAAATACAAAAACTCAACCTACTCCAAGTATGTGCTATATTTACTAGGTGTAATTGTATCGGCATTGAATATTGCATTGCTGATTAGTTTTTTCTAGACTAAGGAATTCTTCGTTGAGTTATTCTCAAGCAATTTAATATTGCTTAAATTCGTCGAAAAATATGAACCACAAAAGAATGGAAAGCAAATTAAAACCGCTTGGAGTTGTTGCATCCTACTCAATTTATTTTTCGGCTGCACTATTGATGTTCGTACTCACCAAGTATGCAATCCCTTTTTTAAGTGCTAAAACTGGGCAGGAGACAATCCTTTTTTGGTTTATAGTTGCAGGATTGGGAATCTTCACACCTCTAATTCTTGTTGGATTATTCTTGCTAAAATCGGAAGGCTATAGAATTACAAAATCAACAATAACCGAAAGGTTACGTTTCAGAAAACTTACGAAAAGAGATGTTCTATGGAGCATTGGTGGGTTAGTTGTGGTATTGGCAATTAGCGGAGGATTAATGAAAATAATTGAACTGGTTTTAGGTAGAATTGACACATCGCCTCCCTTTATGGCATTCAAACCATTAAATCACGGAAGATATTGGTTGCTTGCAATTTGGGCTCCATACTGGATTTTAAATATTCTAGGTGAAGAATTTCTTTGGAGAGGTGTTATGATGCCTAGGCAAGAGGTTGTTTTTGGACAGTACACTTGGCTTGTGCATGGGCTTGGTTGGGGCATTTTCCATGTAGCATTTGGATGGCAACTACTTATCACACTAATTCCATTAATTTTTATCCAATCGTATATTATTCAAAAAACAAAAAACACTTGGGCCGGAGTCATAATGCATGGTGGAATTAATGGACCAAGTTTTATAGCAATAGCACTTGGAATTATTTAAATTCAGGAAACAACACAAACTACTATATGGAAAGTATTCTTGTTATTGGAACATTCGAGGCTTTTTCGTTTGCTATACTTTTATTTTTTTTCAAAAAACCAGGACAGATATCAGACAAAATGCTTTCACTATTTTTCTTAGTGCTGTCTATATCTATGTTCTTAGTTTTTATGCAAGAATATAACCGGCAACACAATTTCCCCTATCCTAGTTTCTTATTTCTAGCATCACCATTTATTCTTTTGCATGGACCAACATTATGGTTTTATGTTAGGTCATTAACTAAACAGCACTTCTATTTCAAGAAAATCTATCTTTTCCATTTAATGCCATTCCTTTTAATGGTTATTCAACATTGTGTTCAACTTTTATTTAAGCCAAACTCTGAAAAAATTGCAATAAGTATAAATGAAGAATTTGTTCACTATTGGACTTATCCTGTATTTATGATAATGACAATACTTTCTCCACTGCTATATTTTATTTGGGGACTAATACTTATTAAAAAATATAATTCACAACTAAAAAATTACTTTTCCAAATTAAAAGATATCGATTTAAAGTGGCTAAGGATACTACTTTATGCATCCATTGCATTTTATTTTCTAATAAACATTGCATTTTCGCTCTCATTGGTTATACCATTTGCACCTTTTAATAAAATGCAAATGCTAAGTTTTACATTTTCCACTATATATATTTTGTTCTTAGGTTTTTTCGGACATAAACAAATAAATCTATTTTCAACCAACACGGTTTTAGTTGAACTAGAACAAATTCAACCAAACCCACATGTCACTTCTGAGAAACAATCAGATATTAATAACCTTTTTGTTGAAACTCTTTTAAAAAAAATGTCAAATGACAAACCCTTCCTCGACTCTGATCTAACCCTTTCGTCTCTAAGTTATAAATTAAATATTTCGCCTGATTATTTATCGAATATACTTAATAATAAACTTAACTATAACTTTTACGACTTTATTAATCACTATAGAGTTGAAGAATTTAAAAAAGAATCCAAATTGCCTCAAAATAAAAACTACACCATTATTGCAATTGCTTACAACTGTGGTTTTAACTCAAAAGCAACATTTTACCGAGTTTTTAAAAATATCACAGGAATAACGCCAACCGAATATATGCAGCAGTCTCAAACAAACTAAGACCTAATTATTTTATTTTTTTATTCCAATGAGACTAATGTCATTTTCTTGAGACCTTTCAATTTCGAATCTGTATTTAGTTTGTACCGAAATCTTAAACTCAAAAAAAATGACAACTAAAAACTTTTTAAAGTTATTATTATTAGTAACGTTAACTTTTATTTTAACGAAAAGCATAATGGCTCAGGAAGATTGGTTAAAGGAAAAACCAAGAACTAGCCTTCAAATAAATGCCCTAGAATTCGTAGGCAAATTTTATAGTATTGTATATACTAATGAATTCAAATCTAAAAGCCATCTCATGCTCGGGCTAAGTTATGAAAATCCTCGCTACGATTTCGGGACAACACATGCATATGCCATTATTATTGGATACCGACGATATCTTTGGAAAGATTTGAATGTCGAATATGCGCTTTGGCCAGCCTACAACTCATTTTATGAAAAGAATGAACAAAAATATTACAATGGGTTAGAATTATGGGGTGAGTTCCGTATTGGCTATGATTTTACATTAAAGATTGGTAAAACACACTGGTTTGTAATGCCACAATTCATTTTAGGAAAAGGCCTAATAAAAGGGAATAAACCACAAAGTTTTAAAGATTATTATAAAAATGAGGAGCACTTTTTCGTTGCCCCAAACATAGCCTTAGGTATTGATTTCTAGAGGAACTTACAAGATAATTACAATAATATATACAGGCAATATGCTCAGTCAAGACTTAAGTACACACAAATATTATTCAACAACGACTGAAAATAAACAGGGACAAACTTTTGGTAACTTAATTTGATTTTCATCATATGTGAACTACAATTTTACTACAGAAACTTTGTTTAAACTTGCCGCCTAATCACACAATGCTTTATGGCAGGACAGAAATTGGGAGTAAGTGGAATTAAAGCATTAAAAAATACTTTCCGCTCACTAAAATACAAGAATTACAGGCTTTTTTTCGGAGGTCAAAGTATATCGCTAATTGGAACTTGGATACAACGAATTGCTATGCCTTGGCTAGTTTACCATCAAACTAACTCAGTTGTATTGCTTGGTATAGTTGGATTTTCTGGACAGATTCCAACATTTTTGCTAACCTCTTTTGCAGGGGTTCTTACCGATAGATGGAATCGTTTTAGGATTTTAATCATTACACAAATACTATCGATGGTACAAGCACTAACTCTTGCTATACTATATTTTAGTGGAACAATTGCCGTTTGGCAAATCGTATTGCTTAGCATTATGCTGGGCTGTATAAATGCATTTGATTCACCGGCACGGCAATCGCTTGTTGTTGATATGATTGGGAAAAAAGAAGATTTAGGAAATGCTATCGCGCTGAACTCCACAATGGTAAATGGAGCCCGCTTAATAGGACCATCAATTGCAGGAATACTAATTGCAATTGCAGGATAAGGCGTATGCTTCCTAATTAATGGGCTAAGCTATATGGTTGTGATAGCATCGTTACTTCAAATGAAAAGCATATCCAAAAAGACAAAAAGAAGTAATAAACACATGTTCAAGGAACTTAAGGAAGGCTTTTCATACACATTTGGATTTGCTCCAATAAAGTCGGTTATTCTTCTACTAGCACTAGTAAGTCTAATGGGAATGCCATACACCGTACTTGTTCCTGTTTTTGCCAAAGATGTATTTCATGGTGGAGCGCATACATTTGGTTTTTTAATGGGAGCCTCGGGATTAGGTGCACTAAGCGGAGCACTTTATCTTGCATCGCGCAAAAGTATTCTTGGCCTAGAAAAGATGCTCCCCATTTCGGCCGTGGCATTTGGATTGGGATTAATCTTCTTTGCACTATCCCATGTATATTCCATTTCAATGATTTTAATGGTCTTTATTGGTGCTGGAATGATGATGCAAATGGCATCGAGCAATACCATTATTCAAACACTTGTCGACGACGATAAACGTGGCAGAGTGATGAGCTTTCACGCAATGGCATTTGTAGGGATGGCTCCTTTCGGCAGCCTTATGGCAGGAGGAATGGCGAATGCTATAGGAGCAGCAAACACATTAATTTTTGGAGGAATAACATGTATTATAGGAGCAGTGTTCTTTTTGTATAATCTTCCAAAACTTAAGAAGATTGCACTACCTGTCTATATCAAACTAGGAATTATTCCAGAAACAATAGTCCAAAAGGAGGAATCAACAAACTAATTCCTTAATCATTTCGAACTGCTTACCTTGGATTGGGATACCATTCTTTTCTAAAAATTTGGTTACCGATTCACATGTAATGTCTGAATTAATCAACTTTATTCCGCTGTGCTTATTCCGAGTAAGCATTTTTCCTAGAATTGCAGTTGCCACTCCATTTCTTCGATGGCTTTTATCTACTGCTATTTGCGTAATATCGCCCGACATCGGCTCAAGAATACCGTATCCAACCAAATTATTGTTGTTAAAAGCACCGAACACAATAAAATCGGAAACTTTACGACTGATTGACTCAAAACTATTCTGCCACGATGGTGAAAAATCCCACCACTTATCAACACCATCAATATCAGAATAAGGAATCTCCCGAATAGAATAATTCGAAGAAACTATTTTGCTATAAAGATTGACAGAAAGAGCATCCTGAACAAAGTAATTAAACTCACGAATCACCTTAAATCCTTGTTTGGTGTAAACCGAAACAGCACTGGTGTTATCCTGCAAAACCTCCAACAGATATTGCTTAACCCCAGCATTCATCAGAAATGGTATCGACTCTGAAAAAACTCTCGATGCTAAACCTTGCCCCCGATAATCCTTAAGAGTTCCAGTACCTGTATCGTATGCAGTTTTCACTCCATTGAAATTACCTATTCCATTGAAGGTAAAACTAACCAAGCGATCGTTATCGAATGCACCAAACGAGAGTTCTGCCACAAAACCACGTCGAGCCAGCATCTTTTCAAGTTCAGCCTTATTGAGTTGAATATTATAATCGACAAAAGCCTGAGAAAACGCCTCAAACAAAGTGTCGAAACGGTAATTGGCCAACAATTCAACTTTTATCATAGCATTAGTTTCTCCCTTTGAGTTAAATAGCACATAGAAGTTTAAATAAATATAGATGTTTTTGAGCATTTGAATCAAGAGTTGTAATTTAGGGGGAGAAATAAATACGACACTAAACAATTAATCATGGAAATAGATCATATTGCAATTTGGAGTCCAGACATTGAAAGGCTTAAGGATTATTACGTAAGGTATTTTGAAGGAATAGCAAATTCTAAATACATCAACCCAAAAACTCAACTTCAAAGTTACTTCATTTCATTTGAGGCCAGTTCCCGTATTGAAATAATGACTATTCCTGAAATGGAAAAAACACGATACTCAAGTAAAAAAATTCAAGGATATACTCATTTGGCATTTGCCGTTAATACAATGAAGGAGGTCGATTTAAAGGCTCAAGAACTTGAGGCCAATGGTTACGAAATTGTAAGAGGCCCCCGGGTTACCGGAGATGGCTATTATGAATTCGAAACTCTTGATCCCGACAACAACAAAATAGAAGTTACAGCAAAATATACCGAAGACAGATAACAGATAAACCTTTCGTGTATAAAAATTACTCCGTAACCAATTAATTCATCATTCTAAATACAACTACCTTTTCAAACTGCAAACATTTTTACTATATTAGAAACCGCAATATTATTCAGAAATGAATTTTTATGCATTTACTTTTTTAAACAAATTAGAATGATTTTGCGTTTATATAATTTTTATGTTTTAGAATATTTAATGTTTATTTATCACTAATGAATTTAAAACTAATAAGTACAATTGCATTACTATGTCTTTGGGCAACCTCTTATGGACAAGTAACCGATGCCGAAGCAAAACTAAAAACACAAACAAAAGACTCGCTTGATGGATGGAAAGTAAACTTCTCCGTTGGAGCAACGCTAGCACAAACCAATCTCAGCAATTGGGCTGCAGGAGGACAAAGTTCTTATGCTGTAAGCGGAGGATTTAGCACATCGGCAAACTATAAAAACGGCAAAAACGCATGGGATAACTCCTTGGATATAGGCTATGGCATCTTAAACCAAGAGGATATAAAGTACACCAAAAAGACAGATGACAAAATTGATATTCTTTCAAAATATGGACGTAAGGCAAAAAACAACTTCTACTATGCCGCATTGTTAAACTTTAAAACCCAAATGTCAACCGGCTACAACTATCCGAATGATAGTACACGCACCAAAATATCTAATGTTTTAGCTCCTGGTTATTTAGTTGGCGCTCTCGGTATCGACTACAAACCCAACTCTTACATAAGTATGTTCGCCTCTCCAATAACCTCAAAGTTCACCTTTGTTAATGATACAGCCCTTTCAAATGCTGGTGCATTTGGAGTGGAAAAAGGAGAAAAAATAAAAAGTGAGTTTGGAGGTTACGTTCGATTTATTTACTCTAAAAATGATTTCCAGAGCGAACTGCTAAAAAATATAATCTTCACAACTAAACTCGATCTCTTCTCCAATTACGTAGAAGAACCTCAAAATATTGTAGTAAACTGGGAAACTCAAATTGCGCTAGAAATAAACAAGCATATCAGCGTAAATATAAACACATATTTGATTTACGACGATAAAGTTAAAATAGGAAAAGATTCCAATAACGATGGAACCATTCAGGAAAACGAGAAAAAGCCAAGACTACAGTTTAAAGAGTTGTTTGGAGCTGGAGTCGCATTCAAGTTCTAAAGGTCAAAGTGATACTACACAAAATTGGCGGAGATAATCTCCGCCTTTTTATTTAATGCAGCTCCGTTTATCGATAAAAACTAATTAGTTATAGCAACTACTGCATAGTTCTTCTAAAGTATTTTTTGCACCATAGTATTCCTGATACTTTAGTAAAATCTATGTTTAACTCATAACACTAATCATATGAAAAAACTAGTGGTTACTTTGCTATTTGGTGTAGTCAGTATTTTATTGTTTGCCCAAAGCAATGTTATGCAATCGAAATGGGCCCAGAACCAAATTATTGCCGATGGTTCTATTGCCGACTGGAAACAACTACCTGCAATGTACGATTCCGACTCGAAGATTTTTTACGACATTGCCAACGATAGTTCGAATCTCTACTTCTGCTTTAAGGTCACCGATATTAAGACACAAATGCAGATTATGCAACAAGGAATGAATATACAGCTGATCTACAAAGGTAAACCGAAAAGGAAAGTGTACATTTTCTACCCTCTAAAAAGCGAAACAGGCGGAATAACTCCGTTAGAACCAAAGTTATCGCTTCTGGACACGCCCAACATCTCAAGTTTCATTGATATTTTTAAACTCAAACAAATTAACATGCAACTAAAAGGCTTTAGCATTGGAGATGGTTTGTATCCACTAAAAAACGAAAATGGTATTAATGCCGCTATCAACTGGGATGAAAACAGCTTTATGTACTACGAAATTACTATTCCGTTTAAAGATTTTATTGGCGAAAAATACAGTCTGAAAGATCTACATAAAACGCTTATCCTTAATGTGGAACTAAACATTGCCAGCAAATCGAGCTTTAACAACAAACCCAAAGGATCGAATCAGGAGGGAGGAATTAGCCCTAATGGCGGGGAGATGATTGCCGATGGAGGAATGCGCCCTCCACAAGGAATGGGTATGGGTATGGGACAGGGTAAACCCAGAATGCAAGAAGATTCCTGGTCGGAAAGTAACTCGAGCAGCAAACCCAAATTCTCGCAAAAATTTAAGTTAACCATATAAAGAAACGCCAATCGACTAATCAAAAAAGAGGTTGTACATAATGTACAACCTCTTTGCGTAAGCATATCTTATACGTTAGACCTTCTCCACACTCATTCGGTTATCATCGCTATCCCTATCAATTAACTTGTTCATAGGATCGATACCGGCAATTTCAGGTTTTTGATCAACAATAATCTCAAATACATTCTCGCCAACATGCACTTTATGCTTCTGAAGGTAAAGTATCTTATCATCCTTACCATTCTTCGAAAGCACGCCAATATCAATATAATCGTCGAAAGTAAGTTCTGTTTCCAAACCTTTTTCGTCGGCTCTAAACTTTTGAGCATTTACATTGACAGTCACCTTGTACTTGCCATCGGGCAACTCGGCATAAGTAGCTTTAACTACTCGATTAGAGTACAAAGTAATAGTCTTAAACATATCGTCTATTAAATATTTAAGGCTATCGGGAGTAGCGTCATTTATATACTCCAAGAATTTAGTGGAAATTGGGAATGGAGGTTCATGAAATTTCCAATCGGCATCGAACTTAGCTAACGCCTTGTTTAAATTCTCCTCTCCAATATAATCGCGCAAGCCATACATTACCACACTTCCTTTATTATAGTGAATGTAACCCTGATTCTCGTTTAAATACAAAGGATCTTCCTTTATTCGTTCAAACTTTCTGGAGCTTAAGTATTGATCGAGCTCATGCTTTAAGAATTTCCGCATCTTATCGCGTCCGTACTCTTTTTCCATTACCATTAACGAAGAATACTGCGCCAAAGCCTCGCTCATTAGTGTTGCGCCCTGAACATTTGCACCGCAAACCTGATGCGCCCACCATTGATGCGCAATTTCGTGAGCCGTAACATAGAATACGTAGTCGATATCTAAAGTATCGCGTAAATCTGCGATAAATCCAATACTCTCTGAGTATGGAATGGTAGCTGGGAAACTTTGCGCAAAGCTTGCATAACGAGGAAACTCCACAATGCGTAAGTTCTTATGCTGAAATGGACCAAAGTTCTCCTGAAAGTAATCCAAAGACTGTTTCATAGCCTTGAACATATTGGGAATATTGTACTCATGTCCCTTATGGTAAAATACCTCTAAATCGATTCCTTTATACGATTCGCGCTCTACCTGATAATTTGCCGACAGGAACGAGAAGAAATTGAGCATCTTGCCATCAACCTGATAGGAGTAATAATTCCGGTCATTGTTGGTCCATTGCTTAACCAAGCGTCCGGGAGCAACAGCAACCTGATCGGCTGATGTACTAACAGTTGCCTTAAAGCGAATCCAGCTACCATCGGTTCCAAGGTAAGTATTTTGCCACATGGCCGTGTCCGAAATCAAAGGCATACGCTTTTGTTCGGGCAAATCATACTTTTTACGCTTATCCTTATTGGACATCTCGTATTCTCTATTATACCCAATTGTAGGGAAAAGCGACTTACTGTTGAAAAAGGTTCCATTATCGACCAAAAAGGTTTGAGGATTACTACCAACAAAACCTCTATCGCTATACTTATAGGCAAATGTTAAAGGCAAACTATCTCCAGGCTGTAAAGGGTTAGATAAAGCAACCTTAAAGATCCCAAAATAATCATCAACAAGACTTACACTATCGCTTCCCAGCTTAAATTGGCCAAAAGCAATCTTGTCGGTTGGCAGATTCACATAAACAGTATCCACAGCAACCATCTCATTGTTTTTCAAGAAAAACGTACCGGAGATATCGAGCTTGCTTTTATGCGGATATATATCAACAGAGACATCGGCCTCTACAATTTTAGGCTGCGGCTTTTGCTCGAGCCATTTATAGTGTTTCTCAAACTCCACCAACTTTTTCTCGCGGTGCTTCGAGGTTTCAAAGTCGTTAAGCACATGAGTATTATAGTAGATAAAAACTCCAACGCCTAAGAACAATGCAATGCATGAATAAAAGGCAACTCTCACAGTACGTATCCCCAGGCGTTCCTTTGCTCTGCGAATGGAGGTTTTGAAACCCGACTCGGAGCCCCGTTTCCAGAATAGATTTGAAATTAACGCCAATATTACCGCAAATACTCCCCAGTAAATAGTAAACCAAACCACCGATGTAAGGAATGGCCCATAACCATTCATATCGGAGTATACATACGAAGGAATTGCATTGGGACGAAGTAATCCATCCTCTAAACCAAATTGCGACAGTACCGACATTACTACATAGTAAACCATCACAAACACAAAACCAACAAACTTATTCGACGACAATACCTGAATAAGCATAATCAGCGAAAGAAGAATTGCATATTTTGCAAAACCTATCACAAATAGCTGCACGAAGTACTGATTAAACTCAAACACATAGTACGAATGGCTTATTTGAATAACAACACAAGTAAGCATTACCACCAGCTGAACCAGAATGGTAACCATAAGCATTGCAACATACTTAGATGTATAGGTAACCCACGATGGAACCGGAAGTGTATCGTAAATTTGGTTCAACTTAACAGAACGCTCCTTCCAAACCAACTCTCCACTGAAGAATGTTAGTATAATTAGCACAAATAAAACAAAACTACCACCAACCGATTGTAGCATTGAGTAGGTTACAGGATAATAGTTGGTATCGTACATCGACCCTAAACTAATACTGCCCGATGCAACAAGTCCAATACCCGCAATTATAATGGCAATAAATGCGAAATCGGTAGCAATGCCTTTAAAATAAATCCAGGCCTGCTTAATACACAGTTTCAACTCTTGCAAAACGCTAAACGACTGCTGATAACGAGGTAAAACGATTGATTCTCGTTCATGGTTGTTACCATTCTCCACGCTTGCTTTGCGTGCAACCGACTTGGGGGTTGTGAAGGTAAACTTTCTGTAAACAAAGAGCAACGCAACAACGCCAACGCCAATCCAAATCAATCTATTTAACAGTAAATACGTATCGGGGCTAACAATTCGGGTGTTGAAATCGGAGATAGTCCAGTAACGAACCATTAAATCGAGCGACGATAAGCCAAATGGATCGACTAATGTTCCAATACTCCTGTTATCGATGTCACTCAAAAGATTTAGCGCTATAATATAGCCAACCAATAGAATAACATTTCCCAAATAGCTATACACCATCTTCTTTGTTAAGCTGGCCAAGGAGAAAAATAATGATCCGGCAAAGAATATATTGGGAATTACAATCAGGAAGAATGGCTGAAAATACGACCAAAGGCTAAATGCCCCAAGTTTTCCGGGATGTATTTCAAAAATATGATCGGCAGCAATACCAATCATCATTCCAATAGGAATCGACATAAAAACCATAATGGTCATAAACATCGATCCGGCAAATCGTCCACCCAAATACTGCCATTTGGAGATTGGCATGCTATATATAAAATGATGAGTATTATGATCGTAATCGCGAATGATAGGAGTGCTCATCATTGCAGAGGTAACCATAATTCCAAAAGCAGAGAATACAGCCGAAATAACAGCGAGCACGTAAGGTGCATTAACATTGGCTGCTGCTGGAATCATTCCAATATTAACATTCTCGTTAACTAGTATTACAATGCTAAAAAGCAGAAATATTCCAAAGTACACGTAAGTAGCAGGCCTTTTTAGGCGATACCTTATCTCAAATCGAAAAATATTCCAAAACATAGTCGGGCTGTTAGTTTGAGTTACGAACATTTGAGAAGTAAACATCGTCGAGCGAAGGCTCCGAAAGGCTAAATCCATTCTCGGGATTATTATCATTTACAACGGTTATCTCTAACTTTCCGCGCAGAAGTCTTGTCGAAATTATATCCATGCTGCCATAGTCCTTCAAAGCCTGCTTATCGATTAACTTACGGTACACCTTACCGTTAAGTACATTAACAATATCATCGGGTTTTCCCTGCAATAAAACCTCACCGAAATTTATTATCGCCATTTGGTTGCAAAGACTCTTAACATCCTCAATGATATGGGTAGAAAGAATAACAATTACATTCTCCCCTATTTCGCTAAGCAAGTTATGAAAGCGGTTACGCTCTGTAGGATCGAGCCCTGCGGTTGGTTCGTCAACAATAATTAGCTTAGGACTACCAATAAGAGCCTGAGCAATGCCAAATCGCTGTTTCATTCCACCCGAGAAGCCACCTAAATTCTTGCTGCGATGCTGATAAAGGTTTGTTTTATTGAGCAATGCTTTCACCAATTCCTTACGCTCCGAAATATTTGTAATTCCCTTCATCTCTGCTATATGATTCAACAAAGTTTCGGCTGTAACCTTAGGATATAGTCCAAATTCCTGAGGTAAATAGCCAAGTATCTTCCTCACTTCGGGCTTATTGTTAAGCATGTCAAGATCATCCAAATGTGCAGTTCCGCTATCGGCATCCTGCAAGGTGGATAACGTACGCATAAGGGTTGATTTTCCGGCACCATTAGGACCAACAAGACCAAACATACCAGTGCCAATTTCGAGATTGACATTTTTTAGAGCCTGAACCCCATTGGGATAGGTTTTACTAAGATTCTGAATTTTAAGTATCATATAAAGATTATTAAATGAAGTATTAATATGACGCCCGAAAGTCGAATATGTTACAAATTGAAAAAACAAAACCATAATCGTTTCCATTTTCCACAAATGCAACTAAATTTGATTCTAAGAATCGCTGCATGCAATCAAAAATTATGCAACTATGAAAAACCGGAGCTACAAAATCAATATCTACATAAAAGAATCGGGAATGTAATGCTCACAAATCACTATAAACATTAATACAGCTATGTAATGAAAGAGTTCTTACAGTATCCAATATTCGAGTTCGATAAATACACCTTTAAGGTTGCCAACATTGTTGGCCTAATTGTGCTCATTGCAGTTTTTATGGCGGTGCTCTATACCATAAAATCGATAATATACCGATCGAGAAAGATAGACATTGCTAAGAAGTATGCCTTTTTTAAACTGATAAAGTATTTCCTTACTGTTATTGTAATAGTATCGGGTATTAGAATACTTGGATTCGACATTTCAATATTACTAGCAGGATCGGCAGCCCTTTTGGTTGGAATTGGCCTGGGTATACAGAATATTTTCAGCGATTTTATCTCGGGAATAATTATTCTGATTGATAGTTCCATTAAGGTTAGCGATATAATTGAAGTGAATGGAATGGTTTGTAGGGTTCAGGAGATCAATTTTAGGACAACCACAGTACTAACCCGCGACGATAAGTACATAATTCTTCCCAACTCGGAACTTACCCGAAGCAATCTTATTAATTGGACACACAGCAAAACCGTTTCGCGGTTCGAAATATCCGTTGGGGTTGACTACTCATCCAACATTCACGATGTAATGAGAATACTGGAAGAAACTGCAATGGCACATCAGCACGTTTTGAAAAAACCAAAGCCCTTTGTACGCTTTAACGATTATGCCGATTCGGCACTTATATTCACCTTATACTTCTGGGCCGAAGAGGTTTTTAGAGTGGAAAACACAAAGAGCGAACTCAGAATAATGATTTTCGATGCCTTTAAGGCAAAGAATATACAAATACCTTTTCCGCAAAGGGTTATTCATATTAACCAAAAGTAAAATTGAGGCAGAAGGCAGGAGACAGAAGTCAGGAGACAGAAGTTAGAAGACAGAAATCAGGAGACAGGAGACAGGAGACAGAAGTCAGAAGAAAGAAGAAAGATTCCCAAACCAACCTCCCTCCCGTTTGCGCGTCTCTTCTTCTGACCTCCTGTTTGCGCGCGTCTTCTTCTGACGCGTGCAGTTTAAAGCGACACGCATAGCGCATTTGCGTTAGCGAGGGAATTGGAAGGTGGAGGAAGGAAGTTGGAAGTTAGAAGACAGAAGTCAGGAGTCAGGAGACAGGAGACAGGAGACTGAAGTCAGAAGACAGAAGACAGAAATCGAAGTCAGAAATCAGAAGTCAGAAATCAGAAGTCAGAAAATAGAAAACATCTGATAGGTTCCGGAAGTCATCTCTCGGATCCCGGAAGTCATCTCTCAGGTTCCAGAAATCATCTCTCGGGTCCCAGAAATCATCTCTTGGGTTCCAGAAGTCATCTCTTGGGTCCCGGAAATCATCTCTTGGGTTCCGGAAGTCATCTCTTGGGTCCCAGAAATCATCTCTTGGGTTCCGGAAGTCATCTCTCGGGTTCCAGAAATCATCTCTTGGGTTCCGGAAGTCATCTCTCGGGTTCCGGAAATCATCTCTTGGGTTCCAGAAGTCATCTTATGGGTTCCGGAAATAATCTCATAGGTTTGTTCTATCGGGGTTTATTGGGTCTATTCAGTAAACTGTGTCAGGCTGGGTAATTATTAGGCGTTGTTCGGGCGAGAGCTTTTGCCGTTAATACTTCACGATTCACAAAACTGAACGATAGGTGCAATGAAGTGCAACACCCCTCTGCCCTACTGATTGAGGGCTATATCGTTGAATATGCCTTGGAAAGCAATGAACGACAGACGAAAAAACTAAAAAAAACTTGACAGCTATTTGATTTTTCCCTAAATTGGTCTTATGCTTTTTTAATTCACATAATATCAAATAATTAAATAATTGATAAATTATGACAAATTCTCAAGAAAGCAGGTTAGGTATGATAAACACTGTGCTGGGATTCGGCGATCGGAACCAACCGATTGTAAGTCAACTTCCACAGTATACCGAGAACCATGAAAAACTAAAAGAGCTATCGAGTAGCATTACAATTGCCTCGGAGCAGCAAAAAATTGACAAAACGGGTAGCACAGCCAATAAGAACCAGCAGGCTGAAACCCTGATAACCCTTGTGGCCGATTGTGCGCGGAAGCTTATGGCCTATGCCAAGCTATCGGACAACCTTACGCTCCTTGGCGAAGTGCATATACCGGAAAGCACCTTTAGGGGTTTCACAAACACGGCATTGCACGACTATTCCCAAATTATTTACGATAAGGGACAGGAGAACCTGGAGCATTTGACCGAGTATGGAATAACCGCCGAGAGCCAGGCAGTTTTGCTACAGGCCATACAGCGGTATGGAGAGTCGCTGGTTGACCCCCGGCTGAATACAACAATAACCCATCAGGCCACCATACAGCTGGAGGTACTGTTTAATGAGGCCAATACAGTGCTGAAGAAAATGGATGCCGCAGTGGAGATAATTCGGCTTACGCAGCCCAACTTCTACACTGGTTACCATACAGCCCGAAAGATGGTTATTGTTGGTACAGGTTCGCTTACCCTAAAGGGGGTTGTTACCGACTCGGTTTCGGGCAAACCGCTGAAGGGTGTAACCATTAAGTTCTGCCCCGAGTGCCCAGCCAATACCGCCGAAACGGCAGCCAATGGTATTAGTAGCGTTAAGCCCGAGGTGGTGCTCACCAAGGTAACAGCCGAAAAGGGAGGTTTTAACATAAAATCGTTGCCCAGCGGGGTGTACAAGGTTACGCTGAGTAAGCCCGGCTATAAGGAAATAGCAGTAACCGTTCCGGTTACAGCAGGGGAACTAAATGAGCTAAGCGTGGAGCTTACGCCTAATTAGTTTTAATTTTCTCAATATGCTGAAGGGTGCTTCTAAGTCGAGGGGAAGCATCCTTTTTTTTTTGGGAAAAGGAAGGCTCGATGCAAAAGGGTGTAGAGTTAATAACACAGGAAACAGGAGAATGGAGAAAGATAAAAGGAAGAGTTTTTCATCATCAACCATCAACTAAACAGGCAGCTAGTATTGTATTGCAAATATATTTTTGGTAGTTTTATAGGGAAATGGTATGGAAAAGTTATACATAAAGTAAGGGTTGATAGAATGTGGGGTTAGTACGTATATAAGTAAGTTGGCAACAAGACTATAGAAAAGATAAAACCAAAAAATTAAACTGACAGATTATGGAAGTAAAAATCTATAAAGCATTTATTGCTTCACCTGGCGACACCAATATAGAAAGAAATTTGTGTGACAAAATTTTTGATGAGATCAATTTAGGTTTGGGTGAAATTTACAAGTTTAGAATCGAAAGTTTAAAATGGGAAAAAGATGTAAGACCATCAATAAAAGATAAAGATGGACAGTCAACTATATTTGAACAAATTGGTGAGAATTTCGAAATCTTCATTGGTATAATGAATAAAAAATTTGGTTCACCAACACCAAGAGCAGGTTCAGGCACAGAAGAAGAATTTAATGAAGCATTTAGAAGATATAAGGAGAAACAAGACCTTGAGATAATGTTCTATTTCAATGAGGAACCTCCTAAATCTATGAATGAAATAAATGCATCTGAACTATTGAAAATTGAAGATTTTAGAAAAAAAATTCAACCGAAAGGCATTTATGGCATTTATAATGGTGCTTCTGACTTTGAAGAGAAATTAAGGAAGCATTTAACCAGATTCTTTATTGAACAATACAAAAAGAAAGAAGATACAATTCTAAACGCCCAACAACTAATAAACAAAGAAGCACTAAGAAAATTATTTAAGAAAAGATTTAATGATTCACTAAAGGGGTTTGACGACCAACCAAAAATTTGGATAGAACCTGTTATAAGTAGGACAAGTGAATTATCGCTAAATCCTGATGAAAATTATAGTCAAAGAGTACTAATTGAAGAAATATTACTTACAGACAAATCATATTTCATAAATGCCCCATCACAATTCGGATTAACAACATTAGCACATCACTTAATATGTGAAGCTTGGGAAAATGATGAGCTTTGGATTTATCTTGACAATTCTGCTTTAAAACCTCATTTAGTTAATAAGGCATTAAGAAATGAAGCAAATTCATTAGACCAAAATCCTGAAAATGTAAAATGCATAGTATTTGACTCCTTTTACAATACTGATAAAGTATCTTTTAAAAAACTCAAGGATTTAATTGCTGTTAATCCCGATTGCAGAATCATTGTTCTCAATACTTTGGATGAACAACTATACATCAATAAAGAGGAAAATGAGAAAATTGACGAGAAAGAAATAATTATTGATAGAGAGTTTGAATCACTGCATCTAATTGCATTACCAAGAACTCAAATTAGAAATATTGTTCGCCAATATAATCAAGAGAAAAATATTGGTGAGGAAACGATTGTTCTTAACAAAATAACAAAAGAACTAGAGTGTCTTAATCTGCACAGAACCCCATACAACATTATTACTATTCTAAAAGTATTAGAAAAATATTTTGATGATAGTCCAGTAAACAGAACTAAAATGATTGAAATGATTCTGTTTGTCTTATTCGATATGGGTGAAATTCCTAGATACAAAACAATGCCAGACCTAAAAGATTGTGAATATGTATTAGGCAGATATTGTGAGACTATGTTGAGAAATGAGCGATATAGTTTCTCCAAATCAGATTTTATTACAGAACTAAAATCATTCTGTACAGAAAAGTATATCGAATTAGACATAGAAGTTGTTTTTGAAATCCTCAATAACAACAATATTATAATAATGGATGGCGACAAATACCGTTTCAAGTCAACATTTTGGATATACTATTTTGGTGCAAAAAGGATGCACACAGATGAGTCTTTTCGAAAGTATATCTTCAGTTCAAATAAATACTCTTCTTATCCTGAAATTATTGAGTTCTATACAGGAATAGACCGGAATAGAGATGATGCTTTATCAATTCTACTTGAAGACATTGCCTCTACTAAAATTATTGTAGAGGAGAAACTTGGAATAAAAGGTGAGATTAATCCATTGAATAGTGCTAAATGGAATCCGTCAGAAAATGAAATAGAAAAAATACAAGCTGAAATCGGTGAAAATGTTCTAACATCCAATTTGCCAGATTCGGTAAAAGACCAATTTTTAGACAAAACCTATAATCAAATACGACCTTATAATCAATCTATTCAAAAAATATTCGAGGATTATTCACTTTTAACTTTAATGCAACAAATTAAAGCGTCATCAACAGCATTAAGGAATAGTGATTATTCTAATCCAGATTTAAAGAAGAAGTTGTTAATTGAAATTTATAGTTCTTGGAAACAATTATCAAAAGTATTATTTGCACTATCTCCAATTATGGCAATAAAAGGGCAAGCAACATTTCAAGGAGCAGCCTTTGAGTTATATGGGGATTTTGGGAATACATTTGAAGAGCGATTAAATACAATTGTTCAAGTATTGCCGACTAATATAGTTGGCTATTTTCAAGACGATTTATACTCCCCAAAAATTAGTCCTTTGTTTTATGACTGTTTTAATGACGAGAAGAATGAGCTAATGAAACATCATCAAGCACTATTAATAATCTTTAAAAGACCAAAGGGATGGAAAAATCAAATTGAAAACTATATAACATCAATAAACAAAAATTCGTATTATTTATACGCCACAGTAAATACTTTAAGAGCAAGATATCGTTTTGATTTTGCAAGCCAAGACGAGTTGAAAGATATTAAATATTTAGTAAAGTTAGGTCTTGCAAGGCATCATTTCGGTGGTGCAAAACCTAGTTTATCTCAAATTTTAAAAATAAATGACAGCAACTTACCAAAAAGAGAAAGCCTTGACTAAAGTCGAGTAGGCAAAGGGGAATCGCACCCTTAAACCTCTCCCAGAACCGTACGTGAACCTCTCGTTTCATACGGCTCTTCATGACAAAGACATATCAGGGCGCAAAGCCATGTTGCCAATGCACAAACATATTCGGGTAGCATTGTGCTATCCCTTGCTAGGCGAAGTTTTTAACTTCGCCCTACTTAAAACAAATAACAATATTTTCCCTGTGCGGTTGTTCTGCATTTATTAAATAAGTAGTAAGGTGTAAAAAGTATTTGTGATGGAGTACAAGACCTCGCCAGCAAAGGGAAAATGATTAAAAAGTATAGGCGGGCGAATAACCCTGCTGATGCGGAGATGTTATTTGAGCCGTTTTTAGTGCCGCACGCGTCGGAAGAAGACGCGCGCGAACAAAAGAACTGTTTTAGTACCGCACGCGTTGGAAGAAGAGACGCGCGAACAAAAAGTCCTTTCACTGGGGCTGATAATAAGAAATCCCAAAATATTACTATATTAGTTTCGGAGTTTTGGTCGATAACACAACTGGAGTTTCATTACAAACAACTTTAGAAACCCGATTAAAAAATTATAAATGAAAAAAGTATTAATCTTAGGAATAGGCTTATCGCTGATAATGAACTACAGCTGCATTAGAGAAAAAGCCAAATCACACACCGAAACCTTAATAATAATCAATGCCGATGTTAACAGGTACGAAGCCATATTCATAAACGAAGTAGATTGTTTATATAAGCAAATAGAAAAAATAGAACCAAGTGATTCATCGAAAATTGAACTAGTATCAAAGGCCTATGAAATCCAAAAACATTCAAATGAACTGATCGAAAGTATTAACAACACAATAATTGAGAAGAGCAATGCATTCTCGTTAGAAATGCCTACCTTTTCTAATCTTACCGTAGAGGAATGGAACAAAACAAAACAAACTAACTTCTATTTAAACAATAAGTACGACGAAAAAGCTGCATTTAGCATTAAAGAAGCGTTAACCTCGTACCATATGCATCTAGCTCAGGTAAATCAAAAATACATTCAATCACTTGATCTTGAAAACGTATTAAAAAGTAGCATACGTACATACAATTACTTTATGAATGAAAGTTGGGAGAAAACATTAATCTCAAACAAAACCAGCCTCGATTTGATTTCGACCCTAAATAAAATAAAATTCGAGATTAAAATGAGCGAATATTTTAGCATTAAATACTTGAAAGAAAAACTTGAAGAATAATGTAAAAGCTATAGTTGCTAGCAAATATTTCTGCCACCGTAACCGATGATACAAACTCCAAAAATATTATTACCTTAGTTTCGGTATCGTGGCCGATATGGGCATTTTAGAATACTTAATAACAAACTATAATTTAACCAAACCGATAGAAAAAATGATAAAGCTGAAAAGAATTCTTATTTTTTGCGGGATATTAATAACTGCAGGATTAATATATGAAAACCACAAATTAAGAACTGAGATTAAAGTACAAAGGGCATCAATTCTAAGACTTGAAGAATTAAACTCAGACACTTCTACTCGGATTGAATATAAAACAAATATGAAACTTATAGAATCGAAATTTATTGGCAATGCAACTGTTGATTCTATTATTAAAAATTCGAAATACTTAAACAATTAAACTAATGAGAATTATAAAATTAACGCTAAGTATTGTTTGGATTTTTGCTATTATTTCTATGTCTATCTATCTTCTTATTCAGAGTCAAGATGGGAAAATTCAAAAAAAAGAAATCCAAAATTTATTATACAAATCCCTACCAAATGCAGAGTTGTGTAATGAGTACTATTCAAACATAGAGGAACTGAAAAAACATCCTGAAACGAAAACAGTTGCCGATTCAATATTTAACGGTTCCAATTTTCTGAAAAGATATGAAACTATTTATTTGAAGAATAGCAAAGAATAGAAAAACATTCCATGACACGCAGTTGCTTTCGCTGGAGCTGATGATGCAGATACGAGAATTTTAAATATATTCGTTTTGGCTTAGCGGGTAATGACGCTACTTGCGATTTACACCCCAGCACTTTAAGCCACAGGCAAGTTAGAAACCATGTTTATTATAAAATTTGAATTGAAATTATGAAAAAGATTAGCATTATTATTTTTGTAACACTTATTATATTAGGATCATGTGCAAAAGAAAATGACTTAGATAAGGAAGAAAATATAGAGAAACAAGATCCTATAATAGAATGGGCTAACCCAGATGATATTTATTACGAGACATTATTGAGTGAGTTGCAATTAAATGCCACGGCAAGCGTACCCGGTCATTTTTCTTATAATCCTGATTTCAAAACAAAACTTGAGATAGGAAATAACCAACTATTGGAAGTCTATTTTCAGCCTACAGACTATACTCTCTATAATGGAACTAGAAAACAAGTATATATAAATGTTTTATCTAAAAAAAATCCTGTAATAACGTGGGAGAATCCTATACCAATTTTATTTGGAACACTTTTAACTGAGCAACAGTTAAATGCTCAATCGGATATAGAAGGAACATTTATTTATTCTCCTGATTTTAATAAAAAATTATACCCCTACAAAGGACATAAACTTACATTAATATTTACTCCTAATAACACAGTGGAGTACAACACTGTATATGATACTGTAAAACTAGATGTTGCTTGGGATGAAATAGTATTTAATGAAAATGTTACATATGGTACAATGACAGATCATGAAGGCAATGTGTACAAAACGATTACGGTAGGATCTCAAACCTGGATGGCTGAGAATTTAAGAGTAACAACTTATAGAAATGGGGATCCAATACCAAATTTAGAAAATTACGATGATTGGAAAGCAACCAGTGAAGGAGCCTTTTGTTGGTTAAATAATGATCCTGAAACAAACATGGATATTTTTGGAGCTCTGTATAATTGGTATTCAGTAATGGATGAAAGAAATATTGCCCCAGAAGGATGGCATGTACCAACAACTTCTGAATGGTTTGCCTTGACAGGCGGATCTAGTTCTGCTGGTATTGCATTTAAAGAAGTTGGAACTAAACATTGGAAAGAACCGAATGATGGAGTTACAAATTCAACTGGGATGACTATACTACCTGCAGGCTGTCGAAATACCGGTGGTAGTTTTGTTGGATTTGCCGATTATACTTATAGTGCTGAATTTTGGACTGTAAATGAAGTGGATGTAGAATATGCATACGTAAAAGAATTTAAATACTACGATAATTATGCTGGAAATGTTTGGTCAACTAAAACTTCAGGTCATCCAGTAAGATTGGTTAAAGATTAGTATATAATAATATAGCTGGTTAGGGATACGGCTGGCATGGATATATTATCTGTATATAAATCACTCAAACATATATACCGCACGCGTTGGAAGAAGACGCAAACGAACGGACAATAATGCTGATTCAATTCTTTTTTGTACTTTAGTTTAAGTTTAGCGGATTATTATGCTGGTGGACGTAAATTCCCAGCAGCTTAAACCGCCAACCATTAACGACAAATAACACGATAATAAACTTTAATTTTTTAATATAAAGTACTTTAGCATGGGATTGTTTGATAAGATACGTGGAGAATTTATCGACATTATTGAATGGCTCGATGATTCGAATGACACAATGGTTTACCGTTTTGAGCGCTACCAGAACGAAATTAAAAACGGTGCAAAGCTTACTGTTCGCGAAGGACAGGTGGCTGTATTTATTAACGAAGGGCAATTAGCCGATGTGTTTCAGCCGGGTATGTACGAATTAACCACCGCAAACCTACCAATTCTTTCCACACTAAAAGGTTGGAAATACGGTTTTAATAGTCCGTTTAAGGCAGAGGTTTACTTTGTGAACACCCGAAACATCACGGCTCAGAAATGGGGAACCAAGAATCCGATTACCTTAAGCGATCCACGTTTTGGGATGCTCGAGATTCGTTCGTTCGGAACTTATGTAATCCGTGTAAAGGATGCTCCTGTTTTTATCAAGGAGATTGTTGGAACCGATGGCCGTTTCACAACCGAAGAAATTTCGGAGCAGCTGAAAAGTTTAATTGTTACGCGATTTACCGATGCAGCCGCCGAAGCAGAAATACCTGTTGAGGCCTTTGCACGTAACCTAAATGAGTTGTCGGAGTACGTACATAAGGTAATTGGGCCCGAATTTGAACAGTATGGTATTGAGGTCACCAAGTTTTTGGTTGAGAATGTTTCGATGCCCGAGGAGATTAAGAAGGAGATATTTGAATTGAGTCGTTTAAATGCCATCGACTTGAATAAATTGGCTCAAATGAAAGCGGCTAAGGCAATGGAAAAAGCTGCTGAAAATACAAGTGGAACAGCAGGAGCCGGAATGGGCATGGGAATGGGATTTGCAATGGCTAACCAAATGGGGCAAACGTTTACCGGAGGACAGCAACAACAGCAAACGCAGCAAACACCACCGCCTGTGCCTCCAGCATTAACTTTCTTTGCCGTTATTAATGGCCAGCAAGCCGGACCGTTCGACATGAATACGTTAAAACAGATGGTTCTTCAAAATCAGCTAACAAAAGAGGTGTTGGTTTGGCGCGAAGGAATGGCAAACTGGACAGCTGCCGGACAAATACCTGAGCTAAATAGTATTTTCGGAAGTGTTCCCCCTCCAATACCAGGACAATAATGGATGATATTAAAGAACAAGAGCTGAAGGTTGGCACATTTGCATGTACCAGCTGCGGAGCCGATTTAAAGTATAAACCAGGTACCGATTATCTGACCTGTGAATACTGTGGGGCTAACAATGAAATTCCTCATATCGACGAAGATATTAAAGAGCTAGACTTTTATGAATTTCTGTCTAAAAAATTAGAGTCGGAAGATACCACCGTTGAACGCTTTGTGAAATGTGAAAGCTGTGGCGCATCATCAACTATTGATCCGAATGTAACCTCGGTTCTTTGCCCATACTGTTCAACCCCTTTAGTTGCCGAGCAGGCACACGACGAGAAAGTGATTCAGCCAAAGTCACTTCTCCCTTTTAAGTTGGATAAGAACGAAGCAAAAGGTGAGTTTAAGAAATGGATTAATAAGCTCTGGTTTGCTCCCAATGATTTAAAAAAGGCCGCATTGAACTTCGATCACTTTAAAGGAGTTTATATTCCATACTGGACTTTCGATACCGATACCTATACAAAATACATTGGTCAGCGTGGCGAGTACTACTATGTAACCGAAACTTACACAACAACAGAAAACGGTAAATCGGTAACAAAAACACGAGAGGTTCAGAAAATTCGATGGTATCCGGCAAGCGGTAGCGTTCAACTATTTTTCGATGATATTTTAACGGTAGCAACAAAATCGCTTCCTCAAAAGTACATTTATAATCTTGAACCATGGGATTTAGAAAATTTGATTCCTTTTGATAAAAGCTACCTAAGTGGATTTATCACCGAAAAATATCAAATAGAATTAGAGGAGGGTTTCGAAATTGCAAAAGGAATTGCCGAGCCTGAAATAAGCCGAATGGTATGTAGAGATATTGGTGGAGATCAACAGCGAATTATTTCGATGAAAACCAATTACGATAACGTTACCTTTAAGCATTTACTATTGCCCGTTTTTGTTAGTGCCTACAAATTTAAAGGTAAGCTATATCAGTTCTTGGTAAACGGCAGAACTGGAGAAGTTCAAGGACAGAGACCATACAGCTGGATTAAAATAGCATTAACTGTAATTGCTGTTGCATTAATAATTACACTTACAGTACTTGTGATTCAGCAGTATAAAAGCTAAGAGGATAATAAATAGAAGGTTCATTGCACTCGTATATGAAATATAAATATTAGAATCTCCAATTTGCACGCGTCTTCTTTTGACGCGTGTGTTTTTTTGTTGATAGGAGAAGCAGAGAGAAGAACACCATCGCTGAGGCAGATATATTTTCTGTTCCATTTTAGTACCGCACGCGCTGGAAGAAGACGCGCACGAACAATGAACACATCTCGTTAAACGTGAGACGTTAAAAGTTAAAAGGGAGAATGCTCTTTACGATCAACCATCAACGAATAAAAAAAAGAGGGTGCCTCAAACCTGTGAGACACCCTCTTTTATGAATAACCTGACATCATATTCTATGATGCCGTATGTATACTAGAATAGGCTAAACGCAACAGTAACACCAGCCATTACAATAGATACCATGCTCATAAGCTTGATAAGGATGTTAAGGCTAGGACCCGATGTATCCTTAAATGGATCGCCAACGGTATCGCCAACTACAGCTGCTTTATGGTTTGCAGAACCTTTTCCGCCAAAGTTACCTTCCTCGATATACTTTTTAGCATTGTCCCAAGCACCGCCAGAGTTAGCCATGAAAATAGCCAAAACAAAACCAGCACTTAATCCACCGGCAAGTAATCCAAGTACACCAGCAACGCCTAAAAGCAGACCAGTTACAATAGGAATAATAATAGCGAGTAACGAAGGAAGAATCATTTCGATTTGAGCACCACGGGTCGAAATCTCTACGCAGCGTGCATAATCGGGTTCTGCTTCACCTTCCATAATTCCTTTAATTTCGCGGAACTGACGACGAACCTCCTCAACCATTTTCTGAGCAGCACGACCAACAGCATTCATTGTTAAACCAGAGAACAAGAAAGCCATCATAGCACCAATAAAAATACCCACAAGCACTACAGGATTCATTAGGTTAACCTGGTAGTAATTCATAAAATCAACGATAGTTGCCTTTGCGGTATCAATAGTTTCGCCATTTGAAAATGTTAGCACATTCTCGCCAATACGCATCAAACCAATTTTAATCTCCTCGATATATGAAGCAAGAAGAGCCAGTGCTGTAAGAGCAGCCGAACCAATGGCAAAACCTTTACCGGTTGCAGCAGTTGTATTTCCAAGAGCATCAAGCGCATCGGTACGTTTACGAACCTCTGGGCCAAGGTGACTCATTTCGGCATTACCACCAGCGTTATCGGCAATTGGGCCGTAAGCATCGGTAGCAAGAGTGATACCTAAAGTTGAAAGCATACCTACAGCGGCAATACCAATACCATATAATCCTAGCTGGATGTTCTGAGCATCGAGCATGTGCTTAACATCAAAGTTAATTGCACAAAGGAAAGCCATAAGAATTGCAATAGCAATTGTAATAACAGGTATTGCAGTAGAGATCATACCTAAACCAACTCCCGAAATAATAACTGTAGCAGGGCCAGTTTCAGAACTTGCCGAAACATCTTGTGTTGGTTTATACGAATGCGAAGTATAGTACTCTGTTGATTGACCAATAATAACACCAGCAGCCAAACCCGAAATTACAGAGAAAGAGATACCTACCCAGTTCTGCAATCCAAGTGAATAAAGAATTATGAATGTTGAAGCAGCAATAAGCAGCGAACTTACATTAACACCCACGCCTAACGAACGAAGAAGATCTTTCATTGTAGCACCCTCTTTGGTACGTACAATGAAAATACCGAAGATCGAAAGCACAATACCTACCGCAGCAATAAGCATAGGAGCAAGCACTGCTTTATACTGCATATCGCCATCGGCCAATGCAAATGCCGATGCACCAAGTGCAGCAGTGGCAAGAATCGATCCTGCATACGATTCGTAAAGGTCGGCACCCATACCAGCAACGTCGCCTACGTTATCGCCTACGTTATCGGCAATTGTAGCAGGGTTACGAGGATCGTCCTCAGGAATACCAGCCTCAACCTTACCAACAAGGTCGGCTCCAACATCGGCAGCCTTTGTATAAATACCACCACCAACACGAGCAAACAAGGCCTGAGTTGAAGCACCCATACCAAAGGTTAACATTGTAGTGGTAATAACTATTAGCTTATGCGAAGCATTAGGTTCGTCAATAAAATAGTTTAGCGCTAAGTACCAAAGCGAAATATCCAGTACAGCCAAACCTACAACAACCAATCCCATAACGGCACCTGAACGGAAAGCAACTCTTAACCCATGGTTAAGTGAGTTCTTTGCTGCATTTGCAGTACGAGCCGATGCGTAAGTTGCTGTTTTCATTCCAAAGAATCCAGCCAAACCCGAAAAGAAACCTCCAGTAAGGAATGCAAATGGAGTCCATCCATTCTGTACATTCAAGCCATAGGCTAAAATTGCAAAAAGAACAAGCAGAACTAGGAATACAATACCCACTACCTTGTATTGCTGCCTTAGGTACGACATCGCACCCTGGCGAACATACAGAGCAATCTTTTTCATGGTGTCTGTACCTTCATCCTCCTTCATCATCTGCCTAAAAAAGAAGTAGGCAAACGCAAGGGCTATCACCGAAGCTATCGGGACCACCCAGAACAAATTGGAAATAATCATGCTGTTTTCAATTTTAAATTAGTAATTATTTGTTTTACCTATATAATTTCAAACATTCATATAATCAATTCCCTCTCATCAACTTGTAAATATAGTATCTTTCTTTGAATCGGAAGAAAAAAAACACCATGCAAATCTCCGAATATCACCCCTTATTGCTAAGAAAATACTATACATGGACTCTAAAAAATAGAAACACAGAAAATTGATCTCAAAACTTTATATCGATTTAAAAACTGTAAACCAACTGGTTTAAAAAAAACTCTACAATTAGAGAAAAACACTTCAAACACATTAAAGGATTACATATGCTCCATTAAATAAATTAACATCTAAAAGGTTGTTTGTTTGTTTAATTTCGTTACCTTAAACCTTTAATTCCGTTTAAAAAGAACCAACAATATGGACGAAAAAAATGTTAGCCAAAACCAAGAAAACAAGGACGAAATAACACTCTCCGCGGCTTTACTTGCTCCCCTAAATGGAATATTCGAAGCACAAATACACGCTGCAAGGGCATTCCTAAACTTCATTCTGCAAATGGGTTTTCGGCATAAATACTCCGAGAGAGAGATTGAAATCTTAAAACAAAACCCAGAAAATGACCCTATTATTAAAGAGATTGACGAAGAAAAAGCAGCAAAAAAAAGGATAAAGGTTCTGGAAGAAAAGAAAATTGCAGAAGGAAATCTTTCTCAAGTGGAAACCGAAGAACTCTGGACTTTAAAACAGAGATGGGACGATTTATACTTCCAAAAATTCGATTTTCTGGACAGTAACGGAAAAAGTTCAAGCATTTTTATACCGAACCTAGCACTACTTCCCATTAAACCTTTGGCGGTAGACAATGCAAAGTTTAAGTTCAACCTCAGCGTATCGTCCAGCACAAAGGATTACAACCAAATGGGCACTGCAAATGGAGCCGAAAAGAAAAGACCCTGGTACCTTATTGACCCTAAAAGTATTCGTGGCGAATTTGCCAAAAACGAATCGAGCGAGAAAACCATTCAAATTGAGGTTAGCGTTAGCGCAACTGAAATGCCATATGGACTAGATAAACTTTTGACCTCGCTAACGAATAATGTTGGAATTAGCAACAAGATTGATAATAACTAATAATTCAACTACTAATTTAAAACTTTAAAACATGGCTAAAACTAATGATGGCGTTGATACTACTACAACCAACAATACGGTTTCTCCATCGGTAGTATCTCCTGCTGAATTCGAAAAAATCCCTTTGGATTTTATTATTGCAACTCCCTTGCTAACCACAATTGAAGCCCATAAGGCTGCTGCAAGTACAACACTCAACTTTATTGAATCAATAAAAGACAAAACCGCTGAATTTACCTTAAAAGTAAATCAAACAGATGCGTCTGGTCAAATTACCGAAGTTGACAAGAAGATATCTGTACCACTCCTTTCGGTGGTAAAAATTCCTAACCTCAATTTTGATTCGTTAAGCGTTTCGTTCAACTACAACATATCTCAGGTTTACAAGGAAACTGAAGGCTCGAAGCAAAATGCCGATTTGAAGGTAGCCACCAAGGGTATTCTATCGAAATTTGTAGAGGCAAGTTTAACTGGTTCCATTGAGCATAGCCGAAATACCGAGAATGTGGCTAACCGTGGCGGTAGTCTCGAAATTAAACTACATGTGAGCGAAACTCAACTACCAGCTGGATTAGAAAAAATAATCAATGCTATGGTTGAAAACATCAACATTCCAGTAAAAAACTCATAAGCGTAGAAGTTCCTGAGGTTGAATTCAGCAGGGGTTTCAAATGGATGAAATGGCCAATTGTGGAAAAGCATCCAGAGATAATTTATTCGATATGGAGGACAGTAAAGAAGACCTTTTGGCGAAAGAACAGGTAAAAGGCTTGGCTGCTCATATCCTGCAAGAAGTTATAAAAGCAGATATGAGCATGCACCAAGCCCAAGTTGATGCATGGAAAAAATTTGGTGAGTACCGTCCGCAGGGCAACCTTATTAATCCAGATATACACATTGGATTTGCCGAAAAACGATACCTGAGCTTAAATGAGGTTAAACTTTCGTTCCGCATTAAGCCTCATCCAAAAAGTTTATTGCAGCGAATAAAACTTGCTTTCAGGGTTCTACGCGGAAAAAGTGGATTGGCACTACACTCACCAACCATATTCGACATTGCCTCGCAAGACGAAGAAGGCTCCTTTCAATTCGAAATCAACGTTAAACGCTTCGAGAATGGCTCTGTGAAAGCAGAGTACAAACCGACAGATACTGTCACCCAGAATTTATTGAACGATGTAAAACCATAAAGCCATGCCAGATATGGATATCGACGATTATACAGGACTAGGCTCATTAAAGCAACTTCTAAAATCGAATAGCAACAGGATTATAACCCAACCTGGCGAAAGCGTTATGGATGCGGCAAACAGGTTTAACCTTTTTGATTTAGGCAAAATTAAGCAACGGAACAAAACTATCGATCTAAATCAAAAGCAATCGCAACCGCAAGAGGTAAAAACGAGTGGGCCTGTGGAAATTGTCCCCGACGATGTTAAAAAAATCTGCAATACGCTTGATAGGCTAAACCATAAGGTTTTTAGGGGTGATTCGAAAAACTACAACCTCAATATTGTTGGTTTGCGAAACGATAACGCCGAACCCAACAGATTCGACGATGAGATGTGGGTTTTCTGGCGATTCGAAAACAGATGGACATTAAAGAAGTACAAGATAACAACCGACCCTGGACTCAGCTACCTTATCGATCCTCTTAGTGATGCGGGAACCGCAATTCTTAAGGAAGGGCAATACTCAAAAGCATACAGGCTAGGAAAACATCAAGGGAAGTACGAGGCATTGGTACAATCGAAACCCCTCACAGTAATTCGCGATTTTAACCGCGATGGCAAACTCGACTTTGCCTCGGGCAAAGAGCAAACAGGATTTTTTGGAATAAACATACATCGTTCGTCACCAACAGGAGAATCTACCTTTGTGAATAAATGGTCGGCAGGATGCCAGGTTTTTGCAAGAATTACTGAATATAACGATTTTATGGGACTTTGCAAAAAGGCCATTGGCGAATGGGGAAATGAGTTTACCTACACACTAATTCGTAAAAGTTGGATTAAGTAGAACACTATCCAGCCCAATTCTCTCTATCCAAGCTACGATACTGTATAGCCTCGGCTAGATGCTGAGGTTGAATAGACAAAGAGCCATCCAAATCGGCAATGGTACGCGATACCTTCAGAATTCGATCGTAGGCTCTTGCCGATAAGCCAAGTCGTTCCATTGCTGTTTTCAGCAATGCATTTCCAGCATCATCAATCTGACAATACTTTCGAATTAACTTCGAAGACATTTGGGCATTACAGTAAACGCCTTTGCACTCAACAAATCGTTCCTCCTGAATTTGACGAGCCTTAACAACCCTCAACCTTATTGTATCGCTACTTTCGGAAGGAGGTGCACCCGACAACTTATCGAACGGAACAGGAATAACCTCAACGTGAATATCAATTCTATCGAGCAACGGGCCTGAAATCTTATTCAAATACTTTTGTACAACACCCGGCGAACAAACACACTCCTTTTCGGGATGATTGTAATAACCGCATGGGCAAGGATTCATCGATGCCACCAGCATAAAACTGGCAGGATACTCCACCGAGAATTTGGCTCGCGAAATGGTAATCACCCTATCCTCCAACGGCTGACGCATAACCTCAAGAACTGTTCGCTTAAACTCGGGCAACTCATCCAAAAAAAGCACCCCATTATGGGCAAGCGATATCTCACCCGGTTGAGGATATTGACCACCACCAACCAACGCAACATCAGAAATAGTATGATGTGGAGAACGATAGGGCCTCCGGGTCATAAGAGATGTTTCACGATCAATTTTACCAGCAACGGAATGAATTTTTGTTGTTTCTAAAGCTTCACGCAAAGTGAGTGGCGGAATAATTGTTGGCAACCGTTTGGCCAGCATTGTTTTTCCAGCACCAGGAGGACCAATCATAATAATATTGTGGCCACCAGCCGCAGCAACCTCCAATGCACGCTTCACATTCTCCTGCCCTTTTACATCAACGAAATCTACATCATAAGCATTGGCGTGAACAAAAAACTCCTCGCGAGTATTAACTACTGTTGGCTCAAGGCTTCCACACCCATTAAAAAAGTCGACAACCTCTCTAATAGATTCAACACCGTATACGTCCAAATTATTCACCACAGCAGCTTCGCGAGCATTCTGTTTGGGAACAATAAAACCCTTAAAACCCTCCTCGCGTGCCTGAATGGCAATTGGCAGAACACCCTTAACAGGCTGCACTGTTCCATCGAGCGAGAGTTCGCCCATGACAACATACTCCGAAAGCATTTCGCTATTTATTTGCTCCGATGCAGCAAGAACACCAACCGCCAACGGTAAGTCGTAAGCAGCACCCTCCTTACGAATATCGGCAGGAGCCATATTAATAACCACTCGCTTTTTGGGAAACTTAAAGTCGTTAGTTTCTAGCGCCGAGGTTATTCGCTGCTGACTCTCCTTCACGGCATTATCGGGCAAACCAACCAAAAAGAAATTTATTCCTTTCGATACGCTAACCTCAATGGTAATTGTTGTAGCCTTTATGCCATGAACTGCACTACCGAATGTTTTTACGAGCATATGCGTAAGACTCTATATATCAATACAAGATAACAGAAATATATGAATAATAAAAAAGTTAGTATTTAAAATAGCGGTTTATTGACAATGAAAAAAGAGGACTGGCTTCAACAAAAAAGTTCACCCAAGCCGCCTCTCGACTTTAGAAACAATCGAGCGACAGCGGTGAACCCTCCTGCGTATATAAATAACTGTTACTTATTTAAGAACGATATCAATGGAACTATAAAAGCATTAAATTTTTCGATATGAGGCAAGTGTCCTACATTTTCCAATTCAACTAATTCTGCATTAGGAATTGCCTTTTGAGTTTCTTTTCCCAATAGATTATAAAGTCCCATAGTTTTTCCCACCTCAGGCGAAACAAATGCTTTACCAAGAGCAGTTCTATCCCTTGTCCCAATAATTAAAAGCGTAGAAACCTTAACATTCTTAAACTCATACACAACGGGTTGTGTAAAAATCATATCATAGGTCAATGCCGAATTCCATGCTATAATTTTATAGTCAGAGTTTAAAGTCCAACCAGCAAAAAGATTCACCCACTCGTCATACGCTGGTTGCCATTTATTATCGTAGTAGTTTTTAAGTTGATAGTTTCTAATGCTTTCATAATTCTTCTTAAGTTCATCATGGTACCACCACTCTATAGGTCTATAGGGCACTTTAAGTTTCCAATCCTCAAGACCTATAGGATTTTCTAAAATTAACTTTTCTGTAGTTTCTGGGTACATTAATGCAAAACGAGTTGCCAGCATACCACCCATAGAGTGTCCCAGTACTGCCGTTTTTGTTATATGCAATGAATCCAGTAATGTTTTTGTATTTTGAGCTAACTGCTGAAATGTGTACTGGAAATAATTTGGTTTTGATGATTTCCCAAAACCGATCTGATCTGGAACAATTACCCGAAAGCCCTCCTTGGCTAAAGCCTCGATGGTAGTTTTCCAGTATGCTCCATTAAAGTTCTTCCCGTGTAAAAGCACAATATTTTTCCCATTATAATTATCAGGTTTAACATCCATATAAGACATCTGCAAGTTCTGATCCTGAATATGCAAGGGTAAAACAGAAACCTGATACGGATATTGATAATTAGAAAGTTCAACATCTAGCCATTGTAATGGAGTTGACTGGGCAAATATTACTTTTTGTATACCTAGTATAAGTAGAATAATTAATGTGATTGTTTTTGTTTTCATATTTCTCAGATTAGTCAATATTATAGTTAAAACTCATTCGGTTCAGATATAAAAATAAAATCCCGAAATCGCATTATACTACAACACGTTATACCTACAATTGTTTATTCTGAATAAGAATTTAAAATTTTTGCAGTATTAACCAATCTCCCTTTACACATATGTAGACCCCAAAGAATTTAGCACTATAATTCAGGTCACGCATTGTTACAACAATTAGGCTTACATCCAAAAGCCTTTTTGGGAAACGGGATACTTGAAGTGCACAAAAACCAACCATTTTGACAAAGAGTAGCGGCAAAAACACACTTTGTCAGGGAAAGGCCACATTCCATCTCGTATGGATGTATTCAAACTTATCAGTTTGCACTATTTATTTGAATGCTTTGATAAGCATAATACTTTCCACAACAAATAATTTTGCCTGTCAATAAAAACTATTAATAATGTATCGATTTAATTTTTTTATTCTAGCCATGCTTTTTTCGGCAGGAAGCCTAATGGCACAAACAGCAAGCAAACCGGAAGGGAGTGGAACCAGTGATGATCCCTACCAGATTGTTTTGCTTGAGAACCTTTCCTGGTTAAGCCAGACCAGCAGTGCGTGGGGAAGTTACTTCATTCAAACCGCAGACATTGATGCTGCGGATACAAAAAACTGGAATGACGGAGAAGGATTTTCCCCCATTGGAAACAGTACAACAAAATTTACTGGAAATTATAACGGTCAAGACCATACCATTAACAACATTTACATTAATCGCTCGTCAATTGAGAATCTAGGTTTCTTTGGTTTTACATTAGGTGCAGTTGTCAAAAATATTGGGATAACAAATGCAACCATAAATGGATTAAATAAAGTAGGCATTTTAATTGGATCTGCATCTGGTTCAACAATAAGTGACTGTTTCACTACAGGAACAGCAAACGCTACGGGTTATGATCTAGGTGGCTTTGTTGGAAAAGTATCTAATACCAGTACCATCAGCAATTGTTACAATGCGGCTAAGGTTACAGGTTCCAATAATGCTTCCGGCGGACTAGCAGGTGCTTGTTATAGCTCCTCGGTTGCAAATTGTTACAATTCTGGGATAATTATAGCAAATCAAAGTGGTGCTTGCTACATTGGAGGTCTTATCGGTAAAAGCAGTACAGTAACTGTTGAGAACTGTTACAATATCGGAAACGTTATTGGAGCCGACACAACTGGTGGATTTATCGGTTGGAATTGCACCGGTTCATCGGTAACAAACTCGTATAGTACCGGCTATGTTACTGGAACTAAAACCTCCAGCGGAGCTTTTATCGGGATTAATGAAGCCTCCACCATCTCGGGCAGCTACTGGACTCCTGAAACCGCAAAGATGAGCAATGGATTGGGTCAAGATGATAACAATCAAACAGTGACAGCTCTTTCAACCGTAGTCTTGAGGCTAAAAAGCTGTCTTTCCAGCTGGGACTTCAGTAATACTTGGGGAATCAGAGAAAACAATACTTATCCAGCACTTCTTTCTATTAATAATGCTCCCAATGCATTTACAGACACTGTATTCCTGACAGGCTTCAGTTGCAACCTTGATACAATTTTGCGCAACAACGACTTTGATTACGAAACTGCACAAGCTGCATTGGTTTACCGTATCGACAGCCTGTATAACGGAAACGTTACAAACGGAGTTTACACCATGACTACTATTAATGATTCATTGTATTACACTGTGGGTGAAGTTATTACCGAAGGCGATACGCTTTGGGGAAATCAAGCAAAAGTTTACATAACTCATGTTAAATTCGATGGAGAAGGAACAGCAAATAATCCATATATAATTCAATCACTTGAAGATTTAAAAGCCTTATCGGAGACAAATCTATATTGGGGTTATGGCTATTATTTTAAACAGACGGCAGATATTAATGCTGCAGATACCAAAAACTGGAACAACGATGAAGGGTTTTCTCCTATCGGCCGTGAAGAAAAACCATTTGTCGGGCACTACAATGGAAGTGGACATTTCATAAATAATCTGTATATCAACCGGCCCACAACAGATAATGTCGGTTTATTTGGTTACATAAAAAAAGGAAGCGAACTTGATTCGCTAAATGTTGCTGCAGATAGTGTAATTGGTAATTATAATGTTGGTATTTTAGTTGGTATTAACTATAGCCCAATTAAGTACAGTTCCACATCGGGTGTTGTTTACGGGGATTCTTCAAATGTTGGAGGGTGTATTGGTTATAATCTTGCGCAGGTTTCTTATTGCTCTTCCTCAGCAAATGTAACGGGTAATGGCAAAAAGACGGGAGGATTAGTCGGAAGCAGCTTTGCAACAGGCTTTATTACGAATTGTTATTCAAGAGGAACGGTTAAGGGTGCTGATGCTGTAGGTGGATTGGTTGGGACAATATCTATTGCTAAGATTACAAACTGTTATGCCGCCGATACGCTTATTTTGACATCCGGATCAACATCTGGAGGATTAAACTATATGGGTATGGCTAATAATTCCTTTTATAATATTGATATTTATCCGGGAGAAACAACGCACGGAACGGGATTAACAACCGAACAAATGAGAAGTTACAATACATTTGCGGATGCCGGATGGGATCTTATTGGAGAATCGGCAAACGGAACCGATGATCGCTGGGCTTTCAGCAGCGTTGATAACGATGGTTTCCCTTGTTTTGTTAATCAAATAACCGGGCCTGTAATCGTAACGGGCACATTAAGCCATGGTACCCAAACAACAGCAACGTGCAATGCCAGTATAAAATACGCTGGAACATCACCGGTAACTGCTCATGGATTTTGCTGGAGTACGACCAATTCGCTACCCACCTTAGCTGATAGTTCTTTAGATCTTGGTGCTGTATCGGATACTGGGCACTACAGTGTAACCATTGGCAATTTGATAAAACACACAACCTACTATGCCAGAGCATATGCTACCAATAGTGCAGGCACATCGTATGGGGCTGTAGTATCTTTTACCATAAAATATTCTGGAGGAACAGGAACAAGCATTGATCCCTTCTATATCACATCGCTTTCCGATCTTAAATGGCTTTCAGAAAACAGCAAGGATTGGAATTGTGGTTATTATTTTATACAGGCAGCAGACATTGACGCAGATAGCACCAAGTTCTGGAATAACAACAAAGGATTTTTATCCATTGGCAATGATAGTATAAAATTTATGGGGCATTACAACGGTGCCGGACATGCCATTACAGGCCTTTATATTAACAACGATACAGCCATGCATGTAGGTTTATTTGGATATATAAACAAATCCTCAGTGGATAGTCTTAACCTAATCGAGACAAATATAGCCGGTTCGTATTATGTTGCAGGAATATCTTCTTGGTGCGACTCCACTTCTATTTCAAACTGTAGCATGACTGGAAATATTTCAGGAGTTTTAAAAGATAATAATGGATTTGTTGGAGGTATTGTCGGAATCAATTATATCGGTTCAAACATTACAAACTGTATTGCAAAAGGAACCATTTCGGGATATAGGGTCGGAGGTATCGCAGGATATAATTACACCTCGGTAATCACCAATTGCAATATGACTGGGAATGTTATTGGTTCAGAAAAGACTGGCGGAATAGTTGGAAGTAATAACTTTTATTCAGAAGTCACCAACTGTAATATGCAAGGGAGCGTTTCCGGATCTTCAAAATATACTGGAGGAATCTCGGGCTTTAATTATTCTAGTATTACTAATTGCAAAACAACCGGGAATGTTTCGGGAACGACATATGTTGGTGGAATTGTCGGGTGCAGCCAAGGAAATACCATCAAAAATTGTGTTGCTTTGGCAAATATTACTGGGACATCGCTATACATTGGCGGTTTTGTTGGATTCAATTGGAGTACGGATATTTCGAATAGCAGTGCTTCCGGAGATGTTTTAGGCGCATCAAACTATTGTGGCGGTTTTGTCGGAAGAAATGACAAAACGGCAACCATTACAAATTGCTATGCAACGGGTAATGTTACAGGTAAAAGTGAAGTAGGAGGTTTTTCCGGCGAAAATTATAGCTCATCCATTACCAATTGTTATGCAACCGGGAATGTATCGGGAACGCTTGATATTGGAGGATTCACAGGAGGATCGTATAATGGTCCAATCTCTAGTTGTTATTCAACTGGGAGTGTTTCGGGCACTTCTTATACCGCTGGTTTTATTGGAAGTATTAATTCACTTGCAACCATATCAAATTGCTACTGGAATACCCAAACATCAGGAAAATCAGAAGGATATATTTTGAATAGCGGAACAATTGATAATCTTACCGGATTAACCACAGCCCAAATGAAGGAATCTGCCAATTTTGCATGGGGTATTGATACCAGCTCTGTTTGGTCCATTCGTACAGATAGTACATATCCGGCATTTAAGAATATAGATAATGCACCATTTGCCTTTACCGATAGTGTTAGTACCAGTGCATCATTAGCATCGCTATTTAATAACGATTTTGATTTTGAATCCATTCAGAAAAACCTGGTTAAGAAAATTGACACCATTTATTCATTAAAAAACAAGATTGGATATAACTCGCTGGCCGAGGCTGATGTAAAAGATTCTTTACAAATTATTTATCGGGTAGGGGAACGCCGGATTACAGAAGGTGATACCCTGTGGGGAAATCGAACAACTGCAATTGTGCGATTTGCAAATCAAGCTCCGGTATGTATCAATAAGGATACCTTAACCAATGAAGATACTGCACTAAAACTACCTTTCTCTGCCTTTGCAACCGATCCTGACAATGATACACTTTTATGTACTATCCCAACACCCCCAGTAAACGGCATTGTATACATTAGGAACGATTCGCTTTTATACATTCCAAACTTAAACTTTAACGGGAACGATTCGATACAAATTGCCGTTGGTGATGGACAGTACTCAGACACATTATGGGTGTATGTAACTGTAAATCCGGCAAACGATGCACCAATACTTTCGGATGTTGCTTTAGGCTTAACCATTGACGAAGATGCGTACATTTCATTAAACATGAATAATGTTACAGCCAGCGATGTGGATAATGATGCGCTTTCGCTAATGGTTATTTCGGGTAATAATTACACTGTTGATGGAACAACAATTTCGCCAAATGCCAACTTCAACGGGACATTAACCGTTCCAGTTGCAGTTACTGATGGTTTGTTGAATTCCGATACACTGCAAATGATTATTACCGTAAACGCAGTGAATGATGCTCCGATTCTTACGGCTGTTGCTTCCGGATTGAATTTTGACGAAGATGCATCTATTTCATTAAGTCTGGATAATATTACAGCCAGCGATGTGGATAATGATGCGCTTTCGCTAATGGTTATTTCGGGTAATAATTACACTGTTGATGGAACAACAATTTCGCCAGATGCCAACTTCAACGGGACATTAACCGTTCCAGTTGCAGTTACTGATGGTTTGCTGAATTCCGATACCCTGCAGATGGTTATTACCGTAAACGCGGTGAATGATGCTCCGATTCTTACGGCTGTTGCTTCCGGATTAAATTTTGACGAAGATGCATCTATTTCATTAAGTATAAATAATGTTACAGCCAGCGATGTGGATAATGATGCGCTTTCGCTAATGGTTATTTCGGGTAATAATTATACTGTTGATGGAACAACAATTTCGCCAGATGCCGACTTCAACGGGATATTAACCGTTCCGGTTGCAGTTACTGATGGTTTGCTGAATTCCGATACCCTGCAGATGGTTATTACCCTAAACGCGGTGAATGATGCTCCAGTAATTACCTCGAAAGCCGAAACCACTGCTACCGTTGGAAAAGAATACACCTATGCGGTTGTTGCCACCGATGTAGATGACGATGTCCTTTCCTATACCTTAAGCAATGCTCCTGAGGGCATGGAGCTCACCAATGCTGTCATCAGTTGGACTCCTGCAAATGGAACCTCAACTTCGGGAGAGGTAACCCTCACGGTGAGCGATGGTTCATTAATCGCCACCGAAACATTTACCATTAGCGTATCGGAAGATACTGGCATTAATAAAGGCAAAAACGAAAGCCTATTTCTATACCCCAACCCAACCTCCGACAACTTTCGGGTTAAGGGATTCGAGGGTTCTGCTAAACTATATATATACAGCATCAATGGAATGTTTGAAAGAACACAAACCGTATCCGAAGATGAAACAATTGATGTTTCTGGTCTTACAACCGGAACCCATCTGGTAAAAATAGTCACTGGGAATGGCACAATCTGCAAGATGCTGCTAAAACAGTAATCGTCAAATATTATAAAACTTGCATTATTAAACTCTATACATATAACCATTAAAGAATACCCGATTACGTAAGTGTAATCGGGTATTTTTTTAAGACATCTTAATTTGGCGAGAAAAGAAAAGAATTGAGAATCACTAACACTTTTTCTGAACAAAAATCTTAGCTTTCATAGATTCAATCATAAACTTTACTTTATTTAAAGATAGAGCATTCAACCACATACAATCCTGTAAGCTCTAGATTATTTTGGGCTCACAGCCACTACAGCCTTCTGCGTTTAAACATAAAGAACTTTTAAAAAAAAATTTCGTTCAACAATCAATGTTATAACTTTGCGCGCACTAAAAGTTAAATTTTGATATAGGAGAATATGTATGGAGCTGGATTTTAATTCATTATCAAGTTTAATTCAATTTCTTGTATGTCTTACCATGGGAAGTGTTCTTTTAACGCTTCAGATACCCCCCAAAAAAGAATTACTGAAATATCGCATCTCGCTTAAGGTTCTTGCAACTTCGTACCTAATTATGGCTGCATTACACTTTGCCATAATTCTGTTTAAACTTACCGATTATTCGCGGGAACACCTTACCATTACGTTTATCGGAATATCATCGGTACAAGCCTATCTGTTCACCTTTGCCCTAATCATGCTTTTCAACACCAACGTGGTTAACCTAAAAAAATTATTACTACACCTAAGCCCAATAATACTCTTTTTCCCTTTGTTTTTCCTATCACGTTATTTATTCGGAAATCCATATATTCAAAAATTTGGAGACATACCGCTGCACCTAAATAGCCCAACCCTTTGGATTCGAATACTCTTCTATCTCTTTTACATTTTTCAACTTATATTTTACACACGACTATTTTTAAAGGAAGAAGAAAAATGCAAAAACCATTTAATGAACTACTTTTCGAGCGAAGTGTGGCTAAAGCTTCATTGGGTTCGTATTGTTTTTTTCAGCGCCTTAGGCATTGGGCTCGTTGCATTACTATCTAATCTTGCCCCTACGAAATACCATTGGATTTTTGTATTAAGCTACGCATTGTTCTATTTTATTTTCGCCATCAAATACATAAATTACAATAAATTATACACCATTATTGAGCCTGCGGTTAAAACCATTGATGACGATGCCAATACAAATTGGCATAAAAATCGGATTAAGCAGGAATGGCAACCCCTAAAAGAACAAGTTTTAGAACAGCAGTACTACCTTAATTCCGGAATAAACGTTGAAATACTTGCACAACATCTGGGCATAGGGCGTACCGTTTTGTCAACACTCATCAATCGCGAAGAAGGAGTCACCTTTAACATCTGGATTAATACCCTTCGAATAAATAAGGCCAAGGAGTATTTAATCAGCTATCCAGATAAGCCATTAAGCATAATAGCCGAAATGGTTGGTTATACCGAACATCCGAACTTTAGCCGTCAGTTTAAGATTATTGCAGGCGAATCTCCGGCTGTGTGGAGAAAGAACCATTTAAACAATGTATGAAAGGCCTCAACAAACAACTAATTTCCGACGACCATATGAAAAATACTCAAAAACGATGGAAATGGATTTAAATATAAATAGCCCCAGGTTTAAATCTAGGGCTATTTAAAACAATCTCTGTACAATAAATATTTACCTATCTAAACTATTATATTGTTCATCGGTTACTGCCCCATACCAAACTGCAGGGCCTTTAGCTAATTGTGTACTAATACCCAAATGAACAAATTCTTTATCAGGTGCGGCTCCATGCCAATGCACTACGTTGGGCTTAATCTCAACAATATCGCCTATTTTTAGATGTTGTATAGGTTTTCCTTTTTCTTGATAGCAGCCTTCTCCAGATATGCAGTATAGAATTTGACCACCGGGGTGTGAATGCCAATAGGTTCGACTACCTGGTGCAAATGTTACGTTATAACTTATTGCATCGAAGTTTTGACCATCAACAGTAAGCATCTGGACGTGTGTTTCGCCAGTAAAGTATTCTTCAACTTTTTGTCCTTTCGGAAATATTTCATTCGTGTTCATATTGTTATTTTTTGTGTTGCATGACATTAATAATAACGCCATACAAGCAGTTATTATAATCGGTTTCATGGTTCTGTTACTTTAAATTCTCCTTAAAGAACATTTCCAGTTTGTTAAATGGAATAATGTCCGTTTTATCGTATAGATCGGTATGAACAGCGCCTGGAATAATCATAAGTTCCTTAGGCTCGTTAGCGGCCTTATAAGCATCCTCGCTAAAATAGCACGAGTGAGCATTTTCTCCAGCTATAATTAGTATTGGCCTTGGAGAAATCTCTTTAATGTAAGTTAGAATTGGCATATTCATTAAAGAAATAGGCGTTGTCATTGTCCAAGATCCATTAGAGTTAATTGAACGTGGGTGAAAGCCTCGCTTTGTTTTATAATAATCTACGTAACCTTTGACAAACTCAGGTTCTTTACCAGTTAGTTGTTCAGGCTTTGGTAAGCCCTGATTGCTATATTGTGGTTCTCCATTTTCTGCATCTATCCAACGTTGTGCGCTCAATTGTTCTAATAACTGCTTGCGTTGTTCTGGTGTCATGCTGTCAAAATAGCCTTTTGCAGTTACTCTCGACATGTCATACATACTCGCTACAGCTACAGCTTTTACACGTTTGTCAACAGCAGTTGCATTTAGGGCAAATCCTCCAAATCCACAAATCCCAACAATTCCGATTTTGCTACGATCAATGAAGGGTTGAACTCCCAAAAAGTCGATTGCAGCACTAAAATCTTCAGTGTTAATGTCGGGCGATGATACGTTGCGAGGCTCGCCACCGCTTTCCCCTGTATAGGATGGATCGAAGGCTAAAGCCGCAAATCCACGTGATGCCATGGTGTTTGCATATAATCCTGAAGCTTGTTCTTTTACGGCTCCATAAGGTCCGCTAATGGCTATTGCTGCTATCTTTTCACTACCTCGATTTTTGGGAAGATATAAATCGCCTGTTAAGGTAATTCCATAGCGATTCTTGAATGTTACCTTTTCTCGGGTAACATTGTCACTTAATTCAAAAGTGTAATGATCTGTTTGCTCTATAGTTTTCATTTGATCTGTTTTTTTTGTTTCTACATTTGTACCTTTTTCACTCCTAGGTGAACAGGCTTGGCCTAGTGTTAGCAAGACTACCGTTGCCAGTATTGTTGTTTTCATTTGCTCAGAATTTATTAATTCAACTTCTATTTTGCGTTATTAAATACTGCATTCAGCATTTGTTTCGAGTATAAAGCATCGGCGCCCATCATTTTTGCTGCTGTAAATAGTTTCTCAACCATCATATCGATACCCTCTTCGGGGATATTCCCTTCTTTTAAAGTTACCGGAGCACCAATTTTTGTGTACCAACTTTTCAAGGCTTCGATACCTTTGTCGGCAGTGGGGGCATTGAATATTTCCTTGGCAAAACGAGCGAAACGCTCGGGTAATAAATTCTTCTGCCATTTCATCCAGGCAGGAACAATGATTGATAACCCTGCGCCATGTGCAATATTGTATTCGGCAGACATGGTGTGCTCTATAAAGTGTGTGTCGAAACGGTTATTTTCAATACCGCAGAATGTTGTAAGATTTAAGGCATTGGTTGCAGCCCATGCGAATTCCCCACGAACATCATAATTAGCAGCATCTTCTAATAGAACATTTGTAGTACGAATAACTATTCTGAGGATATTCTCAACATAACCTGCAATATATTCCGGAAGATAAGTTGCTGTTAAATACATATCCAGACTGTGTGCAAAAATGTCGGCAGCAGAATATGCCAAATATTCCTTAGTAACTGTTGCTTGCAATTCAGGATTCACTACAGAAACAGTTGGAAAAGTAGCAGAACTTATAATGCTCATCTTTTGTTTGGTCTTTTCGTTAGTTACTACAGCATAGTTATTCATTTCGCTACCTGAAGCAGCAAGGGTCATAATGGAGAATATTCTTAAGGCTTGGTTTGATTGTGCCTTGAAGGTAAACAAATCCCAAACATCACCTTCGTAAACAGCACCCGCAGCAATGGATTTGGATGTGTCTAATACCGATGCTCCACCAATACCCAAAATAGCATCGACTTTTGTGGTTTTTGCCAGTTCAATACCTTCGTATACCTTGCTTAATAAAGGATTGCTAATTACGCCACCCAACTCTTCGTAATTAATTCCTTTTTCGCTTAATGATTTAGTTACGGTATTGAACAACCCACTTTTCTTAACACGATCGGAACCGTAAACGATTAATACCTTTTTAAGGCTATATTCTGAAATATATTGTCCAATATATTCTTCTTTACCTTTGCCGAATTCAATTCGGGTTGGATTGTAAAATGTAAAATTTTTCATTTCAGTATGTGTGTTTTAATGTTTATGAATCAACGGTACAAAATTAGGTGGTTGAAATAGCAAGGTGTTAACCCCGATTACAGCATTACCTACCATTTTAACGGATGCTTGCATTCAACACCTTATTCAACCATTTTTCAACTGCAGGGCTAGAACTATTTGCCGCAGAACCATTGATTGAAAGTTCGTTGAGAATAATAGCCTCTGGACATAGTTTTGCCATATCGGAAATACTCCGACCTATACCGCCACCACCATGAGTACAAAATGGGATGATTGTTTTTTTACTAAAATTATGCTCTGATAAGAATGTTGTTACTGGAGCTGGAAATGTATTCCACCAGTTGGGATAGCCGATAAAAATAGTGTTGTATTTTTCTATTTCGGCCAATTTGTCTTTAAGTTCAGGTTTGCTTTCTGAACGTATTTCTTTTTTGGCTATATCTAAAACGGCATTGTAATTAGTTGGATAATCGTCGGCTCGTTGTATTTCAAACATATCTCCACCAACCATTTTGTGTATCCTATTTGCTATCTCTCGAGTGTTCCCACTCCATGAGAAATATGCGATTAAAACTTTATTTTCTTTCATCATTTCAAATTTCTGGTTAAGATTATTTGGCCTTAAAAAACCACGATACAAAAGTCGATAGAAAGCACAAGGAAAAACTACCCAAATTACAGAGGTACTTACCATTTTTACGGAATCGTAATTGACGACTATTTTTCTATGTATAAGATGTTTACCTTTGTAATGAAATATAAATCAATTGGCGTTATGAGCGAGATAATAAAAATAAATTCGGTGACTGAATACAATAATATGGCTGGGCAGGAAACCTTGCATCCCTTAGTGAGTGTTGTTGATTTTGCCAAGGTTAAGCCATTTGCATTCAAGAAAACTCAAATAAACCTTTATGCGATATTTCTTAAGGACATCAAGTGTGGTAATATTACGTACGGAATTAACACCTACGATTACGAAGAAGGTACCTTGATTTTTATATCGCCTGGTCAGGTCTATGGTATCGACAGCAATGGGGAAATGCGTCAAGCTGCTGGAAATGCTATCATTTTTCACCCCGATCTTATACATGGCACATCATTAGGTAAAAACATTAAGGATTATACCTTTTTCTCCTATGAGGTGAATGAGGCGCTGCATCTTTCAGCAAGAGAACGAGAAGTAATTAACGATACGATAGAAAAAATTAGGTATGAATTGGAGCATCCTATCGATGCTCATAGTAAGACCTTGATTGTATCGTACATTGAACTTTTCCTGAATTACAGTAAGCGGTTCTATGAGCGTCAATTCAATACACGCAGTCATGTAAATAAAGATTTACTTACACGATTCGAAAAAGTTCTGGATGAATATTTCTTATCTGAGAAGCCTCTGGAAATTGGGCCACCATCTGTTAGCTACTGCGCCGAAAAGTTATTTTTATCCTCAAATTATTTAGGAGATTTATTAAAGAAGGAGACGGGCAAGTCGGCTCTTGAACATATTCAACTAAAACTGATTAATATTGCAAAAGAAAAAATTTTTGATTCCAGCAAATCGATAAGTGATATTGCCTATGAGCTGGGATTCAAATACCCACAGCATTTCACAAGGATGTTTAAGAAACAAGTAGGGATATCTCCTGCCGAATTTCGAAATAAAAATTAGTGTTTATCCAAAATCATAGCCTCTACCAAACCGTAACTCTCGAATATCTTAATCGTTATACAATCTCACTTGCTTTATATAGAGTTCCCTATTTTTACCTTCCAATTTAAACTCCACGTCTAATCCAAAATCTAGATATGATTTAGATGTGAATGTATGATTAATAAAATACTCTTTAATCAATTCTAGTTGATTTGCTAAGCTTTGTATTTCAGCTTCGGTCATTACCAATTTGTAATCATTCAAACTGGATTGAGCTATTATATCAACTGTATTTTTATCCGTATAAATATTATTGGCATTGTTGGGATAACAAATGAATTGGTCGCTAATAACTCCAGGTTCTGGCTTTACAACACTTTCGTTGCCAAGCTGAGCGTTAACTACAAAGCCATAATTATCGGGGCGATATAGGTTTTTGGTTATGGCGACGCCATTAACGTCTTCGTTTGGAAAGGAACGATGTACTAGAATACCCATATAGACCTCGCGATGGTTGATATTGTAATACTCCCTCTCGGAATAGGCTTCGAAAGACCATAGGCTTGCCCACACTTTCTTAATGGCCTTTTCGAATGACTGTTTTTCGTCGTTCAAAATACCTGTTTTGGAGGTGTATAATCCGGCGCCCGAAAATCCTTTTGCATCTTCGGCATTAGTGGATGAGCGAAATCTCATTACGGTATATCTGCCATCGGCTTTTATTTTATCGATTATTGAGTTTGATAAAGTCGAGTCGATAGGAGTTGAGGTTATTGCATTTCGAATGTTCTTTAGGATGAGTTTTACAGAGTCGTTATTGTGAATATTGCTTTTTCCATTGAGCAAACTGTCAATTAAATCTTTAGCAATGGAATTTTGAATGTGTTGATTGTAAAAATAGAATGGAATTACGAATGCACATTCTGGTACTTTGAAGTTGTATTTTTTACTCAGCTTGAATAAAGTGCCGAAATTACTGGCTTTATATCCTGTATATTTAAATGCTTTTTTATCTAGATACTCAACGCCAATAATTGAGTCGACTTCAAGATCGTATTTCAATTTAATCTGCGTCTGATTTGACTTAGGAGTTGGTATTTTATTAACCAAATTAATTTTGAAAGTATCGCTAGATACATCGATACAGACCTTTTTAGCATTTAAACACAGCAGGGCAGAATCTTGAAAGGCTGATTTATATGCGGCGATTGGGATCTTTCGGTTTTGACCTAGAATTGCAAGGTGACTAAGAGGTGTTTGAAACTCGTTGACGATTATACCTGCAACCCCAGGCAGGATTAATGGCGTTTGGTTAAGAACAATTATGTCCATTGGGTTAATTTCGTCCTTTTCGGATTCGAGGTTGTTTATGAAATGTAAGATTCCACAACTCTTATATCTACTTATGGCTTGATAATTTATGTTTCGGTATATGTCTGAAGGATTTAATACAGGAACCCTATTCTCAAAATGAGAACTTAGGTTTTGAAGCCGTGCACTGTTCAAAAGTAGGCGTAAGCTATCGCCAATAAACGTTGATTTTGAAACTACATTCCACAGAAAAAAGATATCGTCCTGAGTCATTAAATCAACAGGAGATATTTCGAGAGCGTATGTTTCGAGAGATTTGTAGTAATTGATGTTTGCAAGGAGATATTTCCTTTCTGAATCGTTGGAGTAGTTAATTCTGTTAAAGTATTCGAGATCGACTTCATTTTCCAGCCTATTGTTACAGAATTCATGGTGATACTTAAAGTGCCTTGAGTTGATGTAGTAGATTTTTTGGGTCTTCAATTCGTAAACCAACTTTATGGCTGAAACTTGCCCATACTTTCCAACTAATGGTAGTCCCGAAAAATTATCAAAGTCAACTTTACTCTCAAGGCTATTCACAGAATTTTGTCCAGAAATCCTAAATGAGAATAAAACCAATATAAAAATTAGTACCGCTTTGTTCACTATTTATTTTTTTGCATGAAGTATATTGTATTTATAAATTGAACTACCGTAAACTTGTCTACGACACAACTATCTGCCGTTAAAAATAATAAAATTATGCATCCGTGTATAAGTCCAAACTAGCGTACAAACAACTATTTATACACACCTCCCGTTCAAATTATTCTTCCACCAAACCACTTATATTCTTATTGGCTAAAACTGCTAAAAGAAGCAACGCCGTCAAATCTTAATACTGCACATACTTATTATTACATTTTAGCCTCTACAAATCTGAACCATAAAAGTGACTGGAAGACTGCAATTTAATCAATCGAATTGCATCATTTAACGAAGAGACTCAAGCCCATCTAAAAAGGACTGTGTATAGTAATGATAACCTTTGATTGGAATAAAAATATTTTTAACATTTTTATTTTTATCTAATCTAAAATAATAAACCATTTTATCTTCCTTATATTCAATTGGAAAAATAGAAAAATCATAAGGAACCATAAAAATATTCTTTAAATCATATACTCTTTTAAAAGTCAAAAAAGACGAGTAAGAATTAAAACTACCTAATAAGACAACTTTTATACCATTCAACTTATTAATAATAAACGCATTATCAACCAAACAAATATTACAAGAATTTTCCCAAAATCGAAAAAAATTAAATCTTCATCATAAATATCATCTATATTCAACTCATTCAAAGAAGTATCAACTAATATAACCTCTTGCTGAATTCTTTCACTAACCTGAAACGCTAATACTTGAGAAACTGATATGTCGTTAATTATATTAATATATTCGCCATTAATATTATTTAATTCGTTAATTTTTTCTTATAATAAGAATGGGTTTGTTTAAAACTGAAACTTGCCCATACAAGAAAAAAAAGTATTATAAAAGAAATAATTATCCTAAGGCTATTGCGTTCAATATATTTTTTCATTTTAAAGAATCAAAAATCTAATTGATTATAAGCAAATTAAACATTCACAAATTAAGAACGAAACTTATAAAAAAATAAAATTGGATTCTCTTTAGAATCCCTTTGCAATAATAAATCTATAAACTGTTTATCTTTATTCGACATAATTCGATTACAATCACCAACTCCATTATCTTCAACAGAATTAACCACACCCACATACCAACCATTAGTATATTTAAACCAAGATCCAGAGAGTTTATACCCATGAAAACTTATACTCTTAAAGACAATACCCTTCGCAAATAATTTATCATATAAATAATATACTCTCTTTTGAATGGAACTATAAATAAATCTAAAAACTATATAACGATTGGTTTCACTAAACTTATTAATACCTCCAGCATATTGATTGTTATTATCTTTAAATATATAAAAAACAGATCTAGCATCTTGACACTTATGTTCACATGGTAATGAATATTTTCCAAAATCAATATAATATCTATAGGTTAATTCTTTTGAATTAAAATTGCAAACAGTATCGTACAATCCTAGTGCAAAATTAACAGACCCATCAGGAGCATTGCTAAAAGGACAAGCTCCAGCAGAAAGGGAAGTTGAATAATTATTCAATTGTATACCCGTACTTATCAAAGTATTAAAATTATCTCTTGTCAGCAATAAATTTGCATCAACAAATCCATCACAAACTATAATAAAAGAACTGCTATCAATTCTAGAAACAAATGTAACATAAACACCCACATCAACTTTTTTTAAATACATTCCACTTGAATCCACAAAATGAATGCATTGTCTATTTCTATCTACAAAAAGCAATTGGTTCTCCTGTTTATCATAATACATACTATAAGGCATATCCATCTCTTTAGGACCTCGTCCCTTCTCGAACATTGAAAATAGAAATTTCCCTTTTAGGTCAAAACACCAAGATTTCCCCCACATTTCGTCAAACATATAAATTTTATCTCCTGAATACTCAACCAATGCATCCGGAGTTATAATAGACTCCTTGCTTGTTTCAAGATTAACATAGAAAAAAGTATCAATGGAACTGCTCAAATCGTAAATTGAATCAACACTTGATGGATCAACTTTAATTTTAATAGGAAAATTATTACTTTCGTTTTCTTTACAACCAGTAAATAATAATACAAAATATACAAAAATACAACTTGCACTTGAAAATCTAAATAACATACTAACTCCAAATTAAAAATATAAAAACCTATATGATATTAAATTAAACAATTATCAGCAAAATAAAAAAGTATTTAAATGAATACTTAAACAATTCATTTAAATACTCAACAAAGCATGAATTACTAACAAGAGCCCTTAAGCCTAAAGACATAAACACAATTACCAGAAGCCTCAGTAACGCATTGTTGTATACAACCAACACCATCACCTGTTTCGACAATTCTATCAGCTCTATTTTCAATTACTTCATATGTAGGCAAATCCACTGGAGGCTTAGCATTTACCTTAACAAAAACAGAAAGAACACTAATCACAATAATCGTGAATAAAAGAACTAATAAGTTTTTCATAACCTCAAAAGAATGTTAAATTCTTTTTAACAAAAGTAAAATTCTTTTTAAGAAAACAAAAAAACATTTTCCAAATTTTGTTTTCCACATATATTCTTTCTGGCTAAAACTGCCAACAAATCAAAACTCCGAAAATGCTTATTATTAAATTTTAACCTTTGAAAAAATGGACTTTGAATGCGATTAGATAACTGTTATTTAATTAAGCATAGTTGTAAACTATGCCTAACAATACTTACCAATGTGATATTAATTCAGGTTGCCGGATCAACCCTATAATAGCCTTCTTAAAACTTAATCCATATTCCCAGTAATTTCAGAATATATGGTGACAGAATAGCTGTGAAAATTCCATTTACAATTAACCCAATGCTTGACATTGCCCCAAAGTTTGGGCTTATTTCCATCGACTTGGAAGTGCCTACTGCATGTGCCGCACTTCCCATCGAAAGGCTTTGCGCAATGGGATTCTTTACCTTTGCCAGCTTCATAATGCTATATCCGAAAATTGCACCAAATATACCCACCACTATAACAACCGATGCTGTGAGGGGCGCAACGCCACCTATTGTTCTTGATACTTCAATGGCAATGGGAGTTGTAACTGATTTAGGAGCCAACGAGTAAATAACCTCTTTTGGAGCTCCCATTAGTTTGGCAATAAGAACAACCGATACAATCCCTACTATGCAACCAGCCAGCTGAGAAATAATGATGTTCAGCACCTGCTTCTTAATCTTCTCCAATTGCCGATAAAGCGGAACACCTAATGCTACCACTGCCGGTTTAAGAAAAAAATCGATGTACTTACTCCCATTATGATATGCACTGTAATCGATATGAAACACCATAAGGAATGCTATAATGATAGCAACGGTAATCAAAATCGGATTCAGTATTACAATACCCGTTTTCGTCTGTAATTTCTGCGCAAGAAAGTAGATTGCGATTGTAAAGGCGACAACAACCAGCTCGTTTTGAAATATTCCACCCATAAAAAATCAATTATTTTCTTTTGCCTTAACAATCTTTTTGCCCCTAGCCCTCAAATGCTGATGAACCCATCCGGTAACAACCAGAACAATAATTGTGCTCCCCAACGAAGAAACTAAAATTGCCCAAAACGACGAAAGAATCATATCGAAATACAGCATAACTGCAACTCCAGCGGGTACAAAAAAGAAAGGTAACGTACCAACCAAAAAATCAGAAATGCCCTTAACCCACGATAACTTTATCCAACCCAACTTTAACAGAAAAGTAAGCAACAACATTCCAATAATACTCGAGGGTAACTTTACCCCCGTGAAGTACACCGCTAACTCACCAACTGCCAAGCATCCAAAAATAATAGCGCATTGTCGTATTATTTGTACCATATAGATTAAAGTTACGTTAACACTCGAATTGCAATCAGGCAGAACTTTTTATCCAGTTTACGAATACTAAGTCCATGTTCACAATCAGGAATTTGCAAAAATACAGAACTTTATCAGCCACACCAAATCCATCTATTTATTTTGGGTTGAAATGATATGGATAGCATGTCCGCACTTGCGAGATTTCAAGTTCGATCCAATGAAAAGGTTACCCTAAAGGTTATCGACCTGCGGGCTGCCAACAGAATCATTGGCTTTTCCCAAAACCTTTTTTGCAATATCAGGGAAATTGGTAATAATACCTTGAATGCCTAGTGTAAACAGATTTTGTATTTCAGCTTCGCTATCAACTGTCCATTTCCAAACTCGAATGTTAGCAGCCATTGCATAATCGATAAATTCCCGATTCAAAATAGTTCCATTACCAACACCAATATATTCAGCACCAATATTCCTTACAAAATCTACCGTTGAAGTATCTGCACTAAATGTTAGGTATAAACAATTTAGCGCTGGATTAATTGCTTTAATCTTGGTTAAGTTATCCTTATCAAATGAAAATATAATAACCTCATTTATCATATCAAGCTCGTGAATTAACCTATAAACCTCATTTTCGATATTAGGTACTTTTATTTCGACACAAACTTTTACTTTACCCTTTGCAAACAGGAGAACTTCCCGTAAAGTTGGGATCTTTTCATTTATATAAACACTGTCAAATTTTGATTGATATCCAACCTTTATACTTTGTAATTCATTAAAATATTTTTCGGCAATTTTCCCACTTATATTACCAGAACAAGTTCTATCAATAGATGCGTCATGAATTACCACAAGCGAATCATCCTTTGTTGTTCTTACGTCAAGCTCAATATAATCAGCACCTATCTCTATTGCCTTGGCAAAAGAGCTTGTTGTATTTTCGGGCGCAATACCAGAAAAGCCCCGATGTGCAACTATAAATGGTTGTGCACTAATATGAGAGACCAAAAGACAACTGAGCAATACAGTCAATATACTCTTGAGGTTAAAAATCTTTTTGGTAATTATTACATTCATTGACTTTTCAGCGATAAGTGAATACCAATTAGGTCAAATTGAGTATCTGCAAATTTAACTATACAAGAACCTAATATGTTTAATTTAGAATAGTTATTACTACAGAAAGTTTAATTAGTCAATCTATTTAATTGCATTATCGGGCTCCGTATCCTATTACTTCGTTTACAACCATGCTTAAAAGAAGATGTATACGAATAAGAAATGTTTAATAATATTCATCATATTCATCTGATGGATCAAATCTCCAAATATCTACAAGACACCCATAATTCCCTTTCCCAGTTAAAACATACCCGCTGTTACCCAAAACAAACGAAACCGCATACATACGCGAACGACCTTCAAACGGTGTTTTTTCCTCCCAAAGATCGTTTACCGCATCGTATTCCCAAACGCGATTTCCATAGGTTCCAAATCCACCTGTGGCAACATAGGCGTAATTTCCAACAGCAAAAGCGGTCTTGCCAACACCCGCAATACCATCATAATCGCCATAATAATTTTTATCGGAAATATCCGAAACAGGATTCAATTCATACCATTTATCTGTTGATGGATCGTATTTAGAAAAATCGCCCACGAAATAACCGTTACAATCACCGCAACAAATATATCCTTTACCATCGATGACAAATGCTACAGCATCGCGTCTTCCACTTCCGTTAAAGTTACTTTTTTGTGTCCAAGTATCGGTTAACGAATTATATGCCCATACATCATTTAGGTATTCACCATCATAGCCAGTACATACATATGCCGTATATCCAATGGTAAATGCAACAGCACCATAGCGTGCAGTTCCACCGAAGTTATTTTTCTGTGTCCATTTCCCCGTTGATGGATTATACTCCCATACATCTTTCAACATTTTTGCACCATCATACCCAGTACACACATAACCTTTTCCATTTACAGAAAAAGCAACGGCGGAAGTTCTAGAACTTCCAGGGAAATTATCAAGACGATACCACGCTATATCTCCATTGGTCTCTATACTAGCCCCCCAGAAATCGGTTAAATATTCAGTTTCGTTGTAACCCAAACCTACATAAGCAACATCGCCAACCGTGAATGAAATTGCATTGCTCCTTGCATTGAAGTCACATTCATATAAATTAACCCAGTTTCCAATCAAGGCTTTAGGGGTCGAATTCTCCTTTTTACAAGATGCTAAAACCATATTTGCTAAAAAGATTGCAAACAAAACATTTCTAAAAGTAAAATTTTTCATTTTTTTGTTATTATATAGTCCCAAAAAGCTACAGTTTAAATAATAATTTAGATGTATTATTAAAAAAACATAACTTATATTTTATACTCAAAGATAGATGTAATCTTTTATTATTTATATATTAATTACATTATCGTCCAACACGCTCTTTGCTTGCGCGCATCTACATAAAGCGTACTAATATCAATGCCAAACAAAAGATTGAAACTATTCTATAGATTGCAGAGAAAACAAGAATAACATAAACATGAGGACAGATGTTCTTAAAATTAAAATAGTTTGTGTAGTAAAATGAACACAAACTATTTTGAACTATTAAGGAAAAGGCATTCTATAGCATTTGCTTGGCATTATCGACAGTGATTTCTAGAACTCTAGTGAGAAAAGAAAATTTATTTTTCATCATATCATATTCAACACCAGATTCGATATAGCTGGCGGTTTCATTGATTATAAAACCAGTTCCTTGATAATCTTTATAACCCAGAACATCTTTGCTACCCAAGGATATTTTTACCCTAGGGTTTACATTAACATTTTTTTGAGTTTTCCGAAAACCATAGGCTGGAATTAAGATACGCTCATCGTCTGTAACTACTAGGTACGAATTCCAAGTGTTTACTAAATGAGGTTCAACTCCCCACGACATGATAGACACAACTCCTTCATGTTTTATCACTTCAAAAAATTTTTCGCTTAACTTACTCATGTTCTTTATTAATTTAAGTTTTAAAAAATCACTTTGCTTGCCAATAGCATCTTTTGGGCGAGATTATTAACTCCGCCGCTTTCAATTCTGCCATAACTTTATCAACAACCTTACGGTCAAGATTTGTTAACTCAACAATCCTCCCAGCGTTTAATGGTACGCCTGCCGTTTTCATTACCTCCAACACTTGTGTTTTTGTATCCATATCCTTTAAAATTAGAATACGACAAAAGTACTTTGGCAATAGTTTTTAAAACTTAAGCTGGATTAAGAAATTCATATTACATCTCAAGCATAACTATTAACTTAGTCATAAAATTGAATAGAAGCAACGAATAGCCTATTGGCAAAAAGTGATTTGTTCGCTAGAAAACTATTCTCGATATTCAAGCACCTATATGACTACCTGACGGGCAATGCATCATAAACCATAAGCCAAATTCTGGCAGTGTGGTAAATTACCAAGTAAGTATACTATTTTTTTTTGCGCAATTCACTCAGATATTCAGGGGTGAGCCCTAAATAAGAAGCTATCATATATTGTGGTACACGAAGCATAAATTCGGGAAACGAAGTACTAAAATGAATATAAAAATCCTCCTTCGACATTTCGTACAATAATTTAGAACGCACTTGTGCTCCAGCCACAGCCTTTTGCATAATTATTCTAAAATACCTCTCAAGCGAAGGGAGTTCTATGAGCAATTTTTCAAATTTATTACTTTCAATCGACACTATACTTGACGCTTCAATAGTCTGAATACAATAATCCGATGGTGTTTGATTCATAAAACTATGATAATCGGAAATCCACCATCCATCCAATGCGAACTGAATAATTTGCTCTACACCTTTCTTATTCATAAAATACATTCGCAGGCACCCTTTCTCTACAAAATACAAATGATTGCAGACCTTGCCTTCCTGAAGTATAATTGTCTTCTTCTTAAATTGATGAGTTTCTACATATTTATTAAAAACATCAATATCACGTTCACTTAAACTTACAAACCTTCCTATATGTTCAATTATATCTTTATGCATTTGTCTCTCTTATAAACAAGTAAAACAAAATCGGCACTAATGATCAATAGTTATAAAGCTATGGAATAAAACTCCAGCGGCATCATCGACCACAAAGCCGAAACTAAAGTACTGATATTTTCTGTTTATGTGTATCATTTACAGTGTCAGTAACCGCTAATTGACTGCAAGTGTTTTTTATTCGTTTTTACATTCGTTATACTTCTCAACAATCAAAGGAATGTCATTTATTGTGTAAAAGTCTGATTGAACCCTATTACTTACAATCACACAATCGCCTAAATAATTTTTCACAAATAGCTTAAACTTTTCAGGAATACTCTTAGAATCAATGTTTACTATTCCGGGCGAATACTTGTCTGGTGGAACTATGGTTGCATTTACATTCTGCCCGTCTGGACATATTATAAAATAATCTGTGAACTTCGGAAGTTGTATATAATACAAAAAACGTCTATCACTAGGAATCCCATATCTTTCAAAAAGACAAACTTTACCATTGGCTAAAAGTTTTATAAAAAAATGATTATCGCAAGAGGATTGACTTTTATAAACTTCATTTCCGATAGCATAACCATCAATCTGGCGAGCAGTGTAAATTTTCAATACTTCTGCAGAGTCTTTAGTTACGCAGAACAAATATGGATTTATCTTTTTTTGTTTATTGAATTTTAAAATATTGGTTTCAATAGTATCTCCATTCTCTACTATAAACCCTTTCTCGAAATTACCATTCTTAGTCAATTGAATAATATTCGAAGTCTCGTTCTCGATATAAATGTCATTCGAGTCTTTTGTATTAAACAATAATGCAAAAGACAGTAAAAAATACGTAAATATCATGCTATTCAATTCTTAAATACACTTTAACCAACGTACCTATAGATGTAAAAACATTGTTATCGCTCATTTTACAGTATAAACTAAACTTTTTAGGCACACAACATTTTACTTTAAATCCTCGCTACTTCGATAGTTTCATTATCTTAATAGCCCCATGAGCAACAACAAAAAACACAATTGTTCCAACCACTAAGTCAGGATATTTTGTGTCTGTTAGGTAAACAAGCACACCTGCTATAATTACGCCAAAATTTATAATTACATCATTCGATGTAAAAATCATACTTGCCTGCATATGCGCATCTTTACTTTTACTCTTCTGCAACAGGTACAAGCAAAGTCCATTACCAATAAGCGCAAGGGTTGAAATAACTATCATTGTTCGAAATGCCGGAACAGGTTCAAGCCCAACAAATCGTCTGAGAACTTCAACGAATCCGAAAACGGCAAGTGCCAACTGAAAATACCCTGCAGATTTAGCAACATTCTTTTTCCGCACTAGGGTTCCACCTACTGCAAAAAGTGCAAGTCCGTACACAATGCTGTCGGCAAGCATATCTAAGCTATCGGCAATAAGCCCCATTGAGTTTGAGATAAAACCCGTTGTAAGCTCAAGTGTAAAAAAGAAAAAGTTAATGGATAAAACTTGCCATAGCAGTTTTCTTTCCCGGTTGGTGTTGTCGAATTCGGCCTCGTAGCTGTCTAATGGAATGGTTTCTATAAACGAAGTGTTAAATTGCAAGGCATCAAGTCGCTGGAATATTTGGTCGTAACCGTCGGTATGGAAAACGGTAAGTTGTCGGTTTGGAATATCAAAACTCAATAAGCTGATATTGTCCATATCGGCAAGCGTCATCCTAATCATTTGCTCCTCCGATGGGCAATCCATTTTTGATATTTTAAATGTTGTTTTCTGCATTGCGCAACGTTATTCGTTAGATTTTCCCGTTCGGCTAAAGTCGTATTTATCTCTTTAAACGATACCCACCAATATAGCTAATTGTACGTTCTCCACCGTATATCAATGGTAATTACATCAATAACAAAACCTCTGTTAGCGCACGTCTTCTTCCGACGCGTGCGGTACAATAACGGTACAAACATCGCTCGCGCATCTCTGTTAGCGCGCGTCTTCTTCTGACGCGTGCCGCCTAAAACGGCCTAAACAACATATTTGCATCAGTGTATTCAATAATACTTTTCAATTCCGCCAAAACCTATTATCAGTTTATTCTCTCTGGTTTTGGCCATAAAATTGCTCAGGCGTTTTTCAAATTCAGAGGGTCGTTTTCTTGCACTTTCGATATACGCAATCCTGATTCGTTTATAGGGTTCAGACATTCTCTGAAAATTTTCCCACGTTTTTTTATCCGTCCTTAATCTCTCAACAATGTCCTTCGAAAAAACAAACTCTTCTTTCGTTACCTTTTCAATGTCTTCGAGCACAGACCTATGAATAAGCCCATTTTCGAGCAACCATTTAAGCCGCTCCTTATTGGCCTGGGAGTAGGGTGAGTTGTTTCTTCTTTTACAAAAGCGCTGTATAGATGTGTTCTGGTCGAGCGATTTTACCGTAGTGTCAATCCATCCAAAGCAGAGCGCCTCCTCAACTGCATCATTGTACAGAATTCGTTCTTTTCCTGTTTCTTTTTTGGGATACTCCAACCAAATATCATCCCTTGTCTCAAAGTTATCTTCGAGCCATTTTCTCCAATCCTGTCGGTTTGTAAAGTATTTGGTTTCTAATTCTGTCATTCTTAAAATTGCTGAGAAGTTAACCGTCAGCGGCATTATCCGCCGTTAAAAGCCAAGTTAAAAGTAATAAAAATTCCACATCGGTATTATCAACCATCTGTGCGTATGCATCCATCGTTCGCGCGCATCTTCTTCTGACGCGCACCACTATAACATATCCGCGCCAGTGAGGTAACATCAGCCCCAGTAAGGGGAATCACATGTTAGCGGGCGTTTATTTTTTCATATTTAATTTTGTCTCCATTTATTATTCCGTAATTACTACAAAAACCTGCATTCACCTCAACTACAAACTGAGCAGGCTTTTCAGAAGGAATAGGCATTTCACTTAATGGCATTGTATTTTCTTGAATTGCAACAATTTCCATCGATTTATTAATATATATTATATCTAATGGAATATAAGTATTTTTCATCCAAAAGGATAACGGCATTTCTTTTTCAAAGATAAATAACATTCCAACACTATCAGCCATTTCTCTTCGCCACATTAATCCCTGAGCTCTTTTGTCATCGGTGTCTGCAATCTCAATCTCTATGGTTTTTAAAACAGTTGTCTTGTCTTTATTTATAAAAAACAGTTGTCCGCTTTTAGTAAAAGGTGGTTCGTATAGTTTTCTATTCTCAATGCTTTTCAAAACTTCATTATTTGTTTCATAGTTAAATAAGAAAATAGAACTCACAATTATCAGTATTACCACCAAAACGCTAATTATTATCGTTTTCTTTCTTTTATTCGTTTTAGGTATTTTTCTTTTATTTTTCTGTTTCATTATGATTATTGTATAATCAAGTTAAATGTCCGCGAATGGTCGGCGGTTTAAAATGCTTGGCAACTCTTCGTTCGCACGCGTCTTCTTCTGACGCGTACCACTATAACGGCACGGATAACATACCCACTCCAGCAAACTAGGATTTAAACGCAAACGGGGGTATATCAATTAATTTCTGATAGTATCTTTTTAGCATTTTTATTCTCTGGATTCAGCTCTAAAGATTTCTTTAATGCAATTATCGCATTTTCTTTGTCGCCCAATTTGAATAGACATTCACCATAGCTATCCCAAGTATTAAAACCATTAGGGTATAGCTCTGTATTTAATTTGAATATTTTTAATGCATCATCCATTTTTCCGTTGTTCATAAGATTATAACCAAAATGGTTAAACCAAGTTTCTCGCAAATCATATTGAGTTGTTTTAACATTCTCATTCCTGACAAAGAGTACTATTTCATCAATGGTTCTGCCTTTATCCACCAATTCGGTTAGTTTTTTCCGGTTCAAATTTTTCACTTTCTCTCTTTGCTCGGCTAAAGTTTCTACCTTATACTCTCGTCTTTCGGCATCGGTAATCTTTGTTGAATCCAACTCTTCTCTCACAAAAATGTTATTATCCAATTTCTTATATTGCGTGCCATAAATTTGAGGTTTATTTATACTCAACAAATACCGATCTGTCATTGCTGCCAGAAACCATTTATTTCTTGTTGAATCTAAATCTAAGGATTTTCGCATTAGTTTAACAGCCATGGCATATGTAACAGAGTCTTCTCCATGATGAAGAATTAATGCGGCATTCTCATAGTCTAAAGGGGTAAGTACCCTATTTAAATCCAACAATTCATAGACCCTTGCTTCTCTTAAGCTATCGTTCCTTTGCAGCATAACCCTACCAATATGATTAGTTCGGTCGGCTTGGTCGTTTTTAAACATTTCAATAAGCTCCAAGTTATCTACAGCTTCATTTTGGGCTAAGCCAGTCTCGATATTGCAGAAAATAGATCCAATAATTACAACCCATAAAATATTCTTTTTCATGTTTTTAAAATTAAATAATGCAACATATTGGCCGGCGGTTTAAAATACCAAGGAGCTATCCACCGTTTAAATATTAGTTAAAGGTAGTAAAAATTCTGTATCTATTTCATCAGCTGTTCGTTCGCATACGTCTTTTAATTGTGCATTGTTTGCGCGCGTCTTCTTCCGGCGCGTGCGGTACCAAAATGCTACGAATAGCATATCCACGCCAGCAAGAGCCAGCAAGGTAATAGAAGTTTGTAGCAGGGGTTGTTTTATAGAGCTTCCGCTTTTCCTCAATGGTGCTTACACCCTCTTCTTTTTTAAAACAACAAAAATCACCATCAAAACGGTGGCAAGCAAAGCCATAAACGAGCCAAAATAAAAAGGTGCATTAGAATTAACCTTGTCGTATAGCAAACCTGCTATTAAACTTGCAGGAAGCAGAGTAATACCAAGTATGGCATGGTACAGCCCGAAACCTGTTCCTTTTAAATCCTTGCTTACAATGTCCGAAATCAATGATTTCTGGCTACTGTCAACCAATGCGCTATATATACCATACATTACAAAGAGGCATAAAAAGATATTCAAGCTGTTAAACTTGCCAAACAAGAAGTATGTTATAGAATAAACCACGAATCCGAGGATTATCAACTTTTCTCGACCAATTCTATCCGATAGTTTGCCAATGGGAATGGCAAGCAGTACCGATACGGTGTTAAAAATCATATAGACAAACGGAACATACGATTTATCTATTCCTGTTTCGGCTGTTTTTACCAACAGTAAAGCATCGGCCGAATTGCCAAGCGTAAACACGAATATTATACATAGAAAAAAGTAAAACCTTTTGGGAAGTTGCCTGAAATGAAAATTATTATTGTCGTTCCTCTTACTTGCTTTTACATCTTTAATAAAAACAGCAATAGACACAATGCCCAATATAGCCGGAATGGTAGCCAGCAAAAAAATGTTCTTATAGTTCAACGGAAAAAAGTACAATAACAAAAACGCAACCAATGGACCTATAATTGCTCCGCTATTGTCCATTGCCTTATGAAAACCAAAGTTTTTGCCTGTTTCGTTTTTCGGAACCGAACCGCTAATTAGGCTGTCGCGCGGAGCTGCTCTCAACCCTTTTCCTATACGCTCGATAAAGCGGAGATACAAAACCTGCATAGGGGCAAAGACCAGGGCATAAAATGGCGTAACAACTGCCGTAAGTCCGTAGCCGATTAGCATAAATGGCTTATTTTTTCCTATTTTATCGCTCCAACGACCCGAAAATGCCTTAAATAACGATGCCGTGCTTTCTGCAATTCCTTCGATCAGGGAAATGGATGTTTTGGATGCCCCAAGCGATAGAAGGAAAAGGGGCATCACGCTGTAAACCATTTTGGTCGATATGTCGGTAAAGAAACTCGTTAGCCCTGCGAAAAATACATTGCGTTGCAACCCGAATATTTTTTTGTTCTCCAAGTTATCGTTCATTATTTCCATCATACTCTTGTTTGATTGTACAAAAGGCATACTGCATTTGGCATTTACCAACAAGCTCATTACCATTGAATTTGCATACACCTATACAGTGGCCACAATATGAGCAATTTCCTTTTATAATGTATATGTTGTTGTATTTTTCTTGCAATAAACTGTGTTATTTTTTACTACCCCCGCTAGCGCGGATTTGTAATCCGTGCGCTAGTAAATTCAATCAAGCATAGAAGGCATTTGCCCCTGCTAGCGCCGATTTGCAACCGACCGAAGGGAGTTCGGCGTAGCCAATCCGTGCGGTTATTTCATAAAGCATAGTTCAAATAAGTAATAAAGTGTAAGAAGTGTTTGTCACGGACTTCAAGTCCGCGCCAGCAATGAGACGTGCAATTAGCTATATTTACCGGACAGAGCCCGAAGAGATAGATTCGACTGAGGCAAATAGCCTCAGCCGAACGGGGTTGTGCAACAGCTACAAGTAGCTGTAAACATTTAAGTTGCTGCATTTGTAATTTTTGCTGTATCAATATCAAATCCAGATGCTTTCAGTCTATCGACTAGTCGAGGAACAGTTTCTTTAACATGGTCATTAAACCCAAGATATAATATTCCATTTGCGTCTGATGGTGCTTCTAAATGACCTTTTTTTAAGATCACTGTGTTTTTTCTTCCAACGGCGGAAATAAGCATTCCCATTTCAAGAACTACATTTTGTCTTGCTCTCGGTTGTGCTTTATCTCCTCCTTCATCTTTGGCATATCCCATGTCATCTGGGGTTAATAGAACAATACCAAATTTTGAGTTTCCATCTTTACCTATTTCTTGTTCAAGTGCTTCAATTATTGTCAAACCACCTCCTCCTGAATTTGCAAGTACAAATGGCTCCAAACCAAGTTTGTGTAAGATTAATTCCAATTGCTCTCTTGACGTTGTATCATGTCCATGAACAACGAAGATTCTGTTACCAGTCTTAATCGATTTTGCTTTTTGCTCTACAGCTGTCGCAAAATTGTCAGTTGGCTGTAACTGTATTTTATCAAGTTCTAATCCTTGCACTTGTTCAGAAAGTCTGTCTTTAGCAACTTTATTCCCTTGAAATTGAATCGTCCCAGTAGATTGATACCACTGAATAATTCCTCCATCTATTGTTTTAAATCTCAATCCTTGTTGAAAATTCTCCCATGCGCCTCTCTGATTGAGGGATTCGATGGCTTGTTTAAATTCCTCTGGTTGTCCTAAAAATTTATTCATAGTGTAGGTTTTTATGCTTGTCACTAATGGTCGGCAGTATGTGGCGTAGCCGATTGCGGGCTACTTTCCTGTCAAACCGAGATGAAGTAAATGCGGGTGATGAAGCTACAATTACTTACAAAACCGGCTATGACATATACAGATTGTTACCTGCTGGGCTTTATTTATTGTCTTTTAATTTTATGTATCAAGGCTTGAGGTTTAAATCCTGCAATCTGAATTATTCTTTCTCTTTTCGTTCTCTCTACAAAATTTGTATAAAGATGCTTTTTAATATATTCTCTCAGTATGCATTGAGCGAGATAGTTATCTTTTGTTTCAACAAATAATTGCTCTAATTCTCGAACATCAATTTTATCATAATAGGTTTTTATCGCAAAGGAAACTATTTTTGATGCTGTTGTATTAATGTTTGAATCTACTATATCGAATAATTCATTTTGACCTTTTGTTCCAACAGAAAACATTAAGCTTGTAATACTTTCAACACAAATTCGCCATGCAATAAATTGCAAAATTCTTCGTACAGTTTTTTCTATAAATTCAACATCTATTTTTCTATTTCTGTTTTTACTCTCTTTTTCCTTAATTTCTTCTATTACAGCTTCAATTAATTGATCCTTATCTTTTATTAGAAGTTCTGAGAAAAAACCAAGAAATCTAAATATTGTATTGTATGCAGCCTCTACTAACTTAATTAATTTTTCTTTTTCAAAATCACCACTTTGGTTTTTTACAATTTGACCAATTATCTTAACTGTGCGAAGAGCTTGATTCATTTCTATTGCTTCGCTTGGCAATAAACTATCGTCGGAATCTGAGTCACTTTCTTTTTTCTGTCGTTCAATCCTATCACGCTTTTTTAACTCTTTTTTGACTTCTTCCTTTGGATTTCGCTCCTCTATAATATCATCTTTAAGTTTTTGAGTGAAGTCGGAAATAAATTTTACGAATTCATCATCCTTATCTAGTGTTATTGGATTGGCCTTATCAAATGGAATCTCACTTGTAAAAACAATATTGTCTATTAATATTTGAGCCTTTGAGTGGTGAGATAAGAATATTAAAATATTAGCATTCTCTTCGACGTGAATGTTATCACATAGACTATATATTAAACCCTCATATTTATTAATGTCGGTTGATATTTTTTGAGCGACTAAATAAAAGTAAATGTACTTATATGAAAAACTATAATATCCATCATCAAATTTTAGAATACTAGCACTTGCTAATGTTTCTAGAATTTTGTCGATGGTTAGATTCTGATGTTTGAAAAAACGTGTCTTGTAGGTTTGTAAAAATGTATCAAAATCACTTACTGAAAACTGTGTTAATTTATTTTCAAATAAATAGAAAGCTAATTCCTTTAAAATATTTAAAAAGCTTGTTAATAAAACATCTTTAATTCCATTTTTGATTAAGCCTGATTTGATTAATACAAGATAAATATTTGCATATGACGCTTGTGAATAATCTTGTAAATTATCATCTAATCCTTGTAATAGAGTTAAAATAAAAATAGGATAAGATGGCATTAATTTATTCCCGATAAGGGAATTTATCTCATTAAAACGAGATTGAACATTTGACAATAAAATTTCTTCTTTAATTGTCATGCTATTTTCACCAATCTGTAACCACTGTTCAATTAATTCACCACGTTTCTCATGGCCAAGAGGGAGTAATTTATATTTTACGTATTCTTTTAAATTTGTCGCTTCTTCGGTTACATTATTAGTTCCATAGCTATTATCAGATGTAATAAAAATATAATCAAAACTAATGGCTAAGTTTTCAATCAAATTCTTTTTGAACTTTGAATTTAGCTCAGATTTATGAAAATTATCCAACAAAATTACTTTGTGGTCTTGTTGAAAGAATAAATCAATTTTCTCGCTATTATATTGTTCTTTTAATGATTTCTTTACGAGATTTTTTATGTTTGTTTCATTGCAATTTTTTCCTCTCAAATAGATTGGAGTAAATCCCATTTCATAAAATCGCTTGTATAATGTAAAGAGTAAAGAAGTTTTTCCTGATTGGTCAGCACCTTCAATGAAAATATTTGCTTTTTCATTATTTCTTACTAAGTCGACCAGTTCGGATGAATTCGGATATTGTGCAGATGAATTATCATCAAGTAAAGGTTCCAAATCGGGATATACGAAAATATCAGCAAGTAATAAATTTGGCTTTTTACTGTGTTTTAATGGGATATTTAATTGAGTTATCTTTTTCTCAAATTCGTTAATTATTAAAAATTCTCTTTTATTCTTTTCAACTATATCAAACTTCTCATTAAAGTCGACAGTATATTTCTCTCTATCATAAATAAATGTTTTTGTTTCGATTGACTTATCTGCTAAATCTATTTCATAATAAGAAAAACCAGTGTCTGTTATTGGTTCCTTTTCAAATGCTTTTCCTCCACAAAAAACAACTTTGTTATTTTGTTGAATTATATTTTTAGCTTTCCCATTGTCATGTTCGTGCCCATAAATAACAAGATTTGAGCTATTTATAAGATGCTCTTCAAATCGCTGTTTATTATTGTTTTTTGTGCTGCTTGAGAGCCAATCTAAAGGATGGTGGAAAATTGAGATTACATATTCTCCATTTTCATTATTTATAAATTTGTTCTCTGGTATTACTAAGTTTCCTTGCTTCTCTTCAATTTCAGTTATCCAACTAGTATTATAACAATGAAACGAAACCTTAAAATTAATGTGAGGAATGAATTCTTTTTTATATGAAACCTTATTACGTATTTTATTATTTGTTATTTCTTCATTGAAGTCCCAGAAGTTATTTTGAATTGCCATTGCATCATCAAAATAGTCATCTTCTTCAATGATGTCCATTCTGCAATCATTTAATATTGATTTTCTGGTTTTTTTTTCCTCATCAAAGCAACAATCATGATTGCCTGGAACAAGAACAATGTCAACTGACATTATTCTGCCTTTTGGTTTTAATTTATCTTTCAAGCTATCAATAAATTCTTTTGCTTTTAAAAAATCGGATTTTCTACCATATTTTGAAATGTCTCCTGTAATAACTATATACAAATTTGATAATTGATTAATATCATAATCAATAGCTCTGATAAGGGCAGGAATTCTGTCTTCGTAATTTTCATTTTCAATGTGTAAATCACTAATGTGTAGTATTCCAATTTTCATTTTTCTGAATAGATTTTTATTGTTAGTAGTAAGTTGGGTTGCCTTGCAGGTAACATACCTATACATGTAATAAAACTACATTTATCACTCCTTTTTTAATATGAAACATGTAGCTTTTATTACATGTTATTTCACTATAAAACTACCAAAATATATTTGTAATACAATACTAATTAGACGGTTAAAAAATTAAACCTTCGCCATTATGTATGTTTAATTACAATTGGGGTGGGCTTGTTACCCGTTTAGCTGGCCGTTGTTGGTTGTTAGTTGACAGAAGGTAAAAGTTTGGTGTTTAGCGTTCGGTAAGAAGTGACGAGTTATGGGTTGGCGGTTGTTCGTTATTCGCGAAAAAGATTCTTCCGTTTTCTGTCTTACTTCTAAATTCTAATTTCTGAATTCTGGCATCTCTCCTCTTCCTTTTAACGCTTCACTTTACATCAGGAATTTAGGTTTACGGGTGGTATTCTGAATTCTGAATTCTAACTTCTGAATTCTAACTTCTAATTTCTGTCTTCTAAATTCTTCCATCAACTTCATCTAACCTCTGAATTCCTCTATTTTCACACTTAACGTTTAAGTAATGCATCAACACAAGCCTCCACGATCTACTTACCATAAAATGAGGCAATATTGCTTAGAATATTCTGAAATTCTGGTTCGTGAGGGTGAAAGAATGCCTCATCAACTATATTCATATTTTTGTCAATTAATATATAACGGGGTATCGAGGTCAATTCTATATATTTTAAAAAATCAATGTTTGCATCGATACTCAAGTCAATTAAATAGTTAATATTTAGGCCTGTTTCAACTGTATTCTTTTTCCAAGCGTCTTTACCATTAGGTTTATCGGTACTAAGATTTATAACTTTTACATTTGGGGGAATATCCATTTTTTGAATCCGTTGCATTCCCTCTAAGCAAGGCTTACACCAAGTTGCCCAAAAATCCAAAAGATAGTAATCCGATTGGTTTTTTATTATGACATCGGAGAAATTAACTGGAGAAAATTCTTTATCTAAAAGAATAAGCTTACTCAACCTATTTTTGAATTGAGCATTGTTAATGGGTGTAAGATTTTTATCTACAAAAATCTTATTACTACTATAAAAGTCAGTCGATTTAAGCCATTGCAAAGCGGGTTCATACCTTTTATCACCCCTATTATCCTCATAATTTAAGAAATTAAACATTCCTATTGATAATAAGGAAATATATTCCTTTGAATAATTTCGGCTATTAATTTCATTGAAATTAAATGTTGCTATATTATTTTCTACATATTTATATGCAATAAACAATGCAATATCGCAAGCAATAGGCGGTACATTAAGATGCTTTAAGAAACTATCAATACTTTTATCATTCGGATATAATCTTTGTAATTTATCAAGATAGTGCAATTTGTTTAACTCGGCCAAATCATTCCGATTACTGTACTTATTCTGATAGAAAAAGTACAAACTATCCAATTTTCCCTTAATAGTTACTTTTTCGTTTTCATTCGCTTTAAATATAATCTCCACCAAGGCCTCATAATCATTATAAAGGTCATCAACAACAATATTTTCCATATTATTTTTAAGGATAATATCCCCTTTCTTGTATTCGAACTCTAAATGATTTATTTTTTTATCGATCAAATAATTATGTACATAACGATTATACTTACCATCCTTTACCACACCCCCAGAATACATAATAACCTGACGATTATAATGCATTGCTATCTTTTTAATTATAACAGAATCATTAGTGCCATTATTTACAAAACGTACATAATAGGCACCCTTGCTGTTTATCATGTTAAATCCAGCCGAACGCCTAGGAGGCAATTTTACAGAGATTTGTAAAGTATCTATTTTTGCTTGCTGATCTTGTACTATGTTTTTATTATGCTTATTGCACGAGTAAATCAATACTATAAGAAGTATAGAAAGCAGGTTAAATAACCTGCTTAAACAAAATGTAAATTTCATTGTAGAGAAGTTCTTAATGTCCATATCTCTCCTAGAAATTATTTTCAAAATAAATTTCATTACTCATTAAATCAATATTTGCAATTTAGCATATTTAATTACAATTGGAGTGGAATTGTTACGCGTTTAGTTATCCGTTGTTGGTTGATAGTTGATCGGAACGCTTTTTAAGTTGTTCGTTTTTTGCGAAGAAGATTATTCCGTTTTCTGTCTTACTTCTAAATTCTAATTTCTGAATTCTGGCATCTCTCTTCTTCCTTTTAACGCTTCACTTTACATCAGGAATGTTGGTTTACGGGTGGTATTCTGAATTCTAACTTCCAATTTCTGTCTTCTAAATTCTTCCATCAACTTCATCTAACTTCTATCTTCTAATACTAAACACTAAAAACTAAACCCTGCACACTTTTCCCCCTCCATCAATGAGCAACCATCAACGAACAACTTCCCATCCGTCACTTTTAACTTCCATCAATATACTACCTTATGCTACCCCCTGCCTGTTTCAATTGTTCGCCTGTCAGATTCAATTGTTGCCCTGTCAATCGCAATTGATCGTCCGTCAGATCCAATTGTTCTCCTGTCAATTGCAATTGTTTTCCTGTCAGATGCGTTCGCGCGTCTGTCAGATGCGTTCGCGCGCTTGTCAATATCAATTGTTGTCAGTTCAACATCAATTGTTGTCAGTTCAATAGCTATTGTATGTCATGTCGATAGCTATTGTTGTCAGTTCAATATCGTTCGCGCGTCTGTCAATATCGTTCGCGCGCTTGTCAATATCGTTCGCGCGTCTGTCAATGTCATTCGCGCGCTCGCCATCGTCATTGTATGTCATGTCAATAGCTATTGTTGTCAGTTCAATATTAATTGTTGTCAGTTCAATAGCTATTGTATGTCATGTCGATAGCTATTGCATGTCATGTCAATTGCATATGTAATACAAAATGTAATTACATATGCATCAGATTTTTTATTAGTAGGTATAATTACCGTATGGATTAATCAATCGTTATTCGTTGTTGGTTATTCGTTAACCGTTGATCGTAAAGAGATTTCTTCCTTTTAACCTTTAACATTTCACGTTTAACTTTTGTCGTTGTTCGTGAAGAGGGTAGGAATAATTGATCGTTATTCGTTCATCGTAAAGAGAGTCCTTCCTTTTAACGGTTAACATCTCACGCTTATCGTCTGTCGTCAATCATGAATAGATATATTCATTCTTCTAACTTCTAAATTCTGTATTCTAAATTCTGACATCTCTCTTCCTTCCTCTAAATTTCTCCTTTTAACTTCTAACTTCTCCATTTAACTTTTCAACTTTTAAACTTTTTCCTCATATAAACAAAATAATTGAAGTACCTTTGGCGTAACATTTCAAACTATGGAAACAAAAATTTGCGAAGCAATCAGGGAGCGCCTTCTGATAGAGTTTATGTACGATGGACAAGTTAGAGTTGTTGAACCCTATTTACTTGGAGTGCACAAGGATACATCGAGCAAGGTATTATTGGCCTATCAGGTAGGAGGACATATCGATAACGAAAATGCTCCTCTCTGGAAGCTCTACAAGGTTGAGAAAATGGGTAAAATGAAACACACCGAGAATACATTTAGTACCCTCCGCAAAGGATACAAAGCCGACGATAAAAGATTCTCGCGGATTCTTTGTAACGCCGAGTAAACAAAGCCCTATCATCGAATTGGACATAGTGTTTGGGTGTTCAGCCCAGTTATAGCCCAGCACTATTTAGCTTGGGGAATTTTCTATTGCTAAAAATCGAGTATTATAAAACTTCTAGTATAAAACGGCATGGGAAGAGAAGATTCCTTATTGCTGTTATTGCAATGGATACAAAATATAGCACTCAGCAAAACCAGCCCAACCTTAAGTAACAAAAAATCAGACCATAACTACATCATTTTTACCATAGCTGGTGCTGTATGCATCAACCTCTATGTACAAGCAAATACATTCCTTTAACATTTTTTAACATTTAAAACAAACTGATAACCTGCCTCTTAGCCTATACTCAGATACATATTTCGATTGTGTATAATTTTTAAAAATTTAACTTTGTTCCAGTGTATCACAAATACATACAATCATGGAACAAAAACTCACAAACCTCGATGAATTAACACCCGCGAATGTTTGGGACATATCAGAAGAAGAAGCTTTTGAATTGATGCAATTAATCCTGAATGGCGTTGAAAAGGAAAAGAAATCGCAACTACTAAAAATTATTGAAAGCGCTTTTGAATTTAGGACTATCAGTACCAAAAGACGCGACTTAAAGCAAAGCTTAATTTTATTAGGTTTTAAATTTTTCAAACCCAACGATAATTCCAATATGATCACTGGGATTTTTAAGAAGAAAAGCCTTAATAAGAGCTTCTACTAATCCATACAGCGCATAGAGGAACGCTGAACATCAAGCAAAATCCTCTTTACCAAACCTACATAATAATGAAAACTATTTCCGACGAAGTTAACAAAACTCAAAGGCTTACATCTGGCTTAAAGAACAATCTCCATGTATTAAAAAATAAAGGCCTTGATGAAAAATTCATAAAACAGCTGGAAATTGACAATGATTTTGTTAGAGTAAAGAATGACGAGATTGATAGTTTGAAAGCTGAGATAAAGCTAAAGTCAAAACTAATGAATCTTAAACTAGTAGATATGAAGGCTAGTATCAAAAAGGCAAAGAGAATTGTAAAATCCAGCTTCGAAAAGGATACCTGGAAGAATTATGGCATTACAGATAAACGTTAAACCTCTATTGCTGATGTGGGTATTAATCCACATCAGCATTCGTTAACGGCGCGACCTCCTCTTTTTAGTTTTGTCGTCCCACTGCCAGTAACAACCATAACCACGAGTTCGAAAAGACTTTTCTTTCTTCTTTTCCTTACAGCCAAAAAACATATTAAACCCAAAACGCAGATTGACATTTCGCGCTTTCTCGGGATAAAATGCCACCATAACATTATCGGACATCATGTAGAACTGAAACGATTCGCCGCCCCATCCAAATCCAAGCCCTACATTCATCATTGTTCCATTCATTACCGAGTACGATACCGAGGCAGAGCCTCCCCGCTTCCCAAAAGCCGTAGCCGAAACGGTAAGTCCCAACACTGGCCTACCAGGATACCATTCGCTCCTTAAATGGCCTCCAACATTTACCCTTTCGTAAACAGGATAACTGCCACCGAGGTAAACCTTAGGGTTAAGCAAGGTTATAAAACCACCCTGCCTATACTTAAACTGAATTTGATTATCGATTGAATCGGTTAGCTCATTAATATATGCATCGGGATTGTCTAAATCGGTGGTAGTTGCACCACGATACGCAAATTCGCCCTTATTCTCGAAACGTGTAGTTTGCTTATGCCACCATATCAAACCCAAGTCGAGCACACTTCCGCTCCATGTGATATCGCCACGTTTCCATATAAACCCCCAATCGGTTGCCAAACCCTGATTTCCAAAGTTCAGCAGGAAGCTTACCGGCGAAAAACCATCGGGCGAAACATCGGTTACATTACCATCGGCATCGGTTGAAACACTTACGGGGTAAGCCACATCAACTTCAGGATTCCATGTTCCATATAAATTATGGGTTAAGGCATCAACCTCGAGCTTCACTGGTTTCCGTCTTGTGAATATACCGCCCAAGCCAAAAAGCAACTTGGTATGAAAGCCAATTGTTAGGTCGGACTCCACCTCCTTGGAGTAGCCAAACGAAAATTCCCTGTAGTACATTGCATTTACGCCCGGATTGCGTGTCTCCATTCCATCGCCAAGGTATTGCGAATTACCATCAACAAGCAACGACAGCAGTTTCTTTGGAATAAACACCTTTGTTTCAACCCTCTCGGTCCATGCAAAGTTAAAGTACTGCTCGCTATCGTACATAAAGCCAAACGAAACAGGGGTGTAATGCACCTCAGCCGAAAGATAATCCCAGCTATGCATTTGCGCAACAAGCGCATTTAAGTCGAGACTTGAACTCCCATTGGCAAACGAGCTATACGAAAAACCTGTTGAGTTAACGTTTAGGTGAAACGAGGAGAGCAACGGCACCCCCACGTAAGTTTGACATTTTATTTGAACCGCCGGATTTATAAAATTCGACTGAGGTATATTATGCATATGAAAGAGCGTATTATCCTGCTGCGCCAACAATTTCAGATGCAGAACAGCTAAAAATAACAGAACAATAATCCCTCTCAAAATCTGCATAGCAAACATCAATCTGAGTTATAGGTAAAATCGACCCGAACTGCAACCTGAACTTTGAGCGTGTAAAGATCGAAATAGGTAATGTTATTCTCGGTGATACCATCGTCGGTTACAACAAGTCCAGCAAGGACAACAATCTTTTGGGCATTGCCAAGTAATTCAATCCTAGCATCGTCGAACTCGGTTCTGTACGATTCGAACCTTGTTACTGCCACTTCTCCATTGTCGTAATGCTCGGCAGCAGGAACGGTTACCCGTTCGTGATATAAAGAATCGATTACAATATCACCATCACCCAGAAAGTATATCTGGGCAACACCACCAAGCGGAAATTCGTTCCAGATATTTGTTTTGATAAGAAGATACTTTATGTACTCCGCCTTATCGTAAACCTCGGTAAGGTTTAATGGTAGAGTGTCGGTATAGTACACAAAGCCGTAGGTAGCCCATTCGGGAACATCCTCGGTTAAATTCACAATAGGAACACCCAGCGTTTGCAACGATTTCGACAGAGAAACTTCTCCTACTCCAATTGGAACCGATAAGGAGATGTTAACCTTAACACTATCGGGTAATGGCTCAACATTTTTAGTACAGCCATACAGAAGTGCCAGTATCACCAAGTAAACACTACAACGATTCATTGTAACTACATGTATATTAAAATGTAAGTTACAATATTTTCGAAAAACTCAAAATTGAATACTTGCGTAAAATGAAATCAATGGGAATGTTTCGTGTATTCTTTAAGCAGTAGGTCTCTTGAGACCACATTGCCATGCCCGGGTAAAAACAGACGACAATTTGTTTGCAGTAATTGCCCCCAGCTATCAACCATTAATCTAGCATCATCGGCAAAAGGTGGATATACCGAATTGGGGAAAACTCCAAACAAAGCATCACCAACCAGCGCTATCTCATCGTCAACTATTACGCTTATTGAGCCTATGGAGTGTCCCGGGGTTTTTACAGCTTTGATATTCAACCCAAACGTTGAGAACTCCATCTCGGTATCCACCAATATATCTGAAGTAAACGGCGAATAACTAAATCGAGATGAGAAATAGTTTCGACCTATCTTGGATATTAAGCCAGTTATAGGGTTTGTTCCTTTAGGTAAAGGGGCATTTCCCTGCTTGGCAAATTCAAATTCCAGCTGGCTAAATACTATTTTAAATTGATGAGAATTAAATAGTACCCATGCATTCTGACAATGATCGAAATGCGTATGTGTAAGTACAAGTATTCGTTGTGTATTGGGCGAAATATTTAAAGAATCTATATTACGAATCAGTCGTTTATATGCAGATGTTTTGCCTGCATCAACAAGTACAATTACATCTCCAAACTTCACAAGGTATGAGTTGCTCCGCCCTGCTAATACTTGAAATATTTCATAACCATTTTTGGTAGTCCACTTCCTCATACCAACAGAATTAATATAATCTTGCGATAAACAAGTATTCTAAAACGTCTAAAGTCATATAAAGTAAATAAAAATTACAAATATATATTTTTCACAAAAAAAGGATTTCCCCAAATATTCGGAGAAATCCTTTCATAAATCGAATAAACCAACAAACTATTTTTCTAATTCATCGAGCAACTTTTTAATTTCCTCTGTAGTTGGACGAGGTGCATAAGCATCAACAATTTTATAATCCTTATCAATAAGAATACATCTAGGAACACCAAATACATTCCAAGCATTCATTAAAGCAGCATTATCGACAGCTATAAACTGAAGTACAGCTGTTTTAGGCTTAGCTGTAATAAATTTCTTCCAATGCTCCTTTTTCTCGTCAATCGAAATCGACATAAAAACAACATCGGGGTATTCCTCCTTTAACTTAACAAAAGATGGCGATTCGGCAATGCATATACCGCACCAAGTTGCCCATAAATCGATGTAAATAGTCCTACCCTTAAAGGCGCTTACATCAACTCTATTACCATCAATATCTTCCAACTCAAACTCAAGTGCAGTAATACCCGGAGCCAACCTATCCTTTTGCTCAATTTCATTCTTTATAATCGACAATAATTCTGGATCGGTAAACTTTGGCAATTGCAACTTTGCCTCTTCAACAACTTTAGCCAAACCACCGTTTTCGTTCTCGAACTTTTGCATCAATCCGCGAGCCGTGTAAAGTTGATCCCAGATAGAACCTTCAGGAACCGTAATTAGTCCACCATTAACACATCGCTCCACAACCCATCGAATATCCGAATTAATAGCAAACCGCTCATCAAAGAATTCTTTCACAATTGGCTCTATGAATCCGCGAACACTCTCTATGTATTCTTTTCCGCCAGGCGTTTGACCTTCGCTACCCATATCGCATATAACATAATCCTTTGTGTACATGTAATAATTCAAGTAGCTATTAACCAAATGCGCCTTTGTACGCGCTTTCTCAACCTCAACAAAAAAGGGATCGAGATTTTTACAAGAGTCGAGCAGCTTAATTCTTAAACTAGCCAAAGAATCGACAACCTGCTTTGTCTCAACAAAAGTATTGCGAACAGACTTTCCTCCATAGATAAATGAAAAATCGCCATATAAATTAAGCGGATTCTTATTTAGAAAAACACATTCATTGGCAGTTGTTCCCGTAAAAGAGTAATCGTTCGTACTTGAATTATAAGTGATGTCCAAATTACCTCCAGGAACAAGATATGTACTACATGATTCAATTGTATAGTATCCCGGTTTACTAACTACCATTGCAGTATCGAACATTCCATTCTTATCCAAACTAACGGAAAGTGCACCAAACCTAAAACTACAATCTCGTTTCAAATCATCTTCATAGATTGCTGCTTTACCGTTATATCCTTGAATATTAAAACCTCGCAGATGTAACAATGAGTCTGTAGTTGTACATGAATTTAAAATAGCACAAAATAGCACTGCTATTAATATAGAATAATTTTTCACTCTAATAATATTAATATTTGAAATACAAAACTTACACACCTAAGGCTATCGATAAGTGAACATTAACGCCAAATGAATTAGGCCTAGTACACAAATCGATAGCTCAAAAGACTTTACTTAATAGGTATTTTGCTTGATAACACCTTTGCTAGCCACAAGTTCGTCGCTTGGAATTGGAGCTGCATACTTTCTAGAATTAGGATCGATGCTGAACTCTTTAACAGGATCGCCATCCAACACAGCAGTCTGCTGAACTGGGTAGAAACTCTTAGTTAACGTAACGTCATCGAACGAATCGGAATTACTATTGCACCTACGAATATCGAACCATCGCTGGGTGAAAGGCATCTCGCGCTGGCGCTCTTCCAAAATTAGCAGAACAGCCTCCTCGTTTGTTGCTGCCGATAGGTTTACAACCTCGGCAGGAGCCGATGAACTAAAACGCATAGCCCGAAGTATATTTACAGCAGACATTGCATCGGCAACTGAACCAAGGCTTGGATCACGAGCAATACATTCTGCCTTAATCAAAAGCATTTCTGCCGAACTAGGCCCCGATAGTGAACAATAATCGAAATCGCAATAGCCAGGATACGAATAAGCCGGATCGGTCATGCCTTTGTAGTACGAATAATTTTGAACAATATTATATTGATACCTTAAGTCATAGGTTTTATCGTACAACGACAGCAACTTTGCACTAGGAACGAACCATTGGTAGTAATTAAATAGTCTACGGTAGTAGTAACTTCCCTTATAGTTAGCCAACAAATTCCAACCACTATAGATATTAAACTCAAAAGTATAAGGGAAAGTTAATGTAACCACTTCCGATTCAGAAGATCCATTTATTGTAATTTCATTGGTAACAGTTGACATATCCGAGTTGTAATTAACCAACTCATCATAATCGTCGAGAGCTGCATTTGCATACTGTAACGCTTGGCTATAGTCTCCCTTAATCAAATAAAATCTAGCAGCCAAACCATTTGCAGCAGCAATATTCCCCCTCCAATTCCGCTTACTTTTAGCACTAGTTGTAACCTTCAACGCCTCGTTAATATCCTCCTCAATAAAATTGTAGGTAGTTTCGAGCGAAGCCCTTGCAACATCCTCTTCGTATGAGGTTGACCTCTTTATTGGGAGCCCCATTTCCGACTTATTTTTTTCGCAGTAAGGCAAACAGTAGGTATTTACCAAAGTAAGATAACTATATGCACGAAGGAGATGAGCTTCGGCTCTAATCTGGTTTTTCTCCTCCTCGGTTCCATCAACATCGCCAACAGTTAAAAGTATAATATTTGCAGTAAAAATTTTCTTATACTCTCCAGCCCAAAAACTCAAATTATCGGGATCGGTTTCCACCTCTTGTACCTCCCATAAATTGTAGCACATGCTAACCGAGGAAAATAAGTATGGAGCAGCATTATACAACTCTGGCGTAACCTCGTAGCTATCGCTACCATAAGTTATCAAATCATTCCTTTCGGTTTCCAGATAGTAAACATTTGAAAGCAAACCATTCAATTGATCTATCTTCGTGATAGGAACTCCACTGCTTTTCGAAGGTATCTCGTCAAGATAATCGTTGCAAGAAGTAAGAATTAATGCAGCACTTGCTATAATGACAAGTTTAATATAACTAATATTTATCGTTTTCATTTTTTTCATTTTTTGTCGATTAAACTCTTTGAAGGAAATCTTCACGTAACCAAAGTCACAATTAAAATTTACCATTCAAAAATTCTACAATCCAACCCTTACTCCAAATGCATAATTAGGAAGATATTTTTCTGTTCCTAGAGGAAAATCGGGATCCTCCTTAGTTGCTTTCAGTACAAAAACATTATTAACCTCAACATAAGCAGTTACACTGCTAAGGTTTAATTTCGACATAATGTTTTCTGGTAGGTTATAGCTCAAGGTCACATTCTGCATGCGTATGCTCCAAGCATCACGTACCTGATAATCCATATAGTTTGTATTCCAATAACCATAGTAAAAATCGTTATCATCACAGGGCAACTCAATAGCGTTGATTCCTCGTAACGGAGCTCCATTAGCAAAGACCTCAGAAAGTTTACTATTAGGAATTCCTCTACCGTAAGTTTGTGGGTAATTAAACCCAGTAGTCAAGAACTTATGTCCAAAAAGTCCAGTAACAACAAACGATAAGTTAAAATTCTTATATGAAAAACTATTTGTCAGACCAAGAGTATATGGAGGAATTTTTGAACCAGCATCTTTCATCATCTCAAGGCCATTCATACTGTATGTTGACTCTCCTAAACTAAACATAGTTCCATTAGGCCCTAGAATTACTGGCTGCATATCGGGAGATGTCTCTGTTCCTAAATTCTGTACTCCGCCATATCGATATACCCACAGAGTACTTGCATCTTTACCCTCAACAGCATAACCAGACACCAAGCTAATAGGGGAATAAGAGGCTACAAACAATTTCTTCACTTCATTCTTATTGTACGAGAAGTTAACACTTCCATTCCATACCACATCTTTACCTATGGATTGAGATGTTCCAATTGTTAACTCGATACCACGATTTAATATCTCGGCATTATTCATACTTTGCTCTGTACCACCATTTACAGCAGGAATACTAACACTAGCAAGAATATCCTTTCCATGTTTATTGTATAAATCTACATTACCATATAATTTCCCCGAGAAGAAAGAGTAATCGATACCAATGTTTGTAGTCCCAGTCTTCTCCCATCGCAAAGTAGGATTTCCTGTACTAGCAATAGTAACCTCATAATCGCCAGTTCTTGCATCTCGATTTCCTACAAGTACGGTAGGCTTAAACGACGCATTGGAGGTTGAATTTCCACTATAACCATAGGTAGCTCGCAATGCAAGTCTATCAATCCATTTATTCTCTGCCATGAAAGGTTCATCACTTATTGTCCAGCTTGCACCAACAGACCAAAATGGTGAGTAACGATATTTCGCTTTATCGCTTATAAAGTTAGATGCATCGGTACGATAACTTGCCGAAATATTGTATCGTCCATTGTATGTATAAGAGGCATTTCCATAAAACGAAACATTACGCGTTGTACTATACTGATAATATGCCGATGTACTAAAAGTTTCGGTCCAACCCACCCAATTATACAAAGGACTTGAATACCCAGTACCATTAGGTAACTCAGAAGCAGAATAGGTATCGGTATTAAACCCGTAAGAGATAGGATAATCGAATGATTTGTACCTCGATTGACTCACCTCGGTTCCTGCCAAAAAAGTAATTTCATGCAAATCGTTAAAAGTGCGGTTAAAATCCAACTGATTTCTGAAATTATAATTCCTAGTTTCGTAACGATAATCTTTTACCATTGCACCCTTAGGCAAATTTGCAACTACATCTCCAGTAGCCATATCCCATGTAGAAGCCTCGTTTACCCTTGAACGCACATAGAATGTTTTTTCACCCTCAAAATCACGAGTATTAGTATTATACATCTCATACTGTCCTTTAGACGAAAAACTTAAGCCATCAAACAGTTTAAAAGTAAAGCCAAGCTGAACTCTGGCATTAAGATTTTTCGATAGAATACTTCTATTTTTCATTTCCTGAATAGGATTGTAACTCCAATCGGAATAAGGAAAAGATTCTTTAGGAACATACCTATCAATAAGAGGATAATAGTAATTTGCTCCAATATTATTGTAACTACCATCAGAATTAACAAGCATTTCGTAAGGGGCAAGATTTTGTATCTCGTACCGAGTATAACCGCCGGTTTGGTTTTCGGTGTACTGAATCATTGTACTAGCATCAAAATCCAACCACTTTGCAAGCGCAGCACTAGTTCTATAGTTCAACATATACTCATCGCTATAGTTTCCCTGAATTGGAGTTCTACTATTACTGTACATTAAAGACACCGTATTGCTCATTCGAGCAGTAGATCCCGACAAAAGAACATTATACTGTTGGCTAACAGGCCTTTGTAGCATATACTTTTTAATCTGCGACTTATTATTCAACTTTCTCAATCTGTTAAGTTCATCGTCGCGCTCCTGCATGGTTATATTTCCTAAACGATACTCGTTCATTGCAACTACAGCAGCAGTTCTCTTATCGGTAAAATTGTAGTAATTTGGCGACTCCTCTATAATTTGCTCACCCCACTTAGTAAATGCGTACTGCTCAAAATCGATAGTTGCAGATGATGATGCTCGATTTAAGTAATAATCAACATCAAGGTTAGAGCCAATCCTAAGAAAAGAAGATACCTCAACACTTAATGGTGTGCCCTTTTGTGCATTCTTGGTTGTTACCACAATAACGCCATTGGCAGCCCGAGCTCCCCAAATAGATGCAGATGCCGCATCTTTCAATACATACACTGATTTTACATCGTTTGGATTGATAGATTTAAAATTGCCTTGAACAGGAAAGCCATCGACAACCACTAAAGGAGAATTATCTGTACCAGAAAATCCACCCATGCTACTTTGACCTCGAATCGTAAAACCAGTTACATCACCGTTATAATCAATGGTAGCCTGTAGACCCGATGAAGATCCTATCAACTGAGAAGCCAAATCAACCGTGGGCTTATCTAAGGACTCCTTGCCAATTACAGTATAAGAACCCGTTGCTCTTTCTTTCGAGATAGTTTGAAAACCAGTAACAACAACAGCATCCAAGGTTTTCACATCAGTCTTTAGCACTATATCAATAATAGCACGACCAACTACACATTCCGTCACAGGAATGTATCCTAAGAATGAAAAAGTCAAGGAATCCTTTGCTTCAACCTCAATTGTATATTTCCCTTCAGAATCAGTGGACACGCCCTTATCTTTCCCTTTAATTTTAACAGTAGCACCTGGAATTGTTTGTCCCTGCTCATCAGAAACAGTTCCAGAAATAACTATTGTTCGTGGTTGGTTTTGGGTAACTTTTCTGTATGACACTACAACAGTACTGTCATTTATAGTATAATTCAAGTTCGTATTCTTAGTGCAAATCTTCAAGACCTCATCAATGGAAGCATCCATTACATCTAGGTTTATAAGTCCACGATAACCCCTAACATCCTCCTGATTATAAAAAATATAAAAACCAGACACTTTGTGTATTTGATGAAGAGTTTGCTCAAGGGTAGCATTCTTGACTTGTAAACTAATTTTAGTTTGGCCTAACGATCCTGCCGAAACCGCTAGGTTTATCAATAAAATCAACAAAACTGTAAGTTTCATCCGTAAAATGATTTTTCTATACCTACTTAAAAGAGGTGGTGAATACAAATTGTGTTCACCAATACATAAATTATTCATAAATTTGTAAAGATTTAGGGTTAATAACTAATTTTTCCTTGCTAGGGGAATATATTATCTCGAAATCACCAGGGAGATGCTGCGAACATCTCCCTTTCTTTTCAAGAGGTTAGCCAAAGTTCTGACAAATCCTACACTTTTTCACATCATTATAAATATTTTAGAATTTAAAAGGCCACAACATTCAAATTTCTGCTATTCTAAAAATGCCATTTAACTTAAAAACAAAAGACATTAAAAAAATCATTAGCGTTTTTTAATTTTTTTTAACTTTTTCACTAAAAAAATTGAAACAAGAAAATAGGCTACACACCTATTACACTAATTAACACAAAACACAGCCCTATAATATTTCTCAAAAATAAAACCGTAAATAAAAAGGGAGTCATGACATAGCCACAATTCCCTCAAAAAATCATCAATGATTAAAAAGTTTTCAGGAATTCCACCGATGCATTACCGCCCCGGCAGAACCCCCTACTCACCAACCTAAAACTAACTAGCTCTGCGTTAACCCGTAGCGATCAGGCCTAGAGCATCATGGGGAAAATCCCCTATACCGTTTGGGCGTACGGAATGAATATACCCCGTACGCTCCATTTACATATATACCTACTTCGCAGCTGAGGCTGAGGCACTCCCCGAGGAGCCATGAAGCCCCCTGTC
>JBFXDX010000001.1:36358-585771 GCA_050180705.1 Bacteroidales bacterium | reverse complement strand
ATTGTAATTGTACCAGTTACAGTTGTTTTGCTAAGAGCACCTGCATCAAATACATTCTCATTGGTATCATCAAAGTCTCCATCGCCGTTAAGGTCAATCCAGATTTTCCAGTACTCGTTGTAGGTTGTGCTGGCAAAGCCAGGAACCAACGAAACGCTATAGCTGCTACCGGCGGTTGCATTGAATGTTACACTGGTAAAGTCTGAATAACCAGCAGCCGATGAGGTTTTAGTCATAGTGCCAACAGTTACACTTGATATCCACTCATAGGAGTAGTTGCTTCCTTGTGATGTACAGTAAGTTATTGTGACGGCAGGAGTGGTAACGCTTAAAGCGGTACTTGCTGATGAAAGATTACCTGCAGCATCTTTAGCCTTTACAGTGTATGAGTAAGTTGTTGATGCGGTTAGCCCAGTCACGCTGTAACTTGTTGTTGTAACAGTTCCAAGTAAAGTTCCGTCTTGGTATACATTGTATCCTGTAACTGCAACATTATCAGTTGATGCAGTCCAACTCAATGTAAAAGAAGAAGACGTTAGACTTGCTGAAGCAAGAGATGTTGGTGCGGTTGGTGCTTCTGTGTCAGTACTTACTGAAGTTGTAACGCTAATAGTACTACTTGCAGATGAAACATTACCAGCAGCATCTTTAGCTTTAACGTAGAAAGTGTATGTTGTTGAAGCAGTTAAACCTGTAACACTATATGACGTGCTTGTAGTTGTTGCAAGTAAGGTTCCATTTCTGTAAATATCGTAACCCGTAACGGCAACATTATCGGTTGATGCTGTCCAACTTAATGAAACAGAAGATTCTGTTATATTTGAAGAAGCCAAGTTGGTTGGAGCCGTTGGAGCTTGAGTGTCTGTAGACACATAATCGGCGCCAACACCAATAGCGTACATTGCTCTAGTAACTGCAATTTCTTCAGCTGAACCAGAACCATATAAATCAATAGCAGACTGTATTGCATAAGTTCTAGCATTGGCATAATTTGAACTGGCAGACATATATACACTTTCAATACGATAAGCAATTAATTCAGCTTTTTCGATACCGATTGCGCTTACTGAATATGAATCTCCATTATCGTTTGTACCTGAACCACCCACGGATATTAAGTAATACCAGTAGCAGAAAGGACCATTATTAGTGTGAACACCATAATAATCTGTAGAACTGGTAACCCAGTATGTTCCCAAGTATGTGTCGGGTAATTGTTTTGAGTTAGGATTGCTTAAGGAACGAAGTACATACCCAAGATCTTCACCCATATTCCATGTTTCTTTATCAGGAGCATAGTGATACTCTATTGTACATCCCCAAATGTCGCTAAATGCTTCGTTTAAAGCGCCTGGTTCCTTTGAGTAGGTTAGGTTACATGTATTTTCACAAACCGCATGACCAAATTCGTGGCCAAAAACATCTAGTGAAGTTAATATATCAAAAGTTGAAGCTCCATCACCAAACGTGAATACAGAACCATTCCAAAAAGCATTTTCGTAATTAGAGCTGTAGTGAACGTATGTTTTTACAAGTGCACCACTACCATCAAAACTATTACGGTTGTGATAAGTATTGAAATAATCGTATGTAACCATACCTGCCCAATGAGCATCTAAAGCACCATTATCTTTTGCTGTATTATTATATTCAGCAGCAGTCCAGTTATTATCGGAGTCGGTGAAATCGACGGCACTTGTATAACTGGTAGAAGTATTACAATCGTAAGTATAAATACCGCTTCCCCTTGTTACATCCCGTAAACGATATGCACTATTGTAACTATCGGTTGAGATAGATTTTGTACCACTATATCGGGTTGCAGCAGTTCCTGTAGCAGCAGCCTTTTTTATAATTGCATTGGTGTGTACTATTTTTCCTGTTTGTGCATTTACATAAATATAATCGCGGCTAAGTGGCTCTGCGGCATAAATATCAACTTTGTAAGCCAAAACCATTTCATAAGTAGCATCGGCTTTTTTCCCATAATCGGCAGCAACAATAACAAGTTCAGTGGTAGGAGCATATTCTTTGTCTGTCTCCCACATGTACTTAGTTGCATGTACAAATGTTTTAGCATTTTCAATGGCTTTGTCGGCCGAAATTGTTGGTTTAGTTTCGATGTTGTTAATCGATTTAAACTCACCGCTCATCGATTCAATGACACTATTACGGCTATGTACTGTATAAGTACCATATTCAACTTTTACACCTTTATAGTACTGTTGAAATTTTTCGTGAGTAAAACCAACTTGGTCTTTTTCAGAACGTAATGTCTTGTAGTCATCATTTTTTGTCAAGTTTAAAACGTTTGACAAAACAGCTTTTGATTCTGCTTTTGCATAAGTTTTCCCTTTTGTATCAAACTTTACAAAGGTAGGAAACCCATTTTGATCAAGATCTTTCTTTTGAACCTCTTGTGCCATTAGTGTAGCACCAGTAAAGAGAAAGATAGCCAGCAGGGTAGAAATTTTTCTCATAGTTTAATTTGTTTAGGTTAGTGAATACTGGTATTTTAATTTGAGCACAATTTATTGAATTGTTAAAAATCAGAAATTGCAATGTCGATATACAACGACTATCGACATATAAAAAACGACTATCTAGGGTTTAACATTTGATTATATGGCATAAAAAAAGGAGCATTAAGCTCCTTTTACTTTAACTGATTTATATTACATTTTGTCTGGAACGTCTATTCCTAGCAACCACATCGAGCGTTTTAGTACGTCGGCAATTAGTTGTGATAGAACTAATCGAAATAATCTTACACCTTCGTTGGATTCTTTTAGAATTTGAAATTCGTGGTAGAATTGGTTGTACTCTTTAGCTAATTCGTAGGCAAAGTTCGCAATAATTGCTGGATTGTGAGACTCTGCCGATAAATCTACAGTTTCGGGGAAACGGTTAATTAGTTGAACAAGGCTGAGTTCTTTTGGCGATGTGATATTCTCGTCTTTTATGCCAAAGTTTTGTAGTTGTTCCGAATTATTGGCTTTGCGTAATACCGATCTAATTCTAGCATGAGTGTACTGTATAAAAGGACCTGTATTACCATTGAAATCTATAGATTCCTTTGGATTGAAGGTCATATTCTTTTTAGGATCAACCTTGAGAATAAAGTACTTCAATGCACCTAATCCCACAATGCTATTTACGTATGCTGCTTCGCCAGAATCAACATCGTCGAGTTTGCCGAGTTCCTCAGACATCTCGCGAGCGGTGTTAATCATTTCGGCAACTAAATCGTCGGCATCAACAACAGTTCCTTCTCTCGATTTCATTTTACCCTCGGGTAACTGTACCATTCCGTAAGATAGATGGTACAGTGCATCGGACCAGTTGTAGCCAAGTCGCTTCATAATTAGTTTAAGAACCTGAAAATGGTACTCCTGTTCGTTGCCAACTACATAAATGTGCTCGTCGAAACTATACTCATCATAACGTTGAATGGCTGTGCCAATATCCTGAGTTATGTAAACCGAAGTTCCATCGGAACGTAGAAGCAATTTTTCGTCTAATCCATCGGCAGTTAGGTCAATCCATACCGAATTATCTTCCTTTTGTTTGAAAATACCACGGTTAAGCCCATCGTTAACAACCGATTTTCCTAGTAGGTAGGTTTGCGATTCGTAGTATGTTTTGTCGAATGATATGCCTAACGATTCGTAGGTTTTATCGAAACCACTATAAACCCAACCATTCATTTTACTCCATAATTCAATGGTTTCAGGGTCTTTTGCTTCCCATTTACGGAGTAATTCTTGTGCTTGGAGTAGGATAGGGGCTTTAGCTTTAGCCTCGTCCTCAGTCAGTCCTTGAGCAACTAAATCGCGAATTTCTGCTTTGTACTCTTTATCGAATCTAACGTAGTAATCGCCTACAAGGTGATCACCCTTTAGTCCTGTATTTTCTGGAGTTTCGCCATTGCCAAATTTCAGCCATGCAATCATCGACTTGCAGATATGAATTCCGCGATCGTTTACAAGGTTTACTTTTACCACATGTTTCCCACTTTTTTCAAGGATTCTTGAAATTGAAAATCCTAGAAGATTATTGCGGATGTGGCCCAAATGTAATGGCTTATTTGTGTTGGGTGATGAAAACTCAACCACAACTGGTTTTTCGTTTGGATTAGCCTGTCGGAACCCAAACTCTTTATCGGCAACAATTGTGTTTAACACATTTGCCCAATATTCTATTGATAGGGAAATGTTGAGAAATCCCTTTACCACGTTGAAACCTTTAATTTTGTGGCTATTTTTTATCAAAGCATCTCCTATTTCCTGACAGGTTGCCTCAGGTGATTTCTTCGACATTTTAAGCAGCGGAAAGGCGACTAGTGTATAGTCGCCTTCAAATTCCTTACGTGTTTTTTGTATTTGAACTAAGGAGGCATCGGGCTTTACGCCGTACAAACTTTCAATAACTCCTTGTACCTTTTCCTGAATAAATTGTTCTGTAGACATTATTAACTAGATTCTAGATATTAGACACAAGTCCGATTAATTTTCGTTTTTACCGTGACAAGCCTTATACTTTTTACCGCTTCCACAAGGGCAAGGGTCGTTACGGCCAACCTTCATTTCAACTTTAACAGGTTCACGATTTGGTGTTTGAGTATTTGCACCAGCCTGTAAATTATCGGTACGGCTAGTTTGATACTTACTCATATCGGTATGCTTACGCTGACGAGCTTCCTGAACCTGACTTGGGTCGCGCAAAGGAATAAATGCTTTAGCAAGTATTGAAACGATATCCTTATTCAACTTATCAATCATTGTGCGGAATAGTTCATACGCTTCAAGTTTATAAATAAGTAGAGGATCTTTTTGTTCGTAGGCTGCATTCTGTACACTTTGTTTTAATTCGTCCATTTCGCGGAGATGTTCTTTCCAGTATTCATCAATAGTATAAAGAATAATGGTTTTTGCGAACGAACGGCTTAAATCTTTTCCACCCGATTGGTAAGCCTTTTTTAGGTTAGTTACAATTTGATAAACCTTTTGACCATCGGAAATTGGAACTACAATATTCTCGTATATAGCCGATTGTTTTTCGTAAACATCCTTAATTACAGGATAAGCCTGATTTGCTATTGTCGCAATCTTACGATCGTACGATTCAATAGCTCCTTTATATAGTCTTTCGGCAATATCATCTGGTTTAAGATCCAAGTATTCCTCTTCACTTACAGGTGCTTCAATGGAGAAATTCTTGATTATTTCGAGATTGAAATCATCGTGCGTATAGTTGCCGTGGAATTCGTTTACGAGAGATTCACAAACATCGTAGAACATGTTAGAAGTATCCACATCTAGTCTTTCGCCATAAAGTGCATGGCGACGACGAGTGTATATTACTTCACGCTGAGCATTCATAACGTCGTCGTATTCGAGCAGACGTTTACGAATACCAAAGTTATTCTCTTCAACCTTCTTCTGTGCACGTTCAATCGATTTTGAAATCATAGAGTGCTGAATTACTTCGCCCTCTTTTAATCCCAAACGATCCATGATTTTTGCAATTCTATCCGATCCAAACAAACGCATCAAATCGTCCTCTAATGAAACGTAGAATTGCGATGAACCAGGGTCTCCCTGACGACCAGAACGTCCGCGTAACTGACGGTCGACACGACGAGATTCGTGACGCTCCGTACCAATAATTGCCAAACCTCCAGCGGCCTTAGTTTCTGGGGTTAATTTGATGTCGGTACCACGACCTGCCATATTGGTTGCAATGGTTACGGTTTTTGGCTGACCAGCCTCAGCAACAATATCAGCTTCGCGTTGATGTTGTTTAGCGTTAAGTACGTTATGCTTAATCCCTTTTAGTTTAAGCATACGGCTTAATAGTTCCGATACCTCAACTGATGTAGTACCCACAAGTACAGGGCGACCAGCCTCGGTAAGTTTTACAACTTCATCAATAACTGCGTTATATTTTTCTCGTTTGGTTTTATAAACCAAATCGTCCATATCCTTACGAACTACAGGACGGTTGGTTGGAATAACTACCACATCGAGTTTGTAAATCGTCCAGAGCTCACCTGCTTCAGTCTCAGCAGTACCAGTCATACCAGCTAGTTTGTGGTACATTCTGAAGTAATTCTGAAGTGTGATTGTTGCGAATGTTTGAGTTGCTGCTTCAACTTTAACACGTTCCTTGGCCTCAATAGCCTGGTGTAAACCATCGGAGTAGCGACGACCTTCGAGGATACGTCCAGTTTGCTCATCAACAATCTTAACCTTATTGTCCATTACCACATACTCAACATCCTTTTCGAACATTGCGTATGCCTTTAGTAATTGGTGAACAGTATGTACACGTTCCGATTTAATTGCATAATCGCGAAGTAACTCTTCTTTTTTAGCAATCTTCTCGGAGTGTTCGTGGATAGTTTTTTCTAGTTCGGCGATTTCGCTACCAATATCTGGAAGTACGAAAAAGCGTGGATCTTCGGATGAACTGGTAATAAGGTCGAGACCTTTATCGGTAAGTTCCACCGAATTAAGTTTTTCGTCAATAACAAAGAATAAATCATCGGTGATAACATGCATATTCTTGTTATTGTCCTGCATGTAGAAGTTCTCTGTTTTAAGCAGCAATGCTTTTGAACCTTGTTCACTTAAGTACTTAATAAGAGGCTTGTACTTTGGCATTCCTTTGAAAGCACGTAAAAGCAGTTTCCCGCCGTCCTCGTTTTTTTCTTCGGATATCAATTTACGAGCATCGGCAAGTAACTGTGTAACCAATGCTTTCTGAGCATTTACTAATTTTTCAACTTTAGGCTTATATTCCTCGAACATCTGATCGTCGCCTTTAGGCACTGGACCAGAAATAATAAGAGGTGTACGAGCATCGTCGATTAATACAGAGTCAACCTCATCGACAATTGCATAGTGATGCTTGCGTTGCACCAAATCTTCGGGAGCAACGGCCATGTTATCGCGAAGATAGTCGAAACCAAACTCGTTATTTGTACCGAAGGTAATATCGGCATTATATGCTTTGCGGCGAGCCTCAGAGTTGGGTTGATGTCTGTCGATGCAATCAACCGATAATCCGTGAAACTCGTAAATTGGCCCCATCCACTCTGAGTCACGACGTGCGAGGTAATCGTTAACGGTAACAACGTGAACGCCTTTGCCTGCTAGGGCATTGAGAAAAACTGGAAGTGTAGCAACAAGTGTTTTTCCTTCACCAGTGCTCATTTCCGATATTTTACCTTGATGAAGTACGGCACCACCGATAAGCTGAACATCGTAGTGAACCATATCCCATACAATTTCGTTTCCTCCTGCAACCCAGTGATTTTTGTATATCGCTTTATCACCTTGAATTGTAACAAAATCTTTATGCGTAGCAAGATTCCTATCAAATTCAGAGGCAGTTACCTCAATTAGTTCATTTTCCTTAAAACGGCGAGCAGTTTCCTTTACAATCGAAAATGCATCGGGGAGAATTTGAGATAAGATTTCTTCAATCTTGTCATCTATCAATTTGGTTGTCTTCTCAACTTCCTTATAAATTTCATCCTTTTCCTCGTAGCCAATAGTGTCAGATTCCATTTGTTGCTTTAGGGTTTCAACCCTAGCCTCGTCGGCAGCAATGTATTCTTTAATTTTGGCACGAAGTTTTGCTGATTCGTTACGTAAATCATCGTTCGAAAGGGTGGTATATTTTGGGTAAACCGCTTTGACCTTATCGAGAATAGGCATCAATTCCTTTAAATCACGGTCAGACTTTGTTCCAAAGAGTTTCGCGAAAATGTTGTTAATTGCCATCTTACTGTATTATTTTATTTTAAAGCCAACAAATTTAACCGTTTTTTTTCGAATTGTCAGAGAAAAGGCAAATATTAAGTTAAAAAGAATTAACAAGATGTTGGAAGATGGAAAACTGAAGTAGGACGAGAAATGAGAAAATGAATAACCCTGAATTTAGTTTGGGGTTAAACTTGTTATAAAAACGTTAAAAAAATATTAATAATTATTAAAAATTTATTGTAAATCAATAAAAATATATTATTTTTGTGCGAATAATTTAAATGTCAAACCTAAAAAACTTTTTTATGAAAAAGCTTACTAAAGATTCTTTAGCGCATATTCTTAGTGCTATTGTAGATGTATTATTTAAGTTCCAAATTTTCTTAGTTGTGGTTATGCTTCCAATGCCATTTACTCAATTCGATATTTTTGCGGTACGATTAGAACAGTTAATACAATCGATTTTGATTCTATTAATTCTATGGAATATTCGTAAAATATTTAAGGCATTCAGAAATAATAGTTTTTATGACGTTAGTATTGTAAGGGCGTTGAGATATCTGTCAGTTATACTTCTTGTATATACTTTTGTGTATTATGGGTTTATGATTGTTAAAGATTCAGATCTCGATAAAGCAACTACTGGTTTTCAGTTTTTGGATGTTTTTTATTATTACATTAAACCAATTAGGTTCTCAGTTTTATTCTTATCTGCAATTTCTTACTTGCTTTCATTTGTAGTAAAAGAGGGGTGCGAATTAAAGGAAGAAAACAGTTTAATTGTATAGTGTCATGGCAATAATAGTTAACCTAGATGTAATGCTGGCAAAGCGAAAGATGAAGTTAAACGAACTATCAGAGAGGGTTGGCATTACTTTATCAAATTTATCGATACTAAAGCAAGGTAAGGCAAAGGCCATAAGATTATCTACACTCGATTCTATTTGTAAAGTGTTGGAGTGCCAACCCGGAGATATACTAGAGTATCGAGATTCAGAATAATAATTAAGGGAGCCATTGGCTCCCTTGTGTTTTGCATTTGGAATACGTTTTATTCTGCACCTTTTGCCGTTGCATCAACAAAAACTCTTTGCTTCAGTTCTCGGTCTATCATAAACAAGCCGTTGCCTTCGCCTTTGATTAATCGAAGTGTATCGATAATTTCCTGTGCATTAGCTTCTTCTTCTACTTGTTCGTCGACAAACCACTGTAGCATACCTTTGGTAGCGTGATCCTTTTCCTCAATAGCAATATCCATAAGGTTATTGATAAGAGAGGTAACAACCAACTCGTGTTTTAGGGTTTCTTCAAAAGCATGCAATGGACTATTCCATTTTGTTTCAACCTCCTTTATAGGTTTAAGTTCGGGTTTACCGCCACGTTCTACTAAGTAATCGAAGAATTTCATAGCATGGGTGGTTTCCTCTTGCCACTGAATGCGGAACCAGTTCGCAAAACCGTTTAAGCCTTCGTTGGCAAAGTGAGCCGACATGGAAAGGTAAAGGTATGCCGACCATAGTTCGGCATTAATTTGCTCATTAATGGCCTGTTCTACTCTTTTGTTCATGGTATTTAAGTTTATTGTTTTAGTGTATTACGTGTCGAATACAAATTTATCAAATGTAAACATAACAACAAATAAGAATTAAGCTTGTTTAATAACGAAGTTTGAAGTTAAGAATAGGTATTTCGTTTAACGGTTAACGTTTTACTTGCTAGTTAAAATCCAAATTCAACTGTTGTTTCATTCTGAGTAGGGCCGGATTTTGTTCAATCATAAATTTCAACTTATCGTCGGCCGTAAAAAGTCTTTTTTTCTGTGGTTCATCTGATGTTTCTATCTCTTCTGAAATATCAATAGCAAGGTTTCTCAATGCTTTTTTGAGGTGAATAGTCAGGTCGGTTTTAATTTCTTGGAACAATTCAACCTGAATTTGTCCTTCAAACTTTATAAGAATCTTTTGATTATCCAGAAGAGTAGGCGAATAGTTTTGCATTAGACTATACTGACCCGGTTTATCTGTTTTGATGATTTCGGCAAAATCCTTCCAGGCATTGTCAATATCAACCTGGGTGAATGGTTTGTTCTCGGTGATTGAGCTGTGTTCCGATTTAGTGGACACGTTTGAATCGGTTACTTTGCTTTCCTCCTTGATTGGTGCCGTGTAGGTTCCATTCATAATTCCTTTCAGGGAAGTCGTTTTAGGAAGTGGTTTCCGGGTAGCCGCTTGTTCGGCTTGCGAACTGGGTTGAATTACAACCTTAGTCGCAGGTTTTACCGTTGAATTTGAACTTGTTTGTACTCTAGTAGGTATGTTAACCTCGTAAGGATTATCTGAAATGACGTTTAGACTGTCATATTTTTTTTTTCTTGATTCAAACCGCAAAGTCTGATCAGCAACAATTCTACATGTAAGCGTTGATTCGGGCTTTGCCTAAACGTTACATCGAACTGGTTGGAGAGTTGCAGTGCCGTCACCAAAAAATCTCCTGGACACGATGCTGCCATTTGTTTGTACTTTTCAGCGATAGCCGCACCAACCTCGAGTAGTGAGATGGTTTGAGGGTCTTTGCAAACTAGGATATTGCGTATATGTAAACTTAACCCTGTAACAAATTGTTGAGCATCGAAACCTTTTGATAGAAGTTCGTCGAGAATTCTAAGTGAGTCAGCCATTTCGCCTTTCAGAAAGTTTTCGGTCAACTTAAAGTAGTACTGATAGTCCAGTACATTCAGGTTTTCGATTACCTTATTATAAGTGATATGATTATCGCTGAAACTAACAACTTGGTCGAAAATAGAAAGGGCATCACGCATTGCTCCATCTGCTTTCTGTGCGATGATATTTAACGCTTCTACCTCGTATTCTACCTTTTCGGTTTGAGCAATAAATTCAAGGTATTTAACAGTATCCTCAACCTTAATACGGTTGAAATCGAATATCTGGCAACGCGAAAGAATGGTTGGAAGAATCTTGTGTTTCTCAGTTGTAGCCATAATAAAAATGGCGTGGGCGGGAGGTTCTTCTAGGGTTTTAAGGAAAGCGTTAAAAGCGCTTTGTGATAGCATGTGAACCTCATCGATGATATATACACTGTATTTTCCAATTTGAGGCGGGATGCGAACTTGCTCAATTAACTTTCGAATGCCTTCTACCGAGTTGTTCGATGCGGCATCGAGTTCGTGAATATTGTATGAGCGATTGGTGTTGAACGAAACGCAACTTTCACATTCGTTACATGCTTCTAAATCGGAGGTTAAATTCTGACAATTTATTGTTTTTGCAAAAATACGCGCACAGGTTGTTTTACCAACGCCACGTGGTCCACAGAATAGGTAGGCTTGCGCTAATTGCTTGCGTTGAATGGCATTTTTTAGAGTTGTGGTTAATGTAGATTGACCTACAACGCTTTTAAATGTTGTGGGACGGTATTTTCGTGCAGAAACAATAAAATTCTCCATTAATCATTTTTTTGCAATCACAAAAATAATCATTAACCGTTACGATAATAATTTATTTTGATATTTATGTCGTAATGGTTTGATATTTATTGATATAAGTTATCAACAATGTGCTTATTTGTTGATTGTTATTAGTTTTAATGATTAAGATCGATTACAACAATCTCAGGTCTATTTCCAATTCTTACTCTTGGACCCCAGGTTCCAAAACCGGTAGAAACGTAATAGTGAGTATTCCCTTTTTTTAGATAGCCTTTGCTTACTTCAAAAATTCCTTGGGTTGCATAGTTGAATGGCCACATTTGTCCGTCGTGTGTATGTCCCGATAGCTGCAAATCGATCCCATTTTCCTGAGCCTCATTTAAATGGTATGGTTGATGATCCAACAGAATCATAAATTTTGATTTATCAAGGCCATTTACCAATTCCTCAATCGTTTTTCTGTTTCGTTTTAGAGCTGCATTACTTTGCCTGTCATCGCGGCCTATTACATAAAAATTATCAATAAGTGCCGAGGAATCCCTAAGAACATTCACTTTGTGCTGTTTTAGATAGGCGATTTTAGCCTCAAAATTTCCAAAGTACTCATGATTTCCCGTTACGGCATAAATTCCGTATTTAGAGTTGATGTCTTCGAATAGTTTTCCCATTCCGCCATTAACTACAGGAGCAATATCTTCATCGAATATATCACCTGCTAAAAGGACAATATCGGGTTTTTGTTCGTTGATAAGGTTTACTAGTTTGCTCAGGCGTTTTTTTCCAATAATAGTTCCTAAATGTATGTCGGAAACCGCAACTATTCTTAGCCCATTATCATCAGAAATCTTATTAGTTTTTATGTTGACCTTGCTTACCTTAGGATTTATTGCATTTATATGACCAGCAATCAAAACTAATGTTGTTATGGTGTAAACTACAAAAACGGCTATTTGCTTATAGTTTAAATGACTCTTAAAATCAAGATATTCGCTATAGTTAAATAGATTATTGGAAAATCGTACTATTAGCAGAATTAAAAAGATAATAAAAAGGTAAAGCATTGCGCCCAACCATATCGATCCAATTTTTACTAAAATAGAGAATATGTTTCCATCAAAGATTCCTTCCAAAACTCTACCCAATGGGTAGGAGAGAACCAGCAGCCAGAATGCAACTTTAAGCCAAATGCCAAAGGTTGCTATTGAGAATACAGGTTTTGTTTGAACATAAATAAAACTATTTACCAAAAAGTAGATAGATAATACGATGGTGATAAATATTGCAATTTGTGGAATTTTCATGCTTAAAATTTTGTTCGAAATATAATGCAATAATTATAATGGTGTTCAAATCAAAAAGATAAACAATGTTAAAGGAGGATGTAAAACAATAAAGGATCTTCAATGCTGAAGATCCTTTACGTATAAAATATAGAAAAAAACTATTCTGCTTCGTCTGAATCAGATTCTATTTCTCCTTCCGATTCTGAGCTATCTTCGTCGATATCATCTTTTGGAAGGAAACTTTTTAAGTTCTCGATAAAGATTGATGAATCTAAATCGGAGTTATTGATAATATCTTCAATTGCTTCAATTTTCTTAGATTCTTCCTTAATGCTCATGGCCTTGCTAGCAAATTTTGCCACAGCAACATCAACATCTTTGTATGTTACAGCGCTACTTTTTATCCAGCCAGTTTCAAGCCATTTACCATCCTTGCGTTTTCCGGTAACTTCAATAAATCCGTTATTTTCCGATTTAACAGCAACTATATCCATCGATGAGAAAACCTTATCGGTTTTATTTAGTAGATCGGGGCGAGAATAAATGGGGCTATCTTCGATTATTGCAGCAGGCTTGCTTCCAAGAATAATAAAGTCCGCTTGAGACCAACCTTCTTTACCATCTTTTAGTCGGATATTATAATAGGTTACGGCTTTCTTTGCTGTTTCAACGCTTTGCTCTTTGCCAAGATAAATTACAGTTTCACCAAGACTTAATGATGATAACCATTTTCCATTTTCATCGGCAGTTTCTTTTAAAGATACATTGTCCCATACACAAACAGCCACGTTGGTGCTATCCTCCGAGGCTATATCGGAAAATGATTTTGAACTATTTACTTGGCAGGAAACAAAAAATAATGCAGAACAAGCAAGCAAAGCATTTAATAGATTTTTGATTTTCATATTGATTTGATTTTTGGTTACGTTAAATTTAGAACTATGGCTAAAGTATAATAAAAATCAAATTTTACAAAACAGTGTTAATAATGTTTTAATAGAATAAAAATAGAAAAGCCTTACATTTTAAGGGAAGCGCTTGGTTACTATTTCGAGCGCACAATTTAAATTTACTTGGATAGTTTTGAAAATACAGTGCTTGACGAAGCAAGTAAAGCACGGCTATAATGTTATCTAGCTAAAGGATGATTTTGGATTATTTCTGTTACTAAAAGCATCTGTTGTAATAAATATAAAATTAATCAACGCATTTTTAATGTATGATAAATCATTCATAAAGTGTATAAAATGAGTTTAATGAATGAAATATAATGCAATTAATAATGTTTTTCTGATTATAAATATTTACATTTGTATGTCAAATCATTCATAAACTATCAAAAATTTTATTTATGACTGATATATCATACGTTAATTGGGTGTCGATGAGCGATAAAGCGCTTGCAGAGCATATTGGACGATATGTAAAACACCATCGACTTGAACAGAACAAAACTCAGAATAATTTGGCTAAAATGGCAGGAATAAGTCGTTCAACGTTGAGTTTGCTAGAAAGGGGCGAAACGGTTACGCTGGCTACGCTCATACAGGTGCTTCGGGTCTTAAATCAATTACAAGTGATGGAGGTATTTTCCATACCTACAGTAATTAGCCCTTTAGCATTAGCAAAAGCCGAAAAAGATAAGAGGCAAAGGGCGAGAGGCAACTCCAAAGATGAAAACTTTAAAAGTGATTGGTAAAAATGAACGTAGCAGAGGTTAAAATTTGGGGAAAGTTAGTTGGTGCAGTAGCGTGGAATGATGATTTAGGTTATGCCACATTCGAGTATGATCCTTCCTTTAAAAATTTAAAATGGGATCTAGCGCCATTGATGATGCCAATTGATTCAGAAAAGTCAAGATTTGATTTTTCTGCTCATAGAAGGTTGCCAAATGGAGCGCTCGATACATTTAAAGGTTTACCAGGATTACTTGCCGACTCTTTACCCGATAAGTATGGTAATGAGCTAATCAATATGTGGTTAGCACAGCAAGGTCGCCCCGTAAATAGTATGAATCCATTGGAAATGCTTTGCTTTATTGGTACAAGGGGGATGGGGGCATTGGAATTTGAACCTGCTACATTGAAGGAGCGAAAAAATACATTCTCAGTCGAGATTGATAGCCTTGTAAGCATTGCAAAGAATATGCTTTCGAAAAAAGAGGCTTTTACTACAAACCTTAAGCAGGATGAAGAAAAAGCAATGCTAGAAATATTGCGAATAGGTACATCTGCGGGGGGGGCTAGACCTAAAGCGATTATTGCCTACAACGAGAAAACAGGAGAGGTTAGATCGGGTCAGGCCAATGCCCCGAAGGATTTTGAACATTGGCTTCTTAAGTTGGATGGTGTTAGTGATGTTCAACTTGGCACTTCTCATGGGTATGGGCGAGTGGAAATGGCATACTATAATATGGCAACCGATTGTGGAATTGAAATGATGCCATCAAGATTGTTTGAGGAGAATGGACGGGCGCATTTTATGACAAAAAGATTTGATAGAGAGGGTGGAGATACAAAACACCATATTCAAACATTTTGCGCCATAAAGCACTTTGATTACAATGCTGTGACCAGTTTTAGTTATGAGCAGTTATTTCAAACCATGAGGGAACTTCGTTTACCATACCCTGATGCAGAGCAAATGTTTAGGCGAATGGTATTTAATGTAATAGCACGGAATTGTGATGATCATACCAAAAACTTCTCATTCAGATTAAAAAAAGATGGAGTTTGGGAGCTAGCGCCTGCTTATGATATTTGCCATGCCTATCAACCGAACCACCAATGGGTAAGCCAACATGCTTTAAGTATTAATGGAAAGCGTAGCAACATTAATAAGAATGATATGCTATTAATAGGCAAATCAATTCGTTGTAAAAAAGCAGGGTTCATAATTGATGAAATAAATAGTGTTGTAGGTAAATGGAACGGTTATGCCGAGAAGGTAAATGTTTCACAAAATCTTAAGGAGGCAATATCCAAAACACTTATTAATATAGAGTAAATAGTAACTGAATGGTATGTATTCTGAATTTCTTGAAGATATTGATGTGCAGGTATTTTTAGAATTGTAGAAAGTGATTTGTAGAGAGGTAGTTTAAATAGAATAAAAATAGAAAAGCCTTACATCTCTGTAAGGCTTTGATTTTCTGGGTGATTCCGCCGCGATTCGAACGCGGGACCCACAGCTTAGAAGGCTGTTGCTCTATCCAACTGAGCTACGGAACCTGCCAATAACTTTGCGGCGCAAAATTATAAATATTCATCAGAAATAAAAAGCAATTTCGCCAGATTGATGATTTTTTCTGAAAAATTTTCAGTTTTATTTACCCCATTGCTTTTCTCCACGCTGAAAATCATCTACTTCCGATTTACTTGCTTTGCTCTGTGAGTGACGTTCTTTTAACCTTTCGGCGATATCGGTCAAGGAAAAACCTTTTGCAGTTAATAAAACTAATAGGTGGTACATAAGGTCGGCGCTTTCATCGAGGAATCTATCCTTTGTTCCATTTTCTGCTTCCAAAGCAAGTTCAACGGCCTCTTCACCAAGTTTTTTTGCAATACGTTTAGGACCATCTGCAAGGAGTTTGGCCGTATAACTCTCGTTTGGCGATGCGTTTTTACGCTCCTTGATTAGTTGCTCTAGTTGCTCTAGAAACTGAATATTTATTGAGTTTGTTTCATCGAAACAAGTATCGGAGCCTGTGTGGCAAACTGGTCCTTGTGGACTAACTTTTACAAGCAGTGTATCACCATCACAATCGGGTTTAATGTCTAATACTTTTAGGTAATTGCCCGATGTTTCGCCCTTTGTCCAAATTTGCCTACGGGTTCGGCTGTAAAATGTGGCGAACCCTGTTTGCTTTGTTTTTTCAAGGGCTTCACGGTTCATAAATCCAAGCATAAGTACTCGGTTGGTTGATGCATCCTGCATAATGGCAGGAATTAATCCATTTAGTTTTTCAAAATTTAATGTTGTCATATTTGTTTATCGTTTAAAAATTTGTTGTTATTAGTTAGAAGATAGAATGCAAAATAAAATGCAACCATCTCTACTTTCTACATGCTACCCCATTTTCAATTAGATATGTCTTCAGTTCTCCAATTCCGATTTTTCCAAAGTGAAATACACCAGCAGCTAAGGCTGCGTCAGCCTTTCCCTTATTGAATACATCTAAAAAGTGTTCTTTGGTTCCTGCTCCACCCGATGCAATTACAGGTATTTTTAGATTTGATGAAAGCAATGCTGTTAGTTCGACTGCAAAACCAGCCTGCGTTCCATCGGAGGAGTAGGAGGTAAGTAGTATTTCTCCAGCACCTAGTTCTTGGGCTTTTAAAGCCCAGTTAAGCGGTATTAGATTTGTGTTTTGTGTTCCAGCGTGACTTACCACAACCCAGTTGTTATCGACTATTTCAGCATCAATGGCTACCACTACACATTGCGATCCGTAAATTTCTGCAATTTGGGTTATCAATGTGGGGTTTTGAATTGCTGCAGTGTTGAGTGATACCTTATCGGCACCAGCCTTTAGCAACTTATCAACTTCGTTGATAGTTCTAATTCCACCTCCAACAGTAAAAGGAATTGCAATGACTTTTGCTACATCTTCAACTACTTTGGCGAAAGTTTCACGACCTTCGAGAGTAGCTGAAATGTCGAGCAGTACAAGTTCGTCGGCACCCTCGGTGTAGTAGCGGTAGGCTAGTTCAACAGGGTCGCCAGCATCGGCTAGGTTGTTAAAGTTGACTCCTTTTACTGTTCGCCCATTCTTAACGTCGAGACATGGAATTATTCGTTTCGATAGCATTTGGTTAATTTTTCGAGATTTAACTTGTTTTCGTAAATGGCTTTACCTACAATCACTCCATCAATATTAAGTTGACTTAGTGTTTTAATGTCGTTCATTGAACTTACACCTCCACTGGCAATCAGGTTAATATTTGGAAAACTTTCGAGTATAGATTGATATAGTAATACAGATGGTCCTGTTAGCATTCCATCGCGACCAATATCGGTTACTGTAAAATTTACAATTCCTTTAGTTTGAAGGTTTTTAATAACATCAATGATGTTTAGTGATGAGCCATTGCTCCAGCCGTGGGTTTTAACCTCTAGATTAAGGCTGTCGAGTGCAGCAATTATCTTCTCAAATCCAAATTCAGCAATAAGATTCTCAGTAAAACTTGCATTGGTAATTAGAGCAGTTCCAATATTTATTTGGTTTGCACCAGCATTCAATGCATCCATTGCTGATTGTGAGGATCTGATTCCACCTCCAAAATCGATTTTCAACCTTGTAGTCGTGCTAATTTTATTGAGAATATCAATGTTTTTTGGTTGTCCATTTTTTGCACCGTCTAAATCGACAAGGTGAAGATGCGAGAAACCAATATCCTCAAATATTTTGGCCTGTTCAACGGGATTGTTTGAGTAAATTTTTGTTTGGCTATAGTCACCCTGACATAGTCTAACGCACTTACCTTCAATTAAGTCTATTGCAGAAATTATTCGCATAGTTCTATAAAGTTTTTGATGATTTGAATTCCATATTCACCACTTTTTTCGGGGTGGAACTGCACTCCCCAGAAATTATCTAGGTTTACTGCTGCACAGATGCTTTTTTCGTAGTCACATTCTGCAATACTGAGTTTATTTTGAGCAACATAGAAACTGTGTACAAAGTAGAACCAAGTATTATTTGGAATACCTGTAAATAATGGGTTTTGAGAGACTTTAATTCTATTCCATCCCATGTGTGGAGTTTTGAGGCTGATATCGAGTTTCATTACATCAAAATTCATAATACCTAAACATTCAGTATTCCCCTCATCGCTGAAATTACCCATTAATTGCATTCCCAGACAGATTCCAAGTGTTGGTTTTTGAGTTGATTTTAATGCATTTGCAAGCCCAGATTCATTGAGGTTTTGCATTGCTTTACCAGCGTGTCCAACGCCTGGAATTATTATCTTATCAATGCTATAAAGTTGCTCAGGTTGCCGAATTATCTCGGTTTTGTACCCCAATTTGTCGATTGTATTTATTACCGAGGCTAAATTTCCCGCACCATAGTTTATTATTCCAATTTTCATTGTAATTAAAGATTAAAAATGATTTACGAACAACTATCAACCATCAACGAGCAACTACAATATTCCTTTTGTAGAAGGCAGTTGATTCCCGTATTGCTGAATAGCCATTCCCATTGATTTGGCTAAAGCCTTGAAGATTGCTTCAATCTTGTGATGTTCGTTTTCGCCCTTTGCCTCAATATGTAGTGTTAAACCTGCACTGTAGGTTAACGAGTGAAAAAAATGCTTAAACATCTCTGTGGGGACATCTCCAATGCGTTCGCGCTTAAACTCTGCATTCCAAGCAAGGTATGGCCGTCCACTAAAATCAAGCGTTACCATAGCGCTACTCTCATCCATTGGTAGAAAAAAACCATAGCGGTTCATCCCTTTTTTATCGCCAATGGCGATTTTTAAAGCCTCGCCAAGCGTAATGGCAATGTCTTCCATTGTGTGATGTTCATCAACCTCTAAATCACCCTTACAATTAATGGCTAAGTTGATACCCGAGTGTTTAGCCAGTTGCTCTAGCATATGGTCGAGAAATTTTAGGCCTGAATTGATGTTCGAATTACCATTGCCATCGAGGTTGATATTAATGTTAATCGAGGTTTCGTTGGTTTTGCGTGTGATGCTGGCTGTTCTTTGGGGTTTTACAATACGGTAAATATCTTCCCAATTTGTTGCATTGGCAGTAGCCTTTTTATAGGGATTTTCACCAATGAAAATTGATTTGCATCCAAGGTTTTTAGCCAGTTGTACATCGGTAGTTCTGTCGCCAATAACCCATGAGTTCGCAATATCGAAGTTCCCGTTTAGGTAATGCTTAAGCATTACGATGCCAGGCTTACGGGTAGGCTTGTTTTCGTAATCGAACGAGCGGTCGATAAGGATTTCATCGAAAGTAATTCCTTCACTTTCAAGTGTTTTGATTATAAGGTTTTGAGGTCCCCAAAAGGTTTCCTCAGGAAAAGAACAGGTTCCAAGTCCATCCTGATTAGTAACCATAATCAACATGTAATTCAGTTCTTTGCTGATTTTTCCAAGCCAAGTAAACACTCCTGGCATAAATTCAAGTTTACTGTAGTTGTCAACCTGAAAATCTGTAGGTTCTTTTATTATGGTTCCATCACGGTCGATGAATAATATTCTTTTCATTTCTATTTGTTTTTAATTTGTAAAAACCTGCTTTATCTGTGTCATTCATGTTCTATAAATTACTCCAGATATCAACTAGTGCTCTATTCTCAGTCTCGTTTCCCACGGTAATCCTCAAACATTCCTCACAGTTAGGTTCCTTGGAACGGTTCCTTACCACAATTCCATTTTTTAAAAGTTGATTGTAGATTAAATCCGCATTTGTAGTTTTTACAAGCAAGAAGTTCGATTCTGATGGATAAACTTTAGCAACCGTGCGAAGTTGGCTCAACTCTCTAGATAATAATTCACGATTTGCAATGAGTGTTGATATTTTCTCTTTTACCGTTTGATATTTTTTTAGTGCATTATCTAGCACTGTTAGTGAGGGTTTTCCAATGTTGTAAGGAAATTTTACTTTGTTAAGAACCTCTGTAATTTCTATTGATGCGAAAGCCAAACCAAGTCTTGCTCCTGCTAGTCCCCACGCTTTTGAGAAGGTTTGCAGAATTACCAGATTTCGATATTTGTTGAGGTTTGGTAAAAGTGTTTTGCTTCCACAAAAATCAATATAGGCTTCATCAACAACAACAATTCCGTCGAACTCCTCAATTATTCGAATAATGTCGTTTGTGTTCTGAGTGTTTCCTGTTGGATTATTTGGGTTGCAGATAAATACAACCTTTACATCGGATGTTACTGATTCCAGAAACTCATCAACATTAATGGCGAAATCGTAATCAAGTCGGTACTCCTTAACCTTTACATTATTTATTGCTGCACAAACACTGTACATTCCATAGGTGGGCGTGAAAGTAGCAATAGCATCGGTTTTTGGATTGCAGAAACAGCGAATTAATAGATCAACAGCTTCATCGCTTCCATTTCCTAGGAAAATCTGATTTTCATTTACATTCTTTAACTCTGCAATACGCTTCTTTATATCCTTTTGTAAAGGATCGGGGTAGCGGTTGTATTCCGCGGGAATATTTGGCAATACCTCTGGATTCTCGTTAGCATCGAGCAATGTTAAGCCTTGAGCATTGCACTCGCTTCGAGCCGAAGAGTAGGGTTTTAGGTTTGTAATATTTGGACGAAATCTAATTTCCGTTTGATTGTTACACAGCGAACTGCTATTCGTAGTTCGAATATCCACGGCTCTTGCGTGTGCTTCCAATCCTTCTGCTCTGGCTAAAGTTGTAATAGCGGTGCTTAATTCCGACAATCCATTTTTTGAGATTTCCTGAAAGGTGATAGTTTTCAGGAATGAATTTATCGTTACACCGCTCCAGTTGTGTGCAAAACCGTTGGTTGGTAAGGTGTGATTAGTTCCGCTTGAGTAATCGCCAGCAGATTCGGGAGTATATTGTCCCATAAAAACGGAACCGGCATTGGTAATTGATTCTCTGTAATTATTGGCCTTGTCGAACGATAGAATTAAGTGCTCTGGAGCATAGATATTGCTTATTTCAATAGCCCGTTCTACACTTTCAACAACAATTCCGATACTGTTCTCTAAACACTTTTCTGCGATTGATTTCCGAGGAAGAGTTTTAAGTTGATTTTCAACCTCTGTAATTACTTTATTAAGTATAACCTCAGAGGTACCAATAACTACAACTTGACTATCTGTTCCGTGTTCTGCTTGCGATAGTAAATCGGCAGCAACGAATGTGGGATTGGATGTTTCGTCAGCAATAACTAAAACCTCGGATGGGCCAGCAGGCATATCAATTGGAATGCTTTCGGCAGATACTTGCACTTTTGCCTCAGTTACAAATCGATTGCCAGGACCAAATATCTTATCAACTTTAGGAATGCTTTCGGTACCATAGGCCATTGCTGCTATTGCTTGTGCTCCGCCTATGGTGAATACTCTTGCATTAATCAAATTACAGGCATACAGTATTGCGGGGTTAGGGTTTGGTGGTGTACAAACTATCAATTCCTTGCATTCCGCAACCAATGCTGGGATACCAAGCATAAGAACTGTTGATATTAAAGGTGCAGTTCCGCCTGGAATGTAAAGTCCAGCTCGTTCCAACGGTCTGTATTTAAGCATGCACTTAACACCAGATTGGGTTTCCAGTTCTATATCGGTTGGAAGTTGTGATCTGTGGAATTTTTCGATGTTTTTAAATGATTGTCTTATGGACTGCTTTAGACTTTCCGAAACTAATTTTGACGATTGCTCTAGATCTTTTTTAGCAATTTCAATTTCGGAAATTGAGTAGCTATCGAATTTTTCCGAAAGTTGTTTTAGCGCAGCGTCTCCATTTTGCTTAACAAGTTTTAATATCTCCGAAACTTGCTCTTTAATTTCAGAATTATTCTCAAAGGGGCGTTTGAGTAACTTGTTGTAGTCGTTGTTTTTATTGTCAATATATCTTTTCATTGTTGACTGTTTGATTGTTTGGCTTTTGGCTGTAGTAAATGTTTTTGTATTATACTAAGCCCTTTTCTTTATATTACCATCTTCTCAATGGGAATTACTAAAATTCCTTCGGCTCCTGCTTGTTTTAGTTTGTCGATAACTTCCCAAAAATCATCCTCATTTACTACTGAGTGCAACGAGCACCAGCCGTCTATTGCAAGCGGTAGAATTGTAGGACTTTTCATACCAGGAATTAGGCTGATAATTTCATCAAGCTTATTCTTTGGTGCGTTAAGCAGAATGTATTTGTTTCTTCGAGCTTTACTTACCGATTCAATCCTGAATACCAGTTTGTTAATAAGATCTTGTTTTGATTTATTAAGTTTTTTGTTGGCTATAAGAACAGCTTCGCTTTGCATAATCACATCAACCTCCTTAAGGTTGTTGCCAAGCAGCGTTCCTCCACTACTTACAATTTCAAAAATTGCATCGGCCATGCCAATTCCTGGAGTTATTTCCACAGAACCGCTGATGGTATGTATTTCAGCATTGATGCCATTTTCGTTAAGAAAATCGTTTAAAATAGTAGGATAGGAGGTTGCAATTCGTTTTCCTTGCAGGAAGTTTTTTCCGGTATAAGTCTCGGAACGAGGAATTGCAATGGATAGTTTACACTTTGAGAATCCGAGTTTCTTTACAACGTCAATGGGTTGTTTTTTCTCAAGAACTTCATTTAATCCAATAATTCCAATGTCGGCAACACCATCGGCAACATATTGTGGTATGTCGTCATCGCGGAGCAGTAGAATTTCCATCGGAAAGCCTTCTGCTAGTGCTTTAAGATGATTATTGCCATTGCTAACCTTTATTCCACATAGCTTAAGGAGTTCAATTGTGCCTTCGCTTAGACGACCACTTTTTTGAATGGCCAATGTTAATTTCTGATTCATAATTTTAGGATTGAATTGATACAAAAAACTCGAGGGATCTGCTTTTGAATAGCAGATCCCTCGAGTGGGTTATTGGTATTTTACAATTATGCTTACTCTATACTATACCAAATGAGAATCTACCATTCCGTGATGATGTGAATGGTGATGATGATGGAGTGCGGTATAGTTTTTTGCAGTCATTTATTCCTTTTTCTTCGATGCAAATGTAGTTATGTTTTTTTATTTGCAAAATGTAGAGCATAATTATTTCTGTTAAATAACATTTGTATATCTAAAAACTTTGCCATAAACTTGCAATGAATTTTGGTTTCCGAAAGGAATTAAAAAGGGAACTCGGTTAAAATCCGAGGCTGTCCCCGCAGCTGTAAGCTCATTGAGTTGTTTTTTATAACCCTGCCACTGTCCATATATTAGGATGGGAAGGCCATAAAGAACAGAGCAAGCCAGAAGACCTGCCAAATTGCATTTATTTCGTAGCTTTCGGGTAGAAAAGCGTAGAATAGGACGATTTGCCTTTCCCTTGGTTCTATTTTTACTGAATCCGATGGTTACGAATGATTGATGGGTTGTTAATCATTTGTAGCTATGTGTGTTTGTAGGTTTTTGTTTGCGTTATCTGTTTTTTGTGTGATGTACATTGGTACAATTGCACAAACTAGTTTTTCCGATACAATATTCCAAATAAAGGAGGTTCAGGTTTATGCAAACCTACGCGATGCTCATGCTGTTGGTGCTACAATTCAAACTATTGATACCATTTCACTTCAACGATTCAATAATCGATCGATATCTGATTTATTAAGCACTAGTGGAGTTAATATTAAGAGCTATGGACTGGGTGGATTATCATCAATTGTGATGAGGGGCGGTAGTTCTTCGCATACAACAATTGTTTGGAATGGATTGAACATTCAGAATCCAATGAATGGTAGCACCAATTTATCGTTGTTACCGGTAAATATGTTCAATAGTGTTCGTCTTCAGTATGGAGGTTCAGGAACATTATACGGTAGTGGTGCTGTAACCGGAATTCTACATTTATCAAGCGATAACTCGATACATCAACCCAATAAATTTTCAACATCGGTAGGCTATGGTAGCGGAAATACTAAAACTATAGCAGCCAATGCAAAATGGGGAACCGAAAGGTATGCTATTTCAATAAAGGGGTATTTGAACAAGGCCGATAACGATTTTAAATTTATCAATACAACTAAAATACATCAAGATAAAGAAAAGATTACTAATGCCGAAGTTGATCAGGAAGGAATTTTGGGTGATCTTAATTTAAAGTTTAATAAGAATTTAAGTTGGAACTTATCGGGATGGTATCAGTTTAACGATAAAAATCTTCAAACCCTAATGTCTTCATCTACTCCTAGCGAAGCAAATCAGGTTGATAAAAATCTTTTGGCATCTTCAAATTTGAAGTGGAACTATAATGTAGTAACCCTTTCATTAAGAAATGGATTGATGCATGGCGTTATTGAATATTCAAATCCTCTAACTGGCGAAAATACAGAAAATAAGTCTATTTCATGGATAAATGAATTGGAGGCTAGAATTCCGCTTAGGCATTTCGGCGAAATAATAACCGGAGTAAACTACACCAACGAATTGGCCAAAAGCGATGCGTATTTGCATAATGCTCGCAGAAATAGAATTTCACTTTTTAGTTCATATAAAATAAGGTTTTTGGGGAATAAGTTGACCTACTCTTTGAGTGCTAGAGATGAGGTTATTGATAGCGATTTCAAACCATTGATTTTTTCGGTAGGATCAGATTACAATTTTACCAAAATGTTAAAGTTGAAAGCAAATTTATCTAGAAACTACAGAGTGCCAACACTAAACGATCTGTACTGGGCTCCATCGTCTTATGCTGAAGGAAATTTAAATCTAAAATCAGAGTATGGATGGAGTGGTGAATTGGGTGCTGAGCAATCGTTTAGCAACGAAAAAAATGGGCATACAGTATCGGTTACTACTTTCTGGACTAATATAGATAACTGTATTACATGGCTTTCGGATCCATCAACGATGGGAAAGTGGAAACCATATAATATCGATAATCTGAAAACATACGGATTGGAAACCAGAGCCGATTTGCATTTTAAGGTTGATCAGATTCTTTTTATTCTAAATGGTTTCTATGCGTACACTCACTCTCGAATCTATGGACAGGAAAACTACGATGGGAAACCATTAATATATGTACCAAAGCATAAGTTTAACGGAACGGTCCAACTATTCTGGAATGGCTTTGGTGTTTCGTATAGCCATTTATTTAATGGGGAACGTTATAAAGATTATACTAGTACTTTGCCTTACTTCAATGTAGGTGATTTAAATGTTGAGTACCGCTTTAATATTCGTCCAGCAAAGGTAAACCTAAGGTTTACTGTGAATAATATCTGGAATGAGGATTACCAAATGGTAGCTAATTATGCAATGCCTCTTCGGAACTATTTTTTAACAATGACAATCGACTTTATGTAAACTAAATAATTAACTAAAAAACTATTGGATTATGAGTAGAATTAAACTTTTACTGTTATTTGTGTTGATGGTATCTTTATTTACTTCTTGCGAGAAGGATGATAGTTCAACTGGTCGTTATGAGTATGGTGCGATCGTGCTAAATGAAGGGGCTTATAATAATGCCAATGCCTCTGTAAGTTTCTATAAGTATGGTAGTAGTGCTGTGAAAAATGATATATTTAATTTGACAAATGGTCGTTCTATTGGTGATGTACTTCAAGGAGCTACAATTGATAATGCTAAAATTTACATGGTACTTAATGGTTCTGGTAAGGTTGAGGTTGCAAATAGCGATAATTTTGAGCAATTATATACTATTGAGGGACTGACTAACCCTCGAAATGCTACTGTTGTTAATGATAAACTATATGTTACACAATGGGGTGGTTATGGCGAAAATGGTTCTGTTAAAGTATATTCAATCACCGATTATAGTTTAGTTACTACCATTACTTTGGGTTCTGGATGTGAAGGTATTGTTTATGCTGATGGTAAGATTTATGTTGCCAATAGTGGTGGTTATGGACTCGATAATACCATTTCGGTTATTAGTGCTACCACGAATACTGTAGAGAATACTATTAATGTTGGCGATTGTCCTAAAGAGATGGTTGTTGATAAGAACGGCGATATTTGGGCTATCTGCTCTGGTTATATAGAGTATGATGCAAGTTGGAACATTGCAAGCCAATCTTCATCGGAATTAGTGAAGATTAGTGGAACGGATGTCGAACGTATTGTCTTATTTCAGGATCAACATCCTTCGCACATTGATATCAACTCAACAGGTGATGTTGTTTATTATGGGGCTGGATATGGTTTTAGTGGAATATATAAACTGGCTATTGATTCTCGCACATTATCTTCATCTCCATTTGTTGATGGATCTTTTTATGGCTTTAACGTTAACCCTAATAATGACGATATTTACGTATTGCTGGCACCTAACTTTTCAAGTGCTGGGTCACTTGAAATATATAGTGAAGGTGTTAAACAGAGCGAATTTAGCGTTGGCATTGGACCTAGCACCGTACTTTTTAACTAAGATAAATTTGTGTGATACGAAAAGCGTGGATCATTGATCCACGCTTTTTTGCAAAATATGAAGTTGTAATTGCTATTTACCAGAGTTTAGTAGATTACAAATTGAACAAAATAATTTACCCTTTTGTCGGGAGCAATACTGAAAAGCCAACTTGAAATATCTTCGAATGTTGTAATTTGGTCTCCATCTGCACTGATAGTATAGTTGTTATAGGGTATTTTTTCTTTGGTAAATACGAATAAAAGTTTGTTTTTTTCCGGTTCATTGCTCGATTTTTCAAGAACATATCCATCGAGTAGAACACTTTGAGGAAAAGTAATTTTTTCGTTTGCTTTGAAAAATGTTGATTTTTCGAACTCATTGGGAAATATTACAGAGGCGTTATTCTCGTACAAGTTGAAAATATTTAAGTAGCAATCTATTGTTGGGTTTACACTGTATTTTAGTTTATCACCATTTTTGTAGCCTTGTTCTATTCCTTCAATTTTGACTTTGAATGCAGGATCTGGACTCGTTTGGTAAAGGATAATCTCGGCATCGATAGAGACTTCTACGTAAAAGTTTTTAAACTCATCAATGCCTTTATCAACTTTCATCGTATAGTTTTTTACTGCTCCGCGAATTTCCGATTGCATATCTGTCATGAATACTTCATCGAACTTTGTTCCTATTTCACTTTTGAATAAGAAATCGTACGATTGTATGTGCTCCGATACTCCAGCCATTTTCAAAGCATTAAGTTTTGCTTCGGCTAAAGCTCTGTTTTTTGCTTCGTCTTCGTTTATGTTTCCAACAATAACTTGCCTACCTTTTGCTCCTGTGATATGCGTTACATCCTGTGCAAATGCTGAATAAAAAAATGTTATGAATAACAATGCCGAAATAACCTTCTTCATAAATTGATGTTTGTTATAATTCTTATGTAAATGTAGTATTATGTTTAACAAAAAGTATGCAATAAGTATAAAAACAGATTTAAATAATTGAGTATAAAATAAAGCGAAGACTCAGAACGAACTGAACCTTCGCTTTATAGTATAAATAAAATTTTTTGTGCGTTATAGTTTTCTGTCTACATCTTTATCGCCACGTCCCGATAGGTTGACAATTGCAAGCATTTCTTTATTTTTGAGAAGTTTAGCAGCCAGAGCAACGGCATGACTCGATTCTATTGCGGGTGTTATTCCTTCTAATTTCGATAAGAGCATAAATGCATTAATGGCTTCTTCGTCTGTAATAGGTTGATAATTTGCTCTTTTAGTATCTTTTAGATATGCATGTTGAGGGCTAATACCTGGGTAATCTAAGCCAGCAGCAATAGATTGCGATTCAACTGGATTTCCATTATCATCAACCAAGCAGTACGAATAGGTTCCTTGGAATATAGCAGGTTTTCCAAAAGTTAGAGTGGCTGCTGTATTGTCTGGTTGTGCTAAACCTCCGCCTTCGGCACCGTAAATTGCAACTTCGTTGTCGTCAAAAAAGCCAGAGAAAAGGCCAATTGCGTTTGATCCACCGCCGATACAGGCAAATATAGCCTGAGGTAAACGACCTTCGTGTTGAAGGATTTGTGCACGAGCTTCTTGACCTATTACGCTTTGAAAGTAACCAACCATTCTAGGATAGGGGTGTGGGCCAACCTGCGATCCTAAAAGATAGTATGAGGTAGGATGTTCTACATAGTATCCTAATGCCGCATCAACAGCATCTTTTAGAGTTGCAGTTCCCATTTGGGTGGTTATTACTTCTGCTCCAAGCAATTTCATTCTGCGAACATTTAACGCTTGACGTTCTGCATCTTTTGCTCCCATAAATACTTTACATGGAATTCCCATTAGCGCAGCAGCAGTTGCTGTTGCAACACCGTGTTGTCCAGCTCCGGTTTCGGCAATAATTTCTTTTGCTCCCATGCGTTTTGCGATAAGAACCTGCCCAATGGTGTTATTTATTTTATGCGATCCTGTATGATTTAAATCTTCGCGTTTTAGGTAGATTGTTGAGCCAATGTACTCGGATAGTCTTTTAGCGTAATAAAGTGGCGATGGACGACCAACAAACTGTTTTAGGTAGTGAATATACTCCTTGTTGAAATTCTGATCTTTCGATAATTTGTCGAATTCTAATGCAACGCTTTCTAGCGGTTTTGCTAAAACATCGGGGATGTATGCTCCGCCGTATTCACCGTAACGGCCATTGTTGTTTAACATTGATGCAATTGGTGATACATTTATTTCGGTTGATATTGTTTGTGTTTCCATGTTCTTTTATGATTTTAGACATTAGACACAAGACATTCGATTGTCTTTTTGTGTGCTAAGTTTTGATTATTAATTAATGATTGAAATGTTGAATTTTTGGAAGTGCACCTCCTTGGGTACAGAAAACCAGACTATGTGCGGGGGAGCCCCCGCCAATACCATGATAAGTTGATTAATATGTGAAGTCTGTTTTTCAAGTTTTAATTTAAAAATAGTTATAAAAACAAAGGCCGCAGGGGTTTCCTGCGGCCTATACTGTAAAGTAGCACTTAGCCTAAAATTCCCCTAGGTTGAATTTTATACTAAGCCACCACCAAATATTTTGTACCGATAGATTCATTGTCTGTTTTTAATGCTGCAATGATAATACTTCTTTCTGAAACATCAAAATTCTAATTGAACTTCACACAATAATGTTTAACAAATATTGTTATTTTTATCAATAAAATTTAATATAAAATAGATGAAAAAACTTCTTTTTTTATTGATTTTGCTACAGTGTGTTGTAGTAAAAACTTATTCTCAATCTCAAAGCGATTCATTGTTAAAGGTGGAGGTAGCCATTTCTGAGGGCGATTACAATAAAGCCCTATTGCTATTGAATCAAAGTAGCCAAGACAAAACTTTAAGGTATTTTCAATTAAAAGGAATTGTTTACGAGAATATAGGGCGTTACGATAGTTCATCGATAGCCTATAGGAATGCGATGGAGTTTGATTCAGCGTATATTCCAGCAATTAAAGGTTATGCCCGAAGTCTTTATTCTTATGGGAATATTAAACTGGCCAAAAAGGAGTATGAGGAAATACTGAAGTTAGACTCTCTTTGCGTTAATACACGATTGCAGTATGCAACTGTTCTTAAAAAAGAGGGCGATTATGCCAAGGCATTTTTCAACTACTGTTGGTTAACCAATTACGATTCAACTAACTTTTATTTTTGGGATCAACGTGCCGATTGTGCAACTCAAGTTAATAATTATCTTGATGCTATTAATTCATATAATATTGCCATTTCGCTTAATAAACAAAATTTGGATATTGTTGTGAAGTATGTCAAATTGCTTATTTCGCTTCAAGTTCCTACAGAGGATTTGATAACAGAAGTGGACTCTGCTTTAAAGGTCGATTCGCTTTATGTTCCATTGCTAAAGATAAAAGGGAAACTGTATGCCGATCAAAAAAAGTACAAGAAGTCGCTTGAAGTTTTCACAACGGTTTATGAGTTGGGCGATTCTTCATTCTTTACATCAAAATATTTGGGGATAAATAAATATAGCACAGGATTGTACTATCAATCAATTCCTGATTTTGAGAGAGCATTTAAACGAGATAGTTCCGATAGTTTCCTAAACTTTGTTTATTCTTCGGCGTTATTTCAGATTGGGGATAGAAATAAGGCATTAAAGGTTGCCAATTTCACCGAAAATATGCTCACGCCCGATAGTTCTTTGGTTGCAGTGATTTACGATTTAAAGGGTGATATCAATTTTGAGAATCGCGACTATACGTTGGCTGTAGAATGCTACGATAAAGCTCAAAAATATTCTAATGGCAATATGGATTTTGTATTTAAAATTGGGAAAACATATTTTCAGATGAAAGATTATTCTACCTCAATGAAATATCTTAACGATTATTTAGAAAAGGTTGATGATGGTAGCGAAAAATCAAAATCTAGAAGTAATATTTGGTTAGCCAAGCATTACATTGATAAAATTAAAGAGGAGAATTTTTTCAGAGATACTATAGTTACAAAACGAGTACAATAGCTATAATTCATAGTTAAGTACCCTTACAGGTTCAATGCTTGTTGGCGTGACTTTTACCTGTAAGGGTATTATTTCTACACCATTATCGAATGCTGTTTTCAATTTGCTCGCATACTTTGGGTCGATATCGAAAGCAGGAGCGAAGATTTCTACATCGGAACGTTGAATAATATAGAGCATTACGGCTCTATAACCTTCTAGTTTAGCCTTTATAAGTGTGTCAAGATGTTTCTGTCCGCGTTCTGTTACTGCATCGGGGAAGCGTGCATAATTTTCATCTTTTAGCGATACATTCTTAACTTCAATGAAGCATTTCTCCGAAGAGTTCTCTGCGTAAACATCGAATCGGCTATCGCCAAATTTTGTTTCAGGTTTTACTGCGGTGTAGCCTGATAGTTGGGGCAATAAGTTGTTTTTTACAATTTCAACCGCAAGTTTGTTTGGATTCGAGGTGTTTATTCCAACCCAGTCGCCATTTATTTTAATCATTTCCCAAGTATATCGGGTTTTGCGGTTCGGATTCATGCTATCCGATAGGTAAACTTCAGCATTTTCCTCTAAACAACTTTTCATAGAGCCAGAGTTTGTACAGTGCGCTGTGACTACAGAACCATCGTCGAGTTTGATATCGGCTAAAAATCGTTTATAGCGTTTAACTAAATATCCGTGAATTAGAGGATTAGAGAATAGCATGGAATAATTATTAGTAGAGTATAAAACCTTTAAGTATGGAGTTTGTTCTATGGGCTAGAAAAAAGATTCGTCGAAATTAACCAGATAGACCTTTTCTGTTGCCCTTGTAAAGGCGGTATAAAGCCAGCGTAGATATTCGCGATTTATCATTTCGGGACGAAAAAATCCCTGATCGATGAAAATGTTTGGCCATTGTCCGCCTTGTGCTTTATGGCAGGTAACTGCATATGCAAATTTAACTTGCATTGCGTTGAAAAATGGATCTTCCTTGATTTTTGTTAACCTTGCCTTGCTGGTTTTAATATGTGAGTAGTCCATTGCAATTTGTTGATACAGGCTTTTCATATGTTCTGAACCAAGCGATGGGCCATCCAGCATTAGAGTATCTAGTATAATTCGTACATCAATTAACTGTTTATTGTCGTCGAGTAGCCTAATTGTGACATCGGCAAACCTAAAGCCGTACATTTCATGTCGTTTGCCAATTCTGGTAATCTCTACAATATCGCCATTGGCAATGAATCCAATTTCGGGCATATCCTCAACCCAGAAGTAGCTATTTCTTGTTACCATTAAGTAATCGCCAACCGAGAGTTCTTCCTCGTTAAATAAAATCCTAGATCGAATGCCATTATTGTATTTATTGGCCCTTTTGTTAGAGTAGCATATCACAACATTCCCTTCACGACCATTTTTATCGTATTCCTCCGATAGATGTTCGAGAAGTTCCCCTCCCGATATCCTTTTAATATCTGTGAAATCATCCATAGATATTTTAGGTGTGACAAAGTTGCCCGAGTCTATAAGATTTCTGATTTGAGTAGCATTGTGGAGTATTCCCGATTCAGAATCCTGTCGGACAACCTCATTAAGGAAAATTTCTTTTACTTCAAGGTTGAAACTCGCAAGTTCGGAGTAGTTCAGAGCAGGACTCATATCCAATCCAACTGGCGGAAGTTGGGCTGTATCGCCTACAATAATTAATCTACAGTTATTTCCTTGTCGAACATACTCAATTAAATCGGAAAGCAGTTTCCCCGAACCGAATGTACTATCCTCAAACGAGGTATTCGATAGCATGGAGGCTTCATCTACTATAAATATAGCGTTGGTTAGTTTGTTGAAGTTGAGCACAAATTTACCAAGCCCTTCTTTCATACTTTTCTGTCGATAAATGCATTTGTGAATGGTTTGAGCATTTGCACTAGAGTAATCTGCCAGTACTTTTGCCGCTCGGCCTGTTGGCGCTAATAGTTCAAATTTGATTTTAAGTTTCTGAAGTGCCTTTACGTAGCCTGCAATTATCGATGTTTTGCCTGTGCCTGCATATCCTTTAAGTAGAATACAACTGTCGGGTTTAGGATTTACCACAAAACTTGCCAAACTCTCAATTGCAATCATTTGCCCAATGGTTGGTGTGAAGTTTAGGTAGGAGATAATCTCGTTCTGGATATTGTTTTTTAGCATTTGGGCAAATAAATTTTACTTAGAAGTTCGAATTTAATTATATGTTATTAAATTTGCAGGCAAACTTAAACCAATTCTTGCAAAATGAAAACTGTATATCAAATTTTACTTGCGATTCTAATTGTGGTTGTAGCGTATTTTGTATATGAAAGTATTATGGCTCCTATTCGTTTCGATAAAGAGAAAGGCAAACGTTACGATGCTACAATACAACGTTTAAAAGACGTTAGAACTGCACAGTTGGCATATCGTTCACGTTATAGTAAATTTACTGGTAGTTTTGATACCTTAATTACTTTCTTGAAAGAGGGTGAATTTAAAGTTGTTAAACAAATTGGATCTGCGGATGATTCTATTGCAGTTGCTTTAGGTAAAGTCCGTCGTGATACTATTAAAGTTGCTGTGCGTGATAGTTTGTTTAAAAATTTCGCTGTAGATTCATTACGCTTTGTTCCTTTTTCGGGTGGTGAATCGTTTGAACTTAAAGCTGGAGAACTTGAAACAGGTTCAAAGGTTAAAGTTAAAGTGTTCGAGTGCAAAGCTCCTAATGACGTTATTCTAAAAGGATTGGATCATCAGGAAATTATTAACATTAACGATTTGGCCAAAAAACTTGAAAAATATCCAGGTTTGAAGGTTGGCTCTATGACCGAGGCTACTAATAATGCTGGTAACTGGGAGTAGTTGTTACTATGGATGAACTAGATCTTATAGACGAAACTTTCGATAAAGATCGAACCGAAGTATATGAATTATCCATTCAGGTTAGCCTGAATGGATTTTCATTTGCGGTTAAGGATACCATTCGTAATACTTACATTGTTTTAGTCTCGAAACAGTTTTCGTCTACCATTATTGGCCATGAAAAATGGGCTAGTGAGGTTGATAAAATGGTTTTGGACTATCCAATTCTGACTCAGAAATTCAAAAGAGTCCTTTTTTCTTATGCATTATCACAGTACACAATTGTTCCTAACGATTTATTTGTAGTTGAAAGGATAAAAGATCTTTTTGAGTTAACACAGCCATTGCCCGATCAGTCCGAGTTGCATCATACCTCTGTGACTAATGGATCTAGCTATGTGTTAATATTCTCGATGCCTTACTCGTTATCAACTGCATGGCTTAAAATTCAATCTAAAACAAAATTTGTGGCTCCGGTTACTCCATTGTTTTTTAATGCCGATATACTGAGAGTTGATAAATTAATGCAGATCTATTTTTCAGAACAACAACTTAGTATAGTATATCACGAGGACGAAAAATTTGTTGCATCGAATGCTTATAACTACAGAACAGTAGAAGATGCTGCCTATTACATTTTAAGTTTTTGCAAAGGGCTTAAGTTGGATTTTTCACAGGTAAATGTTCATGTATTAGGGTACTCTATCAATAATGATGATATTAGTAAATTGTTGCAAAATTACTTTGCACAGGTATCCTCAGATATTCACTATAATTCGATACATTTCAGTTACCAACTATTAAGGCATCGGGTTAAGTATTATACTTTGTTTAATGCTACTGCTATATGCGAATAGTTGGGGGAACTTTTCGAGGCCGACATTTTACTCCTCCCAAAAGTTTTAATGCTAGGCCCACAACCGATTTTGCCAAGGAGAGTTTATTCAATATAATCAATAATAATTACGATTTTGAGGAATTACGAGTTCTCGATTTATTCTCGGGAACTGGAAGCATTAGTTTCGAATTTATTTCGAGAGGTGCTGTTCGCGTCGATTCTATTGAGGTTAATTTTGTTCATAATCGTTTTATTAAGGAAACTGCTCAAAAGTTGGGTGTTGCTAACCTATCGGCTATTAAGGCCGATGTATTTAGTTTCATAAATAGATGTTCAGCAAAGTATAGTATCATATTTGCCGATCCTCCATACGATTTGAAGGGAATTGATCAAATTCCTGATATTATTTTTCAACGCGAGTTATTAGAGGATGGTGGATGCTTTATTCTCGAGCATTCAGGAAGTTATATGTTTACCAATCATCCTTTTTTCAAGGAACATCGCGCTTACGGAAGCGTAAACTTTAGTTTTTTTGCGAAATAAATGCGTGCAGGTATTGCATAATTAGGAAAACTATTTTACTTTTGCATCGCTTTAAAAACGACGAAGAGTTCTTTTTTAGTAATGGTCTGGTAGTTCAGTTGGTTAGAATACATGCCTGTCACGCATGGGGTCGCGAGTTCGAGTCTCGTCCAGACCGCAAAACTTCAAAAGCGGAGTTTTGGGTTTTATATGTAATGGTCTGGTAGTTCAGTTGGTTAGAATACATGCCTGTCACGCATGGGGTCGCGAGTTCGAGTCTCGTCCAGACCGCTTAAGTTTAAGCCTCAGATTTTCTGAGGCTTTTTTATTTTGTACAAATTGATAGTTTCTAAAAAATATGAGCCTCTGATAATTCAAAGGCTCTTTATAATTAAAATTAGATATGTTTATTTCCACGATTTAATCATAAATAGCATAATCAATCCAAATATCTCTAAACGTCCTAAAAGCATGTCGAATGATAGAACAGCGAGGGCTGCATCTGGAAGTTTCGAGAAATTGCTCATCGATCCAACCAAGCCAAACCCTGGTCCAGCATTGCCCATTGTTGCTGCTGATGCTGAAAAGCCCGAAAGTAGATCAACTCCCATTGATGCAATTATAAGTGTACTGATTAGTAGCACTAAAATGTAAACCACGATAAATAGAACAACCGAGTTAACAACCTCATCGTTAATAATTGATTTTCCAAGCCGGACTGGAATTACTGCTTGAGGATGCTGTACTCTAAGTATTTGGCTTTTCAATGCTTGGAAAAATATAACAACTCTGTCGAGTTTCATACCTCCAGATGTTGATCCAGAGCATGCACACTGAATTGTGAAGAATATAATTATACCAATGGATAGAGGTGGCCATACGGATGAATCTGCATTGGCAAAGCCTGTTGTTGTCGAAAGAGATATAACCTGAAAAGATGCATACCTTATACTATCACCCCACGAATCGTAGTTTTTTCCGTGTAAATTAATTGAAACTATAGCTATTCCTATAACTGTAACCCAAAAGTAGTATTTGACAAAAGGTGAGGTGAAAATATTAAATTTCTTGAGTGATAGAGTTGTGTAAAGTAGCCCAAAATGGATTCCCGATAAGAACATAAACACCATGATAACTATTTCAATGGAAACGCTGTTGAAGAATGCAACGCTATTGTTTTTGGTTGAGAATCCTCCTGTAGCAATTGTTGCAAATGCATGGTTTACTGCATCGAATAGCCCCATTCCGCAAACCATTAAGAGGATAATTTCGGTTATGGTTAGTCCAATGTACACAAAAAGAATTATGTTGAGCATTTTACGGGTTCTAAACTTGAAATTCTCTTGCGCTAGGGGCGAAATTTCCGATTTTGATAGCATCATCTGTGCTTTTCCTAATGATGGTATAATCACAAGCATAAATACAACAATGCCGATTCCTCCAATCCAGTGCATTGATGATCGCCAAAAGAGTAATCCTTTAGGCAATGCCTCTATATTATTGAGAATTGATGCACCAGTGGTTGTGTATCCCGAGACACTTTCGAAAAAAGCCTTGATAATGGTAAATTCACCACCCCATAGCAGGAACGGAAGCATTCCAATAAAGCACGAGATCAACCAACTTAACACTACAACAAAGTACGATTCTTTATTGGATAGGTCTATAGCCTTGGGAACGAATATAAGAGGGAAGATTCCAATAAGTGTTGTTATAAGAAAACTGAAAAGTAAGGGGTATTGCCCGCTGTCGTTATAGTATATCGAAATAAGGTACGAAATAAAAATAAATGCAGCATTAAGCAGCATTACTAAGCCAATATATCGTAGTAAGATATGGGGTCTCATTCTAGTTTTTTTGAATATTCTTGGTGGTGATTAAGTTCTTAACCGACTCTTTCAAATCGTTTAGTTCGTCCTTTGTTTCAATGGTTACTTCAAAAGGCTTTTTGTACTTTACAAATTCGTTGATGCTCCTTGTAATTTTTATGATAGGCCGAATTAGGTAGTAGAAGATCATGTAGTTAAAAATGATTGAGAACAGAATGCTTGATATTACAACAATTAATCCAGGAAGAATGGTTCTGTAGGGACTTTTTTCAAGTAGAGTAGCCGTTTCTAAAAGTTTTTCCTGATTCATAGTAAGTAAATTGTTTACCCTATTTTGGATAGTCCAAACTTGAGGTTGAAGGTTGTTTAGGTAAACATTTATATTATTATGGTTGGCATCCTCAATAAATGCTTCGGCCATTGGTGTATAGTTGGAAAATGAAACTGCAATTGAATCGACTTTGTCAATTTCGCCCGGAAGGGTTAGGTTGTTGGCTGCTTTTCGTAGATTTTCCTCAAACTCAACCTTAGAATTTAAAAATAGGGCAAGCGCTTTTTCGTTTTCCCCGTTTATTGCCATAATTAACGATTTTTTCTGTTTTTCGAGACTTTGTGTCATCTGTTTCGAGTAGTCAATACTTCGATAGTTATCGTTAATAAGGTTGTTTACAGAGTTCCCCAGTTTCGTTAGTTCAAAAATTGATATCAACCCAGATATTACTAATAACGAAGCGAGTATAACAAAACCTGCAACTATTTTTAATCGGATTCCCATGATAAATTTTTTGTACAAAAGTACACTAAAGTGTTTAAGTTTGACTAATATGAACTAGATTGTTTTATTGGGAAGTATTCGATAGGGTAGAAATGGTTGATTCATCGATATTTTATAAATTTATTGAAAAATTTTTACGTTGTGCGCAAGAAAGTGCATTTATGGTTGTCATAATAGAGTCTTAGATTTATTTAAATGGATGAAGGTACTTTAGTTCAAAGAGTAGTCGATAATAATGACCATAAGGCTTTTACTGAGTTAATGGACAAGTATCAGCGTATGGTTGTAACAACCTGCCGGGGGTTTGTTGGTTCGTACCATGAGGCTGAGGATTTGGCTCAGGATGTTTTTGTGGAACTATACGAATCCATATCAAGTTTCAGAAGTGAATCAAAACTTTCGACATGGATCTATCGAATTGCTGTGAATAAATCGTTGAACTATTTGCGTAAGAAAAAGCGCGAAGCTTTGTTTTTGGGTTTTAATTTTTGGAGTAAAGATGATGGACGAGAGAATAATTTACAGATTATGTCATCGGTTGATTCGGAGGCTGATTACAGTATAATTTCAACAGAAGAAAGACAGTTGCTTAAGGGGGCAATCAATAAACTTCCCGAGAATCAGAGAGTCGCCTTGATTTTGAGTCGCTATCAAGATTTATCGTATAAAGAAATTGCCGAAGTAATGGAGGTATCTGTTTCATCTGTTGAATCGTTGCTTTTTAGGGCTAAAACAAATCTGCGAAAATTAATTCTAGAATCTCAAAAAAAATAAAAAAGTAGCGCAAGTTTTTATCAATTGAGTTGTCAAATTACAAAAACATTACAGAAATGAACTGCAAAGAATCAAAACAACAAATGCTTCAGTATATCGATGGTAGCCTTGATGCTGAAAGTACTGCTAAATGGGAAGAGCATTTAGCCGTTTGCAGTGAATGCCAAAAGGAATATGAGTTTGTTAGGCGTATTTATGGGCAAGTTGATTCCGAAAAGAGCGAATTTACTTTTAATCCATACTTATCGGCTAAAGTAGTAAATCGTATTTCAGAAAAAAATGGCCAACATAAAATATTACTAACTCCCAAACGATATGCTTTGGTAACAAGTCTTTCGGTGGCTGCTATTTTTGCTGGTGTTTTACTAGGTTCATTTTCTTCGAAGATCATGACTAGTTCTATCGATAAAACCTCAAGTGAGTCCATGCAGCTTTTAGCCGAGGAGTACTTCCCATCTTCGGATAACAATATATATGATATTCAAGTTGATGAAATTGAAAATAACCAATAGCCATGAACTTTATAACTAGAACAAGATTTTTAGTAATCATCATAATAGTACAATCGCTGCTGATTGTTTCGATACTTGTAACAATCGGTTATCAGTACTACAGCTTTAATAGACAAAGAAATGTACCAATGGCACCGCCAATGGGAGGACCTCAACAGCCTGGCGATTTTGTTGCAAGAGCCTTAGACTTAACTCCTGAGCAGCGCGAAAACTTTAGATTGCTTAGGGACAAATTTCATGAATCGTTCGATACATTGGAATTTCAGGCTCAGCAAATTTCTGGACAACTAATGGAGGAAATTACAAAGGATAGTATTGATAATAAAATGGTAGACAGCCTGGTTGATAGGTTTGGTGAAGTTCAAAAGTTACAGAAACGTTTAACAATCGAACATTTGGCTGAGGTAAAGACTTATTGTTCACATGATCAGCAATTCAGATTTAACAGGTTTGTCCGTCAGATGAACGAGTTTCAACAGAATCGTCATCGGAATGTGGAGCGCATGCGTAGGGGACAAAATCGCGGTCCTCGAAATAACAATAGAAATCAGAATTAATAACTTAAATTTATTTACTATGAAAAGGTTTGGAAGTATAGCATTGGTAATGCTTATGTTGGTAGGGTATTCTGCATATTCGCAGCAAGGTCAACAACTTAGAGGTAATTTCGATAGGAAAACAAATCAGGTTGGAAATTTTGAATGTCGAATTCCGAATTTAACCGATGATCAAAAGCAGAAAATTAACGATTTAAGGGTAAAGCATATTAAAGAGGTTACTCCCTTAAAAAACGAAATGGGCGAAAAGAAAGCAAGATTACGCACTCTGGAGTCTGTTGATAAGCCCGATTTGAATGCAATTAATAAAACTATTGATGAAATGGCAAGCATCCGTGCTCAAATTATGAAGAAGAATGCTGCTCACAGGGTAGAAGTTGCATCGCTATTAACCGATGAGCAAAAAGTATTTTTCCAACAGCACAAAGGAAAAAAGTCGGGAAAGGGTATGCGACAAGGTGACCGAAGAGGTATGGGACAAGGAAATGGAATGGGCTCTCATGATGGTATGGGCGGTTGTGGATTTGGCCCATCAAACATGGAGTAGCATACAAATTTACTACTAAAAAAGGCTCTTGTTTAATTACAAGAGCCTTTTGCTTTTACTTAAAATGGAGAGATTTATTATTGTTGATATATGTTACTATTTATCATTTGTTTTCTGAAATTAATTAGTTCTTTTTTTGTAAAATTGCAGTGTTTTTAACAAATAAAGTATGATTAATTACGGAGATTTACCAAAACCATTTACCGAGAGAAGTTCCTCAAAAGTTGCAATATTACCAGTGCCTTATGATGGTACCAGCACTTGGGTAAAAGGTGCCGATTTGGGACCCGAGGCCTTGCTCGATGCTTCGGCTAATATGGAGGTTTATGATATTGAAACCGATACAGAGGTTTATAAGATTGGAATTTTTACTGATGAGCCTGTTACTGAATCGGAAAGTCCCGAAAGCATGGTTAATGCAGTAAAACGCAGAACAAATGTTTTGTTGAATGAGGGTAAATTTGTTGTTACAATAGGTGGAGAGCATTCTGTAAGTATTGGAACTATAGAGGCGCATGCCGATAAGTATGAAAACATGAGTGTTTTACAAATCGATGCTCATGCCGATTTACGTGATGCATACGAGGGCAGTAAAAATAACCATGCTTGTGTAATGGCTCGTGCCAGAGAACTATGTCCAATTGTTCAGGTTGGAATTCGAAGTATGGATATAGGCGAGAAGGTAAATCTTGATTCTTCGAGGGTGTTTTGGGCCCATAATATTGTTGGAAAAGAGGATTGGATGGATAGTGCTATTAATTTACTTACCGAAAATGTATATCTAACAATAGATCTTGATGGGTTTGATCCTTCTATTGTCCCTAGCACTGGAACGCCAGAACCAGGCGGTTTGCAGTGGTATCCAACACTAAAGTTTTTACGAAAATTAATAGAGAAGAAAAATCTTGTAGGATTTGATATTGTTGAACTTTGTCCAAATATGACCGATAAAGCTTCCGATTTTCTTGCATCAAAATTACTTTATAAACTTTTAACCTATAAGTTTATTAATGAGTTATAAACAAGCATTACACGCCTAGACTACCTAAACCTAAAACAAATGAATAAGTGTAAATGTATTAAGGATCCTTCTGAGTTTTTACGAGAATCCAAGTTTAAAATTAATAGCTATTACGAGTTTGATTACATCCCGCCAATTAAGGATAATCCTTCGTATTACAGGGTTTTTAGTATTACTGAGAATATAAGCGAGAATTTTAATATCAAACATTTTAATGAGTTTTTCAAGAAATTCTAAAAAAAGAAGAGGCGCCTAAGCGCCTCTTCTAATTATTAGTTCTATATAGCAAATCGGCCGATTGCCTTAATTTATTTTTCAGATTATCCGACACTGTTGGGTTGTTATTTAACCATTCATCAACTATACCTTTTGCTTTTTTACTGCATTGTCCCCACAGAACTGCGTCGAGCCACATTTTTGGAAAGAAAATGTCACCTGTTTGTTGAATCTCGGGAAGTAAATCGAGCGATGCTTTTAAATAGTGAATGGAATAGGCGGATCGTAAAGGATGGTTGAAGTAATGTAAAGCCTCCGAAACCCAAGGTTCGGGTCTACGGTTTGATGCAATGAATAAACTATGGAAAAAATCGTCGCGAATTGCTTCATCTGCGCATACTGCTCTACGAATGAATCGGAATTTTGCCAGTCTATCGGGGTTTGCAATCCTTTCCTGCTGTACATCAAGAATACTGTCCGATTCGTGTACATTCCGTAAGGCTAGTTCATATGATAGGTTGGTTAAATCCTGCTCGCTTAGCGATATCCCTTCTATATTTTCTTTCCCTTCCCAAAAGTCGATTAAGCTATTAATTGCATCGTTCGAAAGAGCAATTCTGGTATAGGTTTGAAAAATAGGTTTACGCTCATCAACGGTAATGTTTTTAGAGTTGAAAAGTTTGAAAAGGGTATACTCTAAAAACTGCGATTGCTTTGTACGGTCATCGGGCGACATAAACTTCCACCAAACCATTTCAATACTTCCAAGTAAATAGTTCTTGATGAGTGGTTCCCGTTCCTTATTTAATGATGCAAGCAGAAACTCGAAATACTTGCTACACTTAATTTTCTTGTTGAGAAATAGTTCATTTATGGCAATTATATTCGATGCCCTGGATACTGGATCTTTTATATATATACTGGTATTTGCTAAAGCATTAAGGGAGACTGAATCGGGAACGAACAGGCCGTATCCCAAGCCATCGGAGTTAAGCTGTAATGGCTCATTTGTGGTTATTTGAGGAATGTCAACCTGAGGTGTCTCATGATTTATAGTAAGAGGATTATCGTTTAATTCTGCAATGCTGTATATCATTGGAAGTGCTATCCCTTTTGTCTTTTGTGTGAGCGATAAGTGATTCTCTAAATCTCGCTTTACCGTGATTGTTGGCATTATTGTTTGCTCTATCCATGCTTTACTCCATTCCTTAAGATTGGTGGGCGATAACGAATCGAGTATATCAATTAGTTCACTCCAGTTTGCGTTATCCATTTTGTATTTGTCGAGATACTCTCTAATTCCTTTTTGAAATAGCTCTGAGCCCATTGATTTTTCCAGTTGCATCATGGCTATGGGGGCTTTGTGGTATATTATATCGCCATAAAGAGTGCCTGCTAGCAATAAATTGTCGAGACTTTGCTGGATAGGATTACTGCCCGATGTTCTATCAACGGAGTATGCTCGGGGATAGTGCGAAAGTAGGAAGCTTAGTTGATGGTTAACCTTAGGGTATAGAGGATTAACAATTTTATCGGCCATTAGTCCGGCAAACACTTCCTTCATCCACACATCGTTGAACCAGCGCATTGTAACAAGGTTTCCGAACCATTGGTGCGATACCTCGTGGGCTATTAGGTTGGCCTGATTTAGTTTTTGGCTCTCGGAGGGATTTTCGTCAAGGAATAGCTTAGAATCTCTGTAAAATATTGCCCCGGGATGTTCCATTCCGCTATACTGAAAATCGGGAATTAGCACGATATCCAATTTTTCGAAAGGATAATCAATTCCAGTATACTGTTCAAGCCAGTTTAGCGAATGAAAATGACTTGTAAAAATGGCATCCAAATTTCTTGCAACCTTAAGCGAATCGTTTTCTCTATGGTATAAATTGATAATTCTTCCATTATCTATCCTGCTTATTGTATCGAATTTTCCAGCAGCAAAGGCAAATAAATATGTACTGATAGGTTGTGTTGGCTTAAACATGAATATTTTGGAAGTATCGGTTTCCATCATGTTCTCGCAGGGCGAGTTTGCAATGGCTGTCCAAGCACTCGGAACCTCAAGCGTTAGGTTGAATTTTGCTTTCAAGTCGGGCTGATCGAAACATGGAAAAACCGTAGATGCTCTGTCGGGAACAAGAAGTGTATAAAGAAAATCTTCCTTTCTATTTAGCGACGATTCGCCCGCATAAAAATCGACATCAACCTGGTTTGTTCCATTGTATAAATACTTTGAGGGAATAACTATGTGACCGTTTTCCAGTTTTGCCGAGCAAACTTGGCTATTTGCAGTAACCGATATAATGATTGAGTCGTTTAGTCGGCAATCTAAAATAATGCGTTGGCGGGTTTTAACCTCGAAAGTTATCTCGGCTCGTGCCGATATTCGATCTTCTTTTTTCGATGGAACCGACATGTATAGAGTATACTTTACGTCCGAAATCTCACACTTTCGTTGCTCGGAAAGTTCCTTCGATACTCCATAATCTGGGCTTTTACTACAGCCTGCTAAAAGAAAAAGTATACTTATGATAGTTGAAAACTTAGCTCGCATTTTTGGTTAAATTTTATCAGCTTAAATATAGATATTTCGACCATAAAATCTAAATATTCTATATTTGTCTTTCAATTTATATAAAGTTGAGATTGATGAATGATTATGATAGTGAGATATTAGGCTTGCCATTCAATTTATACCGTACGGCAATTGCTATACGTAGCGAAATAACCCGACGTTTAAGTGCTGAGTTTAAGGAGGATTTTACGGCCGATTATTGGTATATTCTTGATGTTTTAATGAGGAACGAACCATTGTCGAGTGCTCAGCTAGCCGACTTAACCGGGCGAGATCGTGCATCCATTTCTCGTTCGCTGGGATGTATGGAGAGGCTCGATTTAATTCATCGAATAAAAAATCCATCCAATAAAAGATCAGAGTTAATTTCTACAACCCAATTTGCCGTTGAATTTAAAAGCAGAGCCGAAACAATTATTCGTAGAATTATCGATGATTCCCTGAAAGGATTAAAGCCTATTGAGGTTATGGAGTTGAATCGAATGTTAATGTCGATATCATCTAAAATGATCGATTCAGAGTAAACGTTGAATTAAACGTTTTGGATTGGGACGTATCAAACTCGATATTCAAGTTAAGATTAATTTGAAAACGAAATTTTTGTGTAAACAATAAAGCAATTACTTTTGTTGCTTCTTAAAATTGTATAAAAAAATGACATGTATTAGTAAAACAATTACAGCAATGATTATTGTACTATCTGTTGTATCCTGTAATCAGGAGAAAACTGTCGATAATCCGTTATTGGCAAAGTTTAATACTCCGTTCGAAACTCCGCCTTTCGATCAAATAAAGCACGAACACTACATTCCTGCTCTTGATTCGGCAATTGCAGAGGCAAAAGGTGATGTTGATAGAATTATTCAGAATGCAGAAGAACCTACATTTGAGAATACCATTGCGGCTCTTGATGCCAGTGGTCGTAGGTTAGGTATGGTTTCGAATATTCTGTTTAACCTTAACGGAGCCGAAACCGATACCGTATTGCAGCGTATCGTTCGTGAGGTATCTCCTAAATTGACCGATTTTAGCAATGACATTAACCTGAATCCTCAGCTTTTCGAAAAGGTTAAGCATGTTTGGAACAAGCGTGACTCTTTGAACTTAACGGTTGAGCAGAAAACTTTACTCGAAAATTCCTATAAAGGTTTTGTTCGAAATGGTGCAAACTTAGTCGATGGCGATAAAGATAAATACAGAGAGTTAAGTAAAGAATTGGCCGATCTAAGTTTACAGTTTAGCGAGAATATTCTTGCCGAAACAAACGAGTACACTTTAAACATCAAGGATGAAAAAGATTTGGCTGGATTGCCTCAGAGCTTGGTTGCTGCTGCTGCATATGCTGCCAAGGAAAAAGGTATGGAAGGCTGGGTAATAACCCTCGATTATCCAATGTATGGCCCTTTTATGAAATATTCCGATAATAGGGAATTGCGTAAAGAGTTGTACATGGCCTATGGTAGTCGATGCTTTAAAGGAAACAAATACGATAATAAGAAGAATGCCGAGCGAATTGCCAATTTAAGATTGGAGCTGGCTAATCTTCTTGGATATGCTAGTTATGCCAAGTTTGTATTGGAGGAACGTATGGCAGAAAGTCCTCAAAAGGTTAACCAATTCCTACAGCAATTAATTGATGCTTCGTTGCCTGCTGCAAAGAGCGAGACCGATGAGCTCAAAGCATTCGCTGCCCAACAAGGATTTAAAGGAAACCTTGAGCGCTGGGACTGGGCTTACTATTCCGAAAAGTTGAAAAACAGCAAGTACAGCTATAACGAAGAAGAGGTTAAACCTTACTTCCAACTCGAAAAAGTTATTGATGGTGTATTCTTGCTATCCAATAAACTTTATGGTTTAACCTATAAGCCTAATGCATCAATTCCTGTTTATCATCCCGATGTTAAGGCGTATGAGGTTTATGATGCTTCGGGTAAGTTTCAGGCAATTCTTTACCTAGACTTTTTCCCTCGTCCAGGGAAAAGTGGTGGTGCATGGATGACCTCGTTCCGTTCGCAGTACAAGAATGGCAGCGAGGATGTTCGCCCATTCATTTCGATTGTAACAAACTTTACAAAACCTACCGATCAGGATCCATCGCTGTTAACATTCGATGAGGTTACTACATTCCTTCACGAGTTTGGACATGCTTTGCATGGTATGTTAACCGAGTGTACTTACTCATCGTTGAGTGGAACTAGCGTTTATCGCGATTTTGTTGAGCTGCCTTCGCAAATTTTCGAGAACTGGGCTTTGGAGAAAGATTATCTCGATCTATTTGCAGTTCATTACAAAACAGGCGAAAAAATTCCACAGGAATTGGTTCAAAAAATTATTGATAGCCGAAACTTCCAGGCTGGTTACTACTCAATCAGACAGGTAAGCTTTGGTGTGCTTGATATGGCTTGGCATAGTATCGAGAAAGAGGTAACAACACCAGTTGATGAATTTGAGCGTAAAGCAACAAAGCAATTGGATGTACTACCTCCTGTAGCAGGAACCAATATGAGCGTAGGCTTTAGCCATATTTTTGACGGCGGATATGCTGCTGGGTATTATGGCTATAAGTGGGCCGAGGTTTTAGATGCCGATGCTTTTGAGGTATTTAAGCAGCACGGCATTTTCGATAAGGCTACCGCACAATCGTTCCGCGATAATATTTTGTCGAAGGGTGGAAGCGAGCATCCTATGGAGCTGTACAAACGCTTCCGTGGACAAGAACCTACCGTTGATGCTTTACTAAAAAGGAGTGGTTTGAAGAAGTAAATATCTATACTGATATTGTTGAAAAAAGGGGCTTATGCCCCTTTTTTATTGGTATCACGGCCAATAAAAACTATCTGCGTTGATTTGCGTTGGGGGTACTTCGGAAGTGGGAGGGGGTACTTCCGAAGTACCCCCCCCCACTTCAAAATAGGATTCATCTATCGTTTTTGAGGATGCATCCTCAAATGAAGTGGAGGGGGGTACTCCAAAACAGGATGCATCCTCAAATTTTGAAGATGCATCTATCGAATTTGAGGATGAGGGTACTTCAAAACAGGATGCATCTATCCATTTTGAGGATGGGGGTACTTCGAAACAGGATGCATCTATCTTTTTTGAAGATGCATCTATCTTTTTGGGGGATAAGGGTACTTTAACGCTGGATAAATCTGCCAATTTTGAGGATTCATCTGTCCTGTATGAGGAGATGCATTTATTCTTTCAGAAAATACATCATTTAAGACGGTCTAAAAAGTCAATAAATCCGTCATTCTGAATTCATCTTCAGAATTTCATGGTGTTTATTTACATAATAGAGCCAGAAATAAGTTCTTGAAGCTGCTTAATATTTAATTTATCCTTTTCTAAGGGTAGAGTGAGTTACCAAAGCTGCTAAAAGGATTTAGTGTCGATTGTGCATTTACGAAATTAAAGCTAGCGCCAATGGTTGTTCTGCTGCTAATTTTATAGTTGAAGCCCACACCGTACATTTGGCTATTATACGTTCCAATAGAGTTGGAGTAAGGCGAGAAGAATGATTGGTTCTGAGAAACAGAGCCTATTGCATAAACACTAAACTTATTGCTGAAGTTGTACTGAGTGTAAGCCCATGCTTGGTATGGATTGGTGGATGTTTGGAATTGATCGTTTTCAACACCTTTGGGCATATCAAAACCATGCATTCCCGTTCTCGATAAACTAACGCCAGCAATTACCTGTACTTTTTGGTTGGGCGAGTATGCAATTGTAGGTGCAACATAAGAGCTGGAAACTCCACGGCCATTTCCCATGAACGAGTATCCTGTGCCAAACGATAAACCATAGTTAACACCTGGTTTTATAACCCCAAAAGGAGTAATAACCGACGATGAATCATCTAGTATATCTTGCTGATAAACGGGTTCATAAATTTTATGAAGATCCTGAATTAGTTGGGCTCTAGACGTAAAGTATCCCGACATTAAAATGACACTGATCAATATGAATCTTTTTATCATGGCAACATCATTTTTTTTCAAAAATAGTAATCGCAGAATAAAAACGCAACAAGTATTGTTTTATTTACAACGTATTTAACAATATTTAGTTCACTATTTGGCCATTAGCTATAATTTCAATTATTTCATCCTAATGGCCTTATGTACACCTTGCACTCTATTCAGCCGGTATAAAAGCATTTCAAGATGCTTTGTGTCTTCTACGTAAAGTTGGATAATTCCCTCGAAAAGTCCATTTTTTGTGTTAATGGCAATGTTGCGCATGTTAACCTTTAAATCTTTGCTTATTACTTCGGATATTCTATTTAGCATGCCTAGTTCGTCGTTGCCGGTAATTTTAATTGTGGACTGAAAGGCTCCTGCTTGCGATGTTCCTTTCCATTTAGCTTTTACAACTCTATAGCCCCAGCGGTTATATAGCTGGTTTGCATTTGGACATGTTGTGCGATGAATCTTAATCCCTTCGTTTATGGTGACAAAACCAAAAATATCATCACCAAATATTGGGTTGCAGCACTTTGCAAGTTTATAATCGATGTTTACCAGTCTTTCGTCAATAACTAAATAGTCGCTGCTGGGTTGCGCCTTGGCTGGTTCTGGTTTGGGAGGCTCAACTTTAGCCACATCGTCTTTAGTCGATATGGTTTCGGATGGATCGGCAGTTAAAATATTTTTAAGCATCGAAAGGTCTATTTTACCTTCGGCAACCCTTATAAAAAGATCTGTCGGTTTCTTTAGCTTTAGATGCTTATTTAGTTTTAGCAATGACTCATCGACGTTATCAATTTTCCAGTTCTTGAATTTTCGGGATAGAATTTCTTTCCCGTCAACTATTTCTTTGTTTTCGGCATCTCTAAGTTGCTGCTTTATGCGAGACTTTGCTTTAGATGTAATAACTATCGATAGCCAATCTTTTTTAGGGCTTTGCTTTTTAGAGGTCAGTATTTCGATAATATCACCATTCTGAAGGCATTGTTTTATTGTTACATTCTTCCCATTAACAATTGCGCCTATACACTGCGAGCCAATATTGGTGTGTATATCAAATGCAAAGTCGAGCACCGTTGAATTTGCCCGCAATTTTCGGATATCACCTTTAGGGGTAAAAACAAAAATGTCGCTGTCCTGCAAATTCATCTGGAATTTTTCCACCTTATCTTCCGATGATTCATCGGATGTCTCTAGCATTTCTCTAACTCGAACAACCCAATCGTCGACACCTTGTTCTTGCTTTATACCTTTATATTTCCAGTGCGCCGCAGGTCCTTTTTCCGCAATCTCATCCATGCGCGAGGTGCGAATTTGCACTTCAACCCATTTATCCTCGGGACCAAGTACCGTTGTATGCAACGATTCGTATCCTGAACTTTTGGGAACCGAAATCCAGTCGCGAAGTCGCTCTGTGTTTGGCGTATATTTATTGGTGATAATGGAGTATACCTGCCAGCAGTCCGATTTTTCCGATTCGGGCTTTGAGTTGAGTATCACCCGAATTGCAAAAATATCGTGCACTTCCTCAAAATCGACCTGTTGTTTCTGCATCTTCCTGAATATGGAGTAAACAGATTTAGTTCGGCCTTTTATTTCGAAATCGAATCCCCTGTTTCGTAAATCCTGCTCGAAAGGAGCAATAAAATCCTTGATAAACTTATTACGGCTTGCGGTTGTTTCCTTTAGTTTTTTGATAATTTGCTTGTATTCCTTGGAGTGGATATATTTCATGGCAAGATCTTCCATCTCCGATTTTAGTCTGTATAATCCTAATCGGTGAGCCAGTGGGGCATAAAGGTGAAAGGTTTCCCACGATCGTTTAAGTTGTACATCTTTGCTTGAGTAGCTTAGCGATCGCATCGTTTCAAGCCTATCGGCCAGTTTTATAAGAATAACCCTAGGGTCGTTTGATAAGCTGATAATAAGTTGACGGAAATGCTCCGATTGGGTTTTAGGTTCCTTTGGATCTAAGCCCGATATACGTGTAAAGCTATCAACAACAGTGGCTATTTTTTCGCCAAAGCGCTTCTCAATCTCTATTTTTGTGAGTTGGCCTCGTTCTACCGATTCGTGGAGTAGCGCTGCAATCGCCGATGAGGTACCCAAGCCCATTTCGTCGATACAAATCTTGGCTACATCAACTAAATGCAAGATATAGGGTTCGCCGGAATCCTTTTTTATGTTGCTATTTACTTCTGCTGTTAGTTTAAAAGCATCTCTGATTAGTTGTTGATTTTCTTTATTAACAACGCCTCTTACAGATTGCAAAAGCGACCTATAACGATTTAAAACTAGTTTTCTGTCTTTTTCCTGGATTTGGTTCATCGGAAGTGCATTTTTGTAAAGATATGAATTTTTAAAATTGATTGGTTATGCCTTAATAATTTCGGACTTTTTAAGGATTTTGTACTTTTACATATCTTTATAAAAAAATTGAATAGATGTTAACCGAGCAAATCCGTCAGCAAATTTTGCAGCTTAGGGCAGAATTGAATCGACATAATCACCTATACTATGTTCTTTCGAAGCCCGAAATAACCGACTATGAATTTGATAGGCTGCTAAAGGAATTGAGCGATTTGGAAGCCTTGTATCCCGAGATGGACGATCCAAACTCTCCTACAAAAAGGGTTGGAAGTGATATATCGAAGGAGTTTACACAGGTGAAACACCGCTCTTTGATGCTTTCGTTGGGCAATACTTATACCGAGGGTGAGGTTTTAGATTTTGAGGATCGTACCGTTAAGGCTCTGGGGGCTAAACCCGAGTATGTATGTGAATTGAAGTACGATGGAGTTGCTATTGGCTTAACGTATAGCAAAGGTGCGTTGGTTAGGGCGGTAACGCGTGGCGATGGTACCATTGGTGACGATGTTACTGCGAATGTTCGCACCATTAAGTCGATACCGCTTGTTTTGCATGGCGATAATTATCCTGAGGATTTTGAGATTCGTGGTGAAATTTATATGCCCAGGAATGTTTTTGAGGAGCTTAATAGAGAACGTGAAGAGGAGGGGGATACTCCATTTGCAAACCCCCGGAATGCAGCATCGGGTACTTTAAAGTTGCAGAATTCGGCAATAGTTGCACGGCGAAAGTTAGACTGTTTTCTTTACTATGTTTTGGGTGATAGTTTGCCTTTCGATAATCATTATCAGAACTTAATGGCTGCTAGGCAGTGGGGTTTTAAGATTTCGGAGCATGTTAAGCTCTGTGCCGATTCAGCTCAAGTGATGAAGTATATTCATCATTGGGATAATGCCCGTAAGAAACTACCGTTCGATACCGATGGTGTTGTAATTAAGGTAAACTCTTATCAGTATCAGAATGCGCTTGGACTTACCGCAAAAACTCCCCGTTGGGCAATTGCCTTCAAGTTTAAGCCCGAGCGTGTGTCAACAACGCTGTTATCAGTCGATTTTCAGGTTGGACGCACTGGTGCTGTAACTCCTGTGGCTAACCTAAAACCTGTAAAGTTGGCAGGAACTGTTGTTAAACGAGCATCGTTGCACAATGCCGATCAGGTTGAACTGCTCGATATTCGAATTGGCGATTCTGTGTATGTTGAAAAGGGCGGCGAAATAATACCGAAAATTGTTGGGGTCGATAATTCCCGGCGAACATTATTCTGTGTGCCGCTGGTTTTTCCGGAGAGTTGCCCAGAATGTGGAACCATTCTTGTACGCCCCGAGGGCGAAGCGCGTCATTTTTGTCCCAACCAAAATGGATGTCCACCACAAATTAAGGGTCGAATCGAGCATTTTATCAGCCGAAAAGCACTAAATATTGATGGATTAGGGGAAGAAACTGTAGCCTTGCTTTACGATAATGGGTTGGTTATCGGTCCGTCAGATTTATATATTTTGACCAAAGAGCAATTGCTTAAATTGGAGCGTTTTGCCGAAAAATCGGCCGATAATGCCATCAATAGTATCGAGAATTCGAAGTTGGTTCCGTTTCCAAAAGTCCTTTATGGAATTGGTATACGTTATGTTGGCGAAACAACTGCAAGAAAATTGGCGCTGCACTTTGGAAGTATCGATTCAATAGCTAACGCTACGTTGGAAGAATTGCTGGAGGTTGATGAGGTTGGCGAAAGAATTGCACAGAGCATTATCGATTTCTTTTCCAATTCGCAGAACAAAGAATTTATCGCTAAACTAAAGTCATTCGGAGTTAAATTGGAAATTTCATCATCGGAGCAACAGGTTAAATCCGATAAGCTAAAGGGATTGTCGGTGGTAATATCCGGAACATTTTCCTCTATATCCAGAGACGATCTAAAAGAACTGATTCAACAGCATGGTGGAAAGAATGTTAGTAGCGTTTCTGCTTCAACATCGATGCTTGTGGCTGGCGATAAAATTGGCCCAGCAAAGTTGGAAAAAGCGAACAAACTCGGAATAAAGGTTATCTCGGAGGAGGAATTTTTCGATTTAATTAAGGAGTAATATTTTTGAAGTAATCTGTAATTTTAGTAAAATTGCATTTTTATGATTGATGCAGAATACTTGTGGTAAACTAAAATTAAACCTGTGAAAGCATTTGAAGATTATAAGTATAAAAGATCATTAAAGGCTCTATCCAAGAAATTGGTTGGATTTAAGCGCAATAAGATGGTTCAGAATCTTACAACTGCACGTGCAATCGGAATAATTTGTAATATCTCGGATCAATCTGTTTTAGACGAGATATTAAACCTCAGGGCATATTTCGAAGAAAATAATATCGGAGTTCAGGTTTTGGGATACTTTTCAGGAAAAGAAGTCCCTCAGTACTTCACAATGCATAGCAGAGTGAATATTTTTGATACAAATCAGTTGAATTGGTACTATAAACCAGAATCTGCTTTAGTAGATGTATTTGCAGATACTGAATTTGATATTTTGATTGATTTGAACTTTGAGGAAACAATGCCAATGCGATGGGTTGCATCGTTATCCAAGGCAAAATTTAAAGTTGGAGCGCTGAATTACTATAACAATCCATTCGACTTGATTATTACCGTGGACAAGGCGAAGGGATTAAATTATCTATGCGAGCAAATGAAGGATATTCTTTATAGATTGAATAATAGATTTGCTCAAGAACCCTCCACTTCTTTTTAAAAACATCAACTTAACTAAATATATGGTCACTGAAAAGTTCCGAGGATTAGGAGTTGCAATGGTTACTCCTTTTGATCAGGATAAAGAAATTGATTACGATGCAACAGAACGATTAATCGAGCACATAGTTTCTGGCGGTGCCGATTTTCTTGTATTAATGGGTACAACTGGCGAACCTGCAACGTTAACCGATAAGGAGAAACGTTCGCTTATTAAGTTTGTTATTAAAAAGAATGATGATCGTTTGCCAATTATGCTTGGAATTGGAGGTAACGATACAAATCATATAATTGAGTTGATTGATGATTATGACTTTGATGGTATTGATGCAATTTTATCGGTTACGCCATACTACAATAAGCCCACTCAAAAGGGATTAGAGTTACATTTTAAAGCAATAGCTGCACAAAGTTCTTTACCTATTGTGCTATACAATGTTCCTGGCAGAACAGGTGTAAATATGAGTGCTGAGACAACGCTTAAGTTGGCGCATGAGGTTCCCAATATTATTGGAATTAAGGAAGCATCGGGAAATCTTAACCAGATGAGTTACATTTTGAGGGATAAACCCGAAGATTTTCTGGTATTATCGGGTGATGATGGCTTAGCATTGCCTCAAATGTCGATAGGTGCCGATGGCGTTATATCAGTTTTGGGAAACGCTCTTCCCAAAAGATTATCAGAAATGGTTCGGTTGGCACAGCAGCATAATTATGCCGAAGCAGGTAAAATTCACCTTGAATTGATTGAGATAATAGATTCCCTTTTTGTTGAAGGGAACCCTGGAGGTGTTAAGGCTGCTTTATCAATTTTAGGTGTAATCGAAAATAACCTTCGATTGCCTTTGGCTCCAATTAGCGAGTCGGCACACTATAAATTGTCGATATTGTTACAGAATTATCTATAGAATAAAGGGTTACTTCATAGTATAAAATGGCTCATTATGAGCCATTTTTCATTTTTATTTGTTATATTTATCTAACAAATACATTTACCTATGGCAAACTTAACCACAACTTACATGGGTTTTTTGCTTAAAAACCCATTAATCATTGGTAGTTCTGGGTTAACCGATTCTCTTCAGGATATAGCAGAACTCGAAGCCCGAGGAGCGGCAGCAGTAGTAATTAAATCTCTTTTCGAGGAGGAAATTATAGCCGAAACGCGGGACAATCTCAATAAGATGAATGCCTCTGGTTTCATTTATCCCGAAACCATGGAGTATTTCGATTTTGATAGAATGGAGGATCCTGTTTCTAACTATCTTAAATTTCTTACCGAAGCTAAGGCTAATGTTAGTATTCCTATTTTTGCTAGTATTAACTGCGTTACTGCTGGAGGTTGGACCGATTTTGCAAAGCGAATAGAGGATACAGGTGTGGATGGCATTGAACTCAACGTTTTTTCGTTACCATCCGATTTTAATCGTTCGTCATTGGAAAACGAGCAGGTTTATTTCGATATAGTTGAAAAAGTTACAAAGGCAACAAAACTCCCTGTAGCATTAAAGATAGGATATTACAACGCTAGTTTGGGCAATTTTATTAAGCGTTTGAGCGAAACTCCAATTCAAGGAATAGTCTTGTTTAACCGATTCTATAATCCTGATTTTGATATTAATAATCTTCAATTTGCACCTACTAGTGTGTTTAGCACGCCGGCGGAAATATCTGTATCTCTTCGTTGGATGGCCATTATGGCAGGTCGAGTTCAGTGTGATTTAGCAGCATCAACGGGAGTTCATGATGGCTTTGGTATTGTTAAGCAACTTTTAGCAGGTGCTAATGCTGTGCAGGTTTGCTCGGCAATATATCGGAATGGCAAAGAGCATGTTACATATATGATTAAGCAGTTGGAACAATGGATGGATACCAATGGCTATGAGACAATTGCTGAGTTTCGTGGAAAAATGAGTCAGGCCAATACATATAATCCTGCAGCTTTCGAAAGAGTTCAATTCATGAAGTTTTATCATGATCTTTAGTTTAATATAAATTCGGTTAATAAAATTTAGCATTTGTTAATAAAGTTACTTGGAATTGATTATTAATCTATTAAACAAATTGTATCTTTCATCATTATTTTCGAAACTCTAAAACTCGAAGAAAGTATAAAATTTATATCTAAGTTTGCTGTTGGAAAGAATTTACGATGAAAGAAGAAAACGAGAATTATATTGAAGAAGATAATACTGCTGAAATTGTAAAGCGGTATGAGGAGAAGTTAACCCAAAACCGAGGAGTTTTCTTTGATGTATTTGAGTTTGAGAATATCATTGATTTTTACTTAGCCGACGATAATAACTCAAAAACAAAGCAAGCGATAGATATTGCAGAGAGGATATATCCTAGTTCATCTGAAATTAAGCTTAAGAAGGCCGAATACTATTTTGTTAATGGTTTTCACAACGAGGCTTTGAATATTCTTAATTTTTTGGAGAAGATAGATTCTCAGAATTATGAAATTTACTTTTTAAAGGGGCAAGTATACTTCGAAATTGCCGATATTCAATTATCCACAGATAGTTTTGATAGAGCGATTGAGATAGGAACCGATGACATGGTTGATCTATTATACCGAATATCCAGTTTCTACCTTGAGTCTGATGAAATATACTTAGCATTAAGATATTTATTAAAATCATACCAGATGGATAGCACAAGTTTGGCTGTGCTATTCGACATGGGATATTGCTACGAGCGAAATAACGAGTTGGATAAAAGTATTGTATATTACAATAAATATCTCGATTTAAATCCATTTTCGGCTAGCGCATGGTATAATTTAGGTATTGTATATACCAAACTTGGTAAATTTAGCGATGCTATTGAAGCGTACGATTTTTGCATTGCTGTTGATCCCACTTATTCTTCGGCGTACCATAATAAAGGAAACACTTTGGCTTCGATAGAGAAGTATGCAGAGGCTGCAAAAGTTTTTGCTGAACTTTCGGAATTGGAGACCGATAATCCGCGTGTTTTTGCATTGCTGGGCGAATGCTACGAAAAAACAAACCGGCTGGATTTAGCCCTCGACAATTACAATAAATCCATTGTGATTGATCCTGAGTATGCCGAGGGATATTATGGTATTGGAATTGTAATGGCTGCTAGGCAAAAATATGACATTAGCCTGAACTTTATTAAGCGAGCAATAGCTTTGGATTCCGAGCAGTACGATTTTTGGTTAGGTTTGGGACGGGTTTATTACGATATCAATAATATTCCTGAGGCTATTAATGCATACCGTGAGGCAACAACCCTAAATCCTGATGAGCCAGATGCATACTTGGCTTTAGCCGAAGTATTGCTGTATCAGGAGAAGTTTCAGGAAGTTGAGTCTCTTGTTGATGAACTTGGCGATAAGTTTGATTCAAATGCATCAATAAAAGTAATAAATGCTGCAGCGCTTTACCTTTCCCAGCATCGTAAGGAAGCTCTTGAAATCTTACGCGATGCCAAAAGGATAGATCCATCGTCGATTGACGATTTCTTCAATCTAGTATCAATTGTTAACGATGATGATTTTGTGGAAAATGTTAAATCATTGTAGTTTAATCTTATAAATAGGAGCCACCTCTCTTTGGGGTGGTTTTTTATTAACAATAGTTATGTTCATGGGAAATTTTGGTAAGAAGATTTGTAAAAAAAGAATACATTTGACCTAATTGTTTTAAAACGAAATAAAAATGAACTATAGTTTACCTTTTATACCGGAGCGTGCTCCTAAACCTCGCAATTTTGGATTGACCATGGTGATGGATAAAGGTTTAAGCCTTTCGGAAGCATCCAATATGATTGATTCAAGTGCTGAGTATATCGATTTTGTTAAGTTGGGCTTTGGAACATCACTAGTAACATCTCAACTAAAGGAGAAGATTAAGCTATACCAAAAAGCAGGATTGCGTCCTTACTTAGGGGGTACATTGTTTGAACTTTTTATTATTCGTAACATGTACAACGATTTTGTAAAGTTTGTTGATGAGTTAGGGCTCGATTTAGTTGAGGTATCTGACGGATCAATGGAGATGAATCATAGTGTGAAATGTGATTACATATCCAAGTTGGCAAAAAAATACACGGTAATCTCTGAGGTTGGTTCAAAACAAGCCGATGTTCATATTCCAGATGATGAATGGGTGGCAATGATGAAATCCGAAGTTAATGCAGGTAGCTGGAAGGTTATTGCCGAGGCACGCGAGAGCGGAAATATTGGTATTTATAATCAGGATCATTCTGCCAATGTGAAGTTGATTGATGATATTATAGAGCATATCAAAATCGAAAATGTGATTTGGGAAGCACCGTTAAAAAGCCAACAGGCTTGGTTTATTAAGCAATTAGGGGCTAACGTTAATCTTGGCAATATTGCAACGAACGAAGTGATATCGTTAGAAACCTTGAGACTTGGATTACGTGGTGATACATTTTTCCAGTTTTTACCAAAAGAATTAAGAAAATAGAATTATTTAAAATCAGTTAAATTTTAAGGATGAAAAGAAAGCCAGTAGAATATTTAATATTAATGTTTAAAGGTATTGCAATGGGTGCTGCCGATGTAATACCAGGTGTTTCGGGAGGAACAATTGCATTTATAACAGGGATTTATGAAGAACTAATCGACTCAATTAAATCTGTAGGGTCAAAGTCTCTTCTTTTACTTACAAAGAAGCATGGTATAGGCCAATTTTTTGAAGCCATAAATGCAAGATTTTTAATTTCGGTAATACTTGGAATCGGCATTAGTTTTATATCGCTTGCAAAACTGATGCAGTACTTGTTAACTTACTATCCAATATTTGTTTGGTCGTTCTTTTTCGGATTAATTTTAGCTTCGGTATGGTTTATAGGAAAAACTGTTGAAAAATGGAATATTCCGGTTTATATCAGTTTTATACTGGGTATTGTAATTGGCTTTTGGATTACTATTATATCGCCTACTGAAACTACCAATGCGTTATGGTTTATCTTTTTAAGTGGGGCAATTGCTATTTGTGCAATGATTCTTCCAGGAATTTCGGGTAGTTTTATATTATTGTTACTTGGAAAATATGCATTTATGATGGGTGCAATATCATCGTTTGATTTTCCTATTATCTTAATTTTTCTTGGAGGTGCCGTTGTGGGGCTTTTGCTATTTTCGAACGTACTTTCATGGTTTTTACATCATTATAAAAGCATTACAATTTCCTTGCTGACTGGTTTCATGCTTGGTTCACTCAATAAAGTATGGCCCTGGAAGATTGCGATTCAAACATATATCGATAAGAGTGGTGCTGTTAAACCTCTTATCGAAAAAAATGTTTTACCAGATACCTTTAAATATACAAATGGGTTAGAACCGTATACATTGTGGGCTATTTTATTTGCTGTATTGGGAGTCGTTGTTATACTCCTTCTTGAGAGAATTACTATAAAAAAGGAGAATACAGACGATATTTTTAGGCAGCAGTTAGGTTTCTAGTTTGAATAAATTGTAAAGAAGATTTTATGCAGAGGTTTCTTCTTTGTATATGTTTTCTATTGTCCCAGGTTGTCGGTTTTAGCCAGCGGGATTCTACTTGTAATTTGTCAATAAATTCTTTTGCAGTAGGCGAGGAGGTTAAATATAGAGCCTACTATAATTGGAATTTCATTTGGTTGAGAGCTGGAGATGTCTATTTTTCAGTAAAAGATACTGTATACAATAGCCAATCGGCATACTATTTTGTATCGAGAGGATGGAGTTTAAAGGAGTACGATTGGTTTTTTAAAGTACGCGATAATTTTGAGGCAATTGTTTCGAAGGAGGATTTTAAGCCATTATGGTTTTTACGCGAGACATACGAAGGTGGTTTTAATACTTACAATCGGTACGAGTTCGATTATAACCTAAATCAAGTTAATATTGTTAGTTATACGTCGAAAAGGCCATATCATGAGGATATTAAGAAATTACAACCCTGTACATTTGATGTTTTAAGTGCAATTTACCATTGCCGGAATATTGATTTTAACCACTATGAAATTGATTCGGCAATTCCATTATCAATGGTAATTGATAATGATATCTTCAACTTATTTATTCGTTACAAAGGAAAAGAAACCTTGCGATTGCGCGATGGCTCAAAGCATAAAACCATAAAATTTTCGGTGATGTTGGTCGAAGGAACAATATTCTCGGGAGGAGAGGATATGACAGTATGGGTATCGGACGACAATAATCGAGTTCCAATTATGGTTGAAGCAAAGATTCTTATTGGTTCAGTAAAAGCCATCTTAACCCAAACAAAAGGTTTGAGAAACGATTAATTATTAAGTTAAATTGTAATTGCAAAGCCCCAATCTATATGATCGGCAACTGTAAGATGTGTTTTTAAGGCAAGAACAAAGGACATACGTGTACTAAGTCGATAATTAAGTCCTATTCGTTGATAAACGATTGGGGATTTAGGGTTTGGATTATATACATATAGCCCAATTTCTGCAAAACTTGAAAATCGGTCGAGAGGAAATTGAAAATGCGATACAGCTCCAATACAAATATCATCGTTTGGCGATGAATAGTGTTGATTTTTTTGCAGAATATCGAATTTGGAAGATTTGTCGTACATTAAATCGAACCCAGCCCCAATTGTGAAAAATCTGGTTGCTGGTTTCAGGTAGGCTAATTGTAGTGTAATTGGATAGTATTTTGATCCACCTGCTCCGCCAACCTCTTTTATGCCACCTAATACACCTATAGAAGCGATCGATTTGTTTGATTTTGATTCCCATTGTTCTGAATGGAAAGGCTGGTATGAATTTATGTTATATTTTATACCAATACCGAGTCCAGCCATATTTATACCGTAATTAGGTTTCTTGTATGCTCCGTTCGATAAGTGGGTGCCATTTAGGTTGGCTACAATATCAACTTTCTGAGATAGTCTGTAACCTAGCCTTATTTGCATGTTACCAATTACATTGAGAGAGGTTGATATTGCAATATTGGTTGGATTCTCTGTTTGGTTGTATTTTTTACTCAGATATGCTATTCCCAATCCTATTCGTAAGGAAGAATAGAACCGTTTTTTTAGATTTAGATTGAACTGTATAAATGGATAAGTTGCGATTGCTTGTCCTAGTACGTTTGAGTAGTGAAAGTTGATGTATTTGGTTGTAATGCCAATATTTGGATAATGATAGACCGAATGCCATTGTTTATTTCCAGTTGTTCCCAGTATGAAGTTTACCTCATAATCTGTAATATATCCTTTTTTTAGTGGATTTAAGGTATCGTGATGAGGCACTAGTTCACTTGTATTTTCTTGAATTTCAATAGCCGTAAAAACGAACTGTTTTGTTGGTTTAGTGTCATTTTGTCCCAACAAAACATTTACGATTAGTAACAGAAAAAGTATGCTTGCTGATTTTTTCAACGTTTACTTTTTTTCAAAAATAGAAAAACCTGTCCAATACTTGGACAGGTTTTATGGTTAAGACGTTTCTTTTTATTTGTAAATAGAAATTTTCCCGGAAGATTTAAATCCATCGCCTGTTACTTTATAGATATACATTCCATTAGCCGAATTACTTGGAAGTACAATATCTACGTAATTTTCACCAGCATTATAGTATTTGTTTTCTGAATATACTTGTTGGCCTAGCAGGTTATATATTTCAACTTTAACAACAGATGGTGTTGTGTTGTTGAATAGGAGTTTAAATGAACCATTGCTTGGGTTTGGCCATACATTAACGGTTGTGCCTTGTGAATTGATATTATTGTCATCGATACCAACAAATCCATCTCTATCGATTTTTTTTGAGGTGTAAAGTCTATATCCTGCAGGTGCTAGGTTTATTGTTTTAGAAGTTGTTGTTAAATCGATAGAATCGCGGGAGTAGTATTCATACCATTTTCCAGTTGTTGGAAAATCAACGGTAATATTGGCATAATCAATATCAAAATTTCCCATAATAACAACGTCCATATCAGCACCATCAAGTTTAATCCATTTTTGTGTACTGGATAGGTCACATTCGAAAGATGTGGTAGAGAATGCTTCGTAAGTTTGTTTTAACTTATTTAAATGGGCAAAAACCTGATAGAGTTTCTTACGTTCAGTAACATCGTAATATTCCCAGTGTAAAGGTTTTGCACCTGTACGTCCATTATAGTCAATAGATACATCGTAACCAAGTTCTCCAAATTGCCATATCATTTTGGGGCCTGGAATAGGAATGAAGAAGTTGGCAGCCAATTCGACTCTTTTAAGAGCAATGGCAAGTTGGGTTACATTGTGATTAGGATTCGTTGTATTTCCCGATGTAAGATTGTTATACATGAGCCTTTCCTCATCGTGACTTTCCATGTAGCCGACTAGGTTAGGATTGTTCCATCCTCGAATTGTATATGCTATATTCGATAGACTTGAACCACTGGTATATCCCATTGTTGCCTGATTGTAGTTATAATTTAGATTTCCCCAAATCATCATTCCATAATTGGCAAGTTCTTTTTCCTCAGAATTATCGGTGAAATGTTCAAGAATAACATAAGCATTTGAGTTTACGCTCCATATTTTATCGGCGATTCGTTTTAAGATGGCAATTCTTGATGCATCGTATGCCCATCCATCGCCAGCTGTGTTAGTGAAACCTTTTGTAAAGTCGAACCTAAATCCATCGAACCGATATTCGGTAAGCCAATAGCTTACAACGCTATCGACAAATTGTTGAGTGCTTAGGTTTTCATGGTTAAAATCATATCCCCATGAATAACTTGTATTTGGGCTGGTAAGATTATACCATGGGTTATCGGAGGTTGGAGTTCCCAAAGTGGTACCATCGGAGTTCGAGTACATTTGAACCAATGGAGATTGTCCGTAGGAATGGTTAAGTACCATATCCATAATTACGGCAATACCTCGTTTATGGCACTCGTCAATAAATTCTTTATAATCGTTGGCTGTTCCATAGGCTTTGTCGGCAGCGAAATAGAACGAGGGATTATAACCCCAGCTATCGTTGCCTTCGAACTCACTAATAGGCATTAGTTCTATTGCTGATACTCCTAGGTTTTGAAGATAATTTAAAGTGTCTATAACCGATTGAATGTAACCATCCTCAACAAAATCGCGAATGTGTAATTCATAAATTACCAATTTCTCTTTTGCAGGAGGTGTAAAATTGGAAACTTGCCAAGCGTAATTACTCGGATTTGTTGTAAAGGTGGAAATAATTCCAGAGGTCGAACTCGATGGATAATCCATTAAGTTGGGGTAGGTGGTTGATGAGATATATTGATCGTTGGGATCAAGCGTTTTACTGGTATACGGGTCGGCTATGTGCAAATACCCATCAATCAGAAATTGAAAAGCATAGTCGGTACTTGGTTCCAAATTATTTATTGTTAACCAGAAGTATTTTTTATCAGGAGTGCGTTTCATGTAGTATTGATCATCGGGTAGCCAATCGGTGAAATTTCCGATAATATAAACATAGCTCTTTAAAGCAGGCGGATCATTAAGAACAATAGTAACAGTGTTTTGATCTATTATATTCACACCTAATTTTAGTCCTGAGGGTAATTCCTCTTCAACAACATCAGATCTTACAAGAATGTAAGTGGAATCGGCAACAGTTATGCTTCCGTCCGAAGCAATTGCTTTAAACCAATGTTTTCCATAGTTAGAGGCTGTGTAGTTGTAAGTAATTGATGATTCGGTTGTACTTTGGACTTCAACGTTGTCAATTAAAAGTTTGAGGCTTGTGGAGTTATTGGCTTCAAGAGTAATGTCGAAGTTGTCGTTTAGTTCATAAATGGGCTTATTTTGGGTAGGGTTAGTAATACTTACATTGAGTCCTTGCTCGTAAACATCATAAGAAATATCCTCTGTTTGCTTACTTCCGTCGCTACTGCGGAATACAAAACATAGCTGAGTTATTTTTGTTTCAGATGGAACTCCGTAGAATTCCCTTATGCTTGGAGAAATGGATAGGGTATATGTGTTAGTTCCTGTTCTCGTTAGTTTTGGTTGTGTGCTATTGTTACCCCATGTGCCAATAACGTATTGCCATTCTGTGTTTCCTTCAATTTTAACACCTGTATGAACATAGACATCTCCGGTATAATTTAAAAGATCTGTTTTGCTTGCTTCTGTTGCATCAAATGTAACAAATACAGCATTAGATGCAGTTGGCAGGGTCGGTGATACCGTAATAACCTGGGAAAATACTCCAATAGGTATTAAACTTAATAGTAAAAAGAATATTTTTTTTGTACTCATGATATATGATGTTGAAAATTATTGTTTGCTAAGTAAAAATCTTAAAGGTGTTTTAAGCCTTCTTGCCCAAGATCGTTCGGAATGATCATCGCCTTTGAATTCAATTGTAATCCAATTACTACTACTAAAACCTTTTTTCAGCATAATACTATCAACGGATAATTGATATGGTTTATAAAGGCCGTCTAACGTTTTGGTGCCATAATCGAAATAAATTTTATGTGTTGATGGACTTGGTAGATTGTGCGTAATATAGTTATAAAAAGCGTTTGGAATAACTGTATTATAATTTACTATGCCAGTCCAATGGGTTGACAGGCAGGCTGCACCACCAAATATATTAGGATATTCACAGATTGCATAAATAGATATTAATCCACCCATGCTTGAACCCATGATATACGTGTTGTTTAAGTCTGGAAATGTAGAGAAATTCTTATCTATAAAAGGCTTAAGTTCTTTTGTTATGAACTGTAGGTAATTATCGGCGTTGAAAGTAAACATTGTTGGAATATTGAAGAGCGATTTTAACTGAACAGAGTCAATTGTTTCAATGGGTTTTTGAGGCAAATAATCCCGGAAACGATTTTCTTCATCATTCCATATTCCAACAATAATGCATTCTTTTATACTATCCTTTTTAATTAGATCAGTTACAGATTCATCTACCTTCCATTCTTGCTTGTTCCATGTCAAAGTGCTATCGAAAAGCATTTGTCCATCGTGCATGTAAATAACTGCGTACCTTTTGTCCTTTGAGTAATTTTCAGGTATCCATACATCAATATTACGAGATTTGACATAGGATGATTTAAAGTTACCAAAACGAATTATTTTACCTGTAATAGGTTGTGGTAAATCCTTATCGATTTTATTACACGATAAGAATAGTAATAGTATTGCTAGTGATATAAATTTCATATAATCTGATAAAATAAAGGCTGTCCCTTACGAGACAGCCTTTACATGTTTAGTCAATATTACTTTACAATAGAAGTTACAGTTCCGATCTTGTTCCAAGGATCAAGAGTTACTTTGTAAGTTCCAATTGTAGGTATTACTATATTATCGCCACCTTGCGTTAGAGCGCTAAGGCTTCCTCCAAAATTAACATCCCATCCATCATTGGCTCTGAATTTGAATTCTGTATTTTCCGCCGAGGTTGTAATAGTAGTAGTAAATACCTTGTTGGTTGCATCCCAAGTCATAGCAGCAGACGATTCCCAATTATTAAATCCTCCAATTACACCCCATCTATTTGCACTATAGGTGTATGCATTAGGATGACTTAAGTCTAATGTGATAGCATAGTCACCAGTTGTACTTACTTTTATATTGTCACCTCCTGCATTTAAGGTTGTTCCATCAGCGGCAGAACTTCCATAATTAATACTCCAATCGGATGTTCCTCTGAATTTATATTCGTTATCTTGTACTAAAGATAACGAGAGAGAGAACACTTGAAGAGTTGGATTATAGGTCATATCAATTTGAGATCCCCAATTACTAGCCGCAAAACTACCTATAACACCCCAGGTTGTAAGTGTGCGTGAATAGGACATATTGGTAAGGTTGGCTTTAATTAAATAGTATCCTGCTGTAGATATAGTAATATTATTTCCAGGATTTGTTAATGCGCCAGAACCGTTATCACCGAAAGTATGAGTATTATCCCAACTATGATCTGTAGTTAACTTAAATTCACCGGAAGCAGGGAAATATACATAGCCTTGAGCTTCAGGATCAGTTGCAGTTGATTCAATGTAAGGAGCATTATCACTATTGTCCCAACCATTGTTTGATCCAACAACCCAAAATTTAGTTATGTCGGGTAGGGTAGTAAATGATTTACCTTCGCCATAGTTTGTGCCTTTTTCGTTAGTAACATATGCACGAACATAATATATAGTATAAATACTCAACCCCGTAATATCTGTAGTTATGGTATCCTTAACAGGAGTAACAGAAATCTTTGTATCTGCAATTGTTGGATTTTCTGACAATCCATAGCAGAAACCTTGATCAGAAACAGTTCCACCTCCGTCGTAATTTATTTTACCTTTAAAGGTAACTGTTGTTTTGGCTACATTGCTTGGGTCGAACGTACTACAGGTTGCATAAGCAATTGGAGTTGTAAATGAAACTTGATTGCTATAACCAGCTCCTACACTATTTTGGCCATAAGCTCTTAGGTAGTATGTTTTGTTTCCTTTTAACTTGGTTGCTAAACTATTGAAAGCTCCAGCACCAGTACCTTCTTGAGTTTTACTACTATCAACAGTTGGATTTGGATATAAACTATATACGACACCACGTGACTTTATATTGCCAGTTTCATCAGGACCATCTCCATCACCACCATCGTCAGTAATATTTATAGCTGTAGCAACGGTGATTTGGTTATCGGTTGTATTTGCAATAGTTGGCATTACAATATCTGCTAATACAGGTAATGCCGCTGGAGTTTTAATAGTGATATCCTCTCCATAGAGGGTGCCATTATCGTTAATTGCATATGCACGAGCATGATACGTAGATAAACGGTCAATTTGATTAAGCATAACTTTAAAGGTAGCAGAAGAATCATTTCCAGTATAAACAACTTTATTTGAACTTGTTGTTGGATTTTCGATAAGATCCCAGCACACACCTCTTTCGATAAAACCGTCACCTGATGCTAGAACATATCCAACAACAATAACTGAGTCGGAGGTAAGGTTCTCTATATCAGAAGTTGATAACTTAGGATCGAGTCTATTATCCGATATATCCTCAGTACACGCAACAAAAGTAAATGCTGCAAATACTAGAATACTCATTAGTTTGATTAAAAAATTATTTTTCATGGATAAATCCTTTTTAGTTTTTAACAATTTTACAAGATCCAGCCTCAGATCCTTGTGTATCGTTGGTAATAGTTAATGTAATGGTATAATTACCTGCAGCCGAAATAGCAATGTTGTCACCATTATGTACCAATTTATCAGCAGTACCACCAAGATTCCAAGACCAACCATCATTCTTCCTGAATTTAATTTCGCCAACAACTAGGTCTACGGTAATGCTCCAAGTACCGGTGGAACTATTGTAATCCATTTTTTGATCAGGAGTATCCCATCCGTTAGGAGTTGCAGAACCTACTAAACCTATCATATAAGCACTTGTTGAGTAGGTTAGTGCATTTACATCAACGTTAAGTTGATAATATCCATTATCATCGGGAATTATGCCTGCACCGTTAACAGAAAGAGTACCTCCAACTCCACCATAGGTTACGTCATTGTCTGGATCGTAAAGAGTGAAGGCTTTAGTTTTATCAAGTTTAACATATCCTGTATAAATACCGTTTCCTAATGCCGATTCAACTTTTTGAGTTTTACCTGAGTTGAGTAAGTCTAATCGAGGTAGCCCATAAATTGTAATATTTGCATTTGTTGTTGGTGAGTAATATTCCATAGGATTTGTACTTGTTCCCCATACTCCTGTACCTGCATCAACGGTTAGTTGCGCTCTAATTCTAAAATTTGCAGAAGAAAGTTGATCTTCTGGAAATTTTTTTAGAAGTAAAGTATTTAATTCACTAACCGTAAATTGAATTAGGGTATCCTGTACCCCCGAGTAAAGGATAAGAGCGTCTTCGAATGAAATATCGCTGGTTGTAGTTACTTCAAGAAAATATGTTGCTGAAGCATTAAATCCTGGATCAACAAGAGTTCCTGCAAATTCAATAGTATTAGTTCCATTTTCTCTTATAAGAGTCAAATCGGGCATTGTCTTAATTGTAGGAACTGTTGGATCAATCGACATTTTAACTTTGTCTTCGTCCTTTTCACAACTAGAGAAAAAGCCAACTAATCCTACGAATGCTAATAATAAATATATCTTCTTATTCATTGTTATTTAATTTTGAGGTTTAGTACTCTGGATTTTGAGTAATATTTGGGTTGGCAGCAACCTCATCACCCGGAATAGGGAAGATGTTTAGGTGGCTACTTGTAGTAGTCCCTGCAAAAATTCCACCTTTCCATTGCCATTTGTATGTACCATTCGTGAATTGGCCAAGGCGAACTAGGTCGGTACGTCGTTGAGCTTCATAGTAAAATTCACGTCCACGTTCATTTAGTATAGATTGCTCATTAATAGTTGTTAAGTGATTTGGCGTGTTAGATCCAAATTCTCCAGTCTGAAAAGCTCTATCTCTTACATAATTTAAGTCATCTAAACCACTACCATCAATATGGTATTTCGCTTCTGCTCTCATTAAGTAAGCATCTGCTAAACGGAATATTGGAAAGTCTGTGCATGCATATGCTGTATTGTAGTTAGCGGGTAAACTTCCGTCCGAGTTTTTTGCGGTGAATTTATATACACCAACACCATAGTCTCCACTAGATGATGCACTTGGAATGTTTAAGGCTTTCTTTCTTTTTAGGAAAACCCTAGTATCCTTGCTGGTTGCAAATAAGGAGTCGCTAGTTGGTATTGTTACGTTACCATAGGTTGCAATGGTATCAATCATTACGTTTAAGAAATCCTTACGAGCACGATTTCCGTTCCAGTTGGTATTTGATGTTAAACCGTGGAAATCTTCTGCACGAATATATTTTGAATCACTACTAGATTCAATAATAAAGGTAGTTCCAACATAACCTTGGATGTTGATTCCATCCTGAGCAAATGCAAAGATCATTTCAGGACTTTGATCATTATCGGCACAGAAATTTTGACGATAGTTCTGGGCCAAAGAATAACCGCCAAGAGTAATTACTGAATCGCAGTACATTTTGCAGCTATCCCATTTTTCGGTTCCTGTGTATACTTTTGCATTCAGATATGTTCTTGCTAAAAGCATCCAAGCTGCTGCTTTATCTGCTTGCGGATAAGAAGATCTTGGCTCTCCAAGTATTGGACTAATTTCTTTTAATTCAGTAACAATATAGTTAAACAAGGCGGCTCTTTTTATTTGTTCAGGATAGAATTTACCAACCTGATCGTCCTCTGTTGTAAATGGAGGGTTCCCAAAAAGATCCATGTGCCAGTAGTATGCTAATGCTCTTAAGAAGCGGGCTTCTGCACAGTAACGTTGTATATCGGGATCGTCGCTGTTTTTTGTTAGTCTTATGAAATCATTTGCATAAGTAATACTTAATCCTAAGCGTTGGTATAATGCAGTTAAAAATGGATTACTAGGGCTCCATGTTTGAGTATTAAGATCGGCAATACCAACGTCGCCCCATGCACAAATGGCTTCGTCTGTAGATATTTCCTGACAATTCCATAATGCACGCATTGTGGTGAAGAAGTTTACATCCGATGCACTAATATCAGCATCATCAGAACTGCTGCTTTGTCCAGATATAATAAAGCTAGCATATATTTTGGCTAACACCTGTTTTGTATACGCAGGGTTTCCTTTCAGATTATCAGCAAGTATTGTGCTGGGATCATTCGGAGTTACATCTAAGTCATTGACGCACGAAGTAACAATTAACGCCGAAAGAATTATTCCTAATGTTAATTTTCTTTTCATATCTAATAGAATTAGAATATTAATAGGTTATACTAATACCAAACATAAAGGTTCTAGGTCTTGGGTATATGTTATTATCAATACCACTACTTATTTCAGGATCTAAACCATCATATTTTGTAATTGTTAAAACGTTTTGAACAGTAAAACTTAAATGAACATTAAATTTATCGCTAATATTATTGAAAGTATATCCAGCGCTAATGTTGTCGAGTTTAAAGAATGATGCATTTTGTACAAAATAATCACTGGTGAACTGACGTTTAACAAATTTAGTATCATTTAATTGACGAGTGAAATTCTTCCAGTAGCCAATTTGATACATTTGATCATATGAAGCACCTGCTGCTACTTGGTTATACATATAGTTTCCTATGCTTGCACGTGTTGATGCAGAAAAATCAAAGTTCTTGTAATTGAAACGAGCTGAGAAACCAAGTAAATAGTCCGGTGCTGGTTTTTTATAAATATATTTGTCGTTATTGTCTCCATTTACGGTACCTCCTTCGCCTGATAGATCTACATATAATCCTTCAATAGGATCACCATTTGCATCATAAACTTGTTTGTTTACAAAGAATGAATATGCAGGATGTCCAACTCTTGTAACTTGTTTTTGTCCAGTCATTGCATCGCCATAAAGGACTCCAATATAATCAGGGTCATCAGATTGTAATAGTTTGGTGATTTTATTTTTGTTGTAGGATAGGTTAAATCCCAAGTTCAAGGACATGTCTTTTTTAGAAATTGGAATCAAATTTAACGTAACTTCTACACCTTTGTTTTCTAAACTACCAACGTTTGTTAATAAGATGTTTGAGAAATTACTACCCGTGGGTGTTGTTACATTGTTTAAAAGGTCATCGGTTGTGCGTTTGTATAAATCAACAGAACCAGTGATTCGGTCGTTTAAGAAACCAAAATCTAATCCAATGTTTTGAGTTGTTGTTTCTTCCCATTTAATATCAGGATCGTAGGGGTCTGGACGAAGAGTTGAAATATATTTTCCATCAATGTAGTAGTATGATCCCGGTTGTGAAATTATATATTTAGCTTGTGCTGGATAATCGTTAAAAATATCTTGTTGTCCTGTAATACCCCATCCTGCACGTACTTTTAAGTCGGAAAGGAGCGTTACATCTTTTAAGAAAGATTCATCTTTAACTTTCCATGCAAGAGCTACAGAGGGGAATAAGCCCCAACGATTGTCTTCAGAAAAACGAGAAGATCCATCGTAACGAGTTGTGAAAGTTACTAAATATCTATCCATAAATGAATAGTTGATACGACCAAAGAACGAAACTATATAGTTTTCGGTCTTAGATTTAGTACTATCAGTTGTTTGATAAGAATCTCTAGTATAGTTATCGCTATTTCTTTCAACATGTTGCCATGAATAACCAGCAGTAACATCAACTTTACTCTTAATCTGGGTTAAATCCTTTTTGTAATTCAAGTAAAAATCTAAAAGATTATTTTTTATTTCACCAGAAAAATTATTTAATTTACCCAAAAGCGGACTTGTTAATACTGAGGGAGAGGTTGTTGGACGGTTATTATGTCCTTCACTCTTGGTAAGATCTGTTGCTAAATTTAAGTTTGCGCTGAGTTCTTTTAGAAATGGCATAGTGTAATCTAGTTGAACATTTCCAATAAATCTTTTGACATAAGCAATATTGTCTGCCTCCATTAATTGTTCTACAGGGTTTGCTGTGCCTAAATTAGCTCCATAATTTTCCCATTGAAAATATCCTGCAGAAAGGGTATTACCATCTTTTATAACCTGAGTTGGATCCATATTTACAGCGGAACTAATAGCACCTTCTTCACCATAATTATGCCGTGTGTACATTCCTTTTGCATTAACATTTACTTTTAAACTATTATCTAGGAATGTAGGGTTAAGGCTTACAGATCCTGTGAGCCGCTGCATATTGGTGTTCTTTAAAATACCATTTTGATCTGTATGTCCAATTGACACTCTGTAAGGCATGGTTTTATATGATCCCATTACACTTACATTGTGATCCTGAGAAACTGATGTTCGGAAAATTTCTTTTTGCCAGTTGGTGTTTTGACTCCCAAGCAGGTTTAAATATGCTGGATCATAGATATCAATGTGATCATATGCAATTTGGCGAAGTTCATCGCCAGAGTATACATCTAAGAATTTAATTGCACTTGAAATTGATAGTTTTCCATCGTAGGTAATAGTCATAGGTTTGCCCGATTGACCTTTTTTAGTTGTAATAATAATTACACCGTTAGACGCTCTAGATCCATATATTGCTGTTGCCGATGCATCTTTTAGTACTGTAAAGTTCTCGATATCATTAGGGTTAATAAATGAGAGAATGTTTGAACTTCCAGATACATTATTATTATCTATAGGTACACCATCGATAACGATTAGAGGATCGTTAGAGGCATTAAGTGAAGATCCTCCGCGAATACGGATAGTAGCACCACTTCCTGGAGCACCACCCGAGTTTGTGATTACAACACCGGCACTTTTACCTACCAAAAGATCCTGAGGTGAGGTTATAGCACCTTTGTTAAAATCTTTTGAACTTACTGCTACTACTGAACCTGTTGCATCGGTTTTCTTAACTGTACCATAACCAATAACAACAACCTCATCTAACGATTGAGTTGCTACATCTAAAGCAACATCAATAACTGCTCTACCGTTCACAGGAATTTCTTGAGTGGTGTATCCCACAAAACTAATAACCAATGAACTGTTTATTTCTGCCTGAATCGAATATTTTCCGTTCAGATCAGTAGATGTCCCTTGCGTAGTGCCTTTAACTAGTATAGTAACGCCAGGAATTGGATCACCATTGGTAGCATCTGTAATTGTACCGGTAATTGTAATCCTTTGTCCGTAGGCGAAACTTCCATACGTAATTAAAGTTAATAGGACAAGAAAACTCTTGAAAAAATTAACTTTCTTCATATTTTTAATATTAGGATTAGGTTAAAAATTGCAGTACCAATTAACAAAAATTAAAACTTTTATTCATTAAAAATCAATGACTAAGAGTCAAAAAAAACCGCAAACGAAACCGCAAACGTTTGAAATAACATTTTATTTTTTTAAATTTATATCTGTTAAAAGTTAAGCATTTGTTTACTATTTTTAAACGCTTTAATTGTTGATTTATATCACCTTTACGGCTGAAATAGAAAGTTTTCTGGAATTTTAATACTTGTATTTATGAAATCGAGTCAAATTACTATTAAGGATATAGCTAGAGAGTTAGGGATTAGTCCGTCAACAGTTTCTAGAGCATTGAAGGATCATCCCGATATTAGCGTTGAAACCAAACGCTTGGTAAATGATTTAGCCAAGAAATATAACTATAAACCTAATATTATTGCATTAAGTCTCCGCAGTCAGCGTAGCAATGTTATAGGAGTTATTATTCCAGAAATAGTTCATTACTTTTTTTCCTCGGTTATTAGTGGAATAGAGGAGGTGGCAAATGCTCATGGCTATAGTGTTATGATTAGTCAGTCTGGCGAGGATTTTAACCGAGAGACCATAGCCTGTGATTTATTCTTGAATAGTATAATAGATGGTTTAATAATATCTGTATCTAAAGAAACCAATGACTATACTCACTTAAAAAGATTTGAAGACGAGGGTATTCCTGTAGTTTTTTTTGATAGGATTATAGAGGAAATTCATTCTGATAGAATTGTTATCGATGATTTTGACGGTGCATATCAGGCTACGGAACACCTTATCATTCAAGGTCGCAGAAAGATTGTTCATTTTTCAGGGCCGCAAAATAGACTTATTGGACAGAATCGTCTAAATGGCTATTTAAAAGCAATGCGCGACAATGGGGTAGTTATCAATGAAAATTTAATTATCCATTGCGATACGTTTCAGTCGGCAATAATCGAAACACAAAAACTGATTGATAGTGGGGTGAAATTTGATTCAATATTCACCGTAAACGATTTCACCGCAGCGGGTGCAATTAAGATCTTAACTCGGAATGGCGTAAAAATTCCACAGGAAGTATCGGTTGTTGGTTTTGGCGATGATCAGACCTCAATGATGGTTGAACCAACTTTAACAACAGTTAGCCAGCCTGGCTATGAGATGGGAAAGAAGGCTATGGAGCAGTTGATTCGACGTATTACACAGACAAAGCAGGATCCTCCTGTCACTGAAATTCTTAAAACTCAACTTATTGTACGGGAATCGTCTAAAATACGATAGTTATTAACAATAATCTTGGATACCTTTAATATATAAGGTATCTTTTTTATCTGTTTAAACCATTTTTCTAAAGTGTATTCATATTAATTGGTGGATTTATAATTCTTTATGATTAATATGAAACGATTAACAAACTTATTAGTTTGCTTTCTATTGGCTCATACTCTGTTTGCTGCTAACGATTCGTTGCATGTTACGCGGGAACTTAAGGCATTGCGGATACAGGAAACTGTCCATGTTGACGGTGTATTGAATGAGCCAGAATGGACTCTTGCTTCTATTGCCGATAACTTCATTCAATACGAGCAGTATAATGGACTACCACCTTCCCAAAAATCAGAAGTCAGAGTTCTATTCGATGATAATGCTTTATATATAGGGGCGAGGCTTTTCGATAATTGCCCCAGTTGTATTTATAAAGAATTAGGCCAGCGCGATAATAGTGATAGGTTGAAGTCCGATGTATTCTCTGTATTTCTAAGTACCTATAACGATGGAATAAATTATTTACAGTTTATAGTTTCAGCGTCGGGTGTTCAAACCGATTTAAAGCTGACTTCAGATGAAGAGGAGCGATCGTGGAATGCAGTTTGGACAAGCGAGGTTACAATTGATAGTTTAGGCTGGTGTGTCGAGATGCAAATTCCTTTTTCTGCCTTAAGATTCTCGAAAAATGATGGAAATACAGCTTGGGGGCTTAATTTTTCTAGATTGATTAAGCGTTATAATGAAATTAGTTCATGGAATTTTGTGGATAAATCGTTGCAGGGTATTACTACTCAATCAGGAATACTAACAGGGATAGAGGGAATTAAACCACCCGTTCGATTATCATTTAGCCCATACTTATCGGCATATATGGATAAACTCCCCGATAAGGATAAACCCGATTTCAAGATTAATGGAGGTATGGATTTAAAGATGGGGTTAAGTGAAAGTTTTACGCTAGATATGACATTAATCCCCGATTTTGGTCAAGTTCAGTCAGATGAGAAAATACTCAACTTAACACCTTTCGAGGTTAAGTACGATGAAGCTCGCCAGTTTTTTACCGAGGGAACAGAGCTATTTAATAAAGGGGAAATTTTCTATTCGCGTAGGATTGGTTCTACTCCAGTTGATTACTATTTAGCTTATGATTCATCATCTTTATCTACGAACGAGATAACTATAGAGAATCCACTTGAAACAAAAATGATTAATGCTACAAAACTTTCGGGAAGAACATCTGGAGGGTTAGGTATTGGCTTTTTTAATGCTATGACTCAGAATACCTATGCTGATATTAAGGATACAATTACAGGGCAAAAGAGACGATTTTTAACACAAGGATTTACAAACTATAACATGTTTGTATTCGATCAAACATTGCCACACAACTCGTTTATAAGTATCGCCAATACTAATCTTTTACGTCCTAAGAATGACTATACCGCCAACGTAACAGCAACTCAGTTTATGCTGCGCGATAAAAAAAATAAGTTTGCGCTTAGTGGCATTGGTTCGGTTAGCCAAATATTTAACGATTCAACAGTTCAGGGATTTAAATCTTATGTAGAACTAGAAAAATCTAGTGGAAATTTTCAGGGTGATGTATGGACGAATATCGAAAGTAAGCACTATAATCCAAACGATATGGGATATCTCCAAAGTCCTAATGAATTTTCGTGGGGTGCTGAAATTTTATTTAAAACCTTTAAACCCTTTTGGCGTTTTGTAGAATTTGAGAGCAGTTTGGAGTTTATTCATCAAATGCTATACACACCTCGTAATTTTACCTCGCAGTATATTTTATCTAATACTGTCTTTACAACAAAAAATCAGTTTACAGCGGGATTGTATATTGAGTACAATCCTCGAGATAGTTACGATTACTTTGAGCCTCGTGTTGAGGGTTATAAATTGATGCTTCCTAAGAAATTTTATGCACGTTGGTTTGGATCGCCCGATTACCGGAAAGTATTAGCTGTGGATCATAATATTGCATACTGGAAGGCCGATGGTTATAATCAGCATGGAATGTCGTATAGTATTACTCCTCGAATTCGTTTTAGCGATAAGGTATTATTAATTCTGAGTTGGGGACAATCGTTCGATTACAATAACATCGGCTATTTCGAGCATGATAATACCAATGTTACAATGGGAAAACGAGATATTCAAACAATGACAAATACTGTCAATTTACAGTACACGTTTAACTCGAAATCGTTTGTAAATCTTAAAATCCGAAATTATATAAAGTACTACAAGTACGATGGCTTTTACAGTTTAAATAATGATGGATCGATTAGTCCTACTTCGGTTACATCGTATAGCAATAGGAATTATAACTTGTTCAATATAGATCTGCTCTATCAGTGGAACTTTTTACCAGGCAGTGAGTTAGTAATAGTATGGAAGAATTCCATTGAAAAAAGTGAGAGTGATCCGATATATAGTTACTTCGATAATGTCGATAATATCGCATCGAGTCCTAAGTACAACAGCATATCTTTCAAAGTTTTGTACTATATCGATTACCAAATGCTACGTAAATATATGCATCGATAATACCAGTGGCTTTATTTTAGTAACTTTGAAACCATAATTTTAATTTTTCTTTAGATGGAAACAGTAAATCGCAGAGGCTTTGCCAGTGATAATAACTCAGGTGTACATCCTAATATTCTAAAAGCATTCGAACAGGTAAATGATGGTCATGTTGTTGCCTATGGCGATGATAAGTATACTCAGCAGGCTATCGATAAATTTAAGGAGATATTTGGCGATGATATTGAGGTTTTCTTTGTGTTTATAGGTTCTGCAGCTAATGTTTTAGGATTGCAATCGGTAACCCAGCGTCACAATGCAATTATATGTGCCGATACTGCTCATATCAATGTCGACGAATGCGGTGCTCCCGAGCGCTTTACTGCTTGTAAGTTATTAACGGTTCCAACCATCGATGGAAAATTGACTGTTGAGTTGGTTAAGAAACATATGCATGGCTTTGGATTCCAGCATCATGCTCAGCCAAAAGTAATTTCTATATCTCAGGTTTCAGAGCTTGGTACTTTGTACACTCCAGCCGAAGTAAAAGTTTTGGCCGATTATGCTCATGGCAATAACATGCTGTTACACATGGATGGTGCACGCTTGGCCAATGCTGCTGTGGCATTAAATATGGGCTTTAGAGAATTTACCCGTGATGCTGGTGTTGATGTGCTTTCGTTTGGCGGTACAAAAAATGGAATGATGTACGGTGAAGCCATTGTTTTTTTCAATAAGCAGCTTGCTCAAGATTTTATGTATACTAGGAAACAAGGCTTGCAGCTTGCATCAAAAATGCGGTACATATCGGCACAATTTATTAACTACTTAAGTAATAATCAGTGGTATAGTACTGCATTGCATTCCAATAAAATGGCTAAAATACTTGAGGAGAAGGTTAAGCAAATTAGTGCTATTAAAATTACTCAACCAGTACAAGCTAATGCTGTTTTTGCTATTGTTCCAGAGCATATCATATCCAAACTACAGGATGAGTACTTCTTTTATGTTTGGGATGAGGACAAATCAGAGGTTCGCTGGATGACATCGTGGGATACGGAGGAGAAGGATATCGAGCGATTTGTTGAAAAGATAAGGGAACTCCTTTAGTGTATTGCTTAATTATTGGTTACTGTTAATATTTCTTATTTAACACTATACACCATATTCAACTTTAAAATCTAATTTGTTTTTTGTTAACTTGTTTCTAGTTTTGCCATCGGAATTGAGGTGTGGTTGTTTGTTATGAGTAAGCACTTAAAGATTTTATCTATATCGGCTATACTAATCTTCGTGATTGTTGCCTTTATCGTTTTTCGCGATAAATCGGAGGTAATCCATCCTACATCATCACCGAAAGAAGTTTATTATCCCGATCCAACTATATTGGGTATAACTAATTCCTTGTCGGATTCGAGTTCATATTCTGAAATAAATAAATCCATCGAACAATTTGTGCGAAAGTGGGGATTGGCTGGGGCAAGTGTAGCCATTGCTAGAAATGGAAAACTTATTTATGCTCATGGATTTGGCTATGCCAATAAGGAGGATAAGAAGGTTATGCAGCCGTACAACAGAATGCGTATAGCTAGTGTTTCCAAACTAATTACCGCAACCGCAATAATGAAATTGGTTGAAAGCGGTAAGTTACAGTTAAGTTCAAAGGTTTTTGGAAAGAATGGGATTCTTAATGATCCAGTCTTTTTGAATTACAAGGATAATAGGGTAGAGGATATTACAGTTAACAATCTCTTGAATCATTCGGGGGGATGGACTTCGCGATGGGGCGATCATATGTTTATAAAGGAGATTGTTGCCAAGGAGTTGAATAAAGAGTTACCTGTAACATTAACCGATATAGTTGTATTTGCACTGTCAAAAAAACTGCATTTTGCGCCAGGCGATCATTGTTCGTATAGTAATTTAGGATACGGCATTCTTCAGCTTGTTATCGAAAAGGTTGCTGGGCTTGATTATGAGAAGTATGTTCAGCAGAATCTTTTTGCCCCGTTAAATATTCACGATGCCTATTTGTCGGAGAATTGGGATAGTCTAAGGCATAAGAATGAAGTTCGGTACTATGAGGTTCCCGAAGCAGAATTAATAACAGCATTCGATGGTTCAACCGATAAGGTGCTAAAGTGTAGAGGTGGTAACGATGTTCATACGCTTGGCGCTGCTGGTGGCTGGGTGATTTCTTCTGTCAACCTTACAAAGTTTATTCTTGCTATCGATGGAAATAAAAGTTTCCCTGATATTCTAAAGAAAAAATCTGTTGCAAGAATGGCTGTGTCCGATAAAAAGTTTCAGCCGTTAGGCTGGCGTTGGGTTATGGCGAACGGAAAACTATGGCGTTCTGGATCGTTAGCAGGCACTACTGCGTTGGCTGTATCTAAAAGTGATGGCTATACCTATGTTTTTATTTCGAATTCAAGTCCATGGAAGGGTGCTCGGTTCCCTTATATTATTGATAGGTTTATGGACAAAATAGTACAAAAAGCAGATAAATTGCCCAATAGAGATTTGTTCTATCACGGAATATCCAGTAAAAACTAGTTGAGCGTAAAGTTATTTTCTAAAAGTTTCTCCTGAGTTTGCAGTTGCTCAATGTAAAGTAATCTTTTAATCAAGTATTTTTCCATTCTATCTTTTTCGCGTAAGGCGTAAAACGCGAATTTTTCGTTTGAGTTAAGCATCATCGATTTTGCCACCGATGCAAGGTTTACAGAGTCATTGATAAATAGCGATCCCATTACAGGATCTATATTCAGTTTTATCTTTTTTACAAGCACGGCAAGTTCCGGATTTGTTGAAGTGAAATTATCATCAACATACTCAATAATTCCACCACCGTATAGTTTTCCTGGTAAAGTTTCTGTAAAGTCTAGTAGATGAAAGTTACTTACACCTTTTATTAATATAACCATTTCGCCTTTCTCGTTTTTGGCAACAATGTTAAGTAGTTCAACTTCCGAGCCGTAAGTTTTTATTTCGTCGCCTATTACGTATGGAATTCCAAATGTATTTTTATTCTCCTCGCATTCGTTTACTAGTTGCTTATAGCGTGGTTCAAAAATTCGCAATGGCATTTCTTCTCCGGGCAATAAAAAGATACCCAGCGGAAACATTGCCATCGATTTTGTAGAAAAGCTCATAGTTTTTATGATTACAGTTTTATTTAAGGTTTTCGGGAATGAATTTTAGTGATGCTGAATTTATGCAGTATCTTAAGCCCGTTGGGGCAGGACCATCTTCAAAGATGTGTCCTAAATGAGCCCCACACTTTTTGCATAAAACCTCGGTGCGTATCATTCCATGACTGGTATCTTTTTCGAATTTGATGTTCTCTGTAAATTGGGTATCGAAAAAACTAGGCCAGCCACAGCTTGAGTGAAATTTAGTTTCGGATTTAAATAGCTCTGCGTTACAGCATATACATAGGTATTTCCCTTTTTCAAAAGTGTTCCAGTATTCACCTGTAAAAGGATGTTCTGTTCCTTTTTGTTGAGTTACGTTGAACTGTAGCTCTGTTAGTTTTTCTTTTAGATTTTTAGTACTCATCTTAATTGATGTGTCAGTTTGGCTTTTTCCAGTTAAACCAATGGCTATGAATAATAATCCAACTACTATAGTTTTAATATATCCCATGGATACTGGCTTTTGTTTATTTGATAAACGCTTTTTCCTTTAAATTGTTCAACAAAAGAATCACTGCTATCGTATGAACAGTAGTCGGTTATATGTTTTATCCGAAATGAATCGTTATATAATGTTAACTATTTATTGTTTAACACTTTTGAATTTTATTTTTGTGAAGACTAAAATCTATTTACTATGAAAAAATTTGCTCTATTGCTAGTTGGCATCTTATTGTCGGCAACCATTTTTGCTCAGAATACTGAACAACGAACTATAACATCGTTCGATAAGATTAAGGTTTCGGGAGAAATTAAGGTTTTTATTAGTAAAGGCGATAAGGAAACTGCTACTATCAAATCATACGAAATTCCTACATCCGATATAATTGCTGAGGTGAATGGCAAAACGTTGGAGATTAAGTTAAAGAAAGGTATTTACAAGCAGGTAAAGGCCGAGGTTTATGTTACTTTCCGTGAATTACGCGATATTTCTGTTGCAGCCGCAGCGTATGTTAGCGCTAACGATACACTTAAGGCCGATAAGTTGACTTTAAGTGTAATTACAAGTTCCGAATTCGACTGTGATATTATTGCCAATACTATGGATGTTAAGGTAGGCCAGGGATCTTCGGCTCGTATTCGTGGAAATGTGAAGAATTATGAGGCATCGGTTAATACCGCTGGGATACTTTCTGCGTTGGAGTTAAAGTCCGATAGTACATTTGTTACTGTTGGCAGCGGAGCTACAGCAAAGGTCTTCGCCAGTGAGTTACTCGATGCAAAGGTGCGTATGGGTGGCAGTTTGACATATACCGGTACACCAAAACAAAAAAATATTAAAACATTCTTGGGATCTACTGTTCTGGAGCAGTAAAATTATAACAATTAAGACATTGATAAACAATTCAGTGTCTTTTTTTTTGTGATTTATTTTAACCATATGGTTAAAATAAATGGTTAATAATTTGGAATCTGAAATTTTATATCATATTTTTGCCACATGGTTTAACCAAATGGTTAATTAATTATGACACCAAAGAAAATTGAGAAAGACACTGAGTTAAAGATCCTTGAGGCCGCCAAAAGAATATTTGTGCTAAAGGGTTTGGATGGTGCAAGAATGCAGGAGATTGCTGATGAAGCAGGAATAAACAAAGCCTTGTTGCACTACTATTTTCGTTCTAAAGATCAACTTTTTATGATGGTTTTTAAAGTTGAGGTGGGAAAGTTTTTCCCAAGTTTATTGCCCATCCTAAAATCGAAAGAGCTAAACAACGAGGAGAAGATTCGGCAAATAGTAGAACTATACATCAATTTGTTTTTGTCCAATCCATTTCTTCCTGTTTTTATAATTCGTGAAATCAATAGAAATCCGCAGGATATTGTAATGTATTTTAAGGAGGCTGCTGTTAATATCGACATAATCCGACAGGAGATGGTTGAGTTTGCGTTGGATTTTGGCTACAAGCCCGACGAGGCTATGCATCTTATCGTCAACATTGTGAGCATGTGTATATTTCCTTTTGCTGGCAGGCCAATTATCGAGAATATTCTCTTCAACTCAAATTCTTCGGAATTTAGCCAATTCCTAAACAACCGAAAGCAGTATGTTGCCGATTTTATAATCAATTCGTTAAGGGGTAAATTGTTGTCAAATAAAGAGTAAAGAAATGAGGCGTTTTGTTCAATATTTAATTGTTATTGCCGGATTAGGGTACTTTTCTTCGGCATATTCTCAGGATACACTATCCTTGCAGTATTTACTAAAAAGTATGCAGCAGAATAATGCCCTTTACAAGGTTTCCTCTGCAACAGATTCTGTGTACACATTGCGTAAATCGAATATCAAAGTAAACTATCTACCTAAAGTTGATTTTAATGCAGAGGCAACTTGGCAATCCGATGTAACTTCAATTGATATTCCCATACCAAATATCGATATTCCATCGCTCGATAAGGATAGTTATAAGATTACGGTTGATGTTAACCAACTTATTTGGGATGGTGGTACCACTAGTGCAAAGTTGAAATCGGAGGAGAGTTCTCGAATTCTTGAGCAGAATAAGGTTGATAATGAGTTGTATAATTTAAAGGATAAAGTAATATCATTATACTTTGGTGTTGCTTCTGTGGATATTGCCATACAGCAGTTGGCAATAATGCAAAATGAACTCAATAGTCGAATTTCCGAATTGCAGGCAGGGGTGAAGGCTGGTGCTGTTTTGGAATCATCGTTGATTTCTTTACAGGCCGAGAAGTTGAGAATAGGACAAAGCATTGAGTCGAACAATGCACAACGTGCAAGTTTGGTTGAATCAATTACTGCCTTAACAGGCGTTAATATCGATGGACTGTCTAACTTTAAACTTCCTCAGTTGCAACTTCCAGATGATAGGCAATGCAATCGTCCCGATTATAAGATGTTCGATTTGCAGCAAAGCTATTTCGAATCAACATCAAATCTCGCTTCACGAAAAAGGTATCCAGTTCTGTTGGCATTTGCAAAAGCAGGTTATGGAAAGCCCGGCTTGAACATGCTATCGAGCGAATTTGATACTTACGCAATTGTTGGGGCAAAATTGTCGTGGAATATATGGGATTGGAATAGCACATCGCGTGAGCGACAGAACATTAAAATCCAGCAGAGCATAACTAATTATCGTCGCGATGCATTTAACGATACCTATAGTGCTCAGCTAAAATCATCGATGGCTCAAATCAACTCCTTAAAATCTCAGATAAATAGCGATGAGCAGATTGTTTCATTGCTCGAAAAGTCTGTTGCGGTTTCATCGTCGCAACTTAAGAATGGAACAATAACCTCGGCAACATATCTTTCCGATTTTAATAGCCTTTTACGGGCTCGGATTGATATGAACCTACGACGAGTTAAGCTATCGCAGGAGGTTGTAAAACTTTACTTTGAAATAGGAAAAGATATTAATGACTAAAACTATAAGGATATGTATACCAGTAGATTTAATTTATTGTTGATGCTTTTTATTGCAACGCTTTTTGCATCGTGTGGAAATAAAAATGGAGAGTCGGATGCATACGGAAATATCGAAACCGACGATGTGACAATATCTTCGGAGGTTAGCGGTAAGCTAATTCAACTAAATATCGACGAAGGCGATAGGGTTACAAAGAATCAGGCAATAGGGCTTGTCGATACCATTCAGCTACAGTTAAAGTTGAATCAACTTTATGCACAAACCGATGCCGCTAAAGCTAAACTGCAAAGCATAAATGCACAGGTTGCTGTACAGGACGAGCAAATTAGAGTAATTAAGGTTGAGTTGGATAGAGTAAGTAGCCTAGTGGCCGATAGTGCTGCAACACAGCGCCAGTTCGATGATGTTAATGGAAAGTATAGTGTTGCCCTACGTCAAAAGAGTAGTATTGAGGTTCAGCAGAATGGTGTTATAGCCGAAATGGCTGCAATTACGGCTCAAATCGATCAGGTTAAAGATCAAATTCAGCGTTGCAAGGTGCTTTCGCCAATTCAAGGAACAGTTGCTGCTAGATATGTAAGGCAGGGTGAGCTGGTTTCGGTTGGAAAACCAATGTGCCGTGTGGCAAAACTCGACACTGTTTACGCCCGTGTTTATATTGATGAAACCCAACTTTCGAATTTCAAAATAGGCACAACCGTAAAGGTTTTTACCGATAGTTCGAATGGAAATCTCGATGAGGTTGATGGTGTTGTTACTTGGATTTCGTCGGAGGCTGAATTTACCCCAAAGGTTATACAAACTCGTAACGAACGTGCAAATCTGGTTTATGCTGCCAAGGTGAGAATACCAAATACCAATGGTTCTTATAAAATAGGAATGCCCGTTGAGGTGAAAATCTTGAGCAAATAAAGTAGCTAACTTTTGGATGGTTGATAATTAAACTATAGTCAACATTAATCTTATAGTTAACAGTCAAATATATGAGTATTATCTCAATCAATAGTTTATCAAAGTCGTACGGAACGGTAAGTGCGCTAAACAATATCAACCTAAATGTTGAAAAAGGCGAGTTGTTTGGACTTATTGGACCCGATGGTGCTGGCAAAACCACACTGATGCGGATTTTGGTAACATTGCTTATTCCCGATTCTGGTTTTGCGAAGGTTAGCGGTATGGATGTGGTGAGCGATTACCGTGAAATTAGGAACATTCTCGGATATATGCCAGGGCAGTTCTCGCTTTATCACGATTTAAGCGTGGAGGAGAATTTGAAATTTTTTGCAGGTGTTTTTGGTACCACAATTCAGGAGAACTATCATTTAATCGAGGATGTGTACAAAATGCTTGAGCCGTTCAAAAAACGTCCGGCAGGAAAACTCTCGGGGGGAATGAAACAGAAGTTGGCTCTTTCGTGTGCGTTAATTCATAAACCCGAGGTGCTTATTCTTGATGAGCCAACCACTGGTGTTGACGCTGTTTCGCGTAAGGAGTTCTGGGAACTACTACGAAAATTGAAGAACGAGGGAATTACAATTCTTGTTTCGACAGCATATATGGACGAGGCTTCGCTTTGCGATAGGGTAGCACTTATCCAGAAGGGAAAAATCCTTGGCGTTAATGCTCCTGCAAAATTTGCCGATGATTTTCCGCATAAACTCTTCAGCATCGAGCATCCTGGTGTATCGTTAAGGTTGAATGATATTCGAAATTTCAAGGATTGTTCCGATGTGTACCTATTTGGAGGAGCACTACATTATTCGTCGTTGAATAGTAATGAGTCGGCCGAGGCTATTACTGCGCAGCTTAATAACATTGGAATTAAGAATCCGAAGGTGTTACCTATTAAGGCGGGAATCGAGGATTGTTTCATTCAAAAGATGGAGCATTAATATAGTGTATAGATAGTAGTCTATTTCTATCTTCTAAATTCTTGTAAAGATATGAGTGATTCAAGTAAAGATATAGTAATTGAAGTTAAAGATTTGGTGAAACAGTTTGGCAGTTTTGTGGCCGACGATCATCTTACCTTCGATGTGTACAAGGGCGAAATATTTGGATTTTTGGGTGCCAATGGTGCTGGCAAAACTACTGCTATTAGGATGCTTTGCGGGCTGTTGCAGCCAACATCGGGTCATATTAAAGTTGCAGGGTTCGATGCTTACACGCAATCCGATTTAATTAAGGCCAACATTGGTTACATGAGCCAGAAATTTTCGCTTTACGATGATTTAAGTGTCTGGGAGAATATCCGATTCTTTGGCGGTATATACGGTTTATGGGGAAAGCAGTTAAAGTCCCGTGCCGAAGAGTTGATAGAGGAGTTGCAGATGAACGACTCCAGAGATACACTTATTGGCTCGTTACCGTTAGGATGGCGACAACGGCTTTCGTTTGCTGTTTCTATGATCCATAATCCTCCCATTGTGTTTCTGGATGAACCTACAGGTGGGGTCGATCCCATTGCCCGTAGGCAATTCTGGGAGATGATAAATAGCGTTACTGCAAAGGGAACTACCGTTTTTGTTACAACACACTATATGGACGAGGCTGAATATTGCCATCGGGTAGCCATTTTGGTAGATGGTAAAATGGTGGCATTGAACACTCCCTCTAAATTGAAGCAGGAGTATTCGGCGCCAAGTATGAATGAGGTGTTTATCTCTTTGGCTCGACAAGGACAGAGGGTGGAGTAGACAGTTAAAATAAGACCTAAAGTCTAAACTTTTAAGCCTAATAGCCAATCAGTCGCAACACCATCAACGAACAACAAATAACAAGCAACGAATTATGATACACAATCGATTCAGTGATTTTGTGGTGAAGGAATTTAAGCATATCATTCGCGATCCGCGAACATTGCTTATTGTAATACTAATGCCTGTTCTGCAGCTAATTATTTTTGGATATGTAGTCTCCAACGAAATTTCGGATGCCCGAATTGCCATTTACGATAAGTCCAACGATTACTTATCGCAGCAGTTAACCCAGAAATTAGCCGCTTCGGGCTATTTCTTGCCAGTTCGAACAATTCATAACGATAGCGAAATAAATGAGGCATTCAAGTCGGGCGATGTTAAGCTGGTAATTGTTTACGAATCGAACTTTGCCGACAACTTTATACGGTTCAATAGGGCCAATGTGCAGATTATTACCGATGCCTCCGAGCCTAATACTGCAAGTATTCTGGCAAACTACGCACAGGCAGTTATTGGTTCATTCACAAACGAGCAGAACAATAATGGACTAACCGCTAGTAAGCTCGAGATTCGAACCCGAATGCTTTACAATAGCGAGCTAAAAGCCGTTTATATGTTTGTTCCGGGTACAATGGTGCTTATTCTGATGCTTATTACTGCAATGATGACATCAATCTCAATTACCCGCGAAAAGGAGCTGGGAACTATGGAAATTCTGCTGGTTTCGCCGTTACGACCTTCGCAAATAATATTCGGAAAAGTGTTACCGTATGTGGGTTTGGCGTTCTTCAATACAATTGTCATTTTGCTAATGGGCTACACCGTTTTTGGATTGCCTTTGCGGGGTAGTTTACTGCTATTGCTTACGGTTTGCTTCATTTTTATACTGTTGGCGCTATCGTTGGGTATATTGATATCGACATTAAGTAAAACGCAGGCCATTGCAATGTTTATGTCGATGTTTGCCCTTATGCTACCAACCATTCTGCTATCGGGTTTTATTTTTCCAATCGATAATATGCCAAAGGCATTGCAGTGGCTAAGCCTTATTATGCCGCCGCGTTGGTTCTTGGCAGCTATAAAAACGCTAATGATAAAGGGCGAAGGATTTGCCTACGTATGGAAAGAAGTTACCATTATGGTTGGAATGATAGTCTTTTTCTTGATGCTAAGTATTAAGAAATTTAAGGTGAGGTTGGAGTAAGTATCTACAGCCAAACAGTCACATAGTCAAACAGTCAATATTGTTTATCAATGAAAACTATACTATTTATTCTTCAGAAGGAATTTTTACAGATATTCAGAAATAAGGCAATGTTGCCAATAATCTTCCTGTTACCAATTGTGCAGCTTTTAATTCTAGCCAATGCTGCAACTCAGGAGATGAAGAATATCAAGCTGGCCATTGTCGATTTCGATAATTCCCAAACATCAAAGAACCTTATCAACTCATTTTCTAACTCATCATTCTATACCATAATACCCGTAAACCAATCGGTCGATGATGCTGTGAATAGAGTGCATAACAGCCAGGCCGATGCGGTATTGGTAATCGAGAGCGATTTGGAGGAGAAAGTTGTGAATAACCAGAGCGTAAAAGTGCAGCTGCTTATCAATGCAATCGATGGAACGTCGGCATCGCTTATAAACGCATATACTTCGTCTATAATAAGCTCGTACTCCACGAAGATTGGTGTCGAAAATGTGAAGAGCTTTTCGCCTGTAATATCAACCCGGTTAAGGCATTGGTACAATCCCGAGTTGAACTATAAAATTTACATGGTTCCGGGTATATTGGTAATTCTGGTTACAATCATTGGCATGTTCCTTACCGCGCTCAACATTGTTCGCGAAAAGGAGCTGGGAACCATCGAGCAAATTAACGTTACTCCAATAAAACGTTACCAGTTTATTGTGGGGAAACTTATCCCTTTCTGGATAATTGCCCTCTTCGAGTTTGCCTTTGGGCTATTAATTGCCCGTTTGGTTTTCGACTTAACCATAGTCGGGAGTATTCCTCTGCTGTTTGGATTCGCCTCCATCTATTTGTTGGTGGCGTTATCGGGTGGTTTAATTCTATCAACCGCGGCAAATAACCAGCAACAGGTAATGTTTATGACCTTCTTTTTTATGATCCTGTTTATACTGATGAGTGGCCTTTTTACGCCAACCGAGAGCATGCCTCAATGGGCTCAGTACTTCAACAACATTAATCCTTTGTACTACTTTATGAAGGTTAACCGTATGGTAATTCTAAAGGGGTCGGCGTTTGTTGATATTAAGAAGGATGTTTTATTTATTTCGGCATTAGCGTTAGTTACGCTAACGTGGGCGGTATTCAGGTATCGTAAAACATCAAATTAGCCGAGTATTCTTTTCGAAATGAAAAAGACCGTATACATAAATCCTAGCTATAAAGAATTAGAGAAAATACTATCTCAAATTCCCGGGAATTATAGGTGGATGGGGAAGACCATTCATTGTGGTCGGAATGAGGTAAAGCTATTCAATATTCAAGGAAAAACAATAGCAATTAAGAGCTATAAAAAGATAACATGGATTAACCGAATTGTGTATGCCCTGATTCGAAAATCAAAATCACAGCGCGCATACGAGAATTCAATGCGGATTATTCAACAGGGAATTTCGTCGCCAGAGCCAATTGCACATATTTCGGTGTATCGTAATTGTTGTCTGGTAAAAGATTTCTATGTAAGCCTGTACACCAATTATAGACCTATTGGGGCAATACTATCCTTGCCAATTTCCGAGTCGGAGTTTGCCCTGCGATCATTTGCGAATTTTTCCTATCACCTGCATGTTATGGGGATATATCATGGCGATTATACACTTAACAATGTGCTCTATTCCTACAATGGATTTCGGTACGACTTTTCGTTGATCGATAATAATCGAATTCGTTTCGGAAGGTACAATCCCAAACGTGGGTTAAGGAACCTGCAGCGATTGTTTCTTCCGGTCGAGAATATTGGAATTATAAGCGCGGAGTATGCACTACGCTCAAATATAAACGCGTTAAAAACAATAGTTGGAATTGCATTCTATAGGCTTCAGTACCTTGGGCGAACATCAATGAAAAAGCGATTTAAATCTTTAATCCGAAAGTTAAATGTAAAGACTATCATAACGGCTCCGATTAAATGATTTTATTTTAGGATCTGCTGTCGTCTAATAACTTTATAGTTTGCCTCTTTAGAAAACCTTTCAGAGTGGTTAACCCTGAAAGAGTTTCCAAATAGTATCTCTATCGCATGCCCATCCGCTTTAAAATCTTATTTTAAGTAAGGTTCGATTATCATGGCAAAACATAGTCTACTAACAATAGGAGTTCAACCTTATTGCTGTTTTAGTAGGTGTGCATATTTATTGTGAGCCACTTTATAAACTTTTCATCACAGTTTACCCTTTTACTCTCATTAATAAAATACAGACTATAAATGCTCATATGTTACAGTCAAACGCTACTTTTAATTATTAATAAGTTATTTTTATATAAAAATTTGTTTTTTGTGGTAACAATTTTAACCCATTCCTAATGAAGCACCTGTTTTATTCAAGTATAGTTAACTATAAAACGTTTAAATTTACTAGCATATAGCTATTTTATAATTGAATACATAACCATGAAAATTTTAAACTATTTAATCATTGCATTATGCTTCTTGATGATCAATGCATCCTCATGCTTCGATAAGGATGATGAGGATAAACTTCCACCTGAGACACAGACTGGAAACAATACTTTTGGATGTTTGGTAAATGGGAAAGTGTGGCTTCCTAGAGGAGTTCCGTTTTCTTCTGTAGGCACAGTTGCATGGGTCAATAGTAGTTATAATTACTTATCTGTTGGAGCCAATCAAGATAATTCACAGTCTATTGGATTTGTGTTGAAAGATACTGAAATTAATTCAGGCATGGTTTATACGCTTAATTCGAACGTTAATTCCCATGCCGACTTTGAATCTAGGTGTGAAACAGGAGCCTATTGCTATTACGGCTCTAATTCCAAAAATGTAGGGGAGTTAACTATAACAAAATTCGATACCATCAATATGATAGTGTCTGGCCTGTTTTCTTTTAAAGCATATTTTACGGAGGCTCAAGCCAGCGATTGTGGTTGCGATAGTTTATTCAGCATTACCGAGGGGCGTTTCGATTTAAAATATTCACTTCAACCATGAAAATTTTAAATTATTCAATCATTGCATTATGCTTCTTGATGATCAATGCATCCTCATGCTTCGATAAGGATGATGAGGATAAACTTCCACCTGAAACACAGACTGGAAACAATACTTTTGGATGTTTGGTAAATGATATTGTTTGGCTAAACAAAGGACAGCCCCATTTTGGTACTCCTAATTTAGAAGCGATCATAGATTCTAACGAATTTAAAATTATTGCTTCAAAAACATTGGATAACATAAATCAATCAATTTTAATAATAATAGATAAACCATTACATCAGGGTATTTATAAACTTAATAGTTTAAATTGTTTTGCTCAGTTTAATGATGATGTGAAAAATTGTTATTATAAAACAGATTCGATTTCTTCAACCGGGATACTAGAAATAACAAAGTATGATTCTGTAAATAAAATAGTATCAGGACGATTCAATTTTAGAGCATCAAAATACATCACTAATGTTGCTGCATGTAATACATGCGATTCAACTATAAACATTATAGAGGGGCGCTTTGATATAAATTATGCTCTTTAAATTTTTATACTATTTTATAATTGAATACATAACCATGAAAATTTTAAATTATTTAATCGTTGCATTATGCTTCTTGATGATCAATGCATCCTCATGTTTCGATAAGGATGATGAGGATAAACTTCCACCTGAAACACTGACTGGAAACAATACTTTTGGATGTTTGGTAAATGAAAAGATATGGATACCAAGTGGTTTTTCATTTCCAGAGCCAAATCTTGATATAGTGATAAACAAAAATCAATTGACATATATGGCTTTAAAAATAAAGTAGGCTTGTATTATTTAAATAGAACTAGCATTGCTGCATTTATTGATTATGAGAAGAAATGTTATTATCAAAATGATTCCATTTCTTCAACAGGAATTTTAGAAATAACAAAATATGATACAATAAATAGAATCATATCGGGGCGCTTTTCCTTCAATGCTAATAAATATTACATTGACAATATTACCTCAATAGAAAATTGTACTTCCTCTATAACAATTGCAGAAGGACGTTTTGACATGAAATTTCCTCAATAAATTTTAAAAGCGAAAGTTAATACTCATCGTTGATGTGCGATTCTACTGCGTGCTTCTTTAGTCAGGCGCTAAAACCTTTCAGAGTGGTTAACCCTGAATAAGCTTGCAAGACTATTTCCTGCACATGCCCCCTCTCCATACCTGTTTCGTTAACAACCTGTTAATAATTAATTGTACAACACTATTTTATTTTTCGTCAGAACTCCCGAAATTTAATCAACAAATGCCTTTTAGTATAAATCCTTAAACTATTAATTATGGCAAGTACTTCAGAAACAGGACATGCTAAAAATGTGGCAAATTTCGAAAAACTGGTCATCGAAACAGCTGCATTTGGCGAAAACTTTAACCCTTCAAAGGCAGCTCTCAAACCAGCCGCATTAAACACACTCCTCGATACGGCCAAAGCCGCTATCGCGGCTGTTAATTCCGCCGAGCCTGCTTATAAAAATGCAGTAAGCACACGCGATTCGGCTTTTTCCCCTTTTGGCAAGTTAATTACAAGGGTTAACAACGCCATAAAAGCATCCGATACCACCGTTCAGGAGGACGAAAGCGTACGAACCATTATCCGCAAGCTGCAGGGCCGTAGAGCATCCGCAAAAAAACAGAGGCCGAGAAGAGTGCCGCTGCTGCCGAGGGGAACGAAATTGTCGAAATTTCATCCTCGCAGATGAGCTACGATAGCCGTTTAGATAATTTCGACAGGCTAATTAAGCTCTTATCGTCCATCACTGCATACGCCCCAAACGAAACCGACCTAAAGGTTGAATCCCTTACAGCCCTTTACAACGATTTAAAAACTAAGAATATGGCCGTACTTAATGCCGAAACACCTTTAACCATCGCTCGCCTATCTCGAAACGAAGTGCTTTATAAAACAAACGTCGGCATCGTGGATATTTCTGTCGATGTAAAAAACTATGTTAAGTCTGTTTTTGGCGCAACAAGTCCCCAGTACAAGCTTATTAGCAATCTGAAGTTTACAAGTTACAGCTAGAAATCTGTAATAAGCTCCAATTTTTATAGAATAAAGCATCGGAAAGTTGCAACAAGCATCCAGCTTTTCATATCACGCTCTGGTAAAGTTGCAACTTCCTTTGGTAAAGTTGTAGTTTGCTCTGGTAAATTTGTAATAAGCCTTGGTAAAGCTGTAGCTATCATCAGTAAAATTGAATAATGTATTGGAATACTTGTATCATCACTAGAGCGCTTCCCCATATCAAATTAAAAAAACAACTGTATGCTAATTTCGCCTAAATTTGCAAAAAAGGCGAAGATGAATTTTCTGCGTAGAGCTATAGCTTTAGTTTACCTGTTTATATTAATGCCCAATGTACACTCGCAGGAGGTTGAGCCATCTCTATTTGCCGACACCTCAGCTCTTCAGGTCGAGTTAACCTATAGTTTCGATGAGATAAGACACGATAATAGCGGTAAGCCCTGCTATCATCAAGCACAGTTTCGGTACAGGAATATCTGGGGCGGAAGGCCAACGTTCGATGTCGAAATCAAAACGCGGGGTATTTTTCGCCGCAATCCCAATAACTGTAGCCAACCCCCGTTGTGGATTAAATTTTCGCCCAAAGATGTGCGCAACACACCCTTCGAGGGAATATCAAAGGTTAAGCTGGTGCTTCAATGCTTCGACCGATCTCAGTCCGAACAGCTGCTGCTAAAGGAGTACCTTATTTATAGGTTATATGAAATTGTTTCGCCGCAGTACAGCTACCGGGTACGCTTGGTGAGAATTGCCTTACTCGACAAATTTTCCGATAAAAGTATATCGATGTACGGTTTTCTGCTTGAGCCATCGGTGCTAATGGCAGTTCGGTTAGGCGGTATTGTCGATGAGCAAAAAAACATTCACCCCAATGCATGCAGCCACGAGTTCGCCACGCGAATGGCTATTTTCCAGTATATGATTGGTCACACCGATTGGTCCATTAAAGCGTTGCACAATATCACCCTTATCGAGCCAGAAATAGCCGCACCACCAGTTCCAGTCCCATTCGATTTCGATTTCTCGGGTTTTGTAAATGCACCATACGCTTTACCTGCCGAGCAATTGCCCATAAAATCGGTAACACAACGTTACTTTAACGGGTACTGCCGAACCGAAAACGAATTTTTGGATGCCATTAGCCATTTTAACGAAAAGAAGAACGAAATAATTGGATGTATCGAGTCGTTTACTTATATTGACAATAAAACAAAGTACAACGCAATCGGTTATATCAATGATTTCTTTGAAACGGTAAATAATGAAAGTAAGCTTCAACGAGAAATTATTAATGGTTGTCGAACAGATTAGCATTTGTTTTCGTAGAAATATTAAATTTTTTTCTTTTTTTTGTTAGATGATTTGATGAGTAATCACAATCGTAAAATTGAATAGTATAGTATGAGGCAGTACAATCATATCAAATCACTAATATTTAGTTTACTTCTACTTATTTTACTTGCACTTCCTTTCGAGCAGGCATACTCGCAGGCAGCGATAAAGGTGTATGTTCGTTTAATAATTAAGAAAGGCGAAACTACAGGATCTAAAATTGTGCTTTACCGTAATGGACAAATTGTCGAGGAGGTTCCTATTAATCGTGGCCGTTTCGAGGTAAATCTGGAGTATAACAACGATTTTGTCCTCTCTTTCGAGAAAGAGGGCTATGTTGCCAAGAAGATAGCTATCGACACAAAGGTTCCCGAATCATTCCGTAAAGATATTGAGCATGTAAATCAATTCGAGGTGGAACTATTTAAGCAGGCTAACGAGAAGGAAACTATGATATATAGCAATCCAGTTGCTAAAATTCGTTATGCTGGAGATATTGACGATTTTGATTATGATATGGACTATACCGCTACGGTTCAAAAGAAAATCGAGAAAGAAACCAAGCAGTTAGCCGAAGAAATCAAAAATAAGGAAAAGGAGGAGGCTGCAAAAGCCGAAGAGGCCAATAAGCAGCAAATGATAGCCGAAGCTCAAAAACGGAAGGACGAGGAGGACGCCAAGAAAAAGGCTGAAGCCGAGGCAAAGCAAAAGGAAGCCGAGAGAATCAAAGCCGAGGCGTTAGCCCGTGCCCAAGCCGAGGCAAAGGCAAAGGAGGAAGCCCAGAAGCGGGCAGAGGAAGCCCGTTTAAAGGCAGCCGAGGAGGCCAAACTTAAGGCAGCCGAGGAGGCCAAAAGGGTGGCAGAGCAGAAAAGGTTAGAGGAAGAGGCTCGTGCTAAGGCGGCCGAAGAAGCCAAGCTAAAAGCAGCCGAGGAGGCTAAACGTGTTGCCGAGCAAAAACGTTTAGAGGAGGAACGAATTAAGCAGGAAGCCGAAAAGTTAAGACTTGCCGAAGAGGCCAAGCGTAAGGCGGAAGAAGAAGCCAAGATAAAAGAGCAGGAACGAATTAAAAAAGAGGCCGAGGCTCGTGCCGCTGCCGAGGCAAAGGCAAAGGAGGAAGCCCTAAAGAAAGCCGAGGAGGCTCGTCAAAAAGCAGCCGAAGAGGCTCGAATTAAAGCCGAAGCGGAAGCAAAACAGTTGGCCGAGCAAAAGAGATTGGACGATGAGGCCAGAGCCGCAGCCGCAGCCGCGGCAAAACTAAAGGCCGAAGAAGAGGCCAAACGTGTTGCCGAGCAAAAGCGTTTAGAGGAAGAGAAAATTAAGCAGGAAGCCGAAAAGCAAAGACTTGCCGAAGAGGCCAAGCGTAAAGCAGAGGAAGAGGCCAAGTTAAAAGAGCAAGAACAAATTAAGAAAGCAGCCGAAGAGCGTGCAATTGCCGAGGCAAAGGCAAAGGACGAGGCTCTAAAAAAAGCCGAGGAGGCTCGATTAAAGGCAGCCGAGGAGGCCAGAATTAAAGCAGAGACGGAAGCCAAGCAATTGGCCGAGCAAAAACGATTGGATGATGAGGCTAGGGCTAAGGCGGTTGCCGAAGCAAAACTCAAGGCAGACGAAGAGGCAAAGCAAATTGCTGAACAGAAACGGTTAGACGACGAAAAGGCAAAGCAAGAAGCCGAAGCTATTCGTTTAGCCGAAGAAACTAAGCAAAAAGCAGCCGAGGAGGCTCGAATTAAAGAGGAGCAACGCATTAAGGACGAAGCCGAAAAGGCAAGATTAGCCGAGGAGGCTCGAGCTAAAGCCGATGAGGAGGCTCGAATCCAAAAAGAGGCTCAGCTGAAAAAGGATGCCGAGGAGCGAGCTATTGCCGAGGCAAAAGCACAGGAGGAGTTACGTAAAATTGATGAGGAAAAGGTTAAGCAGGAAGTAGAACGGAAAAAACGCGAAGACGAAGCGGCTGCTAAGGCATTAATTGAACAAAACCTTAAGCTGGAGGATAAAAAGAAACGCGATGCTGCCTTGCGATTAAAGCTTGTTGCCGAGAAAATGAGTGCCAAGATAGGTAGCGAAGATGCCGATCAGGTTGTTCGCCTTTTAACTCCCGATGATATTACCAGAAGATACACTCGTGAACGTACCGAAGAGGTTATACGTTTGCCAAGAATAATTATAACCCGTACCGTTTATAACCGAAACGACCAAATTACATTCTATACAAGGGTCGACCATGAATGGGGTACAGTTTTCTTCTTTAAGGATGGTTATGCCATTTCCGAAATGCAGTACAAGCAGGAGACCAAGTAAACCTACAGGAAACTTATAGTTCATGAAAGAATATATAACTGCATGTCCTCGCAATTGCTACAGTACATGTAGTTTAAAGGTTATTGTCGATAGTAACAAAATTATTAGCGTTTCTCCTCTATCATCCAATTTGGCAACACCCAACGGCGTTTGTCTAAAGGGGCAAAGCTATGTTGAGCGTGCCAATTCGAAGGATCGAATTCTTTATCCGCATAAAAGGGTTGGAGAGGGTAAGTTCAAAATAATTACTTGGGATGAAGCGCTCAACACAATTTCATCAAAGTTAACTTCGTTAAAACGGGAACACGGTAGTCAAAGTGTTCTTTTCTATGCAGCCAGTGGAATGTCCGGATTACTCAATGAGATAAGTGGACGATTCTGGAGACAAATATATGGCGGAGTTACCACCATATATGGTAACTTATGCTGGCCTGCGGGTTTAGAGGCCACTCGGTTAACCCTTGGCGAAAATAAACATAATGTTCCGTGGGATCTCGAAAATGCCAAGTTGATTGTGCTTTGGGGCAAGAATTCGGCGGAGAGTAACATTCACGAGATGGTACCCCTTGGTAAAGCGTTGGATGGCGGGGCCAAGTTGGTTGTTATAGATCCTCGTAGAACGGATTCTTCGCAAAGGGCAGAGTTGCTACTTCAACCTTTGCCTTCTACCGATGCTGCTTTGGCTTTGGCTATAGCTAATATTATTATTGAAAATGATTGGATCGATCGGGATTTTATATCAAAATATGTACTTGGTTTCGATGAGTTTAAGGAGTCGGTTCAACAGTGTACTTCAGAATGGGCAAGCGCAATTACAGGCGTATCGGTTGAGTTGATACAAAAACTGGCATGGTATATCGGGAATATCAAACCAATGACATTGATCCCGGGCTATGGTATGCAGCGATATACCAATGGCGGGCAAACAGTTCGGGCTATACTTGCGTTATCGGTTATAACTGGGAATATTGGTAAACCTGGGGCTTGCTGGCATTATGCCAATTTGCAGAGCTATGTTTTCGATGATGTATTGGAACCATTGTGCTACTATCCACCCGAAAAGCCCGATGGAATAACTCGTCGATCCATATCTACTGCTCGGTTAGGTGTTGATATGCTAGGTACCGATAATCCTAAGCTAAAAATGATTTGGGTTGAAAGGGGAAACCCTTTAACTCAGAATCCAGATACACACAAAGTACTAGAAGCATTTAGGGCTCTCGATTTCCGTGTTGTTGTTGAGCAATTCTTTACCGATACAGCACTCGAAGCCGACATTGTTCTGCCGGCAAAGAACATGTTTGAGCAAACCGATATTGTTGGCTCGTACTGGAATCCATATGTTCAACTAAGGCAAAAGGTTGTTGAACCCGCCGGGGAGGTTAAACCCGAGACCGAGATTTACTTCTTACTTGCAAAGAAATTGGGATTTTCCGATGATCAACTTAACGGAATTCTTTTGCCCAATGGCGATGTGCATATCGAGGAGTTTTTGAACGAGAAGTTATCTCAATTTCCATCCCTATCGATGGCGAAACTTAAAGAAGAGCCAATTCTTGCCCCAGGTTTGGAGAAAATAGCATTCTCTGATTTTAAATTTCATACACCATCAGGTAAAATAGAATTGTACTCTGTTGAGGCAAATCAGAAATGGAATGTCGATTTTCTTCCGTCTTATACTCCAGCAAAGGAGATATCCGATGGTGAAAACAATTATCCATTGCTATTGATGAGCCCCAATACAAAAAATAGGATTCATTCGCAGTTCGGCAATTTAGATATAATTAAAATGGTAGGTGGATCTCCAACAATCAATATAAATCCAAAAGATGCTGAAGCTAGGTGTATAAAGAATGGAGATTTGGTAGAAGTCTTTAATGATAGAGGTCGGTTTACCATTGCAGCAGAGATTAGCTATCAGGTAAGAGTTGGGTGTGTTGTTATTCCAAATGGATGGTGGAAAACACAGGGTGCACCCGTGAATGTCCTTTCTGCTGGTCGCGAAACTGATATGGGACATGGTTCTGCATTTCATAATAATCGGGTTGATGTTAAACGAGTAACCCGATAAGCGATGACAGAAAAAGGATTCAATTTCGATTATTCAAAATGTGTAGGCTGTCATGCTTGCCTTGTGGCTTGCTATAACGAGAATAAAACTCAACCACCAATATCGTGGCGGCAGGTTCAAACATACAACAGGTTAAAGGTTCCACTATCAGGGTTTATAAATCTATCTATTGCCTGTAATCATTGTATCGATGCACCTTGTTTAAACGCTTGTCCTGCTAATGCATACGAAAAGGACTCTGTAACTGGAGCAATTATTCATCATTCCGAACGATGCATTGGTTGTCGGTATTGTACCTGGGCTTGTCCATTCGATGCTCCTCAGTTTAATCAGGCTAAGGGTGTTGTCGAAAAATGTAATCTTTGCAATAGTCGTTTGAAAGAAGGATTAATTCCCGCCTGTACTAACGCTTGTCCTACAGGTGCATTGAGTTACGGAGATATTGAAGTGACGGATAGTGTCGTAGCCCCTGGGTTATCTATAAAACATACAAAACCGAGAATCAATTTAAAGAACGGGAATATTGCAGCATCTGTACCTTTAGTCGATTTGTCGGTATCGGGTTTCGATACACAAAGAGTTGAGAATATACAACCTTTAGAATCTAAAATAGATTCTTTTAGCGAGTGGCCTCTAGTCCTTTTCACCTTAATTGCAGCGTTGTTGGAGGGATGGATGATTAATTTAATGCTCAATCCCGATGCTGAAAACTATTCCTATACATTTGGAGTACTTGGAATCTTAGGAATGGCGTTGAGCACTTTGCATCTTGGAAAACCATTAAGGGCATATCGATCTGTGCTTAATTTCAAGTCGAGTTGGTTGAGTCGAGAGATACTTTTTTTTACAGCATTCTTTGGAGCATCTTTATTTGCTCTGTTTATTGGAGGTAGCATTGCATATATAATTTTAGCAGTAATAATTGGCATTTTGCTATTATTTGCAATTGAATTTGTTTATTCTGTAACCGACAAAAAGTATTCAACTCCAATTCATAGTGCTAATACTGTTTTAACAGCCGTCACTTTGGGTTTTATGCTGTCTGGCTATAGCAGCATTGCAGTAGGATTAATTGCCATAAAGGGCATTCTTTATTTGGTTCGTTTTGCATACAAGGAAATATTAAGTAGGGGAGTTATACTTAGTTTTATTAGATTTTTTGTGGGAATTATGGTACCTCTAGTTAATTTATTGTTCTTAACAGGGAGTGTGGGTATAGTTGTTATAGCTTATATCTTTGGTGAATTAATAGATAGATTCGAGTTTTACAATGATATTCATGTCGATACACCTCATATTTTAATGAATACACATAGGTCTCCTTATAAGTCTTAAAACTTCTTTTCAGTATCAAAATGTAATCTAGTTTGATTAATGGTTTCTATTTTTATGTATAAGTAGAGTTATTTTTGATTGAATTTTGAATGTTTATTCTTATATTTGTTAATATTGAAGAATTAGTGACGATAATCTAATAAGATATGGATACATTAAATATCAAGGGAACACCGGAAACACCTGAAGTTATATTAGATCAAGTAAATAACATATTTGAACTTTCGGGGAAGTCTTTACCAGAGGATGTTAAAGAATTTTATAATCCAATCTTAAAATGGATGAAGAGTTATGCCGAGGCACCAAACTCTATAACGAGCCTTAAGGTTAAAATGGATTATTTTAATACAGCATCATCAAAGATGATTTTAGAACTTTTTGAAGTGTTGAACGATATGCACGAGGCAGGAAGTAACGTTACTATAGAATGGTATTACCAGGAGGACGATGAAGATATGATGGATGCGGGTTCTGATTATTCTGATATGCTTGAAGTTCCTTTTAAAATGATTAGTTTTCAGTCTGTTTCAAAAAGTTAATTTACTATGAATAGATTTTTCCTTGAGTCTAGCGCCATTACACCCTTTGTGGAATTCGACAGAGCAAAAGGTGTTTTTATTATGCAAGGAAGATCTTTGCCCGAAGATGTTAAGTCGTACTATTTACCAATAATTCAGTGGTGGGATAGTTACATTAAGAATCCAAATCCATACACAAATTTTGTTCTAGATTTCGATTATTTCAATACAGCATCTTCAAAAATGTTGCTTATTTTGCTTAATAAGATTAAGGAGCTTCATAAGAATGGGAGTGATGTACTTATTACATGGAAATATCCACAATTAGATGCAGAGTTGGAAGAAGCAGGAGAGGAGTTTGCAGAGATTCTTTGTGTTCCGTTCGAAATGATTGCAAAGCCAATTGATTAACTTTGTATTATCAAACCCTTTAAAACAATGAAAAAGTTACATTTACTGCCAAAAAAAGATTCACCCGAAGTGGTTTTTGAGCCGCAAACAGGGAGTTTTTCAATTGTAGGGGTTAGTCATCCTGAGAATATCTCTAACTTTTTTGATCCAGTAATGAAATGGCTCGATGAATATTTGGCAGAGATTATTAAAACTGGTATATCCAAACCAATTAAATTACGATTATTCTTTAAGTATATTAACTCGGCATCGTACAAGTATTTAATCACTTTTTTACAAAAGATGAATGAATTTGTTGATGCTGGTGTGGCTGTAAATCTTGAGTGGCAATATGAGCCTGAGGATGAAGATATGCGTGATGCAGGTTATGAGTTAATGGAATACTCGAATATTAAAATTCCATTTACCTGTAGTGTTTGTACCGATTCGATGTAGTTTGTAGAAGAATATAAAAAATTAAGGGAGCGTTGTGCTCCCTTTCATATTTTTACTAGTCTCCAAAGCTAATTCCAACGCCTCTTGCCGTATTAATCAAGTCGCAATCAGGCTCTACAAAATTCGGACGATTTATAGCATCAACCAGTGGTACCGAGATAATATCAGGGTGGCGGTATGCAACCATTTCTCCGAATTTACCCTCTAGAACCATTTCAAAAGATTTAACTCCAAATTGTGTTGCTAAAACTCTATCGTAAGCAACAGGAATACCCCCGCGTTGTAAGTGTCCAAGAACAGTTTCGCGAATATCGGCATCAAATCCGATTTTCTTTAAATCGTTCATGAGTTTGTGTGCTACTCCACCAAGGCGAAGGTTATGATATCCAACTTCATCGCTAAGTTCCGAGGTTAATGAACCTCCAATAGGCATTGCACCTTCAGCAATTACAACAATTGCGTGACCTTTGCCTTTATCGTACCTACTCTTTAGTTTTTCAGCAACTTTATTGGTGTCGTATGCAATTTCTGGAATAAGACAAACCTCAGCACCTCCAGCAATTGCTGCATGTAGTGCAATCCAGCCAGCATTTCTACCCATAACCTCAAGAATAAGTACGCGGTTGTGGCTCGATGCTGTGGTTACAAGTTTATCAACGGCATCGGTAGCAATTTGCACTGCTGTTTGAAAACCAAAGGTAAAGTCTGTAGCAGAAAGGTCGTTATCAATTGTTTTAGGAACACCAATAACATTTAGGCCTTTTTCATATAGTTGCTGAGATATTTTCTGAGAACCATCACCACCGATGCTAATAACTGCATCAATACCTAGATACTGTAGTTTGCGAATCATTTCATCGGAACGATCAACAGCACCCCATGATCCATCCTTGTTTTTAATTGGCCATGAAAAGGGGCCTCCCTTGTTGGTGGTTCCAATAATAGTTCCACCTTGTACGTGAATACCTGCAACTGCTTTTTCATCTAAAACTCGAATTTCGGTTGGTTCGCGAAGAATCCCATCGAATGATTGAATACTTCCTATTACCTCCCAATCTGGCTCCTGTGAGGCACGTTTGACAATTGCCCTAATAACGGCGTTTAAGCCAGGACAATCACCTCCACCAGTCGCAACTAAAACTCTTTTCATTCTAATAACATTTAAGTTTATTAACTAAAATAAGGTGTTTCAAATTTTTTAAAAAATCCCTCAATAATTAACCTGTCTCATTTATCTATTTGTTAATCAAAAAACTAAATAGTAATAAATTGTATTCGAGACAATTTTTTCCACCTTTGCAAAAATATAAAAAAAATCAATGCTATATTAGCTAACGACGATTAAAGCCCTGAAAATGCTACAGATATTATTTCGCAAACGTGTGAAAACTAGCATACAGTGATTCTTGAAATTTTTCTTTTTTTTAAAATTTATATCAATTTAACAATAATTTATAACTAAACCTATTTTAATGATGAAAAGATCTCCATTATTTATGCTTAAAAATTTTTTGGTAGCCTTTGCTTTAGCAACTACGTTGCTAACAGTTTCGTGTAAGCAGCCAAAAAAAGAGGTTGAACCATTCAAAGTAGAGCACGCTAGTTGGGTGCCAAGTGCTACTATTTACGAAGTGAATCTTCGTCAGTATACCCCTGAAGGAACTTTTAAAGCATTCGAAACTCATTTGCCACGATTGAAGGAGCTTGGTGTAGATATTCTTTGGTTTATGCCGATTCATCCAATAGGAGAAGTTAACCGAAAAGGATCATTGGGTAGTTACTATTCTGTTAAAGATTATTACGGTATCAATCCTGAATATGGAACTATCGATGATTTTAAGCAGGTAGTTGCAAAGGCTCATGAATTAGGCATGAAAGTTATTATTGATATTGTTGCAAACCATACATCGCATGATGCAGTTCTTTTTAAAGAGCATTCAGATTGGTATGCTCGCGATTCAGTAGGCAATCTGATTTCTCCTTTCGATTGGACTGATGTGATTAAGCTTGACTATAGTAAGCCTGAATTGCGTAAGTATATGATTGATATGCTTAAATATTGGGTGACAGATATAAATCTGGATGGTTTCCGTTGCGATGTTGCAGCAGAGGTTCCTGCTGATTTTTGGAACGAGGCGCGTACCGAACTTAATGCCGTTAAGCCAATTTTTATGCTTGCTGAAGCTGAAAATATTGACCTAATGAAGTATGCTTTCGATACTGATTATGCTTGGGAATTTCATCATATCATGAATTCTATAGCACAAGGAAAAAAGAATGTTACAGATTTGGAGCAGTATTTATTGAAAAAGACGGCTACCTATCCAAAGAGTGCTCTTAAAATGAATTTTATTACCAATCATGATGAGAATTCGTGGAATGGAACAGAACTTGAGCGCATGGGCGATGCAGTTAAATCAATGGCAACTCTTTCGTTTGTGATTGATGGTATGCCACTAATTTACACTGGACAGGAAGTTGGGTTCAATAAGAGATTAAGATTTTTTGATAAGGATACTGTTGTTTGGAATGATCCAATGAATATGACCGATCTTTACAAAAAACTTACTGCTTTAAAGAAAAAGTATAGTGTGCTGAATGCAGGAGAAACAGGTGCCGATATTTTCCGTATTAAAACCAATGCTGATAGCACTGTATTTGCATTTACACGTGAGAGCGATACCGAAAAGTTGTTTATGGTGTTCAATTTAACAGCAGCAAAACAGACTGTTAAGTTTGCAGGTGATGGATATATCGGGAATTACACAGAGTACTTCAGTGGTGATAAAAAGGTGTTTATTGCCGATCAGGAAATGACATTAGAACCATGGGATTACAAGGTATATATTAAAGAATAACGAAGTATCATTTTGGGGTTTCCTATTAAAAGAGGTTGCTGATTATGTTCAGCAGCCTTTTTTGTTAAATAACAATTATTTGTCATGTAAATACCGAGTCAAGTTTATTATTTTTGCAATCAAATTGAGAATAATTAAAACTAAGCATATGTATTACACAGTTCCAGTTGTTGGAAAAGTTCATTGGATTGGCGTAAATGATCGTCGTAAACGTTTATTCGAAAACATTTGGCCTTTGGATAGAGGAGTTTCCTATAACTCATACCTTATTGTTGATGATAAAACTGCCTTGGTTGATACCATCGAGGATAGAGCCGCAGGCAACTATATTGAGCGTATCGAAAAATTGCTTAACGGAAGGAGTCTCGATTACCTTATTATTAACCATATGGAACCCGATCATTCAGGTGAAATTAAGGCTATTTTCGATCATTTTAAGGGTGTTAAGTTGGTTGGTAACTCCAAGACTTTTAAAATGGTAGAAGCGTATTGGGGTATAACGGAGAACCTTCATCAGGTTGACGATGGCGATATGTTGGACTTGGGTCATCATAAACTTAAGTTTGTTATGACACCCTGGGTGCATTGGCCCGAAACCATGATGACCTACGATACTACCGATCAGATTCTTTTCTCCGGTGATGCCTTTGGAAGTTTTGGTACCTTGGATGGTGGCATTTTTGACGATGAAATTAATTTTGATTTCTTCGAGGAGGAGATGCGCCGCTACTACTCAAACATTGTTGGAAAATACAGCAATATGGTTCAGAAGGCTTTTGTAAAGCTAAAGGGTGTAACTGTAAAGGTTGTTGCAGCAACACATGGCCCAGTTTGGCGTTCGAATCCAGCAAAAGTTCTTGATTTATATGATAAATGGAGCCGTTACGAAGCCGAAGAGGGTGTTGTAATTGTATTTGCATCGATGTATGGAAATACCGAGGAGATAGCCGATTATATTGGCCGTAAGTTAGCCGAATGTGGGGTGAAAAATATCAGAATTCATGATGTGTCTAGAACTCATATCAGTCATCTGATTAACGAGATTTGGAAATATAAGGGATTGATACTTGGTTCGTGTGCCTACAACTCGCAAATGTTTCCACTTATGGAGCAATTAACCCGCGAGTTAACTCATATGGGCGTTAAGAATAAGTACCTTGGACTATTTGGCAGTTATAGTTGGAATGGAGGAGGGGTGAAGAACCTTATGAAGTTTATTGAGGAGAGCGAGTTGGAGTTAGTTTCTGATGCGTGTGAGGTATACGGCAAACCAAGTGAGGAGAAACTAGTCCAGTACGATGTACTTGCCAAAGCAATGGCCGATAAAATTAAGCAGTAGTCATTTTTATTGAGATAGAAAAGGCTGGAATTTTCCAGCCTTTATGTTTTGTAATATCAATAATCTATAAAAAATTGTAATGCTTGTGGATTGGCTTTGTAACTTTCCAAGCGCACTTTAAGCCTTGTTTAAACGTCACAAAATCGCCTGCTTTGATGGTATATACACCTTCAGTTGAGCTGACTTCAACTTCGCCTTCGAGAATTAAGCACTCTTCTTCAGTGTCATAAAACCAATCAAATTCTGAGACTTCTTTTGTCCAGATTGGCCAATTCTTTATACCACGCTTGGTTATTTCATCGTTGCTAAGTCTTTCTATTATTATGCTGCTCATAGTTATTGGTATTAGTAGATACAAATCTAGAATTTTTAGTTGGATGATTGATTGATTTAAAATGATGATTGTAAAAGTCAAATCAAAATAGTGTTGGCAGAGTAAAGAACCACAATCATCCAAACCGTTATTTTGTCACTTGTCACTCATTGTCTCTCGTCGTTTAAAATAAGCAAAAAACAATTACCTTTGTCATAGAATATAGCAAATGTAAGCAACATGGAATTTAACTTAACGATAGGACTTGAATATACAGCAACTGAGATTGTTGGAGACAATAATATTGCGTCGAAGTATGGTTCGGGATTGGTGGATGTATTTGCAACGCCAGCAATGGTTGCTCTTATGGAGAATGCATCGTTAAATGTTGTTTTACCTAAATTGCCTGAGGGCTTTAATACCGTTGGCGTAGAGGTTTGTGTTAAGCACACTAAGGCAACTCCAATGGGAATGACAGTATCAAGTAAGGCAACGTTAATAGAAATAGATGGTAAACGGTTGGTCTTTGAGGTTGTTGCTTGGGATGATGAGGGCGAGATTGGTCGAGGTACTCACACCCGTTACATTATCGACTCCAAAAAGTTTATGGAGAAACTTGCTAAGAAATAGTCGAATGATGAACAAGGTAGATGGTTTTTGATTAGATGTTTACTCATCATTCCTTGTTCAATATTTAATAGTTTAAAATTACCTATAATGGATTTTTCATTTCCCCAGTATTATCAACATCACCTAAAAGTACACTCGTACGAAGTTGATTTGAACCAAAACCTAAGTATTCCAGGATTGTTTAATTTCTTGCAGGAAATAGCTTGGGAACATGCCGATAAACTTAAGTATGGGTTTGATGATTTACAGGATAAGGGTTGGATTTGGGTTTTGTCTCGGGTTGAAGTCGAAATTTACGATTTGCCTAAATGGACAGAGGAACTTACGCTTGTAACTTGGCCAAGAGGTGCCGAGGGCATTTTTGCCTTGCGCGATTTTGAACTCTATAGTAGTAATGGAGATAAGGTGATGGCTGCATCGAGCAGTTGGATTGTGCTCGACATAAACACTCGTCGTCCTGTTCGAATTAACGATTGGTATATGGGATTCGAATTTGCCGATAGGTCTTCAATTGCTAGGACTGCTGCTAAAATTTCGGATCAAAGTGTTGAGCCTACATTCTCAGAACAGTTCGATGTTCGTATAGGCGATATCGACATGAATCAGCATGTGAACAATGTTCGTTATATCGATTGGGCTTATAACACTTTCACTATCGATCATTTCAAAAAATCAGTTCCACATAAGATTATTGTAAACTTCAATGCCGAAGGAAAGGAGGGCGATGTTATAAAGGTAGAACGTTTTAATACTGCCGATAATAATAGTATTGTGAATATTGGTCGTGTTACCGATTCAAAGAATCTTTGTAAGCTTGAGTTCTTTTGGAAAGATAAAGCATAATTACATTATACTATGGCAACACAAAATCCAGATTGATTCAAGTCTGGATTTTTTATTTGTTTTTCTGATCCTAAAACAGCGCTCGTAGTAAATTCTTTACAGAGCATAAACAATAACAACATCATTTTTTAACATTCTACATTTACCATTTTGTCTATCTTTCCTTATATTGGTGAAGAATTGTAAAAATAGACAATTATGCTAACCGATCTGGATTTAAAACAACTTGAGGCAACGAAAATTACTCCGAAAGAGTTTGATAACCAAATTGAATCGCTGAGTAAGGGTTTTCAGTTTCTACAAATAGTAAAGACTGCTGTTGTTGGCGATGGTATTATTCGACTTGATGCCGATGAGGTGGATAATCTTATCGATTTGTATAGGACTTTCGAGGGTAGTAGCCTTAAATTTGTTCCTGCTTCGGGTGCTGCAACGCGAATGTTTAAGCATTTATTCGAGTTTCGCGATGATTTTCCAGTTAAGGGCATGGAATGTTTTAACGATAAAACATTTAACTCAATATACTATTTCTTTCAGCAAATCAAGAAGTTCCCATTCTACGATAAACTTTACAATGAGCTATGGAGCATTGGATATAAGATGGAGGAACTACTCGAGAATAACGATTACCTTCCTATTATCGATTGTTTGCTGAACTCCGATAATGGCTTGGATTATGCTTTTCTACCCAAGGGGCTGATATACTTTCATAAGTATGGCGATATTGCTCGAACTGCCTTGGAGGAGCATATTGTAGAGGGTGCTAAGTATGTTCGTAATATTCATGGCGAAGTTCATTTACACCTAACCGTATCGCCCGAGCATCGGAATGGCTTTGTAGAATTGGTGGAGAGAGTCAAGACTTTCTATGAGAATCATTACGATGTTACTTTAAATATTACGTTCTCCGAACAAAAACCTTGTACCGATACTATTGCGGTTGATATGGACAATAATCCATTCCGTAATTCCGATGGAACACTTCTGTTCCGTCCCGGAGGGCATGGTGCGCTTATCGAGAATTTGAATGATTTAGATTCCGATATTATTTTTATCAAAAACATCGATAATGTGGCTCCCGACCATCTAAAGCCTCAAACCATTCGATATAAAAAGGCTCTGGCAGGACTTCTAATTAGCTATCAGAATCTTATCTTCGATTATTTGCGTCGTCTAACTTCGTCTGACGATATTTCCGATGAGTTTATTTCCGATGTTATGGATTTTACCCGCGATGAGCTTTGCATTACTCCATCTCCGAATCTACATATTTCCAATAGAGACGAGGCTATTCGTTATTTGATTAATGTTTTGAATCGTCCAATTCGTGTTTGTGGCATGGTGAAGAACCAGGGAGAGCCAGGGGGAGGTCCATTCTGGGCTGTTAATCCTAACGGAACAGTGTCGTTGCAGATTGTTGAAAGTTCGCAGATCGATTTGAACAATTCTACTATGAAAGAGATCTTCAGCCAATCCACTCACTTTAATCCTGTCGATTTAGTTTGTAGTACAAAGGACTTTAATGGTCAAAAGTTTAATCTTTTAGAGTATCGCGATCCCGAAACGGGCTTTATATCCATCAAAAGTAAGGATGGAAAGCAACTTAAGGCAATGGAGTTACCCGGTTTATGGAATGGTGCAATGAGTAACTGGAATACAATCTTTGTTGAGGTGCCTTTGGCAACGTTTAGCCCAGTTAAAACGGTGAACGATCTTTTGCGAAAGGAGCATCAGGCAATCGAATGTTAACTTAATGCGTTTAAGTTATGGAAGATTTTGTCAAAAGGAGAATCGATAGGGAACGAGAGGAGCATACTGATAGTCTCGATCTAAGAAAGCTCGTTTTGTACAGTTTCCCCGAAATGGCGCTGGAGCTCGATTGGATTAAAGAGCTCGATTTAAGCTCCGATGCAATTATCGATAATAGGAGTGCCTTAATTGATGAGGAATACTGGTGGGAGGTTTCGTTCGATAATAATGTTATTCATACTTTGCCCGATAGTATTTCTAAGCTTAAAAAACTCGAGGTCATTTTGCTTAATCAAATCGAACTCGATCAGCTCCCCGAGAGCTTTGGCGATTTATCCAATTTAAGAGTTCTTCAGCTGCGGAATAACTCATTAAGGAATTTGCCTAAAAGCTTTGGGTTATTGAAGAACCTTGAGTATCTCGATTTATCCTTTAACCTATTCGAGGAGTTTCCTGTCGAGATATTGGGTTGCCAAAACCTAAAATATTTGAATATAGGCAGCAATAAAATTAAACGAATTCCTCCCGAGATTAACGAACTGTTCAATTTGGAAACTTTCGATTTCTCTAACTTCAATATAAAAAGGGCTTTTCCCGAAACTATCGAGCGTTTCGATTTATGCAATAACGATATTCGTGAGCTTCCTCCCGAGATAGGACACCTTAGAAGGTTAGAGAACATCGGTTTCGAAGGCAATAATCTCAATAAGGATTTATACTATTTCTTATCCGATGGCTATAAGCTCTACGAATGGTTTTAGCTCTATTTAAAAGCTAATAATCAATATTGTATATACTTATATTGTAAAAATCCTTATATTTATTGAAACTAAAATTTCAGTTAAAATGAGTATCAGGTATAAGGGACACGAGCAGTATCCCGATTCCATTTTAATTCGAGAGTTTACCGGTAAGGTCGATGTTCATGAAATAATTAAGTCGTGGGATTACTTGCTCAACAATCAATTAATTACTCCTAAAACTAAGGGGGTTATTAATAATTTAGGTAATTGCGAGCTCAATATGAGTATGGAGGATTTTGCTGCTTTAATGGATTACCTTAAGAGCCATCCTAATCTTAAACGGTTGAAACTGGCTGTAATTTGTGATAATCCTAAAATAATTATTTTTCCAATAATGGGCGAGTTCAAGCAGAAAGATTTAACCATTAAGCCTTTTACTACCGAAAAGGCTGCTGTTAGCTGGATTGTGGAGGATGAATAATTTTCTGTAGAGTTACTTTCTCATAATTAGAATTATTATATTTTAGTGGTTTACTATAAAAAATACCATATGAGAAATATTCTATGTATTTTATTGCTGATATTCACAGTTACGGCATGCCAAAAGGGGAAAGTTGGCGATAGTACAAACGCCTCCAGTTGGAGTAATCGATTCTCAGATATTGCTAATGCCGATAGCTTGGTTAAGGGTAGCTCTTACCTTCCGGTTTACTCGCAAATATACCAGCAGCACGAGAATAAAACCTATAATCTTACAGTAACAGCCAGCATTAGAAATGTTTCAAGAATCGATACTGTCTATATCATTAATGCCGACTACTTTAACACCGCTGGCGAAAAAATTCGAAGCTACTTTAGCAGGCCAATATTCGTTAGACCTTTAGAGACCGTCGAGATTGTCATTGGCGAGAACGATTCGGCTGGTGGTACTGGCGGAAATTTCATATTCGATTGGGCGGTTAAGTCCGAAAAACAAATCCCTCTTTTCGAGGCGGTAATGATATCTACAACCGGGCAACAAGGTCTTTCATTCACAACCCGGGGAGTTCGCATTTTCGATCATATTTAACTCTATTTGCGTTGATATTGTATGCACTAGGGTTATGTACGATTTTGCAAACTTCGTATTTTTTATTATCTTTGTTGCATAAGGGAAAATAGGATCGCAATATTTTCATTGTCTGCATTATAATTCGGTTGTCATTGTTTTTCTTCCAGTTTAAGCAACATTTATTTTTTCCTTGTTAATAATCTTTATCACTTTATAAATCAATTGTCAAATGGCCAGATCTCAGCAATCATTCAACAAACGCGAAAACGAGAAGAAACGAATAAAAAAACAACAGGATAAACTCCAAAAAAAAGAGGAACGTAAAGCAAATGTTCAGAAAGGTAAAAGTCTTGACGATATGATTGCCTATGTCGACGAGTTTGGTAATATTACTGATACCCCTCCAGATCCTAAAAATAAGGAAGAAATTAATCTTGAGGATATTCAGATTGGCGTTGCTAAGCAAGACGATAGCGAATTGCCCGTTAAACCTGTTCGAACAGGCGTGCTGTCTACATTTACAAAGTCGAAAGGCTATGGTTTTATCCGCGATATCGATACCAACGAAAGTATTTTTGTCCATATCAGTGGTATGGAGGAAGAACTTGAGGAGGGCGATAAGGTTACATTCGAAACCGAGCGTAACTTCAAGGGATTAAATGCCAAAAATGTAAAGCTATTTAGGGTTACTCCCCCTACCGAACCCGAAAGTTAATTACATGCTATAGTTTTTTATTTTATATTGAATTTTTGTGATTATTTTTGTTCTCACAATAAATTAAATATAAAATATTTTATAATGATTAAAAATTTTATCACTAGCCTTTTTTTGTTTTTTTGCATTTTAACATTTGGTCAGAAGTACGAACCTGTCATTACTAATCAAAAAACGACGATCGACACATTCTTTAATAAGTACTATATTGAGGATAAATATCGTTGGCTTGAGAATACCAACAGTGTAGAGACAATAGAATGGGTTGAAACGCAGGATAAACAAAGCGATAAATATTTGTCGAAAGCGAGTGATAGAACAAATTCGTATAGTTTAATTGATAGGTATTCGAATATAAGATTTGATTGTCCCTCAAAAATGGGCGATTTTTATTTTAGTTTGGCAACCTATAATGATGGTGTCCCTGCTCTTTTTATTCAATCGCAGTTAGATAAAGAACCCAACATTTTAGTCGATCCTAATCGTTTTTCTATAAAGGAGAAAATAAGAATTAGAGATTACTCAGTATCGAAAGATTCGAAGCTGTTAGCGTATCAATATACTCGAGATGGTAGCGATTGGCAAGAATTAAAGGTGGTTTCAACTATTTCTGGCATTCATACCGATGATCATTTAGTTGGACTCAAGTTTTCGAATATTGCATGGATGGGGAATGGATTTTTTTATACAACCTATTCACAACAAGGGCAGTTTGGGGTAATTCGTCATCAGCGAGTTTATTACCACAAAATTGGTGATGACCAAAGTTCCGATAAACTTATCTTTGAGGATAAAGATAAGCTATCTGTCGACTTGCGTTATTTAACAACTTCCGATGAGCAGTATTTTATTCTAGAATATATTGATAGACAGAAAGGTTCGATTAATTATTTCTACATTGATTACAAATCGGAGCAACCAGAGTTAAAACCGTTGGTTGGCCATATAAAGAGAAGAATTAATATTCTGGATAGTAAAAACGGAAAGTTTATTGCTACTACAAAAATAGATGCTAGCAATGGAAGTATTGTTGAAGTTGACCCTAGCGATTCTGTAAAACTGAGAACCATTGTTCCAGAGCAGAAAGAAATGCTTTTACTTAGAACAATCCCTTTTAACGATAGGATGGTTGTTCTTTATCAAACCAATCAGCGTCCAATAATTAGGATTATCGATTATAGCGGAAAGGTACTATACACATTAAAATTTCCATTGGCTTCGTCGGTTGGTGGATTTAGTGGCAATAGTTCCGATGAGGATTTACTATTCAACTACACAACCTATACAATACCTCCTGTTGTGTATAAGTTTAATATAAAAACATTCAAGAAGGAATTGGCCCGAAAAACCTCAATTAAGTATGATATTCGTGACATTGAGTATAAAGAGGTTGAATACTACGGAAAGGACAGCGTTAAGATTCCTATGATACTCGTTTATAAAAAAGGGATCAAATTAAATGGAAAGAATCCAACGATACTCAAGGCCTATGGTGGATTTGGAATTGTTGAAACTCCTTATTTCGATCCTGGAATAGTTTTCTTTGTAAAACAAGGTGGCATTTATGCCTTCGCCAATATTAGAGGCGGTGGTGATAAAGGTGCTGATTGGGCATTCCAGGGTAGAGGGAAGTATAAGCAAAATTCTTTTGACGATTTTATTTCTGCGGCCGATTTTTTAATTAAAAACAAATATACAAGTAACGATAAGTTAGCAGCAACAGGAGCTTCGAACGGAGGTCTTGTTGTCGCAGCAGCAGGTATACAGCGTCCCGATTTATTTAAAGTATTAGTTCCGGAAGTTGCACCATTAGATATGTTACGATTTGAAAAATTTACAGCAGGGCATTGGTGGGTAGATGAGTATGGAACTGTTACCGATAGTGTAAGTTTTAGAAATATTTTAGCGTATTCTCCTTATCAAAATATAAAAGAGGATATAAACTATCCTTCGATGCTGGTTGTTACATCGGAGAATGATGATAGGGTACCTCCTTTGCATTCTTATAAATTCACAGCACGATTACAAAGTAGAGCAGTTCAGAGCAATCCAATATTACTTAAGGTTGAGAAAGATGCAGGACATAATGGTGCTACAACGTTTCTAAATATAATAAAGGAAAGGGCTGATATCTATGGATTTATTTTGAATGAACTTACTCGGAATTGATTTGTAATTATTTAGCATATAGTGTGTAACTCGAAAAACTATTGAATATGAAAAAGGCAGTTAAAAGAGTTTTACTAGGAATTGGAATAGTAATATTTGCATTTGTTCTTTTATTCGTAGGTTATACAATGAAGGCAAAATCGGAATTAAAGAAAATGTCCACTATAGCAACACAAGAAGTTGTCGATAATATTTTCTCGGTGCAAGATTCTTTTGCTAATCTGTATTTGATAAAAGATGGCCAAAAATACATTGCTATTGATGCTGGAAATTCAATAGATGCTGTGTCTGCCGAGTTAACGAAACTTAGTATTGATCCCGATAGTGTAGTAGCAGTTCTTCTAACGCATACAGATGGCGATCATGTGGCTGCAATTAAATTATTTAGAAATGCCAAGGTATACATATCAAAAGCCGAGGAGCAACTCTTGACAGGAGAAAAATACAGATTTTTGTTCTTTGGAAATAAGATAAATACAAAGGAGTATTCAACTTTAGACGATCAGCAGGTATTTTATATTGGAAATGTTAAAATTAAGACTATCCTAACACCTGGGCATACTGTTGGTTCTATGTGTTACTTAGTAAATAACAAATATCTATTTACAGGTGATGCACTAAGTTTAAAGAATGGTAAGATTGATAGATTTAATGAGTTTTTCAATACAGATACAAAAACGGCTGTAGAGTCTATGGGGATGTTAATAAAAATAACCGAAGCAGAATATATTTTTACATCCCATTATGGTTACACCGATAATTATAAAGGTGCAGTTGCTGATTGGGATAGGTAGTTAATCTTTATCTATCTCTCCTCTATTTCTCGCCCAAAATACTTACTATAATCCTCCGGGGTATTAATATTACGCAGAACCTTTTCATCGTTAGTATTTATCAATCTTTTTTCATACCTACCCAAAAACTCTTTAAGGTGAAGCTGATCCTGCTTTTCTGCCTTTAGGTCGCTTATAGCTCTTTCCGAGAGGTAAAACGGATGGCCTCCCTTTCCACTATACGACAAACAGCTGTAGTCTATACTTTTACTGTTATTCTTTAATGCTTCCAGCAGGCTATTGCTTACAAATGGGTTATCAATATTGCTAATAAACACGGCACTGGGGCTTGCTAATTCCATTGCGCCAAGCTTTAGGGAGTAAAATCGTTCCCATTCCGGATGTTCATTTACCACAATCTTCACGTTATTCCTAAGCTCAAGCTTATATTCTCTAAGCAAGGCCGCATTTTTGGTATTAATAACCACTATTATCTCCTTGCAGCCAAAGGAGTAGTATTCGTTAGTTATCTTTTCCAGAAAAGTTAATTTACTATCAAATTTTAATGCAAACTTAGGCCAACCCATCCTTTCAGATTTTCCAGCCGATAGAATTATTGCTGATATATTTTTCTGGTCTTTGCACATCATCTGTAATAATTTTCTAAAAACTGAATAAAAATATTGTCAAATGTAATTATTATAGTCTTTATATTTAGATTTGCAATATAACATTTTACTAAAACCATGACCGATAAATTCTATACTGTGCCTGTTGAGCAGTTGCTCCAGATGATCTTGAGCGAATTTCAGAATAATCATTCAATTTTTGGTATTAACAGCGATCTTTTCTTCAATCCTAACACCAATAAAGCATTAAGTACCGAAATTTTTGGACAAAAAATCGATACTCCTCTTGGTGTGGCTGCTGGCCCTCACACTCAGCTTGCTCAAAACATTATTGTGTCGTGGTTAATGGGATGCCGTTACATCGAGTTAAAAACCATTCAAACTCTCGATGAGCTCGAAATCTCGAAACCTTGCATCGATATGCAGGACGAAGGGTACAATTGCGAGTGGTCGCAGGAATTAAAAATCCAGCAGAGCTTCAACGAGTACCTAAATGCATGGGTTATTATTCACATTCTTAACCATGAGCTGGGTTATATCGGTACACCTAAAACTATTTTCAACATGAGCGTTGGCTACAACCTCGAAGGTATTAAGCAGCCCAACGTTCAGTGGTTCTTTAATAAAATGGCCAGCTGTAAGAACGAGTTGGTTGAGAAAATTGAGCTGCTTAGACCCATCTACCCCGATATTGATAAAATAAATATTCCCTATCAGCTCTCTAATAACATCACTCTTTCCACAATGCACGGATGTCCTGCCAACGAGATCGAGGACATTGCCAAATACCTGCTTTCCGAAAAGAAGCTTCATACCTTCGTTAAGCTAAATCCAACCCTATTGGGCCCTCAAGAGCTCCGACGGATTCTAAATACCAATTTAAAATTCAAAACCAACGTGCCCGATATTGCTTTCGAGCACGACCTAAAGTATCCCGATGCCGTTAAAATCATCAATTCCTTGCAGCAAACCGCCGATAGCCTTGGGCTAACCTTTGGTCTTAAGCTTACAAACACGCTTGAGTCGGTTAACATAAAAAATACATTCAAGTCGGATGTCGATATGATGTACATGAGCGGTAGAGCATTGCATCCTATCTCCATTAACGTTGCTAGGAAACTACAAAACGAGTTTAAGGGTAAGCTATTGCTCTCCTTCTCGGCTGGTATTAATGCTTTTAATGTCTCCGATTCGTTGAAGTGTGGCTTTAAAACGGTCACGGTGTCTTCCGATTTGCTAAAGCCAGGTGGTTATACCCGAATAAACCAGTATGTGCAGAGTATCATGGGCGATATCGAGCGCAACAGCTGTGCTAGCATGGCCGAGCTGGTAGGGAAGGAGCCCGCCCATCAGTTTCTTCAGAGGTATGCCGATGATGTGCTTTCTAATAAGCTATATACTCGCGATCATCTTCGCGAACCATCCATCAAAACAAAGCGTTCACTCGATTATTTCGACTGTATTTCGGCTCCATGTCGCGATACCTGCGCTACCAACCAGGATATTCCCGATTACCTCTATTTTACAGCCACAAAGCAGTTCGATAAGGCTCTCGAGGTGATTCTTAAAACCAATCCTTTCCCTTCTATAACGGGTATGGTTTGCGATCATCAATGTCAGAATAAGTGTACACGTATTAATTACGACGATTCGTTGCTTATCCGCGAGGTTAAACGGTTTATTGCCGAAAATTCAAGCATTAAGCTCAATCCTGCAACGGCCAACGGAAAGTCCGCTGCCATTGTAGGGGCTGGTCCTTCTGGTTTATCCTGCGCTTTTTATCTTGCAGTTAATGGCTTTAAGGTCGATGTTTTCGAAGCGCATTCTCAGGCTGGCGGTATGGTTAAGTATGCAATCCCCGGTTTCAGATTAACCAACGATGCTATTAACCGCGACTTTAGCCGCTTAAGTCAGCTTGGCGTTAATATCGCCTATAACCATAAAATTGATAAGGATGAGTTCTCCCGGTTAAAATCAAGCTACGATTATGTCTATCTATCGCCTGGCGCACAAAAATCAGCCAGCCTAAATATCGAAGGAATTGAATCTTCGGGTGTCATCGATCCCCTCTCATTGCTATTCGGGGTGAAGGATGGTAGCATTAAGGAGCTTGGTAGTAATGTTGTTATCGTTGGTGGTGGAAACACTGCCATGGATTCGGCTCGTACAGCTCATCGTTTGGTGGGTAGCAACGGTAAAGTTACGGTTGTGTACCGCAGAACCATCGACGAGATGCCTGCCGACGAGGGCGAGATTAGTGCCGTTATTGCCGAGGGTATTCAAATTGTCGAGCTAACCGCTCCCGAAAAGGTTATTGCAGCCAATGGTAAGGTTAAAGCGCTTCTTTGCAGCCGCATGGAGCTTAATGGTGTCGATGCTAAAGGTCGTCCTAATCCTGTAAAGGTTCCTAACTCAGATTACGAAATTGAATGCGACGTTATTATTCCTGCTGTGGGGCAAGCTTTGGACATTAACTTTGTTCCTGCGGAACTTTTAAAGGCCGACACCCGTACTTACAAAACCCTTCTTGGTAATGTATATATCGGAGGCGATGCTTTACGCGGCGCTTCAACCGCTATCAATGCCATTGGCGATGGTCGTAAGGCTGCCGAGCAAATCATTAAGCAATCGGGCTTTACTATTACAGCCAAAACCGAGGCTAAAAATCACAGCCGGAACGATCTTATGGCGATGCGCTCCACCCGCAAGTTTGCGCCCGAGGTTAACTCAATCTCGTTGGACGATAGCAGAACCTTTAAGCTGGTTAGCCAAACCCTCGATGAAAATACTATAGTGGAGGAGGCTAAACGTTGCCTTAACTGCGACGAAATATGCAATATCTGTACTACTGTTTGTCCTAATCTGGCCAATTTCTCGTATCAAATCGAACCCGTAAGCTTTAAGCTTCAGAAAGTGGTGGTTAACGATGGTAAAATGGACTATCAGCCCGATAATGATTTCTCCGTTAGGCAGAAATACCAAATCATTAATATTGCCAACTTCTGTAACGAGTGTGGTAACTGCCGAACATTCTGTCCTACCGAGAGCGCTCCATACATGGCTAAACCAAAGCTGCATATAACAACCGAATCGTTCAATAAATGCGACGAAGGGTATATGTTAGTTCAGCTAAAGGATCGGTTAAATCTTATATACAAGCAGCAAGGCGGTATTAAAACCCTTTCGCAGCTCGGCAGCGAGTTCATATACGAAACCGATCATGTGTTAGCCCGCTTTAATCGCAAAGATTTTAGCTTACTCGAGGTTCAGGTTAAAACACCTTGTGTTCGACAGGTGCAATTCCAGCATGCAGCCGAAATGAGCATCATTATGCAGGGGGCAAAATCGATCTTAAGTAGGTAGTGTTTTACCTATTTCAAGAAAGCCTAAATTCATTTGAATTTAGGCTTTCTTTTTTTTCTTACTCGTATAATCTCATCAGCACCTTCTCGGGTGTTAGCGGTAGGTCAAAGTCTAAATTATAGTTCGGATTGAATGATTTTATCGCATTCTGTATTGCGAAGTACGCCGCAATCCCATACATAAAGGGCGGTTCGCCCACTGCTTTCGATTTAAGCACAGCAAGTTCGTGTCCTTTGGTGTCTAATGCTTCGCATTTGATCGATTTTGGGGCAGAGTAGATGTCCGGAACCTTATAGGTCGATAAACTATTCGACAGTAAACGTCCTTTTTCGTTATAGGCGAGCTCCTCCAGGGTGACCCATCCTATTCCCTGAACTACGGCTCCCTCTACCTGTCCCAAATCTATTGTTGGGTTAATGCTGTTCCCAAAATCGTGAACAATTAGTACATCATCAATCTCGTAGGTTCCTCTTATGCAATCAACGGTGGTTGTAATTGCAGATGCTCCGTACACATGGTAGGCAAAGGGGTGTCCTTTCTCCTTTGTCTTGTCAAAGTAGATGGTTGGTGTAGCGTAATGTCCATGTTCCGATAGGCTTACCCTTTTCAGGTAGGCTGTTGTAATTAGTTTCTCCCAGCTAATACCGGTTGCCTTGCCGTTTAGCATCACCTCGTTATTGGCTATTGTAATGTTATCTGCTATTGAGCTAACCATTTCGGCGGCAACCTCCTTTAGCCTCTTTACTAGGGCATTTGCTGCTACCAAAAGGGCATTTCCGTTTAGGTCGGCTCCGCTGCTGGCCGCTGTGGGCGACGAGTTGGCTACTCTCGATGTGTTTGTCGAGTGTATTTTTACCTTTTCTATGTCTATTCCAAAGGTTAAGGAGGCTATTTGCGCCAGCTTGGTGTTTACTCCTTGCCCCATCTCAATTACTCCTGTACTTACCGACACACTTCCGTCCTGGTAAATATGTACTAACGCCCTAGCTTGGTTCAAAAATATGGTCGTGAACGATATTCCGAAGCATAAGGGCATTATGGCCACTCCTCGCTTCTTAAATTTATTCTCCCGGTTAAACTCTTCTATCTCCGCTTTAAGCTTTTCTACCTTAAACTTACTGTTTAAAGCGGTAAAGCACGCCTCCATGTTAACATTCTCGGCTATTTGCCCGTAATGGAACTCATCTTTCTCCTTTAGCAGGTTTACCTTCTGTATCATCTCCATCGGAACCTTAAGCTCGTTGGCTGCTTTAGCTAATGCCGACTCTATTACAAACATTCCTTGCGGTCCGCCAAATCCTCTGAACGCTGTATTGGGGGGCAGGTTGGTTTTGCAGCTGTACACGGTAACGCTTGTGTTGGGTATAAAGTATGCTCCCGTCGAGTGGAGCAGTGTTCGCTCCATTATCGATGGCGATAGATCTGCCGTGGCTCCTCCATTTTGGTACAGAACTGCCTTGTACGATATTATCTTGTAATCGCTTGATAGTCCTATTTTAAAATCGGCACTGTAGGGGTGTCTTTTCCCGGTCATTCTCATGTCATCATGGCGCGGAAGAATCAGTTTTACGGGTTTCTTGAGCACATGTGCGGTTAAAGCTGCCATTGTCGCAAATCCCGACGCTTGTTCCTCCTTTCCTCCAAATGCTCCTCCCAGTCGTACTACATCAACCTCAATCATGTGCATTGGTATTCCCAGTGCACGGGCAATTGTCTTCTGCACGGCTGTAGGTCCTTGGGTCGATGAGTGTACTTTTATGTACCCTCCTTCCAATGGATAGGCATAGGCTCCTTGTGTTTCAATGTAGAGGTGTTCCTGACCGCCTATCTCCACTGAATCTTCAAAAATGTACGTGCATTTCTCCCACGACTCTTCAACATTTCCAATACTGAAGGTTCTTGGTGGAATCAGCAGTAATCCTTTTTGCTGTGCCTCGCGTGGATCTACAACTGGGGTGTGTTCTTCGTACTCTACTTCAATTAATGCCGCCGCTTTGCGTGATATATACTCGCTTGTTGCCACCACTAGGGCTATTGCATGTCCATGAAAGTGTATCTCTTGCTCTGCAAATAGGGGTTCGTCGGGTATTATACCGCCTATCTGGTTCTCTCCGGTAATATCCTTGTAGGTAATTACGCGCACAACGCCTTCTAGGTTCAACGCTTTGGTTGCATCAAACTTTACAATTCTCCCGTGGGCTATTGTGGAGCCAAGTATTGTTGCGTGCAGGGTGCCATTTAGTGTTGGAATATCATCTAGGTAAACCGATTTTCCTGTTACATGGCCTATGGAGTCTATATTTTTCATTTATGCAGGTTCATTTATTGTTTTGTCACACTTAACCAGGCAAAGTATCTATTTTAGTATCCCTCTGTATGTTCTGGGTGATGTTCATTTTATTTTATCTGGAAATAGCTTTACGAAATGGGCGAAAACCAGCTGTTTTAGCAGTAATCGCTTGTATTCTACACTTCCTCTTACATCTCCTATCGGCGATATCTCCGACTGTAGCACTTCGTTTGCCCCATTTAATGTATCTGTCGATATGGTTTTTCCAATTAGAAACTTCGATGTCTCCTTTAAGTATAGCGGAATTGGCGATACTCCTCCGGCTGACAGGTTACACTCTACTATTATGTCATTTTCAACCTTTATTAGCATCGCGGAGTTTACGCTGGCAATATCCAGGTGGGTTCTTTTGCTAACCTTTTCAAAGTTGAAGTGATATGGCTTCTGAAGAATCGGGAAGCTAACCGATTCAACCAATTCTCCAGCTCTAATATTTAGCTTCTTATACCCCAGGTAGAAATCCTTTAGCGGTTCTCCTTTTCTTCTATCGTTATCTACTATGCTTATCTCGGCGTTTAGGGCCAGCAGAATAATGCTTAAGTCGCCAATGGGCGATGCATTTACAATATTCCCGGCAATTGTTCCAACATTGCGGATTGGTTCCGACGAAATTAGCGCTAATTGAGCGCTAAGCTCTGGCAGAATATCCTTTAGTAGGGCCGATTGCATAAGCTCATTGGCAGTTGTTGATGCTCCAATTCTACAACGTCCGTTTTCCACCGTAATACCTTTGCATTTCCGATGATTTAGCACGGGCATAACCTCCGATTCATATATTGTGTCGGCTTTTTGAACCATCAAGTCGGTTCCTCCTCCAATTATTATGCTTTTATCCTGTGGCATAATCTCAATTGGCGAAATCACATCGAGTCTCTCTGCAATTTGAAGGAAGTATTTGGGCAGGTAACCTTGCTCTACCATCCATTTAATCGGACTTTCTATATTCTTATCCTGCATATGCTTCGCTATATCCTCAGCTGCACGTTCTATGGACTTATAGCCCGTGCATCTGCAAATATTTCCGCTCACCGAGGCTATTGCTTTTTCGGTGGAGGAGTGCTCTTCTTTCATGCAGTGCCCTGTAAACGACATCACAAAGCCTGGCGTGCAAAAACCGCACTGCGTAGCCGCATTGTCAACCATTGCTTTCTGAACCGGCGAGAGCTTATCCTCAAGGTTGATTCCCTCTATCGTTACAATGTGCTTTCCATGCGCATTTACCAGCGGTGTAAGGCACGAAACAATGCTCTTATATACAACTTTGCCGTCAATTAAAGTTCCCTCAAGAACCGTACATGCACCGCAATCGCCTTCTCTACAACCTATTTTTGTTCCTGGAAGACCTATTTCATACCTTATAAAATCCAGCAAGGATATTCCGTTGGGTTTATCTGTATTTATGGTTTTACTATTAAGAATAAATGATATCATAATTTTTTATAAATTAGATTCAATTTCTAGAATCAATAGTTCAATTCGAATATTAATAACAAAACTTGGTAAAATCTTGTTTAAGTCTAAATATTTAAATATCTAGTACCTACAAATAAACAGATAAATGATTACTTTTAAAATTCTTTTAGTCCTAAATTTTAATAAACTTTCAGAAAAAAGCAATGTGATTATTCTATTTTTATAAATGTTTATTATGAATAAATTGATTATTGGAGTAAAAAGGTTGATGTTGAGCTTTATGGTAAGTCCTGCGTTGAGGAGTTCTTTTATATATATTCTTATAAGCATCGTATACGTATTTCTTTCCGATCACCTTGTTCATATCCTCATTAAGGATCTTATAATGGTTAAGTTTATTAGCATTTACAAGGGTTGGGCATTTGTTATCTTTTCTGGATTCTATATTTACTGGCTTCTAACACGAAAAAAACAGGAACCATCTACAGTTGAGGAGAAATTTCAGCTATTAGCAGAGTTAACATTCGAGGGTATTGTTCTTCATAATAATGGTATCGCTATTGATTGCAATAATGCGTTCCAGAACATAACTGGTTACAGCCGAGATGAGCTGGTTGGCGAAAACATAATCGATTTATTGCTCGACGATAAGAATAAATCTATCTTTAACTCGGCAATAAAGCAGGAACAGAAGCTTTTATCCCAGGAGGTATTAATTAATACAAAGAATGGTTCCTCTCTATGGGCCGAGATATCTGGAAAAACTGTTATGTATCAAGGCACTAAGGTGCGCGTTACTTCTTTTAGAGATATAACAGCTCGAAAAAGAGCCGAAAAAGCCAAGGCCATAAGCGAAAAGCAGCTTACCACAATTTTCAACAGCACCCCGCTTTTAATGATGATCCTCGATACCGATGGTAAAATCCTAAAAGCTAACCAAACTAGCCTAAATTTGTCTGGGAAAAGTGCTCTCGATGTAGTTGGCCTCTATCCAGGTCAAATTATCAACTGTGGAAACGATAATGGATTGAGACTTTGTGGAAGTTCTTCCTATTGCGATAATTGTACTCTGAATAGTTTAATCAAACAAACTCTTTCTACAAGGGAGAGCTGCTATAAATATGAAGCTAAACTTATTATGGGCGAAACCGACAATGTGTTTGAACGCAATACGCTCATCTCTACCTTATACCTAGATGTTGATGAAACGCCTATTGTCCTTGTTGGTATCGACGATATTACCGAAAGAGTTCAGATGGAGAATATTCTTCGGGAAAAGAACACCATTTTGCTAAAAGCACAGCAAATTGCAAAGGTTGGAGAGTTTAGCTTTGATGTCAAAACTAAAACATTTAAGTTTTCTGATAATCTTGCCAATATTATTGGTGCTAATCGCACTATCACATTAGATGAATGGTACAATAGTATTCATTCTGAAGATAGAGAAGAAACCAGAACTTTCGTGCAGCATGCTCTTCAGAGCCTTTCCCACTATTCTCACTTATATAAACGTTATAAATCAAGTGGCGAATTGCAGTATTTATTAACCATTGCCGAAGTTGAACGCGATGAGAATGGTGCCGCTAAAAGAGTATTCGGCGTTACTAGCGACATCACCGATCAAAAAAAGGTCGAGATCGACCTTCAGATGATGAACTACGAACTTCAGACCGCCGAGGAGGAGCTTAGGGCAACCAATGAAGAGTTAGTCTCAACCAACGAAGCATTGAGAGACAATGTCAACAAGTTGGACGAAGCAAGGCGCAAAGCTGAGGAGAGCGACAGGCTAAAATCTGCATTCTTGGCAAATATGAGTCACGAAATTCGTACTCCTATGAATGCCATCATGGGTTTTTCTGATATACTAGACATGGAAGACATGCCTTTTGATAAACGAAAACTATTTACAAAAACTATTCGGCAACGGGCCAAAGATCTATTGACCATTATAAATGATATTCTAGATATTGCAAGAATTGAATCTCAAACCCTAAGAATCATAGAACGAAAGGGGAACTTAAGCGATACTCTTTCCGAGATTAGTGAGTTTTTCCAGATTAGAGGGAACGAACTATCTCCAAAGTCGATTAATTTCGAGATGAGGAATGAACTTGTTAACGAGCAAAACAATATCCAAACAGATTTTGATAGACTTAAGCAGGTTCTCATAAACTTAATCGATAATGCTTACAAGTATACTCCCAAGGGTGAAATTATAGTGGGGTGTAAACTTATCGATAACAGTTTACAATTTTCTGTTCGAGATACTGGAATTGGTATATCTAAGGATAACCTCGAATTAATTTTCGAACGTTTCAGGCAGGTCGATGAATCGTACTTAGCTCGCGAGTACGGTGGAACAGGGCTTGGTTTAACAATCTGTAAGGGAATTGTAAATTTACTAGGAGGAAATATGTGGGTAGAATCGGAGAAAGAAAAAGGTTCTACATTTTATTTTTCTATACCATATAAGCCAATTGGAGATATTAACGACAAGGAAAAGAATGTAACTGTTCCAAGATTTGACTTTTCCGGGAAAACAATACTTATAGTTGAGGATGTCGACTATAATATGGATTATTTGTTGGAACTCTTTAAATCTACAAATGTCAATTTACTAACTGCAACTAATGGTTCTATTGCCATTGAACAATTTCGTCAAAACCAGAATATTGCCATTGTTTTAATGGATATTCGTTTACCCGATACCAATGGCTTCGATTTAACAAAGCAAATGATTAAGGAACGTAAGGATTTGAAAGTAATTGCACAAACAGCCTATGCCTCTGAGGAGGATAGAATAAAGTGCTTTGAGGCTGGATGTGTCGATTTTGTTACAAAACCAATTTCTAAAGCGAATCTTTTTGAGACAATAAACAGGTTTATCTAAAGAAAGACAATAAGTCTTCCTCCATTAAATTATTTTAAAATAGAACCGTTAATATATGTTTATGATATATATCCGTTTATAATTTAAATGCGATATGTTTTTGAATGTTTTTATCATTGTATATGTTGATATAAATTAACATTTAGAGTGAAACAAAAGTCTTTTATATCGCTATAAATAAACATTTAACATCTTATTCTATTGATATATGAGGGGAAGCAAGATAGTTGGACACTATAAAAATAGATTATCACTGGTTTTATTGTTATTTATTATACTTTGTGCGGTTGGCGTTATTTTTTACAAAATCATTGCGTTTCCTGTTATTAAGCCTGCGATTATTGTTGCATTTGTTTCATTTTATATGGGTGTCACTATCGTTTTTATATTCATCATAAGATGGTATATTCATAGTGTATTGGAAAAATTTAGACTTGATTGTATCGAGAAAGTCGAATTTTCGCATAATATGCATTTAGTGATAGATAGCCAAGGGAATTTTAAATATATTGATCCTTCTTTCGAACTGCAAACTGGATTTGCTCTTGAAGATACCGATGGCAAAAATTTATTTGAGTATTTAGACCCTCTAGATTATATACGTGTTAAAGAACTATTCGAGAAGGTAAAGAGTAATTCTGATTCTACATTAACATTGGAATTTAAGTTTTTATGTAAAAATGGAGAATATATTACAGTTGAATCATATTGGCAAAATTATTTAGCAAGACCTAGAATCGGAGGAATTGTTATATATCTAAAAAACACCACCAGATATTACAAAATTCAGGAGATAATCAAGTCGAATAAGATTGATCCATGTCGACACATGAACAATATTCCTGTAATGATTTTTAGTACAGATAATGTTGGAACATTAATTAGTGTTAGTGATTATTGGCTCGATAATTTTGGATATAGCAGGGAGGAGATACTTGGGTTAAGTGCATTTGACTTTTTAACAGAGGAGTCTAAACTTGATATTCAGCAAACTATATCGGAGGAACTCATTGTAACTGGTTTTTACAAGAATATACCATGTCAGTGTATTAAGCGAGATGGAACAACGTTGGATGCTTTGCTATCAGCTGTAGCAATTAAGAATGAAGACAACATAGTCGTTGGATACCATGGAGCAGTGAGTGATATTTCACATATTAAACAAATAGAGAAACAGCTTCGAATGAACAAGGAAATCTACCAAAAAATTGTTTACACTATTCCGGATGTTTTTTTACAATGTAGTATCGATGGAACAATCAATTATGTCAACGATAAAGGATTGAAGATTTTAAGTAAATATCCCGTTCGAAATGTCATAGGAATGAACATATTGTCGATGGTTGCACTTGAAGATCGTACAACAGCTGCAGAAAACTTAAGATTGATGTTCGAAAAAAATATTGGTAATATTGAGTATAAGTTAGATTTAGGTTCCGATCATGATGTGTTTTGTGAGGTAAATGGTGAAGTTCTTCGTGATGCTGATGGTATGCCATATGGTATAATATTCATAATCCGAGATATTACTCAGCGTAAAGTGTTTGAGAAACAGCTTATGGAAAGCGAAGAAAAGTATCGAGTTCTTGTGGAGACTAGTCCAAGTATGACATGGGAGATTGCGCCAGATGGAACTTTTACCTATGCAAGTCCTCAATCGTTAAGCATTTTTGGCTTTAAGCCAGAGGAGTTATACCATATGCGTATTTTTGATTTAATAGTTCCAGCGGAGGAAGAACGTGTAGGAATGCGCTATAATGATCATATTATGAATAAAGACAGTATTATAGCGTTTGAGGTGGAAGTGAAACATGGTATAAGTGGAAAGCGGGTTTATGTTGATATAAGTAGTAGTATAATTTCTGATACAAATGGTAATATTATTAGTCTTAGAGGTGTTGCTCACGATATTACCTCTCGAAAACTAGCAGAACTTGAAGCAAAGAAGAATAGAGATTATTTGGATATAGTTCTCCGTGAAGGGGGGATTGGTTTGTGGTTTAGTAATTTACAGGATAAGATAACAACTGTTGATGAAGTTTGGGCGAATGCTATGGGATATTCATCCGAAGAGTTGATGAATCTTTCTCTTAATTCGATTCCAGGGAAGCTTATTCATCCCGATGATTTTGATATTGTCAGAAAATACATTGTATCAAGCATTGCACAGGAATCATCTGTCAGTTCTATAGAGCATCGAATGTTTACTAAAAATGGCGATATAAAATGGGTCCTATCTACTATTAAAGTGCTCAGAGTCGACGATAGTGGTAGTCCAATTGAGATGATTGGTTTTATGAAGGATATTACTGAGCGAAAACTTGCAGAAATCAAGGTAAGTGAAGCAAATGCTGCAAAGGACAAACTGTTTTCGATAATTGCACACGATTTAAGAAATCCGCTTAATGCGGTTATTGGTTTCTCGGAACTTTTAATAAACAATCAGGAACGGAATAATGCCGAAAAGGTTGAAGAGTATTCGCATCATATATACACTTCTGCAATCAATTTAAATACGTTGCTTGAGAATTTACTCGATTGGGCAAATACTCAGCGAGGAATGGTATCTTTTAATCCTAAGCATATCGATTTAGATGCGATTGTAAACGAGGAGATCGAAAATGTACACTATATTGCTCAAAAGAAAAATATTGCCATAAACTCATTCAACAATAAATTAATGGTAATGGCCGATGGGTATTTGCTCCGAATAATAATACGTAATTTATTAACCAATGCAATCAAGTACAGTAATCCTAATAGTAAAGTTGATATCTACTCATTATGTTTAGACGATTATACCGAAATAAATGTTTATGATAGAGGAATTGGAATGAGCGATGAAACCGTAAGTAGACTTTTTAGTTTGTCCAATAACAAATCGCAAAGAGGAACTGCCAATGAAAGGGGAACTGGTTTGGGTTTACTTGTTTGCAAAGAGTTTGTTGAAAAGCATAATGGTAAAATTTGGGTAGAGAGTAAATTGGGAGAAGGTAGTATATTCACTTTTTCGCTTCCTCGCTAGTTCATTGCTTTACTTCCTAGTTTCTTTCATAATGCCATAATATTCCAAAAGGTTTAATTAGTTCTCAACTATTCAAGGTACAATTAAGGTACAAATTTGTACCAAAAAAACAATAAATATCACTTATTAAAAATAAGTATATATAACGAAAAAGCCCGAGAAATAGTACTTTAGGTGTATATTCTTTGTTTTATTAATGCTTACATTGTGCTGGTTACTTTCCGATGCAAAACTTGGAGAATATATATCCAAGCACCTCATTGTTTGTTATTTCTCCGGTTATCTCCCCTAAATGGTATATTGCCTGACGAATATCAATGGCAAGCAAATCGCCCGAAATATTGGCTTTAAGCCCAATAAGAGCCTGATCTAAGTTTTTCTGGGTGTTTATAAGCGAATCGTAGTGGCGAGCGTTGGTAACAACCACATCCTCGTTTTCGGGTTGACCACTTAGCCCAATTTCTATAAGTATTTGAGTTAGTATATCGATATTATGGCCACCTTTTGCTGATATTGATATGGCCTTACAGCCAAACTGCTTGTTAATTGCAGTAACCAAATCGACGGTGTGTTGTGGGTTCGATTTGTCCTCCTTGTTCACAAGTACAACAAGGCTTTGCTCGTTGGTTAGTTTTGGCTTGAACTCCGATATTGCCTCAAGGCAATCGGCCATACTTTCCTGAGCATCCAGTAGGTAAAGCACTACTTTGGCCTGCTCAATTTTGTTGAGCGCACGCTCAATCCCTATCGATTCAATGGTATCGGAGGTGTGGCGTAGCCCAGCAGTATCTATAAACCTAAAGTTGATACCGCCCAAATGGATTGTATCCTCAATGGAATCGCGGGTTGTACCAGCAATTTCCGACACAATGGCCTTTTCCTCGTTGAGTAAACGGTTCAATAGTGTGGATTTACCCACGTTGGGTTTACCCGCAATGGTAACTGGAATACCTGTTTTTATGGCATTACCGTGGCTGAACGAGTCGATTAATCGGTTTATCTCTGTAAGAATTCCGTTGATTAGTTGCTCCAGTTGGCTTCTATCTGCAAATTCAACATCCTCATCGCTGAAATCCAATTCCAACTCAATAAGCGCAGTGAATTTTACCAGTTGTTCGCGAAGGGCTTTAAGTTTATCGGAGAAACCTCCACGCATCTGTTGTAGTGCAACTCTGCGAGCAGCCTCGCTCGACGATGCAATAAGGTCGGCAATGGCCTCGGCCTGCGATAGGTCGATTTTTCCGTTTAGGAACGCACGTAGTGTAAATTCGCCAGGTTTGGCAAGTCGTGCGCCGCTTTTTATAAGCATCTCCAGAATCTGCTGCTGAATAACCACCGAGCCGTGGCACGATATCTCAATGCTATCCTCGCCAGTGTAGGAGTGAGGCGCTTTAAAGATACTTACCAGCACATCGTCTAACACTCTACCGTTATCCACAACTGAGCCGTAATGAATGGTGTAAGGCTTTTGAGTGGCAAGTTTCTTGCCTTTGTTCGATGATTGAAAAACAGTATCGGCAATGGCAATGGAATCCTTACCGCTAAGGCGGATAACCGCAATGGCGCCCATTCCTGCGGGTGTGGCTATGGCAACTATGGTAGAATCGTCGAGCATCAAAATCTAAATTTTCTGCAAAGATAGTGTCTTTAGTTGATAGTTGTTTAACTAGGTTGCTAGCGCGCGATTTTATCGCGTGCTTCTTTCGGCCACACGACAGGAGTCGTGCAGCAGCGAATTGAGGAATCTCCTTTTTATTATTAACGAAGGTTTTGACAAGTCAATTGTTGATAACTGTTTCCTAATAATCTTGTCTATTTGCCAGATTTTTCGTAACTTATAGATTAATTAACTTAAAATTAAAGATATGGAATACGAGTTAATAAAGTATGATTTTAAAGATCAGTATTTGTGGAAGTTTTTAGATCTCCACAAATTCTTATATTTAATTAATGAGAGAAAAATTTATTTTACAAGATTAGATATGTTTGAAGACCCAAACGAAGGGTTGCCAGAGAAGCTTATTTTCGAATTGTATTTGAATGAGATTTTTTATGATACAGATTCCCTTAATTCCAGTTTATTCTCTACAAATGAAGTTAAAAAGGATGCAAAACGTGATGCATATAATGCAATAATAAAATTATTGAATTATGCTGATTTATTTCAAAAAAATCAGTTTGCAAGTTGTTGGTTTCTTGATAATAGAGAGTCCTATGCTATGTGGAATTTATACTCAAATTCTGAAAGTGTGGTCGTGAAAATAAGACCAGATATATTGATTAATCAGATTAAAAAAGAAGTTACAAATTTAGTAGATCATTCTATAGATAATTTTGTAAGCGGAATCGTGCATTATAATGCTGTATATCCTCCAGAGTTTGAGTATGAAAAATATGAAGAGCCTAAAAATCAATATTCTGGATTAAAGAAAGATTTGAGTTATTCTTATGAAAATGAGTACAGATTTCTTGCAATATCAAATTTAACTAATAATTTCATCAATAAATTTGAGTTAAATATTCCTGATTTGTATGATTTGGATTTTAAAGTAATTACTCATCCTGAAATGCAAGATTGGATGTTTGGTAATATAAAGACAATTTTAAGTAAAATTGGATTGGAAGGTAGATTGCAAAGATCTAATATCCGCTTAAAACCAAATATCAATCCTGATATTAAAAAAATGGAAAAAATATAGATTATTTCTTGCTGAGGATGTTACCTCTTAAATAAATTTTACATTAGCCTTAGTTTACGCCTTCAACAAACTTTAACTCTTTCTTTTAACGATTCACGTTTAACTTCTCACGAAATCCCTATCTTTGCGGCTTAAATTTTTAGAGGTAGATGATTTCAGTTGACGGATTAGCAGTAGAGTTTGGCGGTACAACGCTTTTTAAGGATATATCGTTTGCTATAAACGATAAGGATAGAATTGCGCTGATGGGTAAGAACGGTGCAGGAAAATCGACCCTGCTTAAGATTTTGGCAGGGGAGAGGACGCCCTCCCGCGGAGTGGTTTCAGCTCCCAACGATGCTGTTATTGCCTATCTGCCTCAGCACTTAATGACCGATAACAAGATGTCGGTTTTTGAGGAGACATCGCAGGCGTTTGCCCATATCTTTGAGATGGAGGCCAAAATTGAGGCTATGAATGCCGAATTGGCCAGCAGAACCGATTACGAGTCGCCAGAGTACTACAAGTTGATTGAGGATGTTACCGCGTTAAGCGAAAAGTTCTACTCCATTGAGGAGGTGAACTATCAGGCTGAGGTTGAGAAGATTTTGATAGGTTTAGGCTTTGTGCGTGAAGATTTTAACCGTCCAACCAGCGATTTCAGTGGAGGTTGGCGTATGCGCATTGAGTTGGCCAAAATTCTGCTCAAGAAACCCGATTTGATTCTACTCGATGAGCCCACAAACCACTTGGATATTGAGTCGATTCAGTGGTTGGAGGATTTTTTGGTTAATAGCGCCAAGGCTGTAATTGTGATTTCGCACGACCGTGCTTTTGTTGATAATATCACCAACCGTACCATCGAGGTTACGCTTGGACGAATATATGATTACAAGGTAAACTACTCAAAGTACCTTGAACTGCGCAAGGAGCGCCGCATTCAGCAGCAAAAGGCTTGGGAAGAACAGCAAAAGATGATTGCCGAAACCGAGGAGTTCATTGAGCGTTTTAAGGGAACATACTCAAAAACCAATCAGGTTAAGAGTAGGGTTAAGATGTTGGATAAGCTCGATTTGGTTGAGATTGACGAGGAGGATACATCGGCACTAAAATTGCGTTTTCCGCCATCACCACGCTCGGGAAATCATCCTGTAATTGTTGATAGGGTTGGAAAATCGTACGACGACCATTTGGTATTCCAGAATGCCACATTCACCCTTGAACGTGGCGATAAGATTGCCTTTGTGGGTAAAAACGGCGAGGGTAAATCCACCCTTGTTAAGGCGATAATGAAGCAGATTGACCACGACGGGAATCTTAGTTTAGGACATAACGTAATGGTGGGTTATTTTGCCCAAAATGAGGCATCGCTTCTGGATGAGGAACTAACAGTATACCAAACAATCGATGATGTTGCAGTAGGCGATATTCGCACTAAAATTAAAGATTTGCTCGGTGCATTTATGTTTGGCGGCGATAGCTGGACCAAAAAGGTAAAGGTTCTTTCGGGAGGAGAGCGTACCCGCTTGGCAATGATAAAATTGCTGCTTGCGCCAGTTAACCTACTAATTCTTGATGAGCCAACCAACCACTTGGATTTGCGTACCAAGGATATTCTGAAAGAGGCGCTACAGAACTACGATGGTACATTGATAGTGGTATCGCACGACCGTGATTTTCTTAATGGTTTGGCCAATAAGGTTTACGAGTTTGGCAATAAGCGTGTAAAAGAGTACTTGGGCGATATTCAGTACTTCCTTGAAACTAAGAAGTTGGATAACCTGAAGGAGATAGAAAGAAAATCGTAAAAGTAAGATTGATAGTTTATTTTAATGCATCATATAAAACCCCGAGTATCATCTCGGGGTTTATTGTTGTAGATATAACCTTTACATTTTACATTCAGTTTAGGAACTGCTTTTTATTATCACATCATTATACCTTCAAATTCACACATCCTCAAATTCTTAAATCCTTCTCCCTAGTGTTAAAAAATTTTGTTCTTTGGCTGGAATTGCTACTTTTGTCTTCAACCTAACGATTTTTAACCTAAAACCAAACCAGAATGCAACAAGTAAACGATTTCTTTATTAATCTTCACAGTATTTTAGGAGGACACCCTTGGTTCGTGTTTTTTTTAGTTGGCACGGGTATATTCTTTACTTTCTACCTGGGCTTTCCTCAAATTCGCTACTTCAACCACGCCATTAAAATTGTAAAGGGTAAATTCGATAAAAAGACCGATAAGGGCGATACATCTCACTTTCAGGCATTAGCTACGGCTTTGTCGGGAACTGTTGGAACTGGAAATATTGCCGGAGTTGCGTTGGCAATTCACCTTGGAGGACCTGCTGCACTTTTCTGGATGCTTTTAACCGCTTTTCTAGGTATGTGTACCAAGTTTGTTGAAGTAACCCTATCGCATAAGTACAGGGATTTTGATGAGCAAGGTATGGTGGCTGGTGGTCCAATGTACTATATGAAGAAACGTTTAAATATTACGCTCAAAAACAAGAAAGTTATTCAAACTGGAAAATGGCTTGGAATTTTCTTTGCAGCAGCAACAATTCTGTCTTCGTTCGGATCGGGTAGTTTGCCTCAGATAGTAAGTATTTCCGACTCTATTTTTGCAACGTTTGGCATTAAGCATATTATTACTGGTGCAGTTTTATCAATACTGCTTGCTCTTATTATCATTGGAGGTATAAAGCGTATTGCCAAGGTTACCGAAAAACTAGTACCAGGTATGGCTTTAATATATCTCGTAGGTGCACTTGCTGTAATTCTTTTTAATTATGAGAACATAATTCCTTCGTTTATATCAATTTTTAGGAATGTATTTACTGGTACAGCAGCAACAGGAGGTTTTATCGGTGCTGGTTTTGCATTTGCGTTGAACCAAGGCGTTAATCGTGGATTATTCTCAAACGAGGCAGGGCAGGGGTCGGCACCAATTGCTCACTCTGCAGCAAGAGCGCACGAGCCTGTTTCCGAAGGAATGGTATCAATTCTTGAGCCTTTTATCGATACAATTATCATCTGTACATTAACAGGACTAGTATTGCTATCTTCGGGTATTTGGAGCGAGAAAGTTCCGAATAAATTTCAGGTGACAGATATAGAAGTTCTTGCACACTCATATAACCAATCAAATTCAGCTGATATCGATCAAATAAGGCATCATTTAAATAGCGGTAAAAAACTTACAGTTTTTAATGGCGATTTAACCATAAAGGATGGTAAGCTAGCCGATAGCGTAACAGTTATTCACGCGCGCTCAATTGCCGAGGATATTGTTTTTTCCTCAAAGGACAATATGTATTCGGGACCGATCAAGGTGGTTGATGGGAAAATTACCGAGTTACCATCGGGATTAAAGATTGAAGGAAAATCATTAGTTCATAGTGCTCAGTTAACCACGCTGGCCTTTACAAGGAGTTTCTTTGGTAGTTGGGGTAAGTACATTGTGTCGATTGGTATTATGCTATTTGCCTTTTCAACTGCAATATCGTGGTCTTACTATGGCGATAGGTCTGTTACATTCCTCTTTGGTGCCAGGTATGTTATAGTGTACAGAATAGTGTTTGTTATTGCATTCTTCTTTGCTTCGTTTACCGATACTACCATTATTTGGAATTTATCGTTGTTAACGGTAGTGTTTATGGCAATACCAAACCTATTTGGAATACTATTACTCCGAAAAGAGGTTAAGGCGACCATAAAGCAATACTGGGTTGATTTTAAAAACGAACATCCAGACGTGAAGATACCCGAGAAATTATAAGGATCATATACCAAAATAAAACCCCGTGGAATTCACGGGGTCTTATTTTAATAAGTTCACTATTACTTGCCTTCTATTTGCTTTACAGTCCAGTTTAGAGCATCCTCTAGCATTTCAATAGGAGGATCGGCAATAAATCCGTTGTCGTGTAACGACTTTGCCATCGAGCGCGAGTACTCAATATCCTTTTTAGCAATTTGGTAAGCCTCGTCCCAGGTCATTTTTGTGCGGGCTACACCATCCTTTATAGCCTGCATTGCCACATCGGCTGCTTCAACTGGGAATACATCGGCTTCGTCCATGGTTGGAACTATGTTCTCTGGATTTATTCCGCGTTTTTCGGCATAGTTAGCCAACGAGTGAGCGGCTGCAATTGCCATCGCATCGGTGATTTTCGATGCACGAACCATCAATGCTCCTTTTAGAATTCCGGGGAATCCAATTGAGTTGTTTACCTGATTAGGAAAATCGCCACGACCGGTTGCCACAATGTAGGCTCCTGCTTCTTTTGCAGCATATGGGTATATTTCGGGAACTGGATTTGCACAGGCAAACACTACCGATTTATTACCCATTGTTTTTACCCAATCTTGCTTAATGGTATCGGGGCCTGGAGTTGATAGCGAGATTAACACATCGGCATCCTTCATTGCCTCTTCCATTGTGTTAATGCAATTTGGATTGGTTTGCTCGCAAATCTCCCATTTACGGTAGAATCGCTTATCAGCTTTAATGTCCTCACGGTTTTTATGTAAACCACCGTTTGAGTCGAACATAATCATTTTCTTGGGATCGCCACCGTCGGCTACTATCAATCGGGCAATGGTGGTGTTAGAAGCACCCGCTCCAAAGTAAACTATTTTTACGTCGCTTAGCTTCTTGTTAACTAGCTTAAGTGCATTTAGCAGTCCTGCCAATGTAACGCAGGCTGTTCCCTGTGCATCGTCGTGCCAAACAGGAATATCACACTCTTCGCGGAGAACGTCAAGTACCCTATAGCAGTTTGGCTGCGAAATATCCTCCAGATTAATGGCTCCAAAGCTGTGCTGGCACATCTTCACAAAATCTATAATTTTTTCGGGATCGTTTTTGCCATCTTTTCCCTTACTATCAATACAAAGGGCAACTGCATCAACGCCACCAAGGTACTTCATTAGGAATGCTTTGCCTTCCATAACACCAAGACCACCCGGAGGTGTGCAATCGCCATCGCCCAGTACACGGGTCGAATCGCTAACTACGGCCACAAGATTACCTCTGTTGCTTAGTTCAAACGAGGCATCGTTGTTATCGCGGATGGTAGTTGAAACTTTAGATACACCAGGAGTGTACCATACATTAAACCAGTTAAAGCCTGGCACCGGGGCTTTAGGGGCAATTTGCACCTTGCCTCCGTAGAATTTGTGAGTTTTCTCACTTAGATATTTCAGAAATAAAGTTTTGCCTTTAGCTCGTTGTTCCTCGGTCCAGTTTTCGGGAAACATTTCGCCAAGTTTCTCAAGTTTAACATTCACTTTGCTCATATCGAGTTAGTTTTTAAAGTATTACAAACTTACAGAAAGACCTGTTTTGGAGTCACAAGTTACTAAAAGCCTTAATGATATTCAGCTAAATTATTATGTTTTTAAATCCATTTGTCTTTTGCTTTTTTCCTATAAAAACATTAGGTTTGGGTTATGATTTAAAAAACATGTCTTAAAACATAATTTTCCAGCATATTGTTAACATGTAAATACAATAGAACCCATGAGCATACTTGTTAATAAGGACTCAAGAGTAATAGTGCAAGGATTTACAGGCAGCGAAGGAACTTTCCATGCTACACAAATGATAGAGTATGGAACTAATGTTGTTGGAGGTGTAACTCCCGGAAAAGGTGGCGAAAAACATCTTAATTTACCTGTTTTTAATACAGTTGAAGAGGCTGTGAGGAGTACTGGTGCAAATGTTTCCATTATTTTCGTACCACCAGCATATGCTGCCGATGGCATCATTGAGGCTGCCGCTGCTGGTATTGGTGTAATTGTGTGCATTAGCGAAGGAATTCCAACTGCCGATATGGTTAAGGTGAAGTTTATTCTGTCTGGTTATCCGCAAACGCGATTGGTTGGCCCAAATTGCCCCGGTGTAATATCTCCCGAAGAGGCAAAGGTGGGAATCATGCCAGGTTTTATCCATAAAAAGGGGCACATTGGGGTTGTTTCCCGCTCTGGCACCCTGGCATACGAGGCCGTCGATCAGCTCACAAAGCAGGGATTAGGACAAAGCACAGGAATTGGAATTGGTGGCGATCCTATAGTTGGAACTCAAATTCTGGATGCCGTTAAATTACTGATGGCCGATCCGGATACCCATGGAATTGTTATGATTGGCGAGATTGGTGGAAGCATGGAGACCGATGCTGCCCGCTGGATTAAAGACTATGGAACCAAGCCCGTAGTGAGCTTTATTGCAGGGCAAACAGCCCCCAAGGGGCGAAGAATGGGGCATGCTGGTGCAATAATTGGAGGCTCCGACGATACGGCTGCTGCCAAAATGAAGGTTATGCGTGAGTGTGGAATTCATGTGGTTGAGTCGCCTGCCGATATCGGTAAAGCTATGCTTGAGGCATTAAACAAATAGTTAATTTGAAATTGTCTGGTTCAAGCCAGACAATTTTTGTTTTATCTAGTATAATATATTTTTGTTTTAGTAAATTGTTTTCGAAATCACAGAAATCCATATTCATAAATGGGTAAAAAAGACTTTAGATTTCGCATCTTACAGGTTGCTATTGCTATTATAGCAATGGTATTGATATTTATTAGTTTTGTAATTGGGAAGTTTGATATTGAAAAGAAGAAAGGACGAGAGCGTCAGTTAGTACTATCCGAATTAACAACCATAGGAAATAGGCTGGAGGGGATTATACACTCAACCTTCAACTTAACCCAAGGAATGGTTCACCTCATACGTTTTCAGGGGAATATAACTCAAAATCAGTTTGAATCGTTGTGTTCAATGGCAATGCTCGAAAACAGATATATTAGGAATGTTGCTGTTGCTCCAGATAATACTATAAGTATGATTTATCCATTGATTGGGAATGAAAAAGCGTTAGGGTTGGAATATTTAAAAAACGATCAACAAAAGACTTCGGTATTAAAGGCTATTGAATTAAAGCAACCATTGTTAGCAGGGCCTGTAAATTTGGTTCAGGGTGGGGTAGGGCTAATAAATCGTTCGCCGGTTTATGTAAAAAGCAGTACCGATACTTCTATGACATACTGGGGTGTTGTTTCAATAGTTGCTTACTACGATAGTATGTTATATGATGCGGGTATTTATACATCAACTAAATATCAGTTTGCACTGCAGGGTGATGATGGTAAGGGTGCTGCTGGGTGTGTATTCTATGGCGATTCCATATTGCTTTCGTTAGATCCAATAATTGTTGGTATAAATATTCCTAGCGGAAAATGGCAACTAATAGCGATTCCCAAGTATGGATGGGCAAACATTCCAATTTATCGGTCGCAGTATTTTCTTTTTAGCATTGCACTAACTTGTCTTATTTTGACATTTTTAATTGTATTAATTCATATAAACAATAGTATACAGCAGAATAATCATCTTTTGGCTCTTGAAATTAAAGAACGTAGAAAAGTTGAAATTGAACTAAAAAAATCAAAAGAGGCTGCCGAAGAAGCAAACAGAATTAAAACGGTTTTCTTAGCTAATATGTCGCATGAGATAAGAACACCAATGAATGCTATTCAGGGATTTACAGAGGTGCTTTTAAAAGGAAATGTTAGCAAGGAGATGACCACTGAATTTACCGAAATTATAAACACAAGTTCAAAGCAGTTGCTCAATGTTATTAATGATATAATAGATATTTCGATAATAGAAACGGGACAATTCAAGATAATTAACGAGAATGTTGGCCTTAATAAGTTATTGAATAATATATATAACTTGCATAGTAATAGTGCCAGCTGTAAGAACATAAAGTTGATAGTAAGATTTGGACTTGCAGATAATTTTGATTCAATTATCTCAGATGAACACCGATTGTTCCAGATAATTAACAACTTGGTAGGCAATGCAATTAAGTTTACAGATGAGGGTTTTGTTGAATTTGGATACACTCTTAATGATCGTAACCTTCAATTTTATGTGAAAGATACAGGAATAGGTATTCCTGCCGAATTTCATAATCTTATTTTTGAGAGATTTAGACAGGTTGATGAAAAATTGTCGAGAAGTTACGGTGGAACTGGATTAGGTTTGGCAATTTGTAAATCTATAGTAGAGTTAATGCATGGAGAGATCTGGATTGAATCTGAATCTAATGTTGGCTCTACATTTTATTTTGCGTTTCCGTATGTGAGAAGTACAGTGATTGTTGAGCCTAATAATAATTATATTCCTGAGGTGATAAAGTTAAATAACAAAACAATTCTGGTTGCTGAAGATGACAATCTGAATTTTATGCTTCTAAAAAAGTTAATAGAGAAGACCGAGGCAACAATATTAAGAGCTAATAATGGACAGGAAGTGTTAGATATATTGGATAATAGCGATGGGGTTGATTTAATATTAATGGATATAAAAATGCCCATTATGAATGGATATGAGGCGACTGCATTGATTCGGAAAATGAAAAAAATGATACCTATTGTTGCTCAAACTGCTTATGCTATGTCCGAAGAAAAACAGTTGGCTTTTGATTCAGGATGCGATTATTACATAACCAAACCAATAAACCATAAAGAACTATTCGATTTATTTAAACGAATTTTTGGATAGAAAGAAGGGTGGATTATTCCACCCTTCTTTTTATTTCAGCTAAATCTATTCGAGACCTTACCGGGGTAAAGTCCTCCGAAACTTTAAAGGATAGTACCGTTTTAATTCGCTTGTTCATGTTCGGGTGCGACGACAGTATCTCGAAGCTATCGTAAAGCCCATTTTCATTTTTCTCCTTTAACCGTCGAAAAAACGATGCAAGGGTTCTTGGCTCCAGCGTGCATTTTAGCAGAAGCTCGCATGCAAAAAGGTCGGCCTCTTCCTCCTGCTCGCGATTGTAGCCCTGGGAGAGAAGCTCCCGAGCAATTTCGCCCGAAACGTACGGATCGTTTGAGGTTAACAGGTTAATCCCAACATCCTTTATAAGCCGCGATACAATGTGCCGTTTCTCAATATGTCCAATCTCGTGGCAAATAACCGCTATAAGCTCTTCGGGTGTTTCGCAGAACTTTATAAGTCCTGTTGTAATTATTACATAGCCACCTGGCAGGGCAAATGCATTAACCATTTCGCTATCAATTAGCATAAGTTTATAGCTATACTGCGATTCCTTCTGAGCATGCTTAAGGGTATCGGCCAATCCCATAAGCACCGAATCGATATACAAATCATTCTTTTCTTTGAAATCGTTCAAGCTAAGGATGCTCTTTGTGTAGCGTTCCCCAATGCTCTGTTCATCCTCTATCGATATCAGGGTTGGATGCTCCGGCAGCTTAATTAAGAGGGCAAATACGGCCCATAAAGCACCACCAATACCAATTAAAATAAGTAATTCGATAAGTACTTTTCTCATTCCCATTACATTTTAGGCGGTATGTTTGTAGGTTTACTCGTTTCTGTATCCTTAACCTTGTAGGCTTGTATATACGATAAACGGCCAAAGAATAGGAAGTAGTAGAATTGTCCGCGGTATGCTTTAACGGCTCCAATAATACTAAAAATGAAGTAAACCAGGTTGAAAATCCCCGCGGTGAATAGTAATCCCCAGAATACGTTGGAGAAAGAATGCTCCTTAGTAACGTTCACTATTGCCCATATAACTAAGTAGCTGTTAAGAATAGATACTGGCAGCTGCGAATACATCGATTGTAAAGAATGGAACTGCACAAATCGTCCCTTCGATCTATTCACAAAGAAATAAACAATCGAAGCAATCATATTTACAACTGGCAATGGTAGTCCAATTGCAGTTGTTGCAAACATCATAAGGTATGCGCCCATGGCATCCTGTTTTTCCCTTTCGCTAATCTCCTCGGGTTGTGGTATTGGGTAAAATTCCATATGTATGTGGTATATTAAAAAACAGACACAGAAAAAATGGTATTTTCTGTGTCTGTACTCTGTTATTTAGCTATTACATTTCTTCGGGTAATTCGTCGCCAGTAAATGCGGGATAGGTATCGGTCATGTAGCTCATATATAGATTTACACGAACGCCCCAGCGTAATTGGCCAACTATCCAGTTATGGAATGTTTCTGGGAAATTTGCTGTGAAAAGCACAATAAACCAAGAAATGAAATATAGAATATAAACAAAAATTCCACGGAAGAATAGAATGAAAAAATGAGGAATATAAACATAAAGTCCTCCGAATAGGAAACGAACAAGCATCAATCCTCTGCTAACATTTTCGGGATATTCAACCTCCAAAGAAGTATATTCATCGGCTCCTCCAATACCAAAAGCAGGGTAGCCATCGGAAATGTTGTAAACTCTGGCATTAACCCTTAAGCTCCATCGTAAAAGGCCTACCTGAAAATCGAATAAACTTTTTGGGTATTTCCCGGTGAAAAGAATTGCCCAAAATGCGATAATTTTTAGGATCATACTCCAAATCATCACAAAAAATAGCAAAAAGCCATGGGGCAGCAGAATGTAAATGAATCCAAACAATGTTCTTAGGATTAACTCTAAACGTGAGTAACTCTCCTGATGTTTAACTTTTAGTTTCATTCGGTTAAAAATTTAGTTTGACATAAATTTGGTTAAGCCATAGCAATTTACATATTTTCAATTATAAAACCATTATTTATGCAAGCTATTTTATTGTACTAAAGCATTCCACATAACTTCAACCGGATGTAGCGCTTTACGGCCAGTGCCATCTTCAATTTGATGCCTGCAACTGGTTCCTGGAGCAACTATTATAGTATCATCATTTGTTTTGCGGATTTCGGGGAATAGAACAAGTTCTCCTACTTTCAACGAAAGCTCGTAATGTTCCTTTTCGTAACCAAACGATCCGGCCATACCACAGCATCCGCTGGGAATTTCTGTTACATTATGTCCGTTTGGGAACGAAAGCATAGCCTTTGTGGGGATTGTCGATGCAACTGCTTTTTGCTGACAATGTCCATGGAGCTTAATGCTAATTTTTGATTCCTTGAACTGTTCCTTCGCAATTTTTCCTTTCTCAACCTCGCGCATAAAGAATTCCTCGAAAAGCAGGGCATTATTTGAAAGTTCAAGTGCAGCATCCTTATTCTGAGGTTCTGCTAAATCGGGGTACTCATCCCTGAAACTTAAAATTGCCGAGGGTTCAATGCCTATGAGAGGATTTTCTGATGTTACAATATCCTTTAGTTTATCAATATTTTTATTGGCAACACGCTTGGCTGTCCTTATTAGTCCCTTCGAGATATATGTCCTTCCACTTTCAAAAATATCGGCAATAATTACTTCGTAGCCAAGCGAGTTTAGCAATTCAACGGCTTTTATTCCGATATGGGAGTCGTTGTAGTTGGTAAACTCATCGGGGAGAAGGTAAACCCTGCCATTTGGGAACTGTTTACTGCTCTTTTGCTTTTTATGCCAGCTTTTGAGTGTTGTTTTACTTAATAAGGGAAGCGTGCGCTTGGGTTCAAAGCCTAAGCTTCGCATTAGAATGGTCGAAGTAACCTTATTCGACATTACAAAGTTTGTAATTTGTGGGGTTATGCTGCCAAGTTTATTTATGTATGTTATGTAAGCAATCATTCTACTTCGTAACGGAATTCCGTGCGAGTCGTACCAGTGCTGCAAGAATTCGGCCTTTAGCTTAGCCATATCTACGCTCGAAGGACATTCGTTTTTGCAACCCTTACACGAGAGGCATAAATCCAGTATCTCGTAAACCTCTTTATGGTCGAATGGATTCTTTTTGGTGCTGTTGGTTAAAAATTCTCGGAGTAGGTTGGCTCTGGCGCGCGTGGTATTTCCCTCGTTATGCGTTGCCATATAGCTGGGACAAAGTGTTCCTCCCGATAGATGAGTCTTTCGACAATCGCCCGATCCATTGCATTTTTCTGCGGCACGCAGAATTCCCATTACCGAGCTAAAATCGAATATGGTTTCTATTTCTCTTGTTGCTTGTCCGGGTCTATACCGTAGGCTTGAATTCATTGCCGGAGTATCAACAATTTTGCCCGGGTTAAATATGTTGTTGGGATCGAATGTATGCTTAACCTGTTTCATTAATTGGTAAACATGTTCGCCAAACATTATTGGAATAAATTCTCCGCGCAATCGACCATCGCCATGTTCGCCGCTGAGCGATCCTCTGTGTTTTTTTACCAAATGGGCAACTTCAAGTCCAACAGTTCGGAATAGTTCCACATCTTTTTCATCCTTTAGGTTTAAAACAGGTCGTAGGTGTAGCTCTCCAGTTCCAATATGCGCATGGTACACACAATCGAGGTTATACTTTGCCATTATTTTGGCAAAATCCTCCATATAATAGGGTAAAATATCAACAGCAACGGCAGTGTCTTCAACCAAGGAAACGGGTTTAGCATCGCCTTCTACATTGGCAAGTACACCGAGTCCTGCTTTTCTTAAAGCCCAAACCTTAGATGTTTCGGCACTCCAAATAATTGGGAAATAGTATCCCAGTTCAGCCGAACGCATTTCAATTTCCATTGACTTTGTGGCTGATTCTATCTCTTCTTTGCTCTCCCGGTAGAATTCTACTATAAGAATTGCACCCGGATCGCCCTGAACGAAGAAACGATTCTTTTTTTGCTCAATATTGCTCTTGGTGCAGTTAAGAATTACGTAGTCCATCATTTCAACTGCCGATGGATTATATTTTAGTGCGATTAAGTTGGCCTTGAATGCCTCGTTTCGCTCTTTAAGGTGAACCGCAACAACCGCTTTTTCCTTTGGAGGTACAGGTACAAGGTTTAATTTTATTTCGGTGATAATTCCCAGTGTACCCTCGCTGCCAGCAATAAGTTTGCTTAGGTTGAATGTGGTCTTTTCTTCGCCGTAAAAGGTCTCGGTAATTAACGAATCCAGCGCATAGCCCGTATTTCTCCTTCGAATTGTTTTATCGGGAGAATTTTCGATAATCTCTGCTTTGTTTTTGCTATTACCTAAAACATTGCTAAAGAATTGGTATAGTTCGCTTTCTTTACTGTTTTGCTGGCATTTAATATCGAACTCGGATTGACTTATCTCTCCAAACTCGTACTCTTGTCCATCATCGAGAATCATTTTTACGGATAGAAGATGATCGCGAGTACTGCCGTAGATGAGCGAATGTGATCCACAGCTGTTATTTCCAACCATTCCAGCTATCATACATCGGTTCGAAGTGGAGGTTTCTGGTCCGAAAAACAATCCGTATGGTTTTAAAGCCATGTTTAACTCATCGAGTATAACTCCTGGCTCTACTTTAACCCAATGTTCTGTTTCGTTTATCTCGATTATTTGTCCCCAGTACTTCGACATATCAACAATAATTCCACTGCCAACAACCTGTCCCGCAAGTGATGTTCCTGCTGTGCGTGGAATTAGCGATAGTTTATGCTGCTTGGCAAATTCGATTAGGGTAATAATATCGTTTTTACTTTTGGGTAACGCAACGGCTGTTGGCTTTTTCTTGTATGCCGAAGCATCGGTTGAATACTGAAGCAGGGTAGAGGTGTCCCATTTTAATTCACCCTCAAGTTTATTTTTGAGCGTATCTAAAGAGTATGCTTGATTTGTATCCATTTTGATAGCATTTAACATTGCAAACCTAACCATTTAATCCGAAAAAAGAGACATGGCTGCCAAGCTGTTTAATCTCATTTTAATGTTTTGTTTACATTTAGGAAAGGTTTAACTGTTTTTTTATGTGTTTTTTTGCAACAAAACACCATAATGAATTTACAATTAGAAGCACTGCCCGAATGTGACCTTCATAGTCTTAAAAGTTGTTTTAATTCAGAAAAAGATCTGTACAATAGCTTAAAGTATGCCGCATTTCTACAGCAGGGTATTTTTCCCAAGCAACGTCATTTCGATAGAATATTTAAAGAGTCGTTTGTTGTTTATCTTCCAAAGGAAATTGTGTCGGGCGACTTTTACTGGTTAGCAGAGCTCGATGACTTGGTTTACGTTGCCGTTGGCGATTGTATGGGGCATGGTGTTCCGGCTGCTTTGATGTCTGTGTTAGTATATAATTTGCTCGATTATGCAATCCTTAATAAGCGGATTAAGAAAACATGTAAAATACTTAAGGAGATAGATAAGCGTTTTGTCGAGAGTTTTTCATCGGTCGACCAGAGTCAGGTCTATAATAACGATTGGGTCGATATTTCGCTTTGCTGTATAGATAGAAGGAAAAAGCAAATTTTCTTTTCGGGAGCACATCATAAGATTTACCTGGCAAGTAATGATTCTTTCAAAGCATTTCGGGGAACGTTTAAACCTGTTGGCTCCTGGCAAATTGACAATGAGAATAATTTTGAGTCTGTTTCGATATGCTACAATGATGGTGATACTTTATACTTAGGCTCCGATGGATTTCGGGATCAAATAGGAGGAGATGAGCCTACAAAGTATGGAAGTGTTAGATTTAGAAAGTTCATACAAGCGATGTCTTCTAAACCGTTGTCAAATCAAAAGGTTGAACTCGAAAAGGAATTTTTACGGTGGAAAGGTAGGTGTAGGCAAAACGATGATATTTGCCTAATGGGGTTGAAGTTGTAGAAGAATAAATGTCTATTAAAAAATTATTTGACTATTTATACTTACTGATGATTGTATTGAATTGTTGCATGTTAATAGGCTTTGTAATATATTCATCAAACACACTCTTAAACTTGTTTATTTCGTTTTCCAATGCGTAGGCCGATTGAGCAATAATTGGAAGGTCGGGTCTAAACTCCTTTATTAGTTTTGCAGCAGTATGGCCATCCATTATAGGCATTTTAATATCCATGAGTATGAATTTAATTTCAGGATTAGCCTTACTCAACTCAACAGTTTCAATACCGTTTTTTGCATGAAGTATTTTAAATTTAAAAGGTTTTAGTAGTTCCTTTATGTACCGAAAATTATACTCTTCGTCCTCCGCAACAATAACGGTTTCGGTACTTAATGCTGATATTGTTTGTGGCTCATTTGGAATTGTTTTTTCGACATGGTTATAAGGAATTGTAAAATAAAAGGTAGAACCTTTATCTGACTCAGACTCGAGCCAGATATTACCGCCTAATAGTTCTACAAACGCTTTTGATATAGATAGTCCAAGCCCAGTTCCACCATATTTTCTGTTTATTGAAGTGTCGGCTTGTCTAAAGCGTTCAAAAATAGTTTTATGATGCTTTTTATTGATTCCAATGCCAGTATCAATTACGTAGAATTGCAGGAATGAATTTCCATCAGTGTTAATAAGATGATATCCAAATTCGATTGAGCCGGAATGGGTAAACTTTATTGCATTGGACAATAGGTGGGTTAATATCTGGATAACCTTAGTTTCATCTGTTAGAATTGTAGATTGTTCGTCGGATAATTGCTGTCTATGATTCAGTGCAATGTTTCGCGTTGCCGCTTGTTGACTGAAAATGGAGAATAAATTATTTACGATGGAATTAACACAGACACTTTGAACATTTACTTTTTCCTGCTTTGTTTCCAGCGACGAAATAGTAAGTATATCGTTTACTATAGATAGTAGTTGGTTACTGCTATTCTGAATAATTGATACAAAATCATTACGTTTATCAGTTGTTAAGTCAGGATCACTTAAAAAACTCGAAAAGCCAGATATTGCATTCATAGGAGTTCTAATCTCATGCGACATATTCTGAAGAAATGCCGTTTTTAGTCGATCGTTTTCCTCTGCTCTTTCTTTGGCCTCTATAATTTCATCTTCAAATTGTTTTCTGTCGGTATTATCCCGAATTGCGGCTACAATTGCATTATTATTATACCAAATGGTTTTGTTAATCGAAACTTGTACAGGTATTTCAATGCCTGTTTTATTTTGTAATACTATCCAGTCGATAGTTTGCGATTTACCTTCAATAACTTCGGCCCAAATCTGAAGGAGGTCATTTGAATTAAGTTTTGGAGAGGAAAAGTCGAATATTGTGAAGTTTTCCTTTTCTTCATTCTTAATGTTAAGTATTTTCTCGCTCTGGTTATTTAGTAGTATTATCTTGCCCTTCTCATCGTGAATTACAATGCCATCGTTTATTGTGTTGAAAATTGTATTTAAATTGGAGTAGGATGCCTCTAGCTCCGATATTTTCAATTGTAACTCCGGATAATAACTCTTTTTAAAGGAGTTTTCCCCTAAACCAATTATCTGATTTCGCTGTTCTTCCCAATCTTGGTTATTTTCCATTCTATAGAGCTTCGTTGTAAATAAATTCAAGGTCTCTTACATGTGGTGCTTTGGGATTCGTTGCATTACAGGGATCTTTAATAGCTTTTTTCGCCAGAGCAGGTACTATATCGCTACTAACTCCTCTATTCCTAAGTGAGTGGTGTATATTTAAGCTTGTTTTTAGGTTTATTAGATAATCAAATAATTGTTTTCTTATTTGATTTTGTGTTAATCCTGAGATAGGCAAATCTAATACTTCAGCAATTTTAGTGTATCTATCGGGTGCAAAAATAAAGTTGAAATTTACTACATGGGGAAGAAGTATTGCATTGCATTCTCCGTGGGCTAGATCTAAATATCCACCTAAACTATGAGCCATGGAGTGAACACAGCCTAAACTGGCATTGGAGAATGCTAAACCTGCGTATAAACTACCAAGCATAGTTTTTCCTCTGGCCTGAATATTTTCGGGTGTTTGAATGTTCGAAAGTAGATTTTCGTTGAGAAGACGAATGGCTTCGAGGGCATATAAATCGGTAAACGCAGAATTTGCATTGGAAACAAATGCCTCGAAGGCATGGCAAAGTGCATCCATTCCTGTGCAAGCAGTAAGATAGTTGTCCATTGTTTGTAGTACAAACGGATCTATTAACGCAACATCAGGTACAAGCGCTTTGCTTATAATGGCCATTTTGTACTTATCAACAGTATTATTAATTATGGCAAATTGAGATACATCGGCCGAAGTTCCTGCAGTAGTGGGGATACATATTAACGGAGGAGTTGGCTTTTGAATTTTATCAATTCCTTCATAGTTCGATATTATTCTTTGGTTGCTTACAATAATACCAATTCCTTTAGCGCAATCCATGACACTTCCACCACCAATTGCAACTATGATGTTGCACTTATTATCGATGTATTTCTGAGAACCCTCAGTAACCTCGTAATCGCGAGGATTTGGCGATATATTATCGAAACTAAAGTATTCTAAACCTTCCTGTTGTAAGGAATCTTCAAGTTCTATATACCATGGAGTTTTTTTTAAGCCAGAGTCTGTTGCAATAAACACCTTTTCGGCACCTAACTTTTTACAGTAGTTGGCAGCCATTTTACGAGCATTAATACCAAATATGTATTCTGGAGCAACAAACTTTCTAAGTTCCAAATGAATATCTTCCTGAGTTTTCATACTCTATTTTAGTATTTACTTGTAAATACAATTATGAGAGGTTGGTAATTCATAAATATACAAAAATCCTTTGAAAGTTATTTTATGGCTTTCAATGGATTTAGATATTGTTGAAATAAAAAATGATTAATGGATTTTTATAAATCTCTTAGTGTATTTTTAAAAGCAGATTGCCAATCCTGCACCCAGTTGATGTCCATTATAGAATGGATAAACAATTGCCGATGATTGATTTGTTTGTTTATTTCTAAAAAGTTTTCGGTTTAGGTATGGATTTATCCAATATGCGGCTTTTGTACTCAGAATTCCAATTCCAGCACCAGCAGCAACATCGGTAAGCCAGTGTCTCTCGTTATAAATTCTGAAAAAACCAGTTCCAGCTGCTATTGTATACCCGGTTATTCCATACCAAACCGATACGTTTTTGTACTCTTGCCAAAGAAATTCGGCTCCCATGAATGCTGTTGCAGTATGTCCCGATGGAAATGAGTTTTTTGTACTACCGTCGGGTCTTCTTATTTTTGCAATCGATTTAATGGTTGTAACGGTACTTCCCATTATTATGTAGGCAGAAACAAGTACTGTTGTTCTAGTTCTAAAATCGTTTTTTCCCTTTATTCCAATGGCATTAAGGCCATAAACCGATAAAAAGGAAACGTATTGCGAGAAATCATCGATAGTTGCTTTTTCATCTATGTTTTCGGTTACTTCGTCCGTCACCTCGCGATCAGTGTATATTAACATATCGTTGTCTAGTCCAATAAAACCGTAACTAAGTAAAATACCCGGTAATATTAAGGAACTATATTTAAACTTAAGGTTATTGGAGTTTTTTACGGTATCAATAGATGTTTGCTGTCCCGATGCGCTTGCAATAAAAATCAGAAATATAATAGATAGTACAATACAAAATCTATTTTTCATGATTACAGTAATTTATATAAATCAGCGGTTAATTAATGCCAACTAATAAATATCAAAAACAGGTCAAAATATTTTTCTATGAGCCACTATTTTTTGAACCAGAAATCACCTTTAAGTTTCGACCATTCTTGAGGACTTTGTGTTCCGTTACTTATCTTTTCAACTTCGACTCTCGTTTTTTTGAACACACTCTCTATGGGTTGTTGTACCTGCATTTGTTTAACTAATTCCTGTGTGAATAAACCATTAGCACCACTTCCATCCGATGCGGTAGCTCCTTCGGAAGTAGCAAATGCAATTATAGTTCCGCTAGTTGGTACAATGGCTTTAAAGCCTCGTTCGCCACCTCGTGACCACGATTTGAAAGGATCGTTCCGACAAGCATCAAGTATCACAATGTTTGTATTGTTTGGGTATTTTTCAAATTCTTCAACAATAAAGTTAACCGAAACAGCTTCCCATTTGCAGTCTTCCTTTTTGGATAGTTCTGCATCGGTTGGAACGAGATAATTCATACCATCAACCTGAACGCCATGACCGGCATAGTAAAATAGAGCAACGTTATAGTTCGGAAGTTTTTCGCTGAATTCACGGATTGCCCGTTCCATATTCTTTTTATCAGCATTGGTGCGGCTAATAACCTCGAATCCTAATTTTTTAAGGGATTGAATCATCAAATTTGCATCATTTTCAGGATTTTTCAGGAATTGACCACCGGAATAAGCCGAGTTACCAATAATAAGAGCTATTCGCTTTTCGTTTGGATTTACAGTTGATGTAATTTGAGGTAAAATTGTTTGTGATTCGACATTTCTATTCACGTAAAACTGGAAGTGGGAGGTATTGTTTTTGGTATCAGTTGCCGAAATATCCACAGTGTTATCACCAATGGCTAATCTTACAAATTGTTGAAATTCACCAGTTTTGTTTACGCTGGTTTCCATACCATTTACTAAAAGTTCATATATTCCACTTTCGTCGGTTACACGACCATTAACGGCAACTTGCTTTTCGGTGGTTGATATTTTACCTAAATCACGAACTGCCGGATCGTATATCGAAATAGTAGGGCCAGTATAATCACTAACAAAGTTTATATACGAAACTGAAATATAATCAATTTGTGTTGTGGTATTTTGGTTGCATTGAAATCCTAATTGTTGCCCGAAAAAGTCAACAAATGGCATTTCGTGAACCAAGGTTCCATTTAAAAAGATATAGTAATTATTTCCTACTTTTCTTATTGTAATTTTATTGTATGATGTTTTGTTAACTAGCGATGATTCTGTCCATTTCTTAAAGGTATACCATTCTCCATTATACCTGTCAATCAGATATTGTCCGTTACCGCTAAAGCCAAATCTAAACCTATGACTTCCATCTTTTTGTCCCCAGCATAGCGAAATAGCGTTATTATCTTCGCCTGTAACATATTTAATCGATGCTTCAATTTCAAAATCTTTTGAGGTATTAATTTGTACTTTGTTGGTCCAGAACATTGGATTTGTTCCCGTTTTTAGGGATTTTATTTCATAGTTGCCGTAACTAACCCTTGATGTTCTATTATTGTCCCATGTTCCAATTGCCCAGTCGTCCGATTCTGTATCGAAACCATTGAAATATAGTCTGTCCTTTTGAATTGATTGATCTGAATATGTCGATTGAGCAATTGTTTTTTCGACCAATAGCACTCCTAGAATAAGGATTAATGAAGATATAGATTTAAAACTCATTGAAATAAATTTAATTATATGTTGGGATAAATATAGTTATTTTTTAAACCAGAAATCACCTTTAAGTTTTGACCATTCCTGAGGACTTTGTGTTCCGTTGCTTATTTTTTCTACTTCGACTCTCGTTTTTTTGAACACACTCTCTATGGGTTGCTGAATCTGCATTTGCTTAACTAATTCTTGTGTAAATAACCCATTTACACCGCTTCCGTCAGATGCTGTAGCACCTTCGGAGGTGGCAAAGGCAATAATAGTTCCGCTTGTTGGTACAATTGCCTTAAAACCTCGCTCTCCACCGCGCGACCAAGAACGGAATGGGTCGTTACGGCATGCGTCGAGGATCACAATATTTGTATTGTTGGGGTACTTTTCGAATTCTTCCACAATAAAGTTTACAGAAATAGCCTCCCATTTACAATCTTCCTTTTTAGTTAGGTCGGCATCGGTAGGAATTAAGTAGTTCATTCCATCGACCTGTACGCCATGTCCAGCGTAGTAGAAGAGTGCAACATTATAGTTGGGGAGTTTTTCGCTGAATTCACGGATTGCCCGTTCCATATTTTTCTTATCGGCATTAGTTTTACTTATTACTTCGAAGCCAAGATTTTTAAGGGACTGAATCATTAAGTTTGCGTCGTTCTCCGGATTTTTTAGAAATTGGCCTCCAGAATAAGTTGAATTGCCAATAACAAGAGCGATACGTTTTTCGTTTGGATTGAACATGGGCTTTATATCCTGAGGCTGAATTTGTACAGTATTAGTAACCTCTCTATTGACATAGAATGTATAGAATGATGAATTATCCTTGGTGTCGGTTGCTCTTACCGATACAGTATTATCGCCAACAGCCAGTTTAACGGCTTGTTGAAAATTACCATTTTGATCGATAGCCGCTTCTACACCATTTACAACAACCTCATATATTCCACTAGCATCGGTAACTTTACCTTTAACTATAATTTGCTTATTGGTTTCGCTAATTTTTTGCTCTTTACCAATGTAGGGTTCTAGTAAAGTTATTTCAGGGGCTATTATATCTTTCTGGATTTGTTGAATTTTGTTTAAGTACGATAAACGTAAGTAATCGACTGCTATTTCTGTACCCTGAGGAACTTGGAATCCAAAAACATTTCCGTAGAATGGCGCAAATGGCATTGAGTAGATTTGGGTTTCGTTAACATAGTAGTAGAGCGTGTTTTGTACCTTGCGGACTGTAAGTTTATTGAATGTGTTTTGTCTTACAACCTTCGAAAAAGTTCTGGGTAAAATATCGGTGTATTCGTTGTTATAGCTTTTGTCTACAATGTAGTTGCCGTCATTTCTAAATCCTAAATTATATCTATTCCATTCGCTCAGTGATTTCCCAAATATTAGGTATATTGTACGTTCAGCATCTCCACTGTTAAATCGGATAGATGTTTCAATTTCAAAATCTTTACCTGAGTCGAAATCGGCTAAATTTTTGATACATCCAGCGGCACCATCGGGGTTGGTTGATTTAAATATAAGATTTCCACCGTAAACGTATGCCGAGCCATTTTTAGTAACTTCGTTAGCCCAATCATTGGCATCGCTATTAAAATCGTCGAAGAAAAAGTTATCTTTCTGGAATTGATCGAAGCTAGAATACTCTATTTCGTTGGAACTATAGTTGCCTAAGTAGTATGCTCTGAAGTAATCGGCCGACAGTTCTGTTCCTGGAGGAACCTGAAATCCAATCTCGTCTCCATAGAACGATTCAAAAGACATTGAATGAACTAGGTTTGTATTTATAAAATAGAAAAGTGTATTGTTAACCTTGCGTATAGTTAAAGTATTGTATTCATTCTTTTTTACATAGTTAGATTCTATCCAGTTAACAATAGAGGTGTATTCGTTGTTATAGCTTTTATCAATAATATAGTACCCATTGCCGCTAATTCCTAAGTTGAATCGGCTCCATTCACTTGGTTGTTTACCAAAAACCATGTAAAGAGCCTTGTTATCGGTGCCAGATACAAACTTAATTTTGGTTTCAATCTCGAAATCCTTACGTTGATCTATATGAAAAAGGGAACGAACACAACCTGCAGCATCTTCGGAAGAGGTCGATTTGAACGATAAATTTCCATAATAAATAGTTGCAACACCAGCCTTAGAGCATCCTAGTGACCACTTATTGCTGTCGTCGTTAAACTCATCAGCAAAAATTAGCTGCTTATCGGAAGCGCTGTATCCATAATAGTTTGACGATTTATAATCGTTTGATGCAATTTGTGCTTTCAGAGAAATGCTACATGTTGAAATGAATGAGCAAATAATCAGAAGTTTAGTTGTCCTTTTCATGTCAAGATTTATTCAACGTTAAGTATTCAAATTTACAAACATATTGTTCAATAAATAAGAAAAATATAGTATAAAAAATGGAATTATTTGGATTAAAAATAATCTATAATCCAATTGGGTTGAAAAATTGATCTAAGGATATAGATGATTGATTATTTTTTTCACTTAACCTATTGCTATTTCTAATACCTAATCTGTTGAAAAACATTTTATTTTATAAGTATTATTAAATCAAATGATTGTGTTTGGATTGATCCAAAGTTTTCTTCAAAATCAACATTTTATATGTTCTATAAGCATTCTTTAGCTTTGTAAGAAAGATCTTTTATTGTTAATTTTGCATAGTTTTATTATAATAACTTAATTGTTTGATAATCAAAATAATAAATTAATGATTGTACTTGTATTAAACTGTGGAAGTTCTTCAATAAAGTACCAGCTGATTAATATGGCAGAGGAGAGCCAATTATTAGCTAAGGGTCTTGTTGAGCGCATTGGATTTACCGATGCAATATTGACTCATAAACCAGAGGGAAAGGATAAGTATGAGGCTGTGACCAATATTCCAGATCATACAGTGGGTATTAACCTAGTACTTGAGGCTCTTGTGGATAAAAATCACGGAGTAATTTCCAGTTTAAATGAGATTAAGGCTGTAGGGCATCGTGTTGCGCATGGTGGTGAGTTCTTCACATCCAGCAGTTTAGTTAACGATCATGTTAAAAGCGAGATCGAGAAATGTATTGAGTTAGCTCCACTTCATAACCCTGCAAACTTAAAGGGTATTATGTCGATGGAAAAATTGCTTCCTAATGTACCCCAGGTTGCAGTATTTGATACATCGTTCCATCAATCAATGCCTAAATACTCATATTTATATGGATTACCTTACGAGTACTATGACAAGTATAGAATTCGTAGATATGGTTTCCACGGTACAAGCCATAAATATGTTGCCCAGAAAGCATGCAATATTCTAGGAACCGATTTCAATACACAAAAAATTATTACTTGCCATTTAGGGAATGGTGCTTCTATTGCTGCTATTCAGAATGGTAAATCACTTGATACTTCTATGGGATTTACCCCTGTAGAAGGTTTGCTAATGGGAACCCGTAGTGGTGATTTAGATGCAGGGATTCTTCTATATGTTGCCGAAAAAGAGAACCTAAGCCTTAAAGAGGTTAACGATGTAATTAACAAGAAGAGTGGTGTTGCAGGTGTTTCTGGCTTATCATCGGATATGCGTGACATTGAAAATGCTGCTGCTGCTGGAAATGAACGTGCTCAACTTGCGTTGGATATGTACTACTATCGTGTTAAGAAATATGTTGGAGCATACGCTGCAGCAATGGATGGTGTTGATTTGGTAATCTTTACTGGTGGTATTGGTGAGAACGATAGCTTACTTCGCGAGAAAGTATCAAGTGCTTTAGATTTTATGGGAATTGATTTTGACGTAGAAGCAAACAAGGGTGTTCGTGGTAAAGATAAATTGCTTACCAAGCCAAATTCAAAGGTGAAGGTTATGGTAATAACTACTAACGAGGAACTTGTAATTGCTACCGATACTGCAAATATTGTTAATGGGAAAAATTAATTTTATTTAATTATATATAAAATAAAAGGAGATTAATACCATGAAAGTAGAAAAACTAGAACAACTGTTCGAACTTGTACGTAGTAAGCCTCGTAAACGCTTGATTGCTGCGTATGCAAACGATGCTCACACTATCGAAGCTGTTAGTATGGCTATTGATATGGGCATTGTAGAGGCAACTTTAGTGTGCGACGAAGCAACCATGAAAAAGGTTTGTGCCGAGCACAATATCGATCCTAATAAGTTCAAAGTTGTTCAGGAAGCCGACGAAATGAAAGCTGCTGCAAAAGCTGTTGAACTTATTAACAATGGCGAAGGCGATGTTTTAATGAAAGGTTTAGTTAGTACCGACAAGTATATGCGTGCTATATTGAACAAGGAAAAAGGTTTACTTCCTCCTAAAGCAGTGTTAAGCCACGTTACCGTAGTTGAAGTACCAACTTATCATAAGTTAATTATAGTAGGAGATGTTGCTATTATTCCTGCACCAGATTTGAATCAAAAGATTGCCATCACCAACTACCTAATAAAAACGGCTCATTCTTTAGGAATTGAAAAACCTAAAGTAGCGTTAAACGCTGCTACAGAGCAGATGATGCCTGGTATGCAAGCATGTGTTGATGCTGCAATTATTGCAAAGATGGCCGATCGTGGACAGATTAAGGGTGCTATTGTTGATGGGCCTCTAGCTGTTGATGTGGCTATTGATAAGGAAGCAGCCGAAATTAAGAAAGTTTCGGGTGGTGTTGCTGGCGATGCCGATTGCATTATGTTCCCTAACATTGAGTCAGGTAATGTATTCTTCAAAACCTGTACTAAATTTGCTAATGGTGAACTTGGTGCTATGGTTATGGGTGCAAAGGTTCCTTGTGTGCTTACATCACGTGGCGATAGTGTAAAATCTAAGATGTATTCAATTGCACTAGCTGCAAACGCTGCAAAATAACCTAAAAATCAACCCAATAAAGAGAATGGAAGAGTTCAAAGTATTAGCCATCAATCCGGGTTCAACATCAACCAAGATTGCTGTATATCGAAACAACAAATCTGTTTTTCTAAAAAACATTAAGCACACTGCTGAGGAAATTAGTCGGTTTAGGACAATTACCGATCAATTTAGTTTCCGCAAGGATATCATCCTAAAAGAACTTAACGAGGCAGGTATTGATGTTAATAAAATATCTGCAATTGTTGGGCGAGGTGGATTAGTTAAGCCTATTGAATCGGGCGTTTATGAGGTTAATGACCTATTAAAAGCCGATTTAAGAAATGGAGTAATGGGAGAGCATGCAAGTAATCTTGGCGGTTTAATTGCCGATGATATTGCACGTTCGTTGCCATCTGCAAAGGCATACATTGCCGACCCAGTGGTTGTTGATGAATTGGACGAAGTTGCTCGTATCTCAGGTCATCCCAAGTTTAAAAGGGTATCAATTTTCCATGCTCTTAATCAGAAGGCTATAGCTCGTTTATATGCTAAATCGTTGAATCGTCATTATGAGGATTTAAATCTAATCATTGCACATTTAGGTGGGGGTATTTCGGTTGGGGCTCATCGTTTGGGTCGTGTTGTGGATGTAAATAATGCGCTTGATGGTGATGGTCCTTTCTCTCCAGAGCGTGCAGGAACTATTCCTGCAGGACAACTTGCTAAGCTATGCTTTAGCGGAGAGGTTACCTACGAGGAGATTAAGAAGATGATCACAGGTAAGGGCGGTTTAGTTGCACATGCTGGTACCAACGATGCTCACGAGATAGAGTTAAAAGCCCGCAGTGGCGATGCTAAAGCAAAACTCATTCAGGATGCAATGTCGTATAATATTGGAAAGGCAATTGCTTCTATGGCTGGGGTGCTAAAGGGTAAAGTTGATGCAATTATTCTTACTGGAGGTATTGCTCACAATAACGATTTGGTCGACTATATCAAAGATATGGTTGGGTTTATTGCGCCAATATCTGTTTATCCTGGCGAAGATGAAATGCAAGCATTGGCTATGAATGGTCTAATGGTTCTTAAGGGTGAAGTAATGCCCCGAGAATACAGATAATATTGCTAAAATCAGATAAAAAGGAGCCTTAGGGCTCCTTTTTTCTGTATATTGTATTATCTCTGTATTTTAAGGATTTGTAGTAGTTACAGGCAATATTTTTCCGTTAAAATACTTTTTCCCATTTACAGCAAATTCAACAATAAACTCAGCCATTTCGGTAGCATTCAGCGGTGCATTGTACCCTGGGAATGCTTGACGAAGCATTTCGGTATCGGTTGCACCAAGTGCTAAGCAATTAAACGATATTCCGGTGTTGTTGTACTCTTCGGCAAGGCATTCCGTTATTGATGCCAATGCTGCTTTGCTTGAGGCATAAACCGATAATCCGCTAAACTTTTGACTACCCTGAAAACCACCCATGCTGCTAATATTTACAACATGGCCATCTCTATTGATTGAATGGAGTAAGGATCTGGTAAGATTAACGGCCGCAATATAGTTTACATTTACCATTCTATTAATGTCATCGACGCCAAGATGCTCAAATGGCTTATTAACTAATAAGCCTGCGTTATTGATAAGGATATCTATTTTGCCGACATGCTGCTTGATTTGAGGAACTAGAACGCTCTCTATTTTGTCGGTCTGCTCTAAATCAAACACAATAGGGTAGAGGTGCGCCTGAATATTCTCCTTTATACATGCATTTTTAAGATCCTTTAGTTTTTGTTCGCTACGGGCAATGGCAAAGATATTATTGTTTTCGCGGGCTGCAAACAGCCGTGCAATTTCGAATCCTATACCTCTGGAGGCTCCTGTAATAACAATATTCATAGTATGATTAATTATAATGTCAAATATAGTATGAGGAAATTTATTTTGTAAGTTGAGTTATGAACACTTATTACTGAATTGTTACGGAATTCCCTGTGATATTTAGAGTATCCATTAATCCTTTCGAATAACGAGGTTGCCCTCCTCCAACATAAATTTCAATTTCACCGGTACTTTCTACACAATTTCCTTGATTATTGATTCTTGCTAAATCAACAGGAGTAACTATAAACTCAACCCTTTGCTTTTCGGAGGGGTGTAGGTTTACCCGTTTAAATCCTTTTAGTGAACAAATTGGTTTGGGCTTTTCACCATTTTTGTGCGATATATAGAGTTGAACAACCTCGTCGCCCGATATTTCACCTGTATTTTGGATGTCAATCTCAACTTTTAAGTTTTTTCCAGTATTGATGCTATGCTCAAATTTGAGATTTGAGTATGTGAAATTTGTGTAGCTAAGACCAAATCCAAAAGGATACCTGACCTCTCCCATGAAGTATCTATATGTTCTATTCTTCATGGAATAATCTTCAAAATCAGGCAAATCAGTATCGCTTTTGTAGGTTGTGATTGGCATTCGACCTGCTGGGCTATATTTTCCAAACAGAACATCAACTATGGCATCGCCAGCCGATTGTCCACCATACCATGCCTGAATTATTGCATCAACATTCTGGCTTTCCCACTCAAAACTAATTGCCGAACCCGACATGTTTACTAAAACAATAGGTCGGGTTGTTTTCTTTAACTCTTTAAGTAGTTGAGTTTGTACTTTGGGTAATGCCATTGTTGTTCTATCGCCACTTGCAAATCCATAATAACCATCAGCACCAGCATCGCCAGCTTCGCCTTCATAATCGGCAGAGATTCCTCCCACGAAAATAATTACATCAACATTATTTATTTTCTTCGCAATATCGACAAATGATGGCGAATTGTTTAGGGTATCGACAATTCCAGTTCCTTCGAAATACAATATTTCTATTTTATCATTATACCTTTTAATTAAACTTTGATAAGGTGTGGTTATTGATGATGGCGTTCCATTATAGTTAGCCAGTAATGTTTTGGCATTATTTGCATTAGGGCCAATTATGGCAATGCTTTTAGTTTTGTTTTCATCCAGCGGAAGAATACTATTCTGATTCTTTAGAAGAACCATCGATTGTTGAGCCATTAGGTAGGCGTGTTGCTTATGTTCTTTGCAATCGAGCATTTTTCGATCTATACTGGCATATGGAACTCTTTCCTGTGGATCGAATATTCCAAGTTGAAATTCAATTTTGAATAATCGTTTTAGGGCTATATCTACTTGCGCTTCGGTAATGTTACCCGATTTTACAGCATCTACTAGTTTGTGGTACAATGAACCACACTCCAAATCGGAGCCAGAGAGCAACGCATCGCTAATGGCATCAATTTCGGAGGAGTGGGTGTGGTGAAAGTTAAGAAAATCGGAGATTGCCCAGCAATCGGTTGTAACATATCCCTCGAAGTTCCATTTTTTGCGAAGAATATTATTCAGCAATGTGTCGTTTGCACAGCAGGGTACACCTGCAAATCGGTTGTATGCACACATAACACCATGAACTTTTTCATCGACAACCAAATGCCTGAATGCGGGAAGGTAGGTATCCCATAAATCGTAGGCCGAAACGTTAACATTGAAAGAATGCCTGTTATGTTCGGGTCCACTATGAACTGCAAAATGCTTTGCGCAGGCGACTGCCTTTAAATATTTAGGATCATTACCCTCAAGTCCTCGAACCATTGCTCCACCCATAACTGATGTAAGATATGGATCTTCGCCATATGTTTCCTGCCCACGTCCCCAGCGAGGATCACGGAAAATGTTGATATTTGGAGACCAGTAGGTTAAGCCTCGGTAGTTTTTTCCAGTTTGGTTATTTCTAAAGTCATCGTTAAATATTACTCTTCCTTCGGTCGATATAATATCAGCAGCTTTATACAATCCATCAGGATTAAACGTAGCAGCGAGGGCAATCGCCTGTGGAAAAACAGTTACATGCTCTGTGGTTCTGGCTACACCATGTAAGGCCTCGTTCCACCAATTGTATGCAGGAATACCTAAACGATCTATAGCTGGTGCGTTACGTTGCATTAGCAAAACCTTTTCATCCAGAGTTAATCGGCTAACAAGATCATCGATTCGTTGCTCGATGGGTAGATCTGGATTTTGATAAGGATCACAGTTATTTTGGGCGTTGCTCTCAATAATGAATATTGAGCATAAAGCTAAAAGAATGATTCTAAATATATTGATCATATCGAGGCTAGTTAACTTCAAAAACTACAGCGTGCTTAAGGTGATTGCTCTTTGTTACTTTTTCAGGAATTGTAATGTTGTATCCATCATTAACTTGTTTAATCCGTAATTTGGTGCTGTTGCCCAAAATAGAAGCAAAACCTGATGTTAATTCCATGGTTGGAATGTGAATTGTTGATGGAATACTTTCATTCTCGTTTAACAGATAGAATATGTATATCTTACCATTTTTACCTTTAGTAAATCGAACATTCCCATATTTATAAGGGTACAAAGGATGAGTTGAGTATATTGCTTGTCCGTTAATTTTCATCCAATCGCCAATTGCGTGTAACCGGTCAATTGCTTGCTCGGGTAATTTCCCTTCAGGCGATGGTCCAACATTGAGCAGTAAGTTTCCGCCCTTTGAAATAATATCGACAAGTAGATGAATTAATGTGTTTGTTGATTTATACTCATCATCTTTAACGTACGACCATGAATTGCCCATAGTCATGCAGGTTTCCCATGGATATGGAAGAATTGAGTCTGGAACTTCTTTTTCGGGAGTTCGGTAATTCTCGTATTTTCCATGTACTGAACGATCTACAATTAGCAAGTCAGGATTGTTCTGTCTGGCCATTTGAGCGATTTTTGGCATGTTTACATCCTGAATCCAGCCTTTACACCCAAGCCAAGGTCTCGATTCTTCGGTTAAACTCCATTCGGGGCGAATCCATCCACCATCGAGCCAAAGAATATCAATATCGCCGTACTGCGTTGTTAATTCTTTTATTTGGTTATAGGTGAAATCTACGAATCTATTCCATCTTTCTGGATGATCCTTTGGATTATAGTTTACATTTCGGTCGGGAGTTGCCCATTCTGGAGCCCAATAATCGGGATTATGCCAATCGGGTTTGGAAAAATATAGTCCACACCAGAATCCTTTAGTACGGAAGGCATTAACCATCGCTTTAGTAATATCGGCTTTAGGATTAGTTGAAAAAGGACAGCTGGAATCTGTAATGGAGTAATTTGTTTGCTTTGTACTGTACATACAAAATCCATCGTGATGTTTTGTGGTAAAAACCATATACTTCATACCTGCATCGTAGGCCAAAGTCGCCCATTCATCCGGATTAAATTGAGTTGGATTGAACGTCTTATTCAATGCTTGGTATTTGCTTACGTATTCATTGTATGGAACACCACCTCTATCGATCCATGGCTCGTTACAAATAGACCACGACTCAACAACGCTCCATTGTGAGTAAAAACCCCAGTGCATCATGAAGCCAAACTTTAAATCTTGCCATTGCTCAATTTTGTTTAGTATTACAGTATCGGTTTCAAAGTTCTGTTCCGATTGTGCCGATGTTAAATTATAGATTAGAATGAAAGAAAAGAGGACGATTGTTTTGTTCATATAAGTATATTTTTTTGCATATTTAATATTAATTATAGAGGTATGCAATTAAATTTGGGCTATAAATTGAGTAGGGAAGGTTTACTGTAAATTTTATACATTTGTCTTTAACTATATTACATTAATGTTTCAATTATGTGTAAAAGAGTTGCTTATATACTTGGTAGTGTTATTCTTATTTTTTTGAGTTTGAGCGTGAAGGCTCAGCGTAGGCATGGCGATTTTCAGAGACCAGCCGATCGAATTTTTTATGGAGGAAGTTTAGGCTTGACAATTGGAAGCCAAATAACGCAGGTAGATGTGGTTCCGATGGTTGGAATGTGGGTTCTGCCGCAATGGTCGGTTGGTGTTGGTGGTCGATACACTTACAGAAAAGAGCGGTTTAGTTTTTCCAATGGAACATCTGAACCATATGAAACTCATATTTGGGGAGCATCAGGTTTTACTGAAATATTACCAGTTCCTGACTTTTACGATACCTTTGGCATTGATATTCACGGAGGAATTGTTATTCACGGAGAGTATGAAGGATTATATTTAGATAAAAAGTTATTTGATAATAACACAACCGAAGGACGAGGCTGGGTTAATATGTACCTAGTAGGTGGTGGTTGGCGTCAGAGGCTTGGTGATAAAGCGGCAATGAATTTTTTACTATTGTGGGATTTAACAGATAGCCGATATTCTCCGTATACAAGCAATCCAATATTGCGCTTTAGCATCACATTCTAATACGGAAAAAGAAAAAGGCCTCATTGCGAGGCCTTTAATTATGTTAGGAATAACCTGTTATTCTAACACTTCTACGTTGGTAGCTTGAGGGCCACGTTTGCCCTGAGTGATTTCAAAACTAACTTCTTGACCTTCATCAAGACGTTTGAAACCTTCTCTTACAATGCCTGTGTAGTGTACAAACACATCACTACCTTCTTCAGTTTGAATAAAGCCAAAACCTTTAGCAGCATCAAACCATTTTACTTTACCTTTCATGTTAAAATTTAAATAATGGTGAATAAATATTTTACGATACAAATATGGTGTTTATTATTTACATAACAACGCTTTTATCAAAAAAATGTTTAAAAGTTAAACGAATATCTCTGTAAAAACTATCAATATGGTTAGTCAACAAATTGTAAAATTGATAGTTTCTACGATGAACAATATTTATTGTTTTCTTGTTATTCCCGAAATTATCTTGTTATTTTGGAGCCTAATTATTAATAAAAAACAATTACATGATTATTACAAAGGATAAAGTTGTTTCTATTAGCTACGAGTTAAAGGTTAATGGAGAAATAGTAGACACTGCCGAAGCAGAAAATCCATTGGTTTTTCTTTATGGTCGGGGACAGTTACTTCAGTTATTCGAGGACAACCTAAATGGACTATCGGTAGGTGATTCCTTTGAATTTATGATTCCTCCTAAGGATGGATATGGTGAAGTTAACGATATGGCTGTAGTAGAACTTCCTAAGGATATTTTCATGGTTGATGGTGAACTTCAGGAAGATTTATTGGTTATTGGCAATAGATTACCGATGCGCGATTCTGACGGAAATGCGCTAGATGGTACTGTTGTTGAAGTTAACGATAGTGCAGTTGTTATGGATTTTAACCATCCATTAGCAGGTCAGGATTTATTCTTCACTGGTAATATTGTTGAAGTTCGTGAAGCCTCTGCAGAAGAACTAAACCATGGTCATGTTCATGGTCAGGGTGGTCATCATCATGATCACGATCAAGAGTCTGGCGGATGTGGATGTGGTTGTCATTAAGTATAATAGCAACAAAAATATAAAGAGAGGTAACCACCTCTCTTTTTTCTTCGTATCAAAAAATATTGTGAATTTGTATAGTCAGAGCTTTTTTTCTAATTTAGCAACATCTATTAAGTGCTGAGTTTTCAATTATATTAAATGTTAACAACATGAACCGCACAAAAATTCAAAGTCTCCTTTTTGTTTCGTTATTTGTACTATTATATGCCTGTGGAAGTGACGATGATACAACAATCAATGTTGTAAGATTTAATGGGGAAAATTTCAAACTGTACAGGGGATTTCAGTATAAATTTTCGGATCCGATTGCAGAAACGGGAAGCACCCCCTTTGTTGTAACTCTTTTAGGTGAAGGTATTAGCTATGATGAGACATCATCAACATTTTCGGGTATTGGATCTATTGTGACGTTCTATATGTATTCCGAGAGTGAAGCCGAAATTAAACAAGGAGACTATACTATTGATATATTCAACACAAAACCAGCATTTTCTGCAGATTCTTGTGAGATATATTGTGATTATGATTTTGCACAGGATACCGGGGTTTACTACCATGTTAAGGCTGGCACATTTAAGTATGCAAATTTAGGAAGTGTAATGGAGTATGATATAAATGTGGTGGCCGATACAGTTAATTATCGTGGAAACCATTTGATTGAAGGTAATGTTATACTATCAGACTCAATAGTTGTCGATAATATTCTGTTTAAGGGAACTTTTAAAGGGCCTATAGAGACACTCTAAATAATGAATATAAAAACGAACCGGTTCAATACCGGTTTTTTTATGCCCTTTAAAATCAATTTTATACTTTTACAGAAACTATAAAACCATTGAATCATGCTTAAAAGAATGCCTTTATATACAAAAATACTTCTAGGAATGCTCTTGGGCTTTATTGTTGGAATTGTATTTGTGCTTACAGGGCAAAATCAGTTTGCGTCTGATTTTATAAAACCATTTGGAACAATCTTTTTGAATTTATTGAAGCTTGTTGCAATGCCGCTTATTTTCTCGTCGCTGGTAGCAGGAGTTTCGGGTTTATCGGATATAACAAAGCTTTCAAGGATTGGACTAAAAACAATCTCACTATATATACTCACCACTATTATTGCTGTTTCAATCGGATTGGTTGTGGTAAATGCTATTAATCCAGGGAAATTTTTCCCCGACGATAAACGAGCCGAATTTGTGTCTAAATACTCGGTTGATGTAACATCAAAAGAAGAGGTTGCCCAGAATTTCAGAAGTCAATCTCCTATTCAATTTTTGGTTGATATAGTACCCGAGAATGTCGTAAAAGCAGCATCGAACAACACGTTGATGCTGCAGGTGATATTTTTTGCATTAATATTTGGTGTAGCAATAATTCTATCGAAGAATCCAAAGGTACAGGTTGTTAAGGATTTTGTTGAAGGATTAAACGAGGTTATTCTTAAAATTGTTGATATTATCATGCACTTTGCGCCGTTTGGTGTTTTTGCATTGATGGCTGCCCTAGTTGTCGATTTTACAGGAAATGATATTTCATCGTCGTTGCACCTATTTACTACATTGGGAATGTACACCATTGCAGTTGTGTTTGGGTTAATATTTGTGGTTGCGGTTGTTTATCCTACGTTTCTTAAGCTATTTGTTGGAATTGGGTTTAAGAAGTTCTATAAGTCAATATTTCCCGCTCAACTTGTTGCATTTTCAACAAGTTCCAGTGCTGCAACCCTTCCAGTAACTATGGAGCAGGTCGAAAAGAAGCTTGGGGTACATAACGATATTTCGAGTTTTGTTCTTCCTGTTGGTGTGACAATAAATATGGATGGAACAAGCCTTTATCAGGCAGTGGCAACTGTATTTATAGCACAGGTTTTTGGTATCGATTTAACGTTTGGACAATTGCTAATAATCCTAATTACTGCAACTCTTGCATCAATTGGATCGGCAGGAGTTCCGGGTGCTGGCATGGTAATGTTGATTATTGTGCTGAATTCGGTGGGGTTACCTATAGAAGGACTAGCCCTTATTTTAGCAATAGATCGGCCTCTCGATATGCTTCGTACTGTTGTAAATGTTACTGGTGATGCTATGATTGCAACCCTTGTAGCAAAACACGAAGGTAAACTTGTAGATATTGATTAGGTTATATCTTTAAAGTTTGAGATATACAAGTTTTGCTTTTTACTTTTTATATCTTTGCACTCCGAAAATTAAGAGCAATGAGTTTAGAAGAAGTAAAACGTCGTAGAACATTCGCTATTATTAGCCATCCCGATGCCGGAAAAACAACATTAACTGAGAAGTTGTTGCTTTTTGGTGGTGCTATACATGTGGCAGGTGCGGTTAAAAGTAATAAAATTAAGAAAACAGCAACTTCCGACTTTATGGAAATTGAACGCCAGCGTGGTATTTCAGTTTCCACTTCTGTAATGGAGTTTGAGCATAACGGTTATAAAGTCAACATTCTAGACACACCCGGTCACCAAGATTTTGCAGAGGATACCTACCGTACATTAACGGCTGTCGATAGTGTAATTATTGTCATTGATCATGCCAAAGGGGTTGAGACTCAAACTCGGAAGCTCATGGAGGTTTGTCGAATGAGAAATACTCCAGTTATTGTATTTATCAATAAGTTGGATAGACCAGGAAACGATCCATTTGAGTTGCTCGACGAAATTGAAAAGGAACTTAAGATAAAGGTTCGACCTTTGAGTTGGCCAATTAGTCAGGGGCCTACATTTAAAGGTGTTTATAATTTATTTGAGAAGAAATTATTTTTGTTCTCAGCGGATGACAAGCAAACCATTGCTGATGATATAATTGAAATTAACGATATTCATAATCCTGAGCTTAATAATTACATAAAACCTTATACCAATAGGTTTTTAGAGGAGATTGAACTTGTAAATGAGGTTTATCCACAGTTTGATACAAATACCTATCTGTCAGGCGAGGTTGCACCAGTTTTCTTTGGTAGTGCCTTAAATAATTTTGGTGTAAAGGAGTTGCTCGATTGTTTTGTACAAATTGCACCTTATCCTCGTCCAACTGTTACAGATGCTCGAACAGTATCTCCTTTCGAGGAGAAAATGACTGGGTTTGTATTTAAGATTTTTGCCAATATGGATCCTAATCATAGGAATCGAATTGCATTCCTAAAGATTTGCTCTGGCAAATTTGAACGTAACAAACCTTATTTACACGTAGGTTTGGGTAAGACTTTTCGGTTTTCAAGTCCAAATGCATTCTTGGCCGATAAAAAATCCATTGTTGAGTTTGCTTACCCTGGTGATATTGTTGGATTGCCTGATTCAGGAAACTTCAAAATAGGCGATACCTTAACTGAAGGTGAAATCCTTAATTTCAAAGGGATTCCAAGTTTTTCGCCAGAACTATTCAGGTATGTTGAGAATGCCGATCCCTTGAAATTTAAGCAGTTGGCAAAGGGGATCGATCAGTTAACCGATGAAGGCGTTGCTCAGCTATTCACCCAAAAATCCAATGGACGAAAGATTATTGGAACGGTAGGAGCCCTTCAGTTTGATGTTATTCAGTACAGACTGGAGCACGAGTATGGTGCAAAATGTCGATATGAGAATTTTAACCTTCACAAAGCTTGTTGGATGGAGACAACCAATAAGTCGCAATTGGACGATTTCCGCATTCGTAAGTATAACAACTTGGCGCTCGATAAGCATGGTCGTGAGGTTTTCTTGGCCGATTCTCCTTACTCTCTTCAAATGGCCATTGAAAAATTTCCAGATATTAAGTTCCATTTTACTTCCGAATTCTAAATATACTATACATTTTTATCAAAGGTTACTCTCAAAAGTGTAACCTTTTTTGTTTTTGAATGAATTTCCGCAAACGTTTACGGCCTATTTGTTGGGGTTTGCGAAGGTTTAAGAATCGATTATTTTCAAAAAAATAGAAATTATTAAACAATCCTTCGTAAACGATTGAAATGCGACTTGTAGCCGTTAAACTCGTTTATTTACAAGTATTTGATGATAAATGTGTGTTTTTTTTCATTTTTTTTTACTTTACATTTGAGGCTATAGTATTTTAAATAATTAAGTTTTTAATAATATATGAAAAAGCCCGACTTATCATTTTGGAAATTGTGGAATATCAGTTTTGGTTTTTTTGGTGTGCAAATTGCCTATGCACTCCAGAGTGCTAATATAAGCCGAATATTTGCCACGCTAGGAGCCGATCCTCACACATTAAGTTATTTCTGGATTTTACCCCCATTAATGGGTATTGTTGTTCAGCCAATAGTTGGCTCATTAAGCGACAAAACATGGACTCGCTGGGGCAGACGTAAACCTTACTTGTTTGTAGGAGCGTTAGTTGCTGTTATTGTGATGTGTATGTTACCAAACTCGGGTAGTTTTGGGCTTACAGTTAAGGCTGCAATGAGTTTTGGCTTATTTATGCTAATGTTGCTCGATACTTCAATAAACATGGCTATGCAACCATTCAAAATGATGGTTGGTGACATGGTAAATGAGCAGCAAAAAGCGAAAGCCTTTTCAATTCAGAGTTTTTTATGTAATGCAGGAAGTTTGGTTGGCTATCTATTCCCATTTTTATTTACATGGTGGGGAATTAGCAACGTTGCCGAAAAAGGTGTTGTTCCCGATTCTGTGATTTACTCATTCTATATTGGAGCAGCCATCCTTATTCTATGTGTACTTTATACAAGTTTGAAGGTTCACGAAATGCCTCCAGCCGAATTTGAGGAATTTCATGGTATTACAAACGAGGAGAAGGAGGCAAAAACAGACTTTATTTCTTTGCTAATTCATGCTCCAAAAACATTTTGGACAATTGGTTTGGTGCAGTTCTTTTCTTGGTTAGCCTTTATGTATATGTGGACATATACTGCAGGAGGAATTGCCGAGAACGTTTGGGGAACAACCGATACCAAATCTCTAGAGTATCAAACTGCTGGAAACTGGGTAGGGGTATTGTTTGCAGTTCAGGCAATAGGTTCAGTTCTTTGGGCTATTGTATTACCTCAATTTCGTTCAAGAAAATTTGCATATGCATTTAGCCTTGCTATTGGTGGAATTGGTTTCGTTACAACTTTGTTTTTCCAGAATCAGTATTTACTGTTTATATCATATTTTCTAATAGGATTTGCATGGGCTGCCATGTTGGCAATGCCTTTTGCAATACTTACTAACTCACTATCGGGGCGTTCTATGGGTGCTTACCTTGGATTGTTCAATGGTACCATTTGTTTGCCTCAAATTGTAGCAGCACTTATTGGAGGCGGTTTGTTAGCCATGGTTGGTGGTTCTCAAATTAATATGCTAGTAATTGCTGGTATTGCACTGTTTTTAGGTGCGGTTTCGGTCTACTTAATTAAGGAGAAAACTGTTGTTGAGTAATTTATTAAACCTAATTGATTTATGATTCTGGCCTGTATATTCGATTTAGACGGAGTGGTGGTAGATACTGCCAAATATCATTATTTGGCATGGAAAAGATTGGCTAAAGAGTTGGGCTTTGAATTTACCGAAGTGCACAACGAGCGGCTTAAAGGTGTTAGCCGTATGCGTTCCTTAGAAATACTGCTTGAAGTAGGCGGATTATCATTTTCTATGGATAAGATGGAGAAAATGGCTGCTCGAAAAAATGAGTGGTACTTGGAGTATATTCTTAAAATGACTCCCGAGGAAATACTGCCAGGAGCAAAGGAGTTGCTCGAAGAGTTAAGGATGCATAATATAAAGTTAGCGTTAGGCTCTGCCAGTAAAAATGCTCCTGTTATTCTCGATAGAATTGGTATTACAGGTCATTTCGATAAAATTCTCGATGGTAATACAGTGACAGCAGCAAAGCCTGCTCCTGATATTTTTTTAACTGCAGCAAAAGCATTGGATGTCGATCCTGAGTTTTGTGTTGTATTCGAGGATGCCGAAGCTGGAATTGATGCTGCTGTAAGTGCTGGTATGCGATGCATAGGAATTGGTAATCCGGATATTCTGAGCAAAGCCAACATTGTGGTACCAAATCTAAAACACTTTACTTATAAGAATCTTATTGAATCATTAAATAAATAAAATATTTATATGAACTCGTACTTAAAGCATGATGAATGGTGCATCATAGAGGAGGGTTTCGTTCCTGAAAATACCCGTGCATCGGAGAGTATATTCAGTATAGGAAATGGGGCAATGGGGCAGCGAGCTAACTTCGAGGAGAAGTTTAGCGGAAGCACCCTACAAGGTAGCTATATCGGTGGAGTCTATTATCCCGATAAAACCCGTGTTGGTTGGTGGAAAAATGGTTATCCCGAATACTTTGCTAAAGTCATCAATTCTACCAATTGGATTGGAATAGATGTCCTTATAAATAATGAGCCGCTCGACCTTGCTAAATGTAAAGTTGATGATTTTCGTAGGGTGTTAAATATGAAGGAAGGATATCTTGAGCGTTCTTTCATATGTGAAATGCCATCTGGAATTAAGGTTGCCGTGAAGTCGCTACGTTTCTTAAGCATGGTTGATACCGAAATCGGTGCAATAAAGTATAGTGTAAAGGTTTTAAATGCTGACGCAGCGGTAGAGTTAAGGCCATACCTCGATGCCGATGTGCATAACGAGGATTCTAACTATGGCGAGAAGTTTTGGGATATTATCGATATTAAAGGTAATACACTAAGCTATATTGTAAGTCGTACAAAAAAACTTGATTTTCATGTTGGTCATGCAATGCGTAATTTTATTTACGTTAATGGTCAGCAGGTTAGTGTAACTTCTCAGGTTAATGCCTCGGATAAGTATGTCGATAATCGCTATTCCGTTAAGCTTAAGGCTAGTGATGAAGTTACTCTATATAAGTTTGCAGCCGTAGTTTCTAGTTTGAATTACGATAAAGGTACTTTCCAAAAAGTTCTTGAAAAACTTATCGATACTGCAATTTCAAAGGGGTTTGACAAGATGTTTGAGGAGCATAAGGATGCATGGGCCGAAATATGGAAACATAGTGATATCACTATTGAAGGCGATGTTGCTGCGCAGCAAGGTATTCGTTTCAATATTTTCCAGCTCAGCCAAACCTACACAGGAAAGGATGAACGCTTAAATATTGGACCAAAAGGTTTTACTGGTGAGAAATACGGCGGATCAACTTACTGGGATACAGAGGCGTACTGCTTGTCATTTTACATGGTTACACATGGTCAAAAGGTTGCCCGTCAGTTGCTCCTTTATAGATACAAGCAGCTAGGAAAGGCCATTGAAAATGCTGCGAAACTTGGATTTAAGGATGGTGCTGCATTGTTTCCAATGGTTACAATGAACGGGGAGGAGTGCCATAACGAGTGGGAAATCACCTTCGAGGAAATTCATCGTAATGGAGCCATTGCTTTTGCTGTGTATAACTATGTTCGTTACACTAATGATAAGAGTTATCTTGTAAACTTTGGTCTTGAATTACTGATCGGCATTGCTCGTTTTTGGGCGCAACGTATCAACTTTTCCACCGAAAAGGGTAAGTATGTAATGCTTGGTGTTACCGGTCCAAATGAATATGAAAATAACGTTAATAATAACTGGTACACCAGTTTTATTGCTTGCTGGTGTATGGAGTATGCCGATGAGGCTGCTCAGTATGTTAAATCGCAGGATTCTGCGAAGTATGCAGAACTAGTAGGTAAAATTAAGTTCGATGATAGCGTAGAGATTGCAAAATGGCGCGAGATTCGCGGCAATATGTTCTTTCCTGAGGATACAAAATTAGGTGTCTTTCTACAGCAGGAAGGCTATATGGATAAGGAACAAATCCTTGTTAAGGATTTGGACGTAAAGGAACGTCCATTAAATCAAAAATGGAGTTGGGATCGTATTCTTCGTTCTTGTTTTATTAAACAGGCCGATGTTCTTCAGGGAATGTATTTCCTTGAGGATAGATTCGATACTGATGCAATTAAACGTAACTACGAGTTTTATGAGACCCGTACAGTCCATGAATCATCGCTTTCGCCATGCGTTCATAGCGTTTTAGCATCGCGCATTGGAAATGGAAATAAAGCGTACGAACTATACTTGCGTACTGCTCGCTTGGATTTGGACGATTACAACCACGAGGTTAAGGAAGGCTTGCATATTACCAGTATGGCTGGTACATGGATTTCGATTGTCGAGGGATTTGGCGGTATGCGCATTCGTGAGGATAAACTCAACTTTAATCCATTAATTCCTTCGGAGTGGAAGTCATACAGTTTTAAAGTATGGTTCCGCGAGAATACATTGAAAATTAATGTGACAAGTAGTGATGTTACCATTTACAATGAAGTTGGAAATTCTTTAACTATTAAAGTTTACGGGAAGGAGCAAAAGGTATCACCTAACAGTTCAATTACTATTCCGGTGCAAAAGCAAGTTTTTGCTTAGGTTAAAATTGAAAGTGTTACCTTTACAATGTATTTAACATAACTAACTATGAGTACAAAAAGATTTCAAGCCGGAATAATTACTGGCAAACAGTTAAGCGATTTATTTGAATACGCTAAATCTGAAAAATTTGCTTTACCTGCTGTTAATGTTACAGGTACAAATACTATGAATGCAGTTATGGAAACTGCTAGAGAAGTTGGGTCTCCTGTAATTATTCAGTTTTCGAATAGTGGAGCATCATTTATTGCCGGAAAAACATTATCGAACGATGGACAAAGGGCAAGCATTCTAGGTGCAATTAGCGGTGCAAAGCATGTTCATTTGCTTGCTGAGGCTTATGGTGTTCCTGTAGTTTTGCATACCGATCATGCTGCAAAAAAACTACTACCTTGGATTGATGGATTATTGGATGCCGGCGAGAAGTACTTTAAAGAGACAGGAAAGCCACTTTTCAGCTCTCATATGCTCGATTTATCTGAGGAACCACTTCACGAGAATATTGAAATCTGCAAGAAGTACCTTACTCGTATGTCGAAAATGGGTATGACCCTTGAGATTGAATTGGGTGTAACTGGTGGAGAGGAAGATGGTGTTGATAATACAGGCGTTGATAGTTCAAAGCTTTACACTCAACCCGAGGAGGTTGCCTATGCATACGAAGAACTAATGAAAATTAGTCCTAATTTTACTATCGCTGCTTCATTTGGGAATGTTCATGGTGTTTACAAACCAGGTAATGTGGTTTTAAACCCAGTTATTCTTAAGAACTCACAGGATCTTATTCAAAAGAAATTTGGTACAGCCGCAAAACCTGTAAACTTTGTATTCCATGGTGGAAGTGGTTCTGAGAAGGAAAAAATTGAAGAAGCATTGGGCTATGGTGTTGTTAAAATGAATCTCGATACCGATTTACAATGGGCGTATTGGGATGGATTAAAGAATTACTATACCGCTAAGAAGGATTACCTACAGGGACAAATTGGTAATCCCGAAGGTGAGGACTCTCCTAATAAAAAGTACTACGATCCACGCGTTTGGTTACGTAAGGGCGAGGAGTCGATAGTTGTTAGGCTTAAGGAGGCATTTGCCGACCTTAATGCTATTGGAAGAGGTTAATATTAAACTTATTGTAAAGAGGTTGTCCGCTTTGGCAACCTCTTTTTTTGTAAACTTTAAAAACTGAATCATGATAAAATACTTTTTAACTACAACTTTAACTTTATTGGTTATGTTGGTTAATGCTCAAATAGTTAAGCGAGTTGAACCAATGAATTGGTGGGTTGGTATGAAGAATCCCGATGTTCAACTTTTGGTGTACGGTCAGAATATTTCTGAGGCAGAAGTTAGCCTTGCTGCCAATGATGTTACCCTTAAGAGTATTGATAAGGTAGAGAATCCTAATTATCTATTTATCAATTTACATATTGGTGAAAATGCAAAGGCTGGTATTGTCAAGATTCAGTTAAAGTTTTCTAAAGGAAAACCTCAAATTGTTAATTACGAATTAAAGCAACGTATAGCAGGTTCTGCTGAACGAAACGGATTTAACAATTCAGATGTTTTGTATTTGATTGTTCCCGATCGATTTTCGGATGGTAATTCCTCCATTGATTCTGTAAAAGGAATGCCCGATAAGTTTAATAGAAATGAACCTTATGCTAGGCATGGTGGCGACTTGCAGGGAGTGATTAATCATCTCGATTATATTAATCAACTTGGAGCAACTGCCATATGGATGACTCCGGTGTTAGAGAATAATCAGCCACAGTGGTCGTATCATGGCTATGCAATTACCGATTTTTACAGGATTGACCCTCGAATGGGAGATAATGAGTTGTATAAAAACTATGTTGAAGTAGCACATTCAAAGGGTTTAAAGGTTATTAAGGATATGGTTTTTAATCATTGCGGAGGTGAACATTGGTGGATGAAAGATTTGCCTATGAACGATTGGTTAAATCAATTCCCTGAATTTACCCGGACAAATTATCGTATTCCTGCAACTTTCGATCCTCATGCGTCGCAACAAGATAGAAACCTGATGGCCGATGGTTGGTTCGATAAGCATATGCCCGATCTAAACCAACGTAATCCATACTTGGCTAAGTATCTCATTCAGAATAGTATTTGGTGGATTGAATATGCAAATTTGGATGGAATCCGTATGGATACACATCCTTACTGCGACAAATATTTTATGTCGAATTGGTGTGCTGCTGTAAATGCTGAGTATCCTAACTTTAATATTGTGGGCGAAACTTGGGTAAATTACCCATCGTGGGTAGCATACTGGCAGAAGGATGCTAACAATGCCGATGGATACAATTCAAACTTGCCAACTGCAATGGATTTTCCGTTGATGTTTGCTGCAAAAAAAGCCTTTGATGAAGAGGAGGGTTGGGATACTGGTATGGCCAGATTGTACGAGATTTTAGCACATGATTTTGTATACAAAAACCCTAATGATCTGTTGGTATTTCTTGAAAACCACGATAATGGACGTTTTCATAAAGATTCGTCGGTTGCAATTGGCCGTTTGAAACTTGCTACTGCATTCTTGCTTACAGTCCGAGGAATCCCTCAAATTTACTATGGTACAGAGGTGCTTATGGATGGCGATGATGCTAAGGGGCATGGCGATATTCGTAAGGATTTTCCAGGAGGCTGGGCCAACGATAAGAACAATGCATTTACAGCCGAAGGACGGAATAAAAAGCAAAATGAGATTTGGAACTACACTTCCAAAATTCTTAATTGGAGAAGAACCGCAAGTGCAGTTCATTATGGAAAACTAACCCATTTTATTCCTGAAAATGGTGTTTACGTTTATTTTCGATACGATGATAACCAAACAATCATGGTTATTCTGAATAATAATTATCAACCTAAAGTGTTGGATACAAATAGATTTAAGGAATTTTTGAGCGATAAGAAATCGGGTGTTGATATTATTACTGATAAAAGCATTGAGAATCTGTCTAAGATCCAACTTTCACCTCGTTCTGCAATGATTATTGAATTAAAGTAGAGAATATAACACTATTACTATGAGAAAATTAACCTTTATTATCTTATCGGTTATGGCAATTGCTTGCCAACCTAAAAGTGAACTAAAAAATGTTCCTGAAAAGTCTGATGTGAATAATTTGCTTTCTGTTATTCAATTGCTTGGCGATAGTACTCAAATCATTCTAACCGATTATTTTCCAAACCCTTCAATAATTGACTCGGTAAGCGTTCCAAATTTTGTAACCCAAACAGTTTCGGCGGATAAGACAAAGATGTTGCTTGTAGGCTCAAATGTGACCATGCCAAAGTTATTTGTGGTTAATGTGTGGTCAAAAGGTTGCAAATATTCGTTAGTGGTACGAAAAGGCAGGAAAGTACCGGTGCATTTTGAGTATAATCCACAGGGTAAAAAGATTAAGACTGTTCAATTGGCTGGGCAAATTAACGATTGGAATCCTGCCGCAACATCATTATCGTTCGATGGGAACATATATAGCACCAATCTAATGCTAAATCCAGGAAAATATCAGTATCAGGTTGTTGTTGATGGAAAATGGATGCTCGACCCTGCCAATCCTGATAAGGAGGATAATAATATTGGAGGGTTTAATTCCATACTTCATGTAGGTAATAATCAACCTGAAAAATGTCCACATCTTATAGCTCAATCTACAAATGGAAATACCCTAAAAATTAAAGCGATAAACCATTTAGAGTCGGTTATTGTGTTGTGGCAGAATTATTTATTTGATAATAGTTTTGTTAGTATTGATGGTCAGGATATCACTGTAACCATACCATCGAATGCTGTTAATAATAAGCGATCATTTATCAGGGTTTGGGCATATAACGAATATGGCGAATCAAATGATCTGTTAATTCCTCTTGAAGGAAATAAGCCCGTTGTTCAGGCATCGCAATTGAACAGATCCGATAAGAATACTCAGATTATGTATTTCTTAATGGTCGATCGCTTTAATAATGGTAATCCAAGTAACGATAAAAAAGTTGATGATCCTGAAATTTTACCAAAGGCAAATTACTACGGTGGTGATTTGGCTGGTGTTACACAGAAAATTAAGGATGGCTACTTTACTTCATTAGGAATCAATACTATATGGCTGTCGCCAATAACTCAGAATCCATTGGGTGCATGGGGTTTATATCCTAGTCCACGAACAAAATTCTCGGGTTATCATGGATACTGGCCAATATCCTCAAGCAAGGTTGATTTTAGGTTTGGAACTGGCGATGAGTTGAAGGAGTTGATCGCTGAAGCGCATAAACGAAATATGAATGTAATTCTCGATTATGTTGCCAACCATGTTCATAAGGAGCATCCTTTATATAAGGAGCATCCCGATTGGGCTACATCGCTTTATTTACCTGATGGTTCATTAAATACTGAGCGTTGGGACGAGTACCGTTTAACAACTTGGTTCGATGTATTTCTTCCAACATTGGACCTAGAACGTCCTGAGGTTTATGAGCCAATGACCGATTCTGCGTTATTCTGGCTAACAGAGTATGGTTTAGATGGCTTCCGTCACGATGCGACTAAGCATATTCATGAGAATTTCTGGCGTAGATTGACCCAAAAGGTAAAACAGAATGTTCCTGATCGAAGTGTATATCAAATTGGTGAAACCTATGGCAGTAAGGAGTTAATTGCAAGTTACATTGGTAGCGGAATGCTCGATTCTCAGTTCGATTTTAACATTTACGATGCCTCTGTAGCAACATTTGCCCGTGCTGATGCTTCATTCACCCAGTTGAATAATTCTTTACATGAAACGTTCGATTACTATGGTTGGAATAATTTGATGGGTTACATTTCGGGTAATCAAGATCGTGCTAGGTTTATATCCTATGCTGGTGGTGCATTACGTTTCGATGAGGACGCTAAAAAGGCTGGTTGGACTCGCGATATTGGCGTTGGCGATTCTGTTGCCTACAACAAACTTTGTATGCTAAACGCGTTTAATATGACCATTCCGGGCGTACCAACAATATATTATGGCGATGAGTATGGAGTTCCCGGTGGTAACGATCCCGATAATCGTCGAATGATGAAGTTTGATAGTTTTAACAGCAGGGAAATGTTTACTCTAGAAACTGTCAAGAAGTTAATTAATTTACGGAGGAATAACATGGCCTTAAACTACGGCGATTTCAATGTCTTATTGGCCGATAAGGATATGTATGCCTATTCTAGGACTTACTTAAATAACACCGTGATTGTGATATTTAACAAAAGTAATAATTTTAAAGAAGTGACATTACAATTGCCAGAATACATGGGTAAGGATGTATTTTTGGCTGAATTTGGATCGGAATTTAAAGTGTCTGATAATAAGTTGGAATTAAAGTTAAAGCCCGATTTCTTTGAAATATTCGTTTGCAAATAGTTTGTATTGATATACAAAAAAAGCCCATCAGTATTAATACTGATGGGCTTTTTACTTTCGGTTATGGATAAAAAAAAAGCAACTCGTTTGAGTTGCTGTGATCCAGCTGGGATTCGAACCCAGGACCCCATCCTTAAAAGGGATGTGCTCTACCAGCTGAGCTACTGAATCAGTATGGCATTATATTTTTTTAGAGTGATCCAGCTGGGATTCGAACCCAGGACCCCATCCTTAAAAGGGATGTGCTCTACCAGCTGAGCTACTGAATCATCTTCAAAAAAAATGGACAACTTTATGTCCAAATGCCTTTTTTAATTTGGCGTTGCAAAAGTACGAAGAAATATCAAACCTCGCAAATTTTTTTTGTGATTGTTGCGTTGTGTAAATCAAAGTTAATTGCACTAAATGTTGGATTTTAACGTATAATTTTCTGCATATCAATACATAAATATTTTGCGAAGTTGATTTATGGGTTACATTATTTTTTGACATTTTTAATTCATATTTGTTTCCCATACAACTTTATGTTTATATTAGTAAGTAAATTTTAACTAATGATACTACTCAACTTTTTTAGGGATGTAATTCTTTTTAATCTATCGTGGATACTTTTGGTCGTTTATCTGGTTACTATTTTTTCGACGGCAGCGATGGTTATTCACGAAAAACGCGATCCTGCAAAAACATCAACTTGGGTACTGCTGCTTATTCTCCTGCCAATTATTGGATTGGTATTATATATTTTCTTTGGACAGAACAGAAGGAAAGAGAAGATTTTCAACAGAAAGGGTTTTCAGGATTTAGAGCAAATCGAGTATCTAAGCCATCTACAAGTAGCGCAATTTCGACGCAAAGGACAGAATATCAATAATAAAATATCAAAACATCTTAGTATCATTACATTATTGCTCAATAATAGCAAGGCTTTACTGACCGAGTTTAATGATATTGACGTTTTTCAGAATGGTCAACAGGCTTTCGATTCTATCATCGATGCAATATATTCAGCAACCAATAGCATACATATAGAGTTTTACATCATTAATAACGATAAAATTGGTAATCGGATAAAGAATATACTAATCACCAAGGCGAAAGAAGGAGTAAAGGTTCGATTAATATATGATGATGTGGGAAGTTGGAGTTTGTCGAAAAAGTATATTCGCGAGTTACGCGAGGCAGGAGTGGAGGCCTATCCTTTTATGGAGGTTAAATTTCCGCTACTTACAAGCAAGGTAAACTATCGTAACCATCGTAAACTTGTTATTATTGATGGTTCTGTTGGTTTCTTAGGAGGAATGAATATTGCCGATCGTTATATTGAGGGTAGCCGTAAGTTAGGGCAGTGGTACGATACATTGTTACGCGTGGAGGGTGAGGCTGTTCATTCATTACAGGTAATTTTTCTACTGGACTGGTACTTTGTTACAGGTGATATTGTAAATAACCGAACATTATACTTTCCCGAGGTAAAAGTTACTACATACCACCCGGTTCAAATTGTAACAAGTGGTCCCGACTCTGACTGGGCTAGCATAATGCAAGCATTTTTTCATGCAATTACCAGGGCTACGCATCATATTTATATATCGTCGCCCTATTTTATTCCTAACGAGAGCATTTTAACAGCTTTAAAAACGGCTGCACTAAGTGGAGTTGATGTTCGAATAATATTACCTGGAAAATCCGACTCGACAGTGGTGTACTGGAGTTCACTTTCATTCGTGTCGGAGTTGCTCGAAGCAGGTATAAAGGTTTATTTGTATAACGATGGTTTTAATCATTCAAAAATACTGATGATTGATGGAACATTCTCGTCGGTGGGGTCTGCTAATATGGACATTCGTAGTTTTGAAGACAACTTCGAGGTTGCTGCAATTATTTATGACGAGCAAATTACCCGAACACTAGAATCTTCGTTTATGGATAGCCTAATAAAGTGCCAAATAATCACAATTTTGAATTGGAATAAGCGTCCATTTAAGAATAGCCATAAAGAAGCGTTGGCTAAATTAATTAGCCCTTTATTTTAATTTTAGCATGGAATTTGAATGGAGTAAACTATTCTGAGAATATATTTGTAAGTCTAATCTAACTGTATTAACTATGAGAAAATTACTTATTCTTCTATCGGCAGTTTTGTTTTTTAATGCCACAAATGCCCAGTTTATCCGTTTCGGATTTAAAGCAGGGGTGAGCTCTTCCAATGTTAAATTTGATGATATTAAGAACATAGAATCAACAGATGGTTTGAAAGAGTACGCCATAAAGCAAGGTGATTCTAAAATGGGATTCCATGCAGGTTTTTATGGAAGAATTCAATTGTTAGGATTATTTATTCAGCCTGAACTATTATTTACACACTCGGAGGGCGAAGTTCAGCTTGCAGATGTTACTGCAAGTAAAATTTATACTGAAACTCAAAAATTTAATAAGGTTGATATTCCTGTTATTGTTGGCTGGAAACTGGGACCTGCTCGAATTGGATTAGGCCCTGTGGCTTCGTTTATGCTAAGTGACAGTGATGGTCTAAAGGATAAATTATCCGATTTGACGCAAGAAACAACCGATAATAAGTTTAAAAATGCAACTTTTGGTTATCAGATAGGTGTAGGACTCGATATATTGAAAAAGGTTACTTTGGATATCAGGTACGAAGGGAATTTTAGTAAATTGGGCAACGGTATAACCCTTGGTGATACCAATTACAAGTTTGATCAAAGAAACCCTCAGTTTTTATTTAGTGCAGGGATCTTTTTCTAAGAAAATATTTATTTAATAGAAAAACCTTCCGTCTTAGCGGAAGGTTTTTTTATCTAAATAAATTGCACATTCATATATTGATATTGCACTTTTAAATAAAAATATTATTGAAAGTAGTCTTGTGAAGTATTTTTTTTGTATTTTTTGTAACTTTATAATAGATGTGTAATCTTATAAAGTATTGTTTATCAGTACTTGATTTTGAAATATTAGTCATGACTTATTTTTACCTTATCACTTATACATTAATTCTGGCTGCTTTAATCATTTGGATTATAGCTCTTAAGCGAAAAATGTATTCTACCTCAATCCCAATTACTCCTTTTGATAATGATAATAAGATCAAAGAAGATTTCTCTGATTTGAAATCAAAATTTAGGGAACTCCAAGTCGAAAATGATGAATTAAATAAATTTGTATCCAAGTTACAGTTGGATCAAAATCGGCTTAAAGATGCCTTGGAAAAGGCTAAACAACGTGCAGAAGAGTCTGATATTCTTAAATCGAATTTTTTGGCAAATATGAGTCATGAAATTCGAACTCCAATGAACGGAATACTTGGATTTGTTCAATTGCTTAAGGGAGAAGATTCCGAAGAGAAAAGAGATCGGTATATTGATATTGTATACCATAACGGTATGATGCTCGTAAATCTCATTGATGATATCATTGACATTTCAAAAATAGATGCGGGTCAACTTGCAATTAGTCAAGGCGAGTGTAATTTGGATGATTTAATGTTCGATGTTTACACTTTCTTCAATGAGGTTAAGTTTAAGCAGGAGAAAGAGCATATTAATATTAGGTTGCTTAACCTGAATGATGATGAATCCAATATCCTTTTTACCGATGGCCAACGCTTACGTCAAGTCTTAGTGAATTTATTGGGAAATGCTTTAAAATTTACTGATAAAGGAAATATTGAATTCGGGTATATAAATGATTACGCTGAAAACAAAATCAAAATTTTTGTTCGTGATAGTGGAATAGGAATTCCAGCCGATAAACGAGATATTATTTTTGAACGCTTTAGGCAGGTGCAAGAAGGATCTACTCGAAAATATGGTGGTACTGGCATTGGGCTTTATATAAGTAAGAATATAATTAATCTGCTTGGTGGCGAAATTTGGTTTGAATCAAAAGTTGGAGAGGGAACTACTTTCTACTTTAGTATTCCTTATAAGGAGAGGTATTCTCAAGATTCTGGATCCATGCTGTTTAGTACTTCGCTTCCTGAATATAATTGGAGTGGTAAGAATATTCTTATAGCTGAAGATGTGGAGGTAAATTATCGTTACCTTTCTACGATTCTTGCCAATACTAAGGCTAATATTATGTGGGCTAAAAATGGGCAAGAGGCTGTCGAAAAAACGGCCAGTGAATCATTGGTTGATATTGTATTGATGGATATACAAATGCCTATTATGGATGGTTATGAGGCTGCATCTGTTATTCGGAAAAATAAACCATCGCTTCCAATTATTGCACAAACAGCCTATGCTCTTCCTCACGACAATATTAAATGTTTTGAGGTTGGCTGTAATGACTATATATCTAAGCCAATTAATGCCAACCTCTTAAAGCAGAAAATTGATACTTTGTTAAACGTTTACGTTAAAAATTCTTGATCACTTGACGAATCTGAACAAGATGATCAATAAGATTCTCTAAGTATTTCAAATTTAACATATTTGCTCCATCCGATAATGCAATTGCTGGATTTGGGTGGGTTTCCATAAATAATCCATCTGCACCACAGACGATTGCTGCACGCGAAATAGTTTCAATCATTTCAGGTTTTCCTCCTGTTACTCCTGATGTTTGGTTAGGTTGCTGTAACGAATGAGTAACATCTACTACTACAGGAAAACCAAACTCCCGCATAGTAGGTATGCCTCTAAAATCAACAATTAAATCCTGGTAGCCAAATTGAGTTCCCCTGTCAGTTAGCATTACATTATTGTTCCCAGAATCAACAATCTTTTGCGCAGCAAACTTCATCGATTCGGGAGATACAAATTGTCCTTTCTTTATGTTGACAACTTTGCCTGTTTTTGCAGCTGCAATAAGAAGTTCTGTTTGTCTGCATAAGAATGCTGGTATTTGCAATATATCTACATATTTGGCAGCAATAGCCGCTTCTTCGGCAGTATGTATATCTGTTACAATTGGTAATCCATAACGTTTTTTTACTTCGGATAGAATGTTTAGGGCCTTTTCATCGCCAATTCCAGAAAAAGAATCAATTTTTGATCGATTTGCCTTGCGATAAGATGCTTTAAATACGTATGGAACGTTGTATTTATCGGTGATTTCTTTTACTCTCTCAGCAATTTCAAATGTAATTTCTTCATTTTCAACAACGCAAGGGCCTGCTAGTAAAAAGAAGTTATTCGATTCTAAATGCCTTATACCAGTGATCGAATTCAATATGTTCATATTCATTTTATTATGTTTATTAGTAGTTATATTTTCCTTTCCAGAGCACTTTTAGTTTTTGCTCAATTTCTTTTTCTCTAGGATTATCTTGAGGTGAAAAAAGAATTGTTCCAGATACTTTTTCTGGGAGAAATTCTTGCATAACAAAATTTCCTTTATAGTTGTGAGCATATTTATAATCTGCCCCATAGCCAATATCTTTCATAAGTTTTGTGGGAGCATTTCTAATATGTAAAGGAACTGGAAGGGCTCCCTCTTCGCGAACTAGGGTTTGTGCTTTTCCAATTGCCTCGTAAGCCGAATTGCTTTTAGGGCTTGTTGCTAAATATATAGTGGCTTCGGAGAGGAGAATTCTCGATTCTGGCATTCCTATCATTGTTACGGCTTGAAAGCAGCTAGTTGCCATTAGTAAAGCATTGGGATTCGCTAGACCAATATCCTCTGATGCCAGGATGACTAGTCTGCGAGCAATAAACTTTGGATCTTCGCCGCCTTCAATCATTCGGGCAAGCCAGTATACTGCTCCATTGGGATCGCTTCCTCGTACCGATTTAATGAATGCAGAAATAATATCGTAATGTTGTTCTCCATTCTTATCGTATATAGCAATATTCTCCTGTAAAACTTCAGTAATTCGTTTGTTACTTATATCAATGGTTTGATTAGGATCGCTAACATTTACAAGTAATTCAATTATGTTATAGAGTTTACGCGCATCACCACCCGAAAATCGAAATAGGGCATCGGTTTCAATAATGCTAAAAGATAGTTCTTTTAATTCTGTATCATGTTCTACTGCATTTTTGAGTAGTTTATTTAGTTCACTTTCATTTAGTGACTTAAGAATGAATACTTGACATCTTGATAGCAATGGAGTAATTACTTCGAAAGATGGATTCTCTGTGGTGGCACCTATTAGAACTATGATACCTTGCTCTACAGCTCCTAGGAGAGAGTCCTGCTGAGATTTACTGAATCGATGGATTTCATCAATAAAAAGAATAGGAGATGGCGTGTTGAAATATTTTTGAGATTTAGCCTTATCAATAACCTCTCTAACATCCTTAACTCCTGAATTGACCGCACTAAGCGTGTAAAAAGGTCTGTTAAGTTGGTTTGCCACAATTTTAGCCAGAGTTGTTTTTCCTACACCAGGAGGTCCCCAAAGAATAAAAGAGTTTACATTTCCCGACTTAATCATATCCCGAAGAATGCTTCTATTACCAACAAGATGTGCTTGTCCTACATAATCGTCGAGCGTTTGTGGCCGCATTCGTTCGGCTAGAGGGATATTACTCATCGTTTTATTTTTTACAAAAATAGCCACTTAAAATTAATCTGTAATGATTTTATCTATCGATTTTATCTTTTGCTATATGCAAAACATTTGTACATTTGTTTTATATTAAAGAAAATAGAAGAATATTAACCAATAATAAAATATAGCTATGAGAAGATTTTCGAAGATACTAACAGTGGTAGTGGGTTTTAGTCTTTTTTCTATTACCCTTTACTCGCAGGAAGATGTAGTTCAGGTACTATCTGGAAACTTAGACGATGCTAAAGTGCTAGCAAAAGCTTACTTGGAACCATTTGGTAAAAGTTTTGGTACGAGTTTGAATAATGGATGGTACAATAGTGCAAAACCGCATAAATTGTTCGGATTTGATTTAACTTTTACTGCGGCAATTACAGTTCCACCATCAGGCGATAGAACGTTTGATGTTTCGAAATTGAATCTTAATTATTGGACTGTTCAAAATGGGAGTGATCCAAATTCACCTACAGTTACTGGCGAGAAAAAAAGTGGAACAGTGCTAACTCATACTGCAACTGGAGATAATCTTACATTGCCACAGGGAGCTAATCTTAAATTTCTTCCCGCTCCAATTGTTCAGGTAGGGTTAGGTTTACCATTCCATACCGAGGTGATGGGACGTTTTTTCCCAAAAGTAGATATTAATGGAGTAGGAAATTTTAGTTTGTGGGGTGTGGGTATTAAAAATGAGTTTAAAGAATTTATTCCAGGTTTTAAGAGACTTCCTATTGATGTTTCAATTCTTTTGGGCTATACAAAGTTTGAATCATCTTTTGATATTAGTGATGGTCAAAAATTGGAATTCAATGCTACTGGTTTTACAAGCAAACTTTTAATATCTAAATCGATTCCTGTTTTAACAGTTTATGCTGGTGTTGGCTATAATAAATCTACGACAGATGTCGCACTTAAAGGTACCTATAATATTGATAATGTTGGTACGATTGAGAATCCTCTCGATTTAAGTTTTACCAACAGTGGAGTTAATGCTAATATTGGTTTGAGAATTAAACTTGCATTAATAGCATTCCATTTCGATTATGCTCTTGGAAAATATGCTGTTTATAATGCTGGGGTTGGAATTAACTTTAGATAATTTTATTAAGAAGATTATTCGATAGAAAAGGCTGTCAATTGGCAGCCTTCTATTTTTTATCTATGTTATTCTTTTTTACTTTTCTTTGAACTTTTATCAATGAAATCAGTTACGTTGTGAGCAATCTTAAGGATTTTTATAACCTGACGGCTTTCGTTAAGTATTGGTGAGTATGTCTCGATAAATGTATATGTTTTACCTCCAATATTAATCTTATTGGTTTCTTTCTTAATTATACCATTGCGTAGATCGTTCCAGAATTTCTGGTAATTCTGTTTTTGCTCTTCAGTGAATTCTAAATTATCGGAATGATGTGTACCTATAACTTCTTTCTCTGGTTGTCCTGTTATGGCAAGGTAAGCTTGGTTTACTGAAATAATCTTTCCATTAGTGTCGTATTCAATTACAAAGCTAGATGAGTTTAATGCATTAATTAAACTTTCCATTTCGGCAGTTTTACGGGCAGCTTCCTCTTGGGTGGCTTGAAGTTCTTCCATATTTTGCCTCATTTCCTCTTCTTGCGATGCAAGTTCTTCAGACTTAATTCTGGATTCATCTAAGAGTTTAGCGGTTCTAATCGAAACCTTAACATTAGATATTGTGGCTGCAATGCTTTCTCCAATTTTTTCAACGAATTTAATCATATAATCTTCGATAGGCTCAAACGATGCAATCTCAATAACTCCATACACCTCATCATTCAATTTTAACGGAACAATGAGCAAACTGCTAGGATTTTCATCGCCCATTCCTGATGCTATGCGAATATAATCCATTGGAAGTTCAGTCATATAAATAGTTTCGCCTTCTTTTGCACAGCGTCCAACTAAACCTTCGCCATAGTTAATTCTCTTTTCATCATATTTTCTTCGTTCATAAGCAAAACTAGAGGCAAGTTCAAAGTATTTATCATTATTTTCGGTGTTCATTAAGAATAAGCCCCCAATATTTGCATTTACATACTTAACAAGGTTGTGGATTACATCGTAAGTAAACTCAGCCATATTGTCTGTATTCTGCCTAAGAATATCGGCAAACATTGCAACTCCCTCATTGGCCCAACGAACTTTTTCCTCTTCAAGTTTTCTTTCATCGTTAAGTGCTTTGGCATATTCTAAACTCTTTCTCATTTCGAGCAACGCTTCACCTAGAACATCGCTCTCGCTTAATTTATTGAATGATACGCCAAGATTACCTTTGCCAATTTCTTTGGCAAAATTTGTTGTTTTATATAAACTGTCTATCAGGATATTAACAGAGTTTCCTATATCTTGAATTTCATCACCGCTTTTAATATTGATTTTTTTCGAAAGGTCGATATGTCCATTGGCTAATTCCTTAAGTACATTTGTTGTTTTTACAAGAGGACGTGTTATTCTGTAGGATATTATCCAAACAACAATTGCCAAAACTATTAGGCCAATAAAAACAACTGTACGGGAATTGGCTACAACATCTTGCGCCTCTTTCATTACTATATTTTGTGGTGCAACAATTGCCAAGGTCCAAGGATTTTTTGAACTTCCAACATTGAATGCTACGAATGTTGCATAATAATCTTGTCCACTAATTGTATCAGTGTATGAAATTGAAAAATTTTTACCCGAATTAAGTTTTTCTAATATACCATTAGCCTTACTTTCATTTACATAGATGCTATCAACTGAAGCTCCAATGTATTCGGCATTTGTATGGGCAACAATAGTTCCATTCTGAGAAAGGAGCATAGCAAAACTGCCAGCGTAAGGTTTTATGTTTGCTATATAATCCTGATAACGTGCCAATTCAATATCAAATCCGAATAGGCCAACAAATTTATCTTCATTAATTAACGGAACACAAATGCTAGTTTCTAGAACTCTTTTATTGCTTCCTGTATAGGTAAACCAGTATGGATCTACGATTGCTTCTTGCTTTGATACTTTAAGGTTATAGTAGCTACTATTAACGTCATCGCCTGTTTCGTTTTTCCGATCCGTTACAAATTGCAATTGATTATTTTCCCAGTAGTATGTATAACGTTCTCTTCCGTATGATTTATCCCAATCCTTGTCGATTGCCGAAAGTTCCCAACTGACCCAAACCGATAGAAATTGCGGATTGTGTATTGCGATTCCATTAAGAATCCTTTTTGAAGTTTCTTTTAGTTCGTTTTGGGAAAGATGCTTATAGAAATGAAAACCTTGAGTCATTGAACGAGCCATGCCCATTTCGTTATTAAAATTACCCTGTATGGAGTTGGCATTTTCTCTTGCTGTAGCATCAACAAAATTATAAGCATTTCGTAACGTAATTTTTTCAAGTCTGTTGGTTAAGTATCCAATTGACGCTAAAAATATAATTATGGCAACAGCAAGTACCCAAAGGAGCATTTTAACCCTAAGTTTCATTTTCAGCTTCATCTTGTTTCAATTTAAATTATTAAAACATTAATAAATAGGTTGATATATTAAGTTTATGAACTTTAATGTTGAATTCAAAAACTTAAAAAAAATCCAAATTTTAAACTTGTGAATATACAAGATATTTTAGTTTATTCAAAGGTCATTTCACCACATTTATTAGGCTTATACTAATGTGCTATAATACAATTGGTAATTTGATGCCTAAATTCTCTTCATGCAAAACATTTTAGGTGTTCTTAAGTTATTTTCTAATATTTTTTACCTTTGTGCAGTTAACAACAAATAATTATTGTATGAAGTTATTAGAAGGAAAAACAGCCATTGTAACAGGTGGCGCAAGGGGTATAGGAAAAGCCATTGCGCTTAAATTTGCTACTGAAGGCGCGAATATTGCAATAACTGACTTAATTTATGATGATAGCGTAAAAGCATTCGAAGCCGAGTTGAATGCAATGGGCATAAAAGCCAAAGCATATGCCTCGAATGCTGCTAAATTTGAGGAGACTCAGTCAACGGTTAATCAAATAGTATCGGATTTTGGAAGAATTGACGTTTTGGTTAACAATGCTGGTATAACTAAGGACGGAGCTCTTAAACGTATGACCGAAGATCAATGGGATGCCGTTATTGCTGTTAACTTAAAATCTGTATTTAATTATACAAAAGCAGTTCAGGCTACGATGTGGAAACAGGGCTCTGGAAGCATAATCAATATGAGTTCTGTTGTGGGAGTTTCTGGAAATGCCAATCAAATTAACTACTCATCGTCCAAAGCAGGAATGATTGGTTTTACAAAGTCTGCTGCGAAAGAATTTGGTACTCGAAATATTAGAACCAATGCTATTGCTCCAGGTTTCATTATTACCGAAATGACCCATCAATTACCAGAAGAAGTGCGAAATGAGTGGGCTTCAAAAATTCCTTTAAGGCGAGGTGGTACTCCAGAGGATGTTGCTAATGTTGCTCTTTTCCTTGCTTCCGATATGTCCTCTTATGTTAATGGGCAGGTAATTAATGTATGCGGTGGAATGAATACATAAAAAAGTAACTATATTTACAGTGAGAAACCATCCTAAATTAGGATGGTTTTTTTATGAATAGGCGTTAAATAATTCATTGTTTTATGTCGATAAAGAGAGTAGTTTTATTTATGCTGTTTGCAGTTTTATTGAATTCTTGTATTCCTTACCGTTATATTGATATTCAGTATTACGATAAAACAAAGCAAAATCTTCCTATTAACAAGGGAAAAGTTCTGGTTGTTGCGAATCTTTACAATAGGGAACTTTCCAATAAAAAGGAGATGATGGAGTGGGCGCTCGACAGTGTTGCTGTTACAACAGCTACCGAGTCGTTAAATGAAATATTACTGTCGTCTCCAATGTACGATGGGTTGGAAACAATCAACAAAGTGTATTATCGAAATGATACATCTAAGGTAATATTGCCATTGTCGTGGAATGAACTTTCTAGACTATCGGCACGGAACGATAGTGTTAATTTAATTGTATCGTTGGATTACATGCGCATTAATCCTTATTCCGACTGTATTCCTCGATGGGTTGGAAGTGTTAAGGAATTCTATGGGTATCTTGATGTTGCAGTATATTGCTATTGGCGAGTTTATGACTTGTCAAACAGAAAAATAACAAATTCTTACCTGTATCGTGATACACTTTCTTGGGAGGCTACTGATTGGACTGAGGTAAAGATTGGCAATCAACTTCCGGGTGTATTTACGGCTACGGCATACGCAGGTGCCGATGCTGCCGAAAAATATGCGAGTTTAATCGCTCCAACATGGAAGAATGATACTAGAATTCTGTTCAATACTGGCTCGAAACTTTTTATTCAGGCCGAAAAACTTGCTGAGCATGGGCAATGGTTAGATGCTGCAGCCCTGTGGCAAAAACTTACGAGCGATAAGAATACCGTAATAGCAGCTAAGGCTGCATTTAATATGGCTCTGGCTAACGAAATGCTTGGGAACTTTGAGGTTGCTATCGATTGGTTAGATGAAGCGCAACGGCTTAATCCTCAATTAAAAGAGATTGATGATTACAGGGATATTATTAACGGAAGAATTGATGCAAATGAATAATATAATTTACTACGGAATAATCCTTATTGTTATTGGTGGTCATATTTTGAATGTTATAATTGAATTGATCAATGTAAATTATTCAAAAAAAACGTCTTTGGATAGTATTGTTAACGATGTTTATGATGCAGATAATTATAGCAAGCAGCAGTCCTATGAAAGTGAAAAATTAAGGCTATCGTTAATTGAAAGTACATTTTCAACAGTAGTTGTGGCAATTGCAATCATTTTTAGATATTTTGGGGTATTGAGCGATTTTATCGCACAATTTATTGACAGTAGTATACTGCAATCATTGATATTTTTTGGATGCCTCTGGTTCTTTAGCCAATTAATATCTACACCTTTCGATTACTACAATAGTTTTGTAATAGAGGAGAAGTATGGATTCAATAAATCAACAAGGAAACTTTTTTTTGCAGATTTGCTTAAATCTTCACTAATCACAATAATTCTTGGAGGAATAATATTGACTTTAGTTATTTGGTTATTTGTTAGTTACACATCATTATTTTGGCTTCCTGTTTTATTGTTTATTATAATACTTTCCTTGTTTTCAACACTACTCTATACATCATTAATACTGCCTTTATTCAATAAGAAGTCACCTTTACCTGAAGGCGAATTAAAAGAACGACTTGAGAAATTAGCGTTCAAGGCGGGTTTTTCAGCAAAGAATATCTATGTGCTTGATAGTTCTAAGCGGTCAACCAAAGGCAATGCATTTTTTACAGGATGGGGAAGAAATAAGCGTATTTATTTATATGACACATTGATCGATAAATTATCTCCAGTTGAAATAGAATCGGTTTTGGCTCACGAAATAGGGCACTATAAGAAAAAACATATTTGGATTAACTTCACCATAAGCTTGACTGTAACTGGATTATTTCTTTTCGTTTTTAATAAAATAAGTTTGGGTGATGTATTTACACCTGTTATGGGAGTCAACTCTACTGAGTTGCCAAATTTTCATTTAAATATGCTAGGATTTGCATTAATTTTTGGACCAGTACAATCCTTAGCTGATCTATTTACCAATTATTTAAGCCGAAAAATGGAGTATGCTGCAGATAAATTTGCAAAGGATTACAATTTGGCGGAATCATTAATTTCGGCACTCAAGCGACTAGCGGCTCAGAATTATTCAAACTTAATGCCTCATCCAATTTATGTGACTATACATTATTCTCATCCATCATTAGCTCAGCGTATAAAAGCACTTTTGTCTAATAATGAGTAAAATAACTATGGCTTGATATAGTTGGGCTGATTAATTCTTTCAAGATCTATTAACTTCCTTTCGTACCTTTAAAAAAAGAATTATTTTTGCAGCGCAATTTGCCTCTTTAGCTCAGTTGGTAGAGCAGCGGTTTCGTAAACCGCAGGTCGCGGGTTCAAGTCCCGTGAGAGGCTCTAAAGGCAGCATCTCGCTGCCTTATTTCAATGCAATGAAGGCAGAAATTATTACGATTGGTGATGAAATCCTTATAGGTCAAATAGTCGATACTAACTCGGCTTGGATTTCTCAGCAACTTAATTTGTTGGGTATTAATGTCGTCCAGATTACTTCTATTCCCGATACCGAAGAAGCAATTTATACAGCGGTAGATCAATCGTTAAAAAGATGTGATATTGTTATTATGACTGGCGGACTTGGCCCAACTAGCGATGATATTACAAAGCCTACTCTTTGCAAGTTTTTTGGTGGCAATTTAACTCTTCATGAACCATCATTAGAGATTGTAAGAGAAATTTTTAGCAAGCGAGGCTTACCGTTAACTGAAAGCAATCGAAAGCAGGCTGAGGTTCCATCTTCGTGTGAAGTTTTGCCAAATTATTTGGGAACAGCTCCTGGAATGTTATTTCGCAATGATAGTAAGGTTTTAGTATCGATGCCTGGGGTACCTTTCGAAATGAAAGGAATAATGGAAGAATCGGTTATTCCTTTGCTTAAGCGAATGGTTGGCGGTCAGATTATCATCCATAGAACTATTAATACATTTGGGATACCAGAGTCGTTTTTATCCGATAAACTTCAAATATTCGAGAGTAAACTGCCCAGTAATATAAAGTTGGCATATTTGCCAAGTCCTTCGGGAATAAGGCTTCGCTTGTCTGGATTTTCAGATATCCATAGTACATTGAATTCTGAAATAAATCAGTTTATCGATTTTTTGAGGAAGGAAATACCCGAGTACATTTTTGGTTACGGGAATACCTCGTTGGCCGCAGTTGTTGGACAAATGCTTAAGGTGATAAATTCAACCATTTCTACAGCAGAGAGTTGTACTGGAGGAATGATTGCTCATCTGATTACAGAAATAGCAGGATCTTCAAATTACTTTAAGGGAAGTGTGGTTGCTTACTCCAATGACATTAAATCAAAAGTATTAAACGTTAATTCTAGCGATATTAATGAATATGGAGCCGTTAGCCAACAGGTGGTAGAGCAAATGGCGGTGGGGGCAAAAGAATTGTTAAATACCGACTATGCAATTGCTGTTTCTGGAATAGCCGGGCCAGATGGTGGTTCAGAGTTGAAACCTGTTGGTACGGTGTGGATTGCAGTTGCATCGGCTAAGAATGTGATAAGCAAAAAGTATATGTTTAGTAATCAAAGAGATATTAATATAACGAGAGCGGCTAATACTGCACTTAATTTACTCAGAGAGTTAATGTTACAAGAATATCCTGTTCTTAGTGAAAATATTTTTGGAGAAAAATTTGAATAATTCAATAATAATGACGTAATTTGCGTCCTGTTTCGAAAAAAAAAATCAGAAAACATTATAGCAATGTCAAGAATTTGTCAGATTACAGGAAAAAAGATGATGGTGGGAAATAACGTATCCCATTCAAAGAGAAGAACTAAACGTAAATTCTTCCCTAATCTTCAAAATAAAAGATTCTTTTTGGAAGAAGAGAACCGTTGGGTAACCATAAAGGTTTCTGCAGCAGGTATACGTACCATCAATAAAAGAGGATTAAAGGCAGCCCTTAAAGATGCCGAAGGTAAAGGTTTAATTAAAATCTACTAAACTTGTTGAACAATGGCAAAGAAAGGTAACAGAGTGCAAGTTATTTTAGAATGCACAGAGCACAAAGAAAGCGGCATGCCAGGAACTTCTAGGTATATTACTACTAAAAACAAGAAGAATACACCTGAAAGACTAGAGCAACGTAAGTACAACCCAGTTTTGAAGAAGGTAACATTACATCGTGAAATAAAATAATTAAACCATGGCAAAGAAAGTAGTAGCATCGATGCAGAAGGGTACAAAGAACCATACAAAATGCATCAAAATGGTAAAATCAGATAAAACTGGTGCCTATACTTTTAAGGAAGAAATGGTACTAAACTCTGAGATTAACGAATACTTGAAAAAACAAGAATAATTTAATTCTCCTAAATATAGTCAAAGCTTTTCTTTTTTAAGGAAAGCTTTTTCTATTTTATTATCTTCGTGCAAAATTTTTAAAATCATGGGTCTATTTGATATTTTTTCATCCAATCAGGATAAGGATTCTTTAAATAAGGGCTTAGAGAAAACAAAAGAAAGCCTTTTGAAAAAGATTTCACGGGCGGTTGCCGGTAAATCTAAGGTGGATGATGAGGTTCTTGACAATTTAGAGGAGGTTCTTATCTCTTCTGATGTTGGAGTTGAAACAACGCTACGTATTATTGAGCGAATTGAGAAACGGGTTTCTGCCGAAAAATATCTCAACTCTAATGAGTTAAATTCAATTCTTCGCGATGAAATAATGTCTCTTTTATCAGAAAATAAATTTCAGAATATAAATGAGGATATTAAGGCCGACTTGCCCTATGTAATTATGGTTGTTGGTGTTAATGGCGTTGGAAAAACAACTACTATCGGAAAATTGGCGCATATGTTTAAATCTGCTGGTAAGAATGTAATTCTTGGTGCTGCCGATACTTTCCGCGCTGCTGCCGTAGATCAGTTAACCATATGGTCTGAAAGGGTAGGTGTGCCTATCGTAAAACAGCAGATGGGATCGGATCCTGCAGCTGTTGCATTCGATACACTTAGTTCTGCAAAATCGCAAGGAGCCGATGTGGTTATTATCGATACTGCAGGACGGCTTCATAACAAAGTGAATCTTATGAATGAGCTTACTAAAATTAAACGAGTAATGCAGAAGGTTATTCCTGATGCACCTCACGAGGTTCTTTTGGTTTTAGATGGTTCCACAGGGCAAAATGCATTTGTACAGGCAAAAGAATTTATTGCGGCAACGGAGGTAACCTCAATTGCATTAACTAAACTCGATGGTACTGCTAAAGGGGGAGTTGTGCTAGGTATTTCGGATCAATTTAAGATTCCTGTTAAGTACATTGGTGTTGGGGAAAAAATGACAGATTTGCAACTCTTTAATAAAGAGTTATTTGTTGATTCGCTTTTTAGTTAAGCATTGGGGATGGGAAAAAGTAAAAAAATCAATATAGTTACTCTGGGTTGTTCTAAAAATGTAGTTGATTCTGAGTATTTGATGAAACAACTCGAAACGGGAGGCTGGGAATTGGTTCATGATTCTAACGATCCTTCTGCCAAGGTCGTTGTTGTGAATACATGTGGATTTATTGCCGATGCCAAGGAGGAATCCGTTAATACAATAATGAGTTTCGTAAATGCCAAAAACAATGGCATAATTGAGCGCTTATATGTGATGGGATGTTTATCTCAGCGTTACAAGGATGAATTAATGAACGAGATTCCTGAAGTTGATGGCTTTTATGGGGTTTCGGATTTACCCGAGATCCTTAAGCAATTAGAAACTCCTCATTTTATTGATTGCACAAATCAGCGTTTCATTACTACCCCAAAGCATTACGCATATCTGAAGATTTCAGAAGGGTGCAACTGGGGATGCTCATACTGTGCAATTCCATTAATTCGAGGAAAGCACATTTCTAAGCCAATCGATGATTTAGTAGAGGAAGCTAATTTTCTTGCCAATCAAGGAGTTAAAGAGTTGATGGTGATAGCCCAAGATTCTACCTACTATGGAATGGATCTTTACGGAAAAAGAATGATTTCGGAGCTATTGGATGAACTTTGCAAAATCGATAAAATTGAGTGGATTAGGCTGCATTATGCTTATCCGGCACAGTTCCCTGTGGATTTAGTAGCGACAATTAAAAATAACCCTAAAATCTGCAAGTATATTGATATTCCTTTTCAGCATATCAGCGACAACGTATTGAAGTTGATGCGGAGAGGAATTACTAAGGCAGAAACTATAAATTTTGTGGAGTTTATTCGCAAAAGCATTCCAGATATTTCAATACGGACAACATTTCTTGTCGGACATCCCGGTGAAACAAAGGAAGATTTCAATGAATTGGTAGACTTTGTTAGACAGTATAGATTTGATAGAGTTGGGGTATTTACTTATTCAGAAGAAGAAGGAACTCATGCTGCGATCTCAATGAAGGACAATATTGCACAAAAGGAAAAGGAGCGGAGATCATCAGAAATAATGGCGATTCAACAGGAAATATCGCTGGCAAATAACTTAAAACGAGTTGGTCAAACCTTGAAGGTCATTGTTGATTCTATTGATGGTGAGGTAATTATTGGTAGAAGTGAATACGATTCGCCAGAAGTTGACCAGGAAGTCTTAATTAGAAAACCTGCAGATAAGAATGTGACGCCAGGAGACTTTATTAAGGTGAGGATAACTACAGCACAGGATTACGATTTAATAGGAGAGATGATTTAATAAGAAACGCGCCTTCAGGCGCGTTTCTTATTTGCTAAACCAATGTTTTTAGAACTTTTATGGCTTCGTCGTAATTTGGCTCTTGGCCAACTTCCGGAACAACTTCTACATACTTAATAGTATTATCCTTGTCAACAATAACAACACCACGGGCCAACAGCCTTAATTCATCAATTAAATAGCCATATTTTTTGCCAAAATCAGCATCCTTATGGTCGGAGAGGGTTATCAGGTTATTGATTCCTTCAGCACCGCAGAAGCGTTTTAGTGCAAATGGCAAATCCATAGATATCGCAATAAATGCAACTTTATCGCCAAAAGAGGCGGCTTCGTTATTGAATTTGTGATTTTGAACAGAGCAAACACTCGTGTCTATCGATGGAAATATTGATATTAGTTTTACTTTGCCATCAAAGTCTGTAAGTCCTACTGGTTTTAGAGTGGTATCTATCGCTTTAAATTCTGGTGCTTTTGCACCAACCTTAGCTATTTCGCCGAAAAGGTGTACTGGGTTTGGTCCAAATTTTACTGTCATTTTAATATTTTTTAGTTGATTAATTATTTTGAAAGTTAACGCATATATGACGTGAATGTTCATTCACAAATAAAAAAACTGCATCATTTTTTGATGCAGTTTCTTATTCTTGAGTTTTTGAAAAATCTATTCGTCATCAGGATTTACAGGTTCTTCTTCTCCTTTAAGGACTTTTATTGTTATTTCATCCTTTTTCTTATTAAAACCTATAGATAATACATTTCCAGCCTTGATGTCGCTTTTTATAATGGCTTCGGCCATTGGATCTTCAAGGTATTTTTGGATAGCACGTTTCAACGGTCTTGCTCCATACTGAATATCGTAGCCTTTCTCTGCTATAAAGTCTTTTGCTGCAGGCGATATTTTTATGTTAAATCCTAATGTGTAAATTCTTTCGTATAGACCACGAAGTTCAATATCGATAATCTTGTGAATGTCAGTGCGGGTTAGAGCATTGAACATTATAATATCGTCGATACGATTTAGGAATTCTGGGGCAAAAGCCTTTTTAAGTGCTTTTTGAATGATACTCTTTGAATACTCATTGGCAGACTCTTCCTTTGCTTTGGTTGCAAAACCAACACCTTGACCAAACTCTTTTAGCTCTCTTGAGCCAATATTTGAAGTCATGATAATTATTGTATTCTTGAAATCGACTCTACGACCTAAGCTGTCGGTAAGTTGACCTTCGTCCAAAACTTGGAGAAGAATATGGAATACATCCGGATGAGCTTTTTCAACCTCGTCGAGCAGAACTACTGAGTAAGGTTTTCTACGAACTTTTTCGGTTAACTGTCCACCCTCTTCATATCCAATATATCCTGGAGGAGCCCCAACTAGTCTCGATACAGAGAACTTCTCCATATATTCGCTCATATCAATCCTAATCAAATTATCTGTAGAATCGAATAGGTATTTTGCTAGAATTTTAGCTAATTGTGTTTTTCCAACTCCAGTTGGACCTAAGAATATAAATGTTCCAATAGGTTTATTAGGATCCTTTAAGCCAGCTCTGTTTCGTTGTATTGCTTTAACAATCTTCCCAATAGCTTCGTCTTGTCCAATTACAGAACCCTTAAGTTCTTCGCCCATTTTTAGAAGACGAGCTCCTTCTGCCTGAGCAATTCGTTGTACAGGAACACCCGTCATCATTGCAACAACCTCAGCCACTCGCTCTTCATCTACAGTCTCTCGATGTTTTGCCAATTCCTTTTCCCAACGCGATTGTTCATCCTCAAGTTGCTCAATTAATCGTTTCTCTTTATCACGAAGATTTGCTGCAAGTTCAAACTGTTGATTTTTAACAGCTTTTAGTTTTTCTTTTTTAGTCTCCTCAATCGATTTTTCAAGATTGATAATATTCTCAGGAACTTTGATATTTGAGATATGAACCCTTGAGCCTGATTCATCCAAAGCATCAATTGCTTTATCGGGAAGATGCCTATCCGAAATATAACGCATTGTTAATTTAACACAAGCATCAATTGCTTCGGGGGTATATGTTACGTTATGATGATCCTCGTATCTTTCCTTGATGTTATTAAGAATCTCTACAGTTTCTTCAGGAGATGTTGGTTCAACCATAACCTTTTGGAATCGACGTTCTAGAGCTCCATCTTTTTCAATATGCTCCCTATACTCATCAAGTGTAGTGGCTCCAATACATTGAAGTTCACCGCGAGCAAGAGCAGGCTTTAACATATTGGCAGCATCTAATGAGCCTGTTGCACCGCCAGCTCCAACAATCGTATGAATTTCATCAATAAATAGAATGATATCGTTTGTTCGGGATAGTTCGTTAAGTATTGCTTTCATTCGTTCTTCGAATTGCCCACGATATTTAGTCCCAGCAACAATTGATGCGAGGTCTAAAGTAACAACTCTCTTATTGAATAAAACTCTGGATACTTTACGCTTAACAATTCTGAGAGCTAAACCCTCGGCTATAGCAGATTTTCCAACTCCAGGTTCCCCAATAAGAATAGGATTATTCTTTTTTCTACGGCTCAATATTTGCGCAATTCGCTCAATTTCCCTTTCGCGGCCAATAATTGGATCTAGCCTTCCTTCTTCGGCAGCTTTGGTTAAATCAATTCCAAAATTGTCGAGTACAGGAGTATCCGACGACGGCTTTCCGGTTCCAGGTTGATTTTGTTTAGCGCCCATATTGCCAAACATCCCGCTTTCACTGTCCTCATCTTCTCCTCCGAAGTCGTTTTTATCGTCAGAATTAAGAATTGTCAAATTCTTGCGTACTAACTCGTAGTTTACATCCCGTTCTTCAAGAAGTTGAGTTATGAAATTACTTTCATCCTTCAATATAGCCAAGAGCAGGTGCGCTGTATTGATTGTATCGCTTTTTAATGAACGAGCTTCAAGAAAAACTACTTTTAAAGCTCTTTCTGCAGATTTGTATATAACAATATCGGACGATTCGCTGATGCTTTCCTGCTTTTCGGTTAGTTGTAGTAAGTGTTTGTCGATTTTTTTCTTCAGATCACTTAAATCGACATTTTGCGAAAGTAAAAGGTTGATAGCCTCGCCTTCACCATCTCTAAGAATTCCTAGAAAAAGGTGGTCGGGGTTGATCGCATTATTGCCAAGCCGAATGGCTTCCTCTCGGCTATAGGCAAGAACATCTTTAATTTTCTGTGAAAACTTCTGATTCATATTTTCAATTATTAAATCGCTTACTAAAGTAATAGTCATTAACGGAATTCCAAACGAAATGTTGATAAAAATCAACGTAATTTACGAAAAATAATCTTAATTCATGTTGAAAAGTAGTTTATTAACAAGGCAAAATATTGCGGATAAATTGCTATTTTAGCCATTTCAAATTTAGTAAAGAAGATTTTAACTTTTTTGTAGATATAAATTTTTTATATGTCAGAAGGAGAGAAGATTATACAAATAAACATTGAGGAAGAAATGAAATCGTCGTACATTGATTATTCAATGTCAGTGATTGTATCAAGAGCCCTTCCCGATGTTAGAGATGGATTAAAGCCTGTGCATCGCAGGGTGTTGTTCGGAATGTCCGATTTAGGCTTAAATGCTGGCAAGCCTTTCAAAAAGTCTGCTCGTATCGTTGGTGAAGTACTTGGTAAGTACCACCCTCATGGCGATTCTTCCGTTTACGATGCAATGGTTCGTATGGCGCAGGAATGGTCTATGCGATATCCATTGGTAGATGGTCAGGGTAACTTTGGTTCGGTAGATGGCGATAGCCCTGCGGCTATGCGTTATACCGAGGCTCGTTTAACAAAAATTGCAGAGGAAACTTTAGCAGATCTTGAAAAAAATACTGTTGATTTCAAGTTAAACTTTGACGATACACTAGAGGAACCAACCGTTCTTCCAACAAAGATTCCGTTGTTGCTTGTCAATGGATCTTCGGGTATTGCTGTTGGTATGGCTACTAGTATGCCGCCTCATAACCTAAGAGAGGTTGTTGATGCTATTTGTGCAACTATTGACAACCCTGATATTGCAATCGATGAGTTGTTGAAGTATGTTAAAGGTCCAGATTTTCCAACTGGTGGTATTATTTATGGTTATCAAGGTGTTAAGGACGCATACCATACTGGTAAAGGAAAAGTTGTTATTAGATCTAAAACTGAAGTAGAGCAAACCGAATCGGGTAGAACTAAAATAGTTGTAACCGAAATACCGTATATGGTTAATAAGGCCGAAATGATTAAAAAGATTGCGGATCTTATTAATGAGAAAAAGATTGATGGAATTAGTTATATTAATGATGAGTCTGATAGGCAAGGAACTCGTGTTGTTATAATTCTTAAAAGAGAAGCGGTTGCGAATGTTGTTCTAAATAATCTATTTAAACATTCTCAATTACAATCATCTTTTGCCATAAATAATATTGCGCTGGTTGAAGGTCGTCCTAAATTATTAAATGTTAAGGATTTAATAGTTCAGTTTATCAAACATCGACACGATGTGATTGTTCGCCGTGCGCAATTTGAACTTAATGAAGCAGAGAAACGAGCCCATATTTTAGAAGGATTACTTATTGCTATCGATCATATTGATGAAGTTATAAGTTTAATTCGTTCAGCGCAATCGCCAACAGAGGCAAAGGAAAAGTTGATGGCTCGCTTTGGCCTTTCCGATGCTCAATCACAAGCCATTATTGATATGCGTTTGAGAAGTCTAACAGGACTTGAACGTGATAAGGTTAAAGAGGAATATAATGAATTACTCAAGTTAATTGATTATTTGAAGTCTGTTTTACAGGATCAATCCCTTCAGATGAAAATAATTAAGGATGAGTTAGTTGAGATGAGGGAGAAATATGGTGATGCTCGTAAAACAGAAATAATTCCAGATGCCGAAGAGTTTAATCCTGAAGATTTTTATGCCGATGAGGAAGTGGTAATAACGATTTCCAGAATGGGGTACATTAAGCGTACACCTCTGTATGAGTATAGAGCTCAGTCTAGGGGCGGAGTTGGAGCAAAAGGAAGTACTACTCGAGATGAGGATTTTATTGAGCATATGTATATAGCCACAATGCATAATACTATGCTTTTCTTCACAGAGAAAGGAAAATGTTTTTGGCTGAAGGTATATGAAATTCCTGAAGGAACTAAGGCATCTAAAGGACGTGCTATTCAGAATCTTATAAATATTGAGAATGATGATGTTGTAAGGGCATACATCAACGTGAAAAAGTTAACCGATAGCGAATATATTCATAATAATTATATTGTTCTTTGTACAAAACATGGTACAATAAAGAAAACATCACTTGAGGCTTATAGCCGTCCTCGCCAGAATGGTGTTATGGCTATAACCATAAAGGAAGGCGATCAGTTAATTGAAGCATGCTTAACAAATGGTACAAATCATATATTGTTGGCAGCCAAAAATGGTAAAGCAATTCGTTTCCCCGAGAATTTGGTTAGAGCAATAGGTAGAACAGGTAGCGGTGTACGAGGAATGTCACTGTCTGGAAATGATGAGGTGATCGGTATGGTATGTGTTGAAGAGCACGAACAGAAAGACATTCTTGTAGTTTCCGAAAATGGTTTTGGCAAGCGTTCTAAGCTAGAAGATTACAGAGTAACTAATAGGGGAGGAAAAGGTGTTAAAACAATTGGAATATCTCCTAAAACTGGAAAATTAATTAGCATTAAGGTTGTTGATGAAAATAATGATTTAATGATAATTAACCGTAGTGGTTTGACTATTAGGTTGAGAGTGAGTGAATTGAGAATTACGGGTAGAGCAACCCAAGGAGTTAAACTGATTAACCTTAAAAAGAATGACTCCATTGCTGCTATTGCAAATGTAGAAGCGTCCGATGAAGAAAGGGAAGATATTCAATTAGATGAGGACACTGAAATTATTGTAAATGAAGAATAACCCAATACTAATTTAACTAATAACTTATTGAGATGAAGAGAATAACATTAATCTTAACACTTGCTTTTGGCGCAAATTTAATATTTGCCCAAACTAGCAAAGACATCAATTTTGATCAGTATTCTAAGAAAATTGATAAAAGCAATACAGAAATTCAAGATTCTAAAAAAAGTTTAAAGGCTGCAACATGGATTTCAAGGGCCGAATTAATGTTGGATGTTTATGATGCTCAATTATTGAGAGCTTATATTGGAATGGATCCTCAAACCTTTATGCTTATTGTAGGAAAGCCATTAGCTCAAACTCAAGAAATTATTGATAATGTTGCAGTTGATAAATATGTTATGGAGCGTGTCACATTCTATTTTTCAGATGGCAAATTAGATAAATGGGAAGTTACCAAACCACTTGTTGACAAAACACTAGGTCTTGCTTTGGAAAGTTTAAAGAAAGCAATTGAATTAGATGTAGACGGAAAGAAAACAAAAAAAATTAATGAAGACCTGGTTAAGATTAAAGGATTATATGTTAATGAAGGTTCTAATTTTTATGCCTTAAAAGATTATAAAAATGCATATCTGAATTTCAAGGATGTAATTGAGATAGGGCAATTACCTCAATTAAATCATAAGGATACTGCTATTTATTACTACACAGCTCTTTCTGCTCAATTAGCAGGAAATTTTGAGGAAGCTATAGAGTTTTATAAGGAAGCTATTAAATTAAACTTTACATCTGAAGGAGCCGCTTACTATAATATTTATGATGCATATAGATCTTTAAACAAAATAGATGAAGGTACTCCTTATTTAGAAGAGGGTTTTCTTAAATTTCCCAAAAACACAAATATTCTTTTTAGTTTGATAAACAATTATATTAATAAAGGTGATGATCCTTCTAAAATAATGGTTTATATGGATAAAGCTTTATCTGATGACCCTAATAATTCTTCATTATATTTTGCAAAGGGAACTCTTTATGACAAATTAAATGATCCTGAAAATGCTGCTAAAGCGTATTTAAAAGCAATAGAAACTGATCCCAAATCTTTTGATGCCTACTATAATTTAGGTGCAGTTTATTTTAACAATGGTGTTAAAATTGTTGAAGAAGCAAATAAAGTTCCAGCAAAAGAAGTGGAGAAATACGATGCTTTAATGGCCAAAGCAGGAGAAGAATATAAAAAGGCTTTACCTTATATGGAAAAAGCTTTTAGTATAAACCCTGAAAGCAAAGATGTTTTAGAAGCTTTAAAAAATATTTATTTCCGCTTTAGAAATGAAAGTGATGAAATGAATAACAAGTTTAAAGAATATAACGAGAAATTAAAGAGTATGTAAAAAAAAGAAAGCTCCAAAATTGGGGCTTTCTTTTTTATGTATAATATTTAACATAATGCTAATTATAAGACTTATTTAGAGGTTGAAATTAACGAATTTGGTGTCCAATTTTTTAAGAATCCAATAACTTTTTTTGAATCGTATCCATTTCCCGATTCAAGTAAACCTGAATCCTGAGTATGAATTCTTTTGCCATTTGAATCCAAAATGACTAATACTGGAAATCCAAATCTCTGGGGATTTTCAAGATCTCTTAAAATATCCGCATTCTTGTTTTCCTTGCTATAGTTGACTTTTACCAGAATGTAATTATTGGTAATTATCTCTTTTATATCATTATCAGATTGGAAATATTTATGAAGTTTTACGCACCAAGGACACCAATTTCCACCTATTTGTACCAAAACATGCTTGTGCTCTTTTTGTGCTAATTTAACAGCATTTTCAATATCAGATTTAGCATTGGAATTTGGATCATAAATTTGAGTTTGAGCAATTAACTCAATTGTAATCAGTTGAATAACAATCGCTAAAATAATTTTTCTCATCATTGTAAATATTAAAAGGTTTAAAATATGATATTTCTAAGTACAATTAGTTTAATTGAGTTACTTTTCTCTCTGTTAAAAGTATTATATATGTTGATATTCAGTGCATTTTTATGATGTTAATCATTATGCTTAAAAATATGCTAAATATTTTACCATATACCCTTTCACATTTCGAATTTTGATGTATAATTGCAAAAAAAATAACGAGAGTATGAGTAAGAAAAGAGTGGTAGTTAGCTACAATAATTTATCACCTGAGCTTTTAGAGCTATTTAAAAATAAATTTCCTCATGGGTATCAGAATCAGGTTATTAAGGTTGATAAACCTAATGGTGATTTCTTTTATGCAGTTACTTTAGATACGGAGGAAGCAAGTTATCTTGTAAAGGTAAACGTTAAGATTGATACCAAAATTAAGGACGAGGATGATGAGAAGGAATTCTTCGGTGGAATGTCTGACGATATAGGGACAGATGAGGATTCGTTCCCTGATGATGCAAGCGAGGATGAGCCTGCAGAGGAATTGAGTGATGATTAGTATTGTTTATAAACATATTAGAGGACGATTTCCAGTTGGGGTCGTCCTTTTCTGTATCCAACCACTTTGCAATTAATTATTTGGCCTTTAGAGTAATTAGAATCTGGCAGTTTCACACCACACTTCTTTTGGTTAACATCAAGTACTTCAGCAATGATAACTGAATCTTCCTCAATACCTGCTATTTCTTCAAAATCTTCAATTTTAAATTGATAGATTTCGTCAAGGTAATAGTTTGGATTTATTGGTTCTAATTTGAGTGTACCATCAGGGTAAGTTCCAATATATTTACATTCAAGATTATCGCCCACGTTAAAACCATAGCAACTGTAATGTTTTACCTTAAGCAAACCAATATGCTTGGATAAAATGCTAAGTTTATAGTAACTTTCATTGTAGACAGTAACCATATCATCAACATATGCAAGAACTGAGGAGTTTAAATCAATATCAACGATATTATTTATGTTCAACGAAGGTATTGCCAATTGAGGTTTCCCCTTTTTTATGCTGATTACTTTTAATGGGATTTCATCAATATTTCTATTGATAAAATTATTGCTAAAGACCTCAATTTTTTCGCCTAAAATATCTTCAACCTCTATGAGTTTATCCTTATCGTTAATTGAAAGTATTTTAAAGGGATAAACATCTCCAATTGCGTAGTATGGATGCTTTGGTTCCATATATATTTGGCCAGTGCAGTTTATCTTATCAACTCGGCAATCTATTATGGAACCGATCACTAAATTATATTTAACATAATTATCGGCTGGTAGCAGTATTCTTCTGCCCGAGGAGTGCTGGAGTACAAACTGATTCCCTTTATCAGGGATATCAATTTGATTTATAATTCGAAAATTATACCATTCACCTTCCTTGAAAACCATAATTAGTAAACTTTAATCCTCCCCTCGCCTTCTGTAACCTCACCAATTATTGACGTATAGTTTAATCCTTTGCTTTTCAATTCTTTAACAGCCTCTTCGGCAACTTCAGATTTAACTCCCATAAGTAGTCCTCCAGATGTTTGGGCATCAGTCATAATCATTTTTAGGTTGTAATCGATATTTTGGAAATCAACATCTTTTTCAATATACTCCAAATTTCGAAAGGCTGCCCCAGGAATACAGCCGTCGTCGACCAATTTGTATGAATCTGAAATGAACGGAATTGATTTGGAATTAATATTGAGATTTACCTTGCTGGCTTTGGCCATTTTTAAGGCGTGTCCAAGTAATCCGAAACCAGTGATATCTGTAGCTCCTGTTACAGAATGCTTTTGCATTACCTTGCATCCATCGGCATTGAGTATTTTCATCCATTTTAACGCCTCTAAGTAGGCATTTTCCGATACCATTTCGAGCCTTTTACCCGCTACAATTATTCCGGTACTCAAGGGTTTAGTCAGGATAAGCTTCTCGCCGGGCTTTAAGCCTGCATTTGTAATAACCTTATTTGGGTGAACTTTTCCAATAACCGCTAAGCCAAACTTTGGAGGATAATCGTCGATGGTGTGGCCACCAATAATAATTGTACCAGACTCCTTAGCTACAGAAGTAGCACCCTCCAGAATTCTCTGGTAAACCTCAATTGGAATCTTGGTAGAAGGGAACATTGCAATGTTCAGGGCAAGAAAAGGCTCTCCTCCCATTGCGTAAACGTCGCTTATTGAGTTTGTTGCTGCAATTTGTCCAAATTCATAGGGATCGGAACAGATTGGGGGGAAGAAATCGGTCGTGAATATTAAAGCCAATTCATCGTTTATCTTGTAAACACCAGCGTCATCGTGGGTTTCAATATCGACAAGAACGTTCGAATCTGTAACCTTTGGTAGATTTATCAGTATAGATTCCAGAACTGATGCGGGAATCTTTGCCGAGCAGCCTCCATACTCCACGGTGGAAAGTAAATCGAAACTTTCACTCATCTCTTAACTACTTTTGGTTCTATGTTATATTTCTGTAATTCAGGTGTTATTATGGTTATAATTGAACTATCTATCTCAATACACATTCCGCATTCAGAGCTATACTCAGATGGTACTGGGATTATTTGGTAGCTATAACCATACTTACTAATAACGTTCTCAGCCCTCATCACCTGATGAATGCTATGAAATAGAAGAATGCAAAACTCCTTATCGCTTTTCATTTTCCTTTACTAAACAATTTAGTAGAAACTCCAAATCGTTATCGGTGTGATACTTAGATAAGGAGAAACGAACTGTTCCTTCGGGAAAAGTTCCCAAAGTCTGGTGTGCCAATGGTGAGCAGTGTAACCCACTACGCGTTTCAATTTCATAACTCTGGTAAAGCACCCTTGACAAGTCTGACACACTCTGCATTAAAGGTTTTAATGAGAATACATCAGATTGATAATCAGCATTATTTGCAGCCAATAGTTTAAACTTTTCAAGTTTATTCAACTCTTTCAAAAGCGATATAAATGACGACCTGCTGTATTGCCTCTCAACCTTTGCCGTAAGTGCACCATAAAGGCCATATATTCCAAGGATATTTGGCGTTCCTGCCTCAAATTTGTCGGGCAAGTGTTCGGGCATTTCAAAACTTTCCGATAAAGAACCGGTTCCGCCGTGAACAAGAGGCAATAAACTATTTGAGTCCCGGGCAAATAATACTCCAACACCTGTAGGCCCCATCAACCCCTTGTGGGCTGTGAGAGTAAGGTAATCAATGTTCCAATCATCAACCTTAATATCAACCTTACCAACCGACTGACTGGCATCGAGCAGCAAAGGCGTATCTCCAATCATCTTTTTAATTTCGGAAACGGGCTGTATTACTCCATTAACGTTGCTAATATGGTTAACAATTACAAAATCGTATTGGTTGAAGTTGATTGATTTTGAACTGGTTAAATCTATTAATCCATCAGAATTATGAGGAAAGATATCGAATTCGACAATACCTGAATTTATAAGGTATTGCAATGGTCTACAAACAGCATTGTGTTCCAAAGGGGAAATTAGAACTCGGCCTTTTTTGTAGTTGAATCCTTTAATAACTGTATTTAATGCAGAGGTTGAGTTTGATGTAAATAAAATATTGGAATTCAATTCAGTACCAATAATGCTAGAAATTAAATTTCTAGTCTCTTCAACCCTTTTGGATGCAAGAAATACACGGTTGTAAGCACCTCTTCCGTATGTACCGCCCTGCAATAAATATTCACGTATGTAAATTTCGACCTCGGGTGGTTTGGGAAAACTAGTGGCCGAATTGTCGAAATACAGATTCATAGTATTAGGGTTGAACGATTTTTAGGTTCGATGATAGTCTTTCGGCAATGTATAGCATATTGGAGATTGTTCCAACCTCAATTTCATCCTTCATATTGAAGAAATCAACACAAGTGCCGCAAAGCGTTATTTTCACACCCTTTTCGCTGATTTTTTTTAGGCTTATAGCGGTATCGGTCCCTTTCTTGGTAAGTGTTACTGCACTATTGTAGCAAATAACCTCTGAGGGAAGAGGATTTAACTCGGGAACGGTGTTAAGGAAGCCCTTCATTAGGATCTTGCCCAAATCGTCGTTGCCTTTACCCATTAAGTGACTGTTTAGTAAAATAATATAGTTTCCGGTTGGTGTGCTCGGAAAAGATACCTCACAGTACTCCTCCACATTTTTAGTTGGTGTTGATAAGTTCTCAGGAACGTTTACACGAATTCTAAAGAGTTTACCTTCCTGTATAGTGGTGTTCTTCACGCCATTATCGTTTAAGAAGTGAAGAACATTCTTACACGATGTATCATTATCGATAACAATCTCAAGCGATGTACCAACAGGATTTTCCTTTAAAGCCTTCTTTGTCTCAATAAGCGGTTTTGGGCATATCATTCCGGAACAATCAACAACCTTAAGCATAACCTATTAGTTTATTTGGTTTTATTTATATTGCTATTAATCAATGCCTTGTTTATTTTCTTAACTATTGCTGGACCCTCGTAGATGAAGCCAGTATAAACCTGAATTAACGAAGCGCCCGCTTCAAGTTTTTCAAGGGCATCGCTGGGGCTCATTATACCTCCCACACCTATAATTGGTTTACTACCGTTCAGTTTATTGTTGATGTAACGGATAACTTCGGTGGAGCGATTATTTATAGGTGCTCCGCTAAGCCCTCCGTTGCCAATTGCACTAATCCTTTCTGCAGGGATGGTCAAGTTGTTACGGCTAGTTGTAGTATTGGTTGCAACGTAGCCATCAATACCCACTGCTTCGGCAATATTTAAAGTATCGTCGATTTGCTCATAGGTTAAATCGGGCGAAACTTTGAGTAGAATGGGTTTCTTAGTATCAAACTGCTTGCGGGCATTGATAATTGCATCCAGGATATCGTTAAGTCCACTTCCCTCCTGAAGCTCACGTAGGTTGGTAACGTTGGGGCAACTTATATTAACAACAATGTAATCGACCAATGGATAAAGTTCGTTGAAACAAACCAAATAGTCATTTACAGCTTCTGAATTTGGAGTCAAGGTATTCTTACCAATATTGCCCCCGATAATTAGATTTTTTTGCCTTTTTCCAGTCAATTTGTACTTAACATAATTAACCCCTTTATTATTGAACCCCATCCTGTTGATTATACCTTTATCAGGAATTACGCGAAACAGGCGAGGTTTGGAATTTCCGGGTTGTGGTTTAGGCGTTACAGTGCCAATTTCGATAAATGAGAACCCGAACGACGAAAATTCGTTGAAGAACTCTGCATTTTTGTCGAAACCTGCGGCAAGTCCAACCGGATTTTTAAAATTGTAGCCGAAAACATTTCTTTCAAGCGAACTATGCTCTGCAGAAAATGACTTTTTAAGTAGATAATTGACTCCAGGAATTCGAGTTCCTACTTTAAGCATAAATACCACTAGATGATGAACAAACTCAGGGTTCATCCAGAACAGGATAGGCCTTACAATAAGCTTATACATACTTTGAAAGTTTACGCAAAGCTACATTAAAGAAGGTAGATTTACAAACTAAGGTGTAGATATAAACTCCTCAAATGTATTATCGGTATAAAATACGACTATCTTTTTAACCTTTCGCTGTGATTCAATAATGTTTTTTACAGATGTATCCAGTGTGTTTTTATCCTCAACAATATTGTTATTTACATCTGTAACTACAATTGAACCCTCGGTATTTGGTTCAATATTTTTACTTGGGAGTTCAGAGGTTTTAGGTGTGTCGAAATCAAATAAAGAGCCCTGTACAACTGTTTTATACATATTTCCTTTGCCTGTTATCAGCCAGTCGGAGTTCAGGGCTGGGAATTTGTGGATAATTTTGCTTATAAGGTCGAAACTAGGGTTGTTTCTGCCTGTAATTATGTGCGATATAGCACTTCGTTGTACACCTAGAATCTCTGCAAATTTTGCAGGTGTAAGTTGCTCCGAATCTAGGATTTTTTGTAGCCTATTCTGCATATGTAAACAAGTATAATACAAATGTAAAAAATATTTTAATCACACCTGTAATCAATGGAGAATACATTTGTATCACAAAGGGTTTGTTCGGGTTTTTAATGTGTTGATAAGTGTCTGTATAATTTTATCAGTAACCATAGTTTATTGTTCTACGATAAAAATTAGCCGATTCTCCTAGTTACACTTAGTATTAACCAAGAGCGGCAACAATTAGTTCGTCTTAATGCTAATTAAGGCTTAATTCTATCAAAAGCGGAATGCGGGAGGTTGTAATTAACGTCCTTTATGCATATCAAGACAAGCAGATTGTTAAGTATTTAATATTGATAACTAAAAATATAATTTATAACACTATACCTTATTTAATTATTGTATTAGTATATGTATTAACTGTTAAGTGCTGGAATTTAAGTATATATATGACGTTTTAACTTAAATAATTGTGTTAAACTTTTAATCAACTATAATATATTAAATACTATATTCAATTATTATTTATAATAAACTGATTTACAGTTATATATTTATTTATTTTAGTATATATTGATATATCATTTTTATATTATTTGGTAATATTTTGCAATGTTTACAAATGTGAATTATGGTAGATAGACTAGTTTTTTAGGGAAAAAGAAAAAGCCTACCCTTTTATTTAAAAGTAGGCTTGAGCAAAATTTACTTAACATAATTAATGTGGAATGGAGCAGTTATTTAGATTAATCTAGTCAGCCTTATAAGCCGGGTTTTGTTCGAACAAAGTTCGCTCCTATCATTTATCTTGGATTATGGTTACCCATAACCTCCTGCGACCTACCCCTTCCGACCGACGATTGCTCGTCAACAAGGCGGACAACCCTATAGCCAGAAAACTGGCACTCGGAATATACACGGTCTTGCAGCCCATAAGATGCACGGCATTCTGTATCGCTACAGAACCCGGTGAGCTCTTACCTCACCTTTTCACCCTTACCACGCAAGGTGGCGGTTATTTTCTGTTCCATTACTATGCCCTCACGAGCATCTTCCCGTTAGGAAGTATGGTGTCCTGCGCTGCCCGGACTTTCCTCCCCGATATTTCACGGAGCGATAGAACGGCTGACTATTTTAATCTAAATGCTTTATACTATTTAAGATACACTAAGGTTGCACCGTAACCGTATTCCTTAAACGATGCGTCCTGATATTTAAGTTTAGGGTACTTGCTGTCGAGTGCCCTAATTATCTCGTACTTAAGTTTACCATTACCAATTCCGTGGATAAATACCATTTTCTTGGTATTCCCTTTTAAGCCGCCTTGCAATGCAGTTTCGAAGCGTGCAAGTTGAATTTGAATGATTTCTCCTGGAGCCATTCCGCTCCAGTTATCAACCAACTCGTGAATATGCAAATCCACCTCCTCGATGTCATCAACCTGCTTTTTGGCTGGTTTAACAATTGGCTTGGGCTCCTTTTGCTTTATTGCTTCGGATATGGCCTTATCGGTTAAGTGCTTTAGCATCTCCTCTTTATACGAATCGGAAACGGAGATAATGTAAGCACGCTCATCGAAGAAGTCATTCTCTGCGAAGTTACCACCCTTCTGAAGCTTTATAGGGTTTAACTCAACATCATAGAACTCTGGCTGATGAGCTTTGTAGGCAATATTTTTATAGTAAACAGCCTGAATATTAAACGTTGTTACTTGATTAATTTCCGACAACTCATAGGTTTTGATAAACTCCTTGGTGTCCGATGCTAAAATACCTGCTTTTACAAGGTTTAGCCTGCCATCCTCCCACTTAGATATTGCATAGAATACCCTGTAGGAGCTATCGTTAATGATATATAAATCGATATTCGACTTATAAAGCGCATTGATATCCTTTGGAACAAAGGCTAGTTGAAGAGCAACAGAATCGCCTTGCTCGTCGGTCTCATTGTTCTCGTCAACGTTAATATCATTACTTTCTACCTTAACCTCCTGCTTTGGAAGATTCTTTTGCTTAGAATCCTTAGGAGATTGGTTATTGCTAGTGCCTTTGATTTTATCGTCGGATACGCTGTCTATAACAACTAAATCGGAGTCGAGAACAGGAATTTCAAATCCATCCTCGGTTTCCACAAGGACTTTTCTTTTATCAAGAATTTTGACAACTTTTCCGCCACCTACCTCGTTTAGGAATCGAACCTTATCTCCCACTCTTACCTTCATAATCTACAATATTGATTTACAATATTTTGTTAAAAATAAATAACTCACAAAATTAACTAATTTTGCGGAACCATTCATTCTATTTAACGAATGTGATAATAATATTTACAATTAACTGATAATGAGTATTGATTTTGATAATGTAAAGATCTCTGATTACGATTATGAGCTTCCTGAAAATCGAATCGCCAAGCATCCTTTGGCCAACAGGGATGAGTCTAAACTCTTGCTGTATAGGAATGGCAATATCTCCGAAGATATTTTTAGAAATATACAAAACTATATACCCGAAGGCAGTAACTTAATTTTAAACAACACTAAGGTTGTTAGGGCAAGGCTTAATTTCAAAAGGAATACAGGTGCATCAATAGAGATATTTTTGCTGGAGCCAATAACCCCTTCCGATTATGCACAATCGTTTGGGAATCATGCATCGGTTACATGGAAATGCTTGGTTGGAAATCTGAAAAAGTGGAAAAATGATATTTTAGAATTGAGCATTCCTCAATCAAATTCAACACTTTATGCCGGTAAACTGAAGCATTTAACTGAAGGTGTTGAAGTTGAGTTTACCTGGAATAATACCGATTTAAGTTTTGCTCAGATAATTGAACTATGCGGTAATGTGCCAATTCCTCCATATTTAAATAGGAATTCGGAGGAGGTTGACAAGGATAGATACCAGACTGTTTACGCTCAACCCGAGGGTTCTGTGGCAGCCCCAACAGCCGGATTGCACTTTACCGATACTGTTTTTGATAAACTATCTGTAAAGTCGATTAAAAGACACTATGTTACTCTCCACGTTGGAGCAGGCACTTTTAAACCTGTAAAGGCTGATGATATTACTGAGCACGAGATGCATACCGAGCACTTCTTTGTGGAGAAGAAATTCATTGAAAACATAGTAAATACCGAAGGTAAACTGTTTGTGGTAGGTACTACAACATTGCGCACACTTGAAAGTTTATATTGGCTTGGTGTTAAAGCCCATAATAGCAAATTAGAGGTTCCTTTTTTCATTTCGCAATGGGAACCTTATAATTTACCCAAAATACCATTGAAAGATTCATTTACAGCTCTTTTAAAGTATTTAAATGATAATAACATCAATGTTGTATCAGCATCGACACAAATAATGATTATGCCGGGTTACGAGATTATGACTGCCGATGCAATAATAACTAACTTTCATCAACCTAAATCCACACTATTACTGCTGGTATCGGCCTTAATTGGAGATGACTGGAAAAAGGTATACAAGTACGCAATGGAAAACAACTTCCGTTTTTTGAGCTATGGCGATAGTAGTTTGTTGTTTAAAGAAACGATAAAGGATTAAAAGTGGATAGTACAGCGAGAAATACTAGTAAGTTTCTACCAACTACAATCAAGGAGATGAGAGCTCTTGGTTGGGAACAGGCCGATATTATCCTATTTTCAGGTGATGCGTACGTTGACCACCCCTCATTTGGCCCTGCAGTAATAGGTAGGGTGTTGGAAAATGCAGGATTTAAGGTTGCAATAGTACCTCAGCCAAACTGGCGAGATGATTTACGTGATTTTAAGAAACTAGGTGAACCACGCCTATTCTTTGCAGTGTCATCGGGATGTATGGATTCAATGGTGAACCACTATACTGCAAACATACGCCTACGTAGTGATGATGCTTACACACCGGGAGGTGTATCGGGCTACAGACCCGATTATGCTGTAAAAGTGTACTCCAACATCATAAAAAAACTTTACCCCGACATTCCACTGGTGATTGGTGGCATTGAAGCATCGTTACGCCGATTCACCCATTACGATTACTGGAGTAATTCACTTAAATCATCAATACTGATTGACAGTGAGGCTGATATATTAGTTTATGGTATGGGCGAAAAGCCGATTGTGGAGATTGCTCAACGAATATCGCGAGGTGAAAGCATTTACCAGTTAAGAGATATTCCCCAGATTGGCTATGTTGATTCAAATGTGGAAAAGTATAGTAAGGCCAAAAATACTATTAACCTTCACTCCTACAACGATTGCCTAAAGGATAAACTTAAGTTTGGAGAGAATTTTAAGCTAATTGAGTCGGAATCGAACCGAATGAACGCTAAATGTTTGGTTGAATCCGTAAACGATAAATGCGTAGTTGTTAACCCTCCATATCCGCTTCCCTGTACAAACGAAATTGATAGTTGGTACGATTTACCCTATACCCATTTGCCTCACCCACGCTATAAGGATAAAGTAATTCCTGCTTGGGAGATGATCAAGTTCTCTGTGAACATCCACCGTGGGTGTTTTGGAGGATGCAGTTTTTGTACCATTTCGGCTCATCAGGGAAGGTTTATCTCATCCCGTTCCGAGAAATCGATTCTGGATGAAATTGAAAAAATCAAGAAACTACCAGGATTTAAGGGTTATTTGAGTGATATTGGTGGCCCATCTGCCAATATGTACAGGATGCAAGGAAAAGACCTAAGTATTTGCGAGAAATGTAAGCGTCAATCTTGCATATTTCCGAGTATCTGCAATAATCTCAACTCTAGTCACGAGTCAACCAATCAACTTTACAGCAAAGTCAGGAAGGTTGACGGAATTAAGAAGGCATTTATAGGTAGCGGCGTACGCTACGATTTATTTATCGATAAGCAAAGTAAGGCTGAGCAGGAATACTTTGAGAGTCTATGCAGGTATCACGTTTCAGGCAGGCTGAAGGTTGCTCCCGAGCATACGTCAGATAGGGTGCTAAAAATGATGCGAAAACCATCTTTTAAACTCTTCCATTTACTTAAACAGAAATTTGATGAGATTAACCATAAATTTTCATTAAATCAGCAACTTATACCCTATTTTATTTCAAGCCATCCGGCAAGCACCGAGCAGGATATGCAGAACCTTGCAGATGAAACCAAACGCTTAAACTTCAAACTAGAGCAGGTTCAGGATTTTACTCCAACTCCAATGACATTGGCATCGACAATATACTACACAGGAGTTGATCCTTATACTGGAGAAAAGGTGTATGTTGCCAGAACAAAGCAGGAGAAGCAGAAACAGCAAAGCTATTTCTTTTGGTATAAGAAAGATAGAACCGGTTTACAGCATGGAAAAGGCAATAAAAAGAAGAATTGATCACAAGCCTTGTCCCATTCTCTTAATTGCTTTTTTCTGAGTGATTTCTTCAACTGCACAATCATTTAGTTTACTTTCGAGCCATGATATTATATCAAAATAAATAAATGGTAATTTTTCGTAGGGATCGGATGTTAATGGCTTTAATTGTTCTTTTAATCCAGCAAAAGCATCGTTAAGTTGGTCGTTAGAGATCGTACCAAGTTTTCGAAGAAATTTCATGATGATAAGGTAGAAACGCTGTAAACTCCTATTTTTAAAAAGATAGCGATAAGTTGAGCGTATATAGTATTCCACTAAATCGATATTGCCTAATTCCCAATGAGATATCAGTATCAATATTCTTGCAAAAATGTAAATATCCGTTCGCAAATCTACCTCCTTAGTGTTTAAAATTTTATTACACCAAAAAGATGCTTGCTGATAGTTGGATGCACCAAAGTACATACAGGCAAACTTGTAGTAAAAAATAAGTATGTAATGTGTATTTAACTTATCTTCAAATAATTCTAATTGTTTGGCAATACTAGGCACTAGACTTGCGCCCTCGGTAAACTTACCAAGAACAAAGTATTCGTTTATTTTGTGTGTTGAACTATACTTAAATATTAACATTCGAATATTAAGTGTTAGAACACTGGATGACAGGTCATTTAACTCATCAAACTTTTTGGTTGTCGCAACAAACTCTTTATATCTGTTTAATTTTGATTGACTAACTAAAAGATTATTAAGCCCTTTTATGTACATTTCTAACTTTGAAATGATAAGTTGCTTATTATCTTCGAAAAGATTAACCCATTTTTTTGCATAGTCATGCCCTCTATTGTAATCCTGAATAAAAAAGTAGTATCCAACAAATGCATTGTAAAGATGCATTTTCTCATCAAAAGAGAGCAATTCTTCCTTAAATACAGGAAGTGTTGAGTACAAAAAGCTACTAACTAATTCAAAATCCTTATGGTCGCGAATAAACCCAATTTTCAGGTATAACGAGTACAGTTTAAGGGTAAGATTGGAAAAGTTCGTAATGTTTGATAACTGCTCCTTTATTGTCTCAGAATTGGTAATATTTTGGTTTACTCTATCTTCGATATTGGATTTAATGAAGCGCGTAACAAGTACCTTTTCTGTTTCGAGAATTTGATATAACATCGAACTTCGATCATACTCAGTTGCTATTGTTTTCGCTTTTTCCAGAGATTTTAGACTTTGATCGAAAAGGCAACGGTTATAGAGAATAGTTGTATTATCGAGTTGTTCCCTAATCTTCATATCTATATCATTCCCCGAATGATATAGCCTTAAGGATTGTAGTATTTGCTTGTAAAGATGTGCCTTCAAGTTAGAGAGTTGTGTTTCCTTTATCGAAGGTTCCTTTTTAAGAATCTTCTCCTCGCTGTACTCCTGCTGATTGTCGACAATATAGAAAAGTTTCAAAAATTTTGTATCCTCAGCACTAGTAATTCTCGATACATAGAGTTTGAAATATCTCTTTTCTGACTTAGTAAGTGATTTTATCAATTGAAAAAGCTGATCAGAATTTTTTTTAGCCATAGTATTCCCTTTAATCCGAATAAATAGTAGAATAGTATTAATTTACAGAATGTTGCTTTGCAACATTTACACAGGAAAGATCTAATTAGGCGTCGTAAAACCTCAATATATTGTTTTTACCAATATTTAGCAATCCTATACTTTCGCTTGCAGTTGAATAATTGTTTTGTACTGCAAACCTAAAAAAAGAAAATGAAAAACCAAGTTTTTATTTTTGACACTACGTTACGCGACGGAGAACAATCGCCTGGTTGTCAACTTAACACCTTGGAAAAGGTTCAAATTGCTAGACATCTCGAGGAATTAGGAGTTGATATTATTGAGGCTGGATTTCCTATTTCAAGTCCGGGTGATTTTAATTCTGTCACTGAAATTTCGAAGGTTATTCGAAATGCAACGGTGTGTGGTCTATCGCGTGCTGTTAAAGAGGATATTGAAACTGCGGCTCAAGCCCTTCAGTATGCTAAGTATCCTCGAATTCATACAGGGATAGGAACATCCGAGTATCATATAGGATTGAAATTTAGAACAACTCCCGATGCTATTATAGAACGAGCTGTTGCTGCGGTTAAACTTGCCAAGTCGTTTGTCGAAGACGTTGAATTTTATGCGGAGGATGCTGGTCGAACTGATAATGAGTTTCTGGCAAAGGTGCTCCGTGAAGTAGTTAAAGCAGGTGCAACAGTTCTTAATATTCCCGATACAACGGGCTATTGCCTGCCCGAAGAGTACGGTGCAAAGATTAAGTATATCATGGAAAACGTAGATGGTATCCATAATTGCATTGTTTCGGCGCATTGCCATAACGATTTGGGATTGGCCACGGCGAACTCTATTGCTGGTGTAAAAAATGGTGTCAGACAAGTTGAGTGTACTATAAACGGAATTGGAGAGAGAGCAGGTAATACAGCTCTAGAAGAGGTTGTTATGATTCTCCGGCAACATAAATGGATGGATTACCATACCAACATTAAAACAGAGAAAATAAATGCGTTAAGCAATATGGTATCGTGCATGATGCAGATGCCAATACAAGCCAATAAGGCAATTGTTGGCAGCAATGCTTTTTCGCATTCATCTGGTATTCATCAGGATGCAGTGCTTAAAAATAGAGAAAATTACGAGATCATTAATCCCGAAGAGGTTGGCGTTAATCAATCTTCAATTATTCTTACGGCTCGAAGTGGACGATCGGCACTTAACTATCGGTTGAATAAGGTAGGAATTTCACTTTCGAAGGAGGAGTTAACATCGGTTTATCAAAATTTTCTTGCAATGGCCGATGAAAGAAAAATTATTAACGATAAGGATTTAAGAGAGTTAATCGATATCCTTAAAAAGCAACCCTATCATGCATAGTATCAAAAGTAATATACCAAGAACTCTTTTTGATAAAATTTGGGATGCACATGTTGTTAAGCCGGTTGATGACGCTGCTTGTGTGATATATATTGACAGGCAATACATCCATGAAGTAACCAGTCCTCAGGCATTTGAGGGTTTAAAACAACGAGGCATCACTCCTTTTCGTCCTAATAAAATTATTGCTACGGCCGATCATAATGTGCCGACTATTAATCGGCATTTGCCTATTGCTGATATTCAATCGGCAAAACAATTAGAAATGCTCTCACGAAATTGTCAAGAAAATGGTATAACTCTTTACGATCTAAACCATGATTTGCAAGGGATTGTGCATGTTATTGGTCCCGAGTTAGGATACACACAACCTGGAATGACAATTGTTTGTGGCGATAGCCACACCTCCACTCATGGCGCATTTGGCTCTATTGCTTTTGGAATTGGTACCAGCGAGGTTGAAATGGTATTAGCCACACAATGCCTTATTCAGGCAAAGCCCAAAAACATGAGAATTACAGTTAATGGATTATTAGGATTAGGGGTGACTTCTAAAGATTTAATTCTGTATATCATTTCATTACTAGGAACTAATGGAGGAACAGGGTATTTTATTGAATTCAGTGGATCGGCCATTGAGCATCTTTCCATGGAGGCCCGAATGAGTTTATGTAATATGAGCATTGAACTTGGTGCTCGAGGAAGTTTAATTGCTCCTGATGAGGTTACGTTCTCATACCTAAAGGATAAGTCCAATGCTCCAAAAGACAATAGTTGGAATTTAGCATTAGACTATTGGAAAACATTGAACTCCGATGCCACTGCAAAATTCGATATGGAAATATTTATTGATGCTTCTATTATTGAACCGATGGTAACTTATGGAACTAACCCAGGAATGGCTATTTCGATAAATAGAAAAATTATGCCTCAAAGCAATAGTAATCCGGCCGATTATGAGAAAGCACTTAATTACATGGGCTATAAAACCAATGATGAAATGATCGGAAAGCCTATAGACTATGTTTTTATTGGTAGTTGTACAAATGGTAGAATCGAGGATTTACGCCAGGCTGCAAGTGTTATGAAGGGTAAAAGAGTGGCTCCAAATGTTAAAGTTTGGGTTGTTCCTGGCTCAAAATCAGTTGAGAGACAAGCATGTTTAGAGAAACTAGACGAAATATTCATTGAATCTGGTGCCGAATTTCGCCAGCCAGGATGCTCTGCATGTTTGGCAATGAATGATGATAAAATACCTGCAGGTAAGTATTGTGTGGCAACATCAAACCGAAATTTTGAAGGACGGCAAGGCCCTGGTTCTAGGACTATTCTTGCAAGCCCACTAACGGCAGCAGCATGTGCCATAAAAGGATGTATTGCTGATGTTCGTGAGTTTCTATAGTTTCAAAAAAAGATTTTTATGGATAAGTTAAGTATATTGAATTCAAAGGTTGTTGTAATAGAAAATGACAACATTGATACCGATCAAATAATCCCAGCTAGATTTCTTAAAGCAACTAATCGCGAAGGATTTGGCGATAAACTATTCTATGATTGGCGTTACGATTCCGAAGGAAAGGAAATTACAGACAGTCCAATAAAACAAGTCAATCCAGGTGCTAAAGTACTACTAGCAGGAAATAATTTTGGATGTGGTAGTAGCCGCGAACATGCAGCGTGGGCTATTCACGATTATGGATTTAGAGTGGTTATTTCATCTTCATTTGCCGATATATTTCGAAATAATGCGCTGAACTGTGGTGTTTTACCCATTCAAATTAAGCAAGAGGAACACAAACGACTCATGCTTATTTTCAAGGAAGATCCGAATGCCGACATTGTTGTTGATATAGAAAATCAAAGCATTAATGTTCCTAATTTTAAATTTAATGCGGTATTCCCCATTAGCGAGTATAAAAAGGAATGCTTTATTAATGGATTCGATGATATAGACTATTTACTTAATATAAAGGATTATATAGAGATTTATGAGAAAGAGTATAGCCCTATTACCTGGTGATGGTATTGGCCCCGAAATTATTAAAGCAACTCGGGTTGTTTTAAACGCAATTGAGGAAAAGTATGGTCATACTTTTTCGTATACAGAGGGATTGATTGGTGGTGTTGCAATTGACAACAATGGGAACCCCTTTCCAGAGGAGACTCAAAGTTTATGTATGCAATCCGATGCAATACTTTTTGGTGCGATTGGCAATCCTAAGTACGATAACAATCCGAAAGCCAAAGTAAGGCCCGAACAGGGATTGCTTAAAATGCGAAGAGCGTTAGGATTATTTGCAAATATTCGCCCTATTATATCGTATCCACAGCTCATGGAAAAATCCCCGCTAAAAAATCATCTTTTAAAAGATGTGGATTTTGTTGTGGTTCGTGAACTTACTGGCGGAATATATTTTGGAGAACCAAGAGGACGTTCCGAAGATGGACTAAGTGCATTTGATACTTGTGTTTATTCAAAGGAGGAAATTGAGAAAGTTGCAAATGTAGCGTTTAACACAGCAAGGAATCGAAAGAAAAAAATTACTATGGTTGATAAAGCCAATGTTTTAGCAACATCTCGTTTGTGGCGCGAAGTAGTTGGAAATATGGCTAAGGATAACTCCGATATTACTGTTGAATATATGTTCGTGGATAATGCTGCAATGCAAATTATTCAGAACCCTGCAAGTTTTGACGTTATTCTTACCGAAAATATGTTTGGAGATATTCTTACCGATGAGGCAAGTATTATTACAGGTTCTTTAGGAATGATTCCCTCTGCATCACATGGTGTTCAAAAATCGTTATATGAGCCAATACATGGCTCATACCCTCAAGCTGCAGGTAAAAACATTGCTAATCCCATTGCAACAATCCTATCATCGGCAATGATGCTTGAGTCATCCTTCAACTTGAATGATGAAGCCATGTGCATCCGATTGGCAGTAAATCGTGCTGTAACAGAAGGTGCTACAACTTCCGACATATCGAATCGTATAGGATTTGGTACCATCGAAACGGCAAATGCAATTCGAAACTTTATTCTTGAATAGGTTGTTTATTATAATATATTGAATTTTTGCTTATTAGGTTTTCGTGATTTAATTCACGTTTGTTAGATTAGGTTTATTAGGTTGAAAAAAAAGAGTTGACTATAAAGTCAACTCTTTTTTATGTTTTTAGGTTACGTCTACAAAGATGTGCTAATTAAGAATACAGCAGCTAATGATACAATAGCGTATAACTCAGGGAATACGGCAAGAATAAGGGTGTTTGCAAACACCTTATGACCATTACCCATAGCGGTAATACCGTTTGCGCAAATTTGTCCTTGACGTAAAGCTGAAAACAATGCTACAAAACCCAATGTAAGACCTGCGCCAAAAATGGCGGCAGATTGAGCCCAAGTAATTGTTTCAACTAAGAATTTACTTAACATAAAGTATCCAGTAAAACCATAAAGACCTTGAGTACCAGCAAGTGAACTCAACACCATAAAATTACCAAAAGCATTTGGCTCTTTCTTTAGTGCACCAATAGCTGCATTACCAGCAATGGTTACACCGTAAGCACTTCCAATACCAGATAGGATAAGCATTATCCCAATACCTAAGTAAGCAAAAATAATTGGTTCCATAGTTTTAAAATTTATAAGGTTTCTAATTTAAATTCAGTTAATTAAAGATTATTGTTTGCGTTGAAAAGGTTCGTATTCCTTACCACCTCCAACAAATCCAGCATTTTTGTAGAACTCTACAAATGTTAGACGTACAGGGTGTACAAGGGAACCTAAGGCAGACATAAAAATATTTATGCCGTGGCCAATTAATAGTATTAATACAATAACAATTTGTTTTGCAACTGGTAAATCAGGAGCCATACCAAATGCGAGGCTATTGAATACACCTCCTAGAATTCCACCACTCAAACCAAGTGCAAATAGTCGGATGTATGATAGAATATCACCCAGCAAACCTGTTGCCATATTATACGAGTCCCATAGTCCAGTTCCAAAATTCATAAAAGGATTCTTTCCAGGGGAGTTATAGAACATTATGGCTAGGCCTGCAATAGCAACAATTACAAGGTGAATAGGACCAAACACTGTCAATCCAAGTTCAGGTCTCACTTTTTCCAGAACTGCAAGAACTGCACTGCTCAAAAGGAATACAACCCATCCGATTGTCGATACTGAGTATTTCCAACCAAATTGAATCCATTGATTAGCCGCTTTTACGCACATTCCAAAAATTATTTGGACAAAACCAATTGCCATTGATGAGTAAAACATTGTATTTTTGTCCAAGAAAAATGATTTGTATTGAACTAATGCTGGAATCTGTGTTTCGGCTAAATCATACCCAAATACAGTACCCGTTAATGCTCCAAAAATTACCGCAGATATTCCAAGGAATTGTACCAGCGACAAAATTGGTTTTACATTCTTTGATGCTTTAAACTTATAAATAGTTGCAACTACTACAAATAGAATTCCGTACCCAGCATCGCCGAAACAGAATCCAAAGAAAAGCATATAGAATGGAGCAAAGAACGGAGTTAAATCCAATTCCGCATACATTGGGAAGGAGAACAACCTGGTTATTGGCTCAAATAACTTGGCAAACCTATTGTTTTTCAAAAGTATAGGCGCATTATCCTCTGGCAAAGCCTTTTCTGAAATATAGATAACACTCTCCTGTTCAAGGAAGTTTACCAAATCCTGATTTTGAGGATCGGGAACCCAACCCTGAAGCACCATCACCGATTCGCCTGCTTGCTTGTCGGCGCTAGATGATACAACCTTGAATTCTAGAGAGTTTACCAGCTCTGTTTGTGATTTCTTGATAACCTGATTGTACGATGCCAAGAAGTCAATCTCTTTCTCTATCTCGTCAATCTTATCGAAGTAGCGATTTATTTCGTCCTCCTTATACTTACACGAGAATTGAGGTTGACGAACTTCTTGAAACTCAGCAGGTATTTGAACATCACCTGAATCGATCAACACAAAGAAAATCAAACCCGATTCGTGGTTAATAATATCTATTGGGTATTCCTGCAACCACTCATCGTTAAAACTTTTCTCTGGAATAGCAAAATACCTGATTTTGATACCCTTATCGGAAAGTTTATTGATTAATGATTGGTCGAAATTACCCCAAGGTCTAACCTCGGCAAGTTCTTTCTGTGATTTCTTTATGGAGTTGTCGAACTGATCGCGCTCCTTTTGAAGTATATCAAGACGATTAATCACATCCTCGGCATCCATACTTAAGGTGATCTTCTCTTCCGATGGAGTTCGGGTTTCGAAGAACCTAAGTGCTGTAGAATACCTAGATATTTGATTAATTATCGCCTTTTCTTCCTCATCAACGGTACGATTTTCCTTAGAAATATCCACCACTCCTAGTTCCTGTAATTTCGATAGGAAACTATTGAAATCGCGGTGATAAACAAGGAAGCTGTATTTAATCATAGGGACTATCATTGCTCAACCTCCACATTATCGTAACGTTTCTTCACAATTTTCATAGCCGATTTCGAAAGGTTTTCTTCATCCTCTAGGAATCGTTTAATCTTTCGAATGGCATTCTCATAACCGGGAATCTGAACCTTTTCGTAAAGGTTAACTTTCTGCGTTGTTTTCTTACGCGCATAGTCGAGTAAACGCATCTTTTCATAGTAGAAATCGCGCTCAATACCTATCGATGCTAATTCCTGTAGAATTTTAACACCATCGGTGTACCAGAACGGACGCGAGAAAACGCTATACTCCTTAACCCTGAAAAGAACCTCCTGTAGAACAGGAATTCTAACCCCGGCAATTTTTATTCTACCTAACCTAACATCCTCTACAATAACCAGATTATGCTCAAATTCACCCCAAAGATTAACCATATACTCGTAGGTTTTAATTCGGGATGATAGGGCTTCGTCCAGTTCTTGTACCTTATTCTTAGCACGTTTCACCTCCATACGCAAAGCCGACTCCTTATTTTTAAGGGTAGGCAACGCACGTAGGCGAACCTTTAACTGCTTGTTAAGGTCGTTAAGTGAGGTTTTATTGAACTGAAATTTAATTGCCATTTTTATCAGTTTTTATTGGTTAAGAACTAGTTAGGCCAGTATTTTTGAACTAACTCATTCTTAATTGCAACCTCGGTTTTTGAGAAATACTTAGCAAATAGTTGCCACGCTGTATCGAGCATAGTGTCAACTTCAATATTGATATCAATTGCCAATAGTTTCATTGAATAGTCGTGAGCAAACTTAAGTGCACGCTCATCGTACTCTGTTAAGTCGAAACCGTTCTCAAGTTTGGTTTTTGCGTTAGCAGCATCGGCGTAAAGACGAACCGCAGCATTCATAACCTGTGGATGGTCCTCACGGGTCTTCTTACCAATTACAAGCTGTTTCAAACGCGATAGGCTTCGGAATGGGTCAACAATAACCTTTCCTGTATCACTATCGGTACGCAAGAATAGCTGACCCTCTGTGATATAACCAGTATTATCTGGAATAGCGTGGGTAATGTCACCTCCCGATAGGGTTGTCACAGCAATAATGGTAATTGAACCTCCCTCTGGGAACTGAACGGCTTTCTCGTAAATCTTAGCAAGGTCAGAGTAAAGTGAACCTGGCATTGAGTCCTTCGAAGGAATTTGATCCATACGGTTCGATACAATACTTAAAGCATCGGCATATAGGGTCATATCGGTTAGAAGAACAAGCACCTTCTCATTTTTCTGGACTGCAAAGTACTCAGCGGCAGTTAGAGCCATATCGGGAACAAGCAAACGCTCAACAGGAGGTTGCTCTGTGGTGTTCACGAAACTAATAATACGGTCCAATGCACCGGCATTTTCAAACACGTTCTTGAAGAACAGGAAGTCGTCGTTTGAAAGTCCCATACCGCCAAGAATAATCTTATCGGCCTGAGCACGTAACGCAACCATAGCCATAACTTGGTTGAATGGTTGGTCGGGGTCAGCAAAGAATGGAATCTTCTGCCCTGTTACCAATGTATTGTTAAGGTCGATACCTGCAATACCAGTTGCAATTAGCTCCGATGGTTGCTTACGACGAAGTGGATTAACCGATGGTCCCCCAATTTCACGAGGTTCGCCATCAATCTCGGTTGCACCGAATAATGGACGACCGTACGCATCGAAGAAACGACCAGCTAAATCGTCACCTACTTTTAATTTTGGAGGTTCACCGTAGAAAACAACCTCGGCGTTGGTAGGAATACCCTCGGTTCCACTGAACACCTGAAGGGTAACCATATCACCGAAAATTTTCACCACCTGAGCTAAACGCCCGTGAACCATAGCAAGTTCCTCGTTGGCAATACCTTGCGCTTTTAACGAAACGGTTGCCTTGGTAATACCCATTAATTGGGTGTATATCCTTTGAAATGCTTTAGTTTCCATTATTCAACTCTTCTTTCGTTAAGGATTGTGTAAAGTTCTTTCTCGTAGTTGTTGAACTCGTCGGTTTGGAACTGTGCATAGTTCATCTGCCTAAGTGTATTGATAATACGCTTGTAGTAAATTGAACATTGCTCAAAACCATCAAACTTAAAGTTCATATCGGCAATCTCCATAACTTTTTCGAGCATATACTGCTGACGCTTAATTGGAGTATTTGAGTCGATTTTATCGAAAGCATCCTGCTGAAGTATAACAAAGTCGATAATTTCGGCTTTCCAGAACCTATCGTGATAATCCAACGGTACGCTATCGTCGCCAAGGATATTGATTTGTTCGTAGGCCTCTTTACCGCGTTGAACAATATTCTTGGACTTTAGCACTAGGTTAACCCAGTTTGGACTAATGTTTTTATTTAGATACTCTTGAATTTCTGGATATTCCAAGTATTTAGAGTAGCTATCCATTGAGTCGATTGCAGGGTAACGCTTACTATCGGCACGTTGCTGAGATAGTGCGTAGAAGCATCGAGCAGCTTTTTTGGTAGACTCGGTTACAGGCTCCTTCAGGTTACCACCGGCAGGTGATACTGTACCAATAAAGGTAACAGAACCAGTTGTACCATTATTTAGGTAAACCATACCTGCACGTGCGTAGAAGTTAGCAATAATAGCAGGCAAGTCCATTGGGAACGCATCGGGTCCAGGAAGCTCCTCCAAGCGGTTACTCATCTCACGAAGAGCCTGTGCCCAACGCGATGTAGAGTCAGCCAACAGAAGAACCTTTAATCCCATCGATCTGTAGTACTCACCGATTGTCATTGCGGTGTAAACCGACGCTTCGCGAGATGCAACTGGCATATTAGAGGTGTTACAGATAATAGTTGTACGTTCCATTAACTTACGGCCAGTACGTGGATCCTCAAGGTGAGGAAATTCTGCGAAGATTTCAACCACCTCGTTTGCACGCTCACCGCAGGCTGCAACAATAATCATATCGGCCTCGGCTTGCTTTGCTAGCGCGTGTTGAAGCACTGTTTTTCCGCAACCAAACGGGCCAGGAATAAAGCCTGTACCTCCCTCGGCTATTGGGTTTAGAGTGTCGATAACCCTAACTCCAGTTTCCATAATTTTGAATGGACGTGGTTTTTCGCGGTAAGCAGTGATGGCACGCTTAACAGGCCACTTTTGAACCATCGATACGTTAATGTCTTCACCTTTTGAACTGGTTAACACAGCAATAGTATCGGTGATTTTGTAGGTTCCCTGTGGTACAATTGACTTAATGGTGTACTTATCGGTCAATGTGAAAGGAACCATAATTTTATGCTTCACCCAATTTTCGGGAACTTCGCCCAACCAATCGGCTGCGGTAACCTGTGTACCCGCTTCAACCATTGGGGTAAATTCCCAGGTTGAGTCCATATCCAGAGCATCGGTATAATCGCCTCGTTGAAGGAAAATACCATCCATTTTTGCTAAATCGTGCTGAAGTCCATCGAAGTTCTTCGAAAGAAGTCCTGGGCCAAGTGAAACCTCAAGCATATGTCCTTGAAACTCCACATCGTTACCTACTCGTAGTCCACGTGTACTCTCAAAAACCTGAACGTATGCGAGTTTCCCAATAACTTTGATAACCTCGGCCTTTAAGTTCACTCCAGAAAGATTTATGAAACATATTTCATTCTGGGCAACCGGCCCTTCAACCTCTACAATCACAAGGTTGGCAATAATACCGGTTACTTTACCTTTAGTTTTCATCCGTTTCCTTTTATTGTTTTACTTATTTATTTTCTGAAACTTTATGAATGCAGGCTATCGGACAGGTTGTACGATGTTTTCAAATCGTCGAATAGGCGTTTGAAAAGTTCCTCTCCTGTTTTAGCATCGAGTTTTAACCAGCGATGAATAATGCCCGCTTTAATGAAGAATGCAAGAATAAAGTTGATATTGAAGTAATCCCACGTAGTGAGTTCGGTAGCCATATTCCACCTCAATAAATCCAACTTACGTTCACGCTCAATTACATCCTGAATTTCTGATATCTGAACAAGTTTATCCAGATAATCTATCTCACGCTTCAATCCAAAATCCGCAGCCTGACTCTTGGTAAGAACCTCAATTAATGGGTAATTGCCCACCAACTGTTTAGTAGGATCAGCACCCAATCGGCGGCAATTTATTGCTGCTAAAATGTTGTTGAAATCCCTTGTAAACAGGAACCACTGATTTATGAATTGATTCTTATTTTTGATTGCCAAATCGAAAAACTTTTCCTGAAATAGAACTTCAGGATGTCTTTCTACCGCAAATGAATCGTCCTTATCAGCTTCAGAATCTTCCACTTCCAATTCAGGAGATTTTGATTTTCCTGTATGTTGATAGTAGAAATTCTGCATATAGGTGGGAAGTTCTGCGATATTTTCGTCGAGTTCATCGAAAACAGACTTTTCGATATTACCCATATCGGAAAACTCCAAGCCACGTTTTAAAAGTTGATTAAGGAAATTCTCGTTATCGTAAGGTAGATGTAGAAATTCGATTAATTTATAGTCGTTAGGATGTATGTTATCCTTTACTTCTTCTTTAAGTGCATTTACGCTAAAATCCTTTCGTTCCTGATCCATTAAGAGTTCAGGAAGACCGGCTACCAAATAGTAGTAGTTGCGCATCATGCTACTTTCCTCCAAATAGCAATGTTACAATCTTTGGACGCATATAATCCTTGAAAAGCGATTCAAAATCGGCTTCGGTGAAGCTTATAATATAGCTGCCATCCTTAGGGCCAATCTTGAAACCATACTTAATGGCTTTGTCGGCAACAAAGTCAACGCCAGCACCAAGTTTAGCGTGCGATTTGTTGGTAAAATGCTCAGCAATAGATTTCTCCATATCGGCAGGAACAAGCACCTTTAGGGTGATTTTTTCTGAAGAATTTGGATCCCAACGGGTAATTGCCGTTTCAATTATTTTCTTTACAAAATCGGCATCTTTCAAAGCATCCACAGTAGGCGCTTCAAAAAGCTTTGCCTCAATCATCGAAGTGATTTCTTGTTTTAAACCACCAATTACCTGCTTTGCAGATAGACTGATTTCAGTTTCAACATTCTTTCGATAATCGTTAGCCTCCTTGTGGGCAGCAGCAACAATTTGCTCGGCTTGAGCTTTTGCATCGTTTATAATTTTCGATGCATCCTCTTTAGCCTTGGCAGTAATTTGGTTGGCTTCCTCCTGCCCTTTTTCAAGACCTTCGCGGTAGATTTTTTCGGTTAGCTCTTGAAGTTTATTCTGCATGGTAGTTCCTCCAATCAGTATTAATGTTAAAGTATTATTAGTTAATTATTTATTACAAGTTATGGCAAATAAAAATTCCATACCAATCTAGACAAATATATTTTTAGTTGTTCGATTAATATATGACTTTTGTTAACATTTCGATTCTCTACAAGTTAAATGATCTTTTGTTTTTCTCAAAATAAATTGATTTACAAATTAATACACATCACACATCTGTTAATAATTTAACATTTAAATCATATGCAGCGATTGAGGTGTTATTAAAATAACGCAAGAAAGATCATAGGCTTGCAAGACCTTTAGCCAATTTATCAATAATATCAACATCTTGCTCAATACCAATTGATAACCGAATCATACCGGGGTAAGGATATCTATCACCCCAAACAGGTTCAACTGGCATAAGGATAGTATCAGCATCGCCAAGTGTTGGAACAAGAGGAATATCATTGGATAAAGTTTGAATAAACTTATTGCATTTATGCTGCTTATCCTCAAACGAGGAACCTTTAATATCAAAAGTAACCATACCGCCAAAACCCTTATCACCAAAAAGTTTTTTGGCAAAAGAATGACTTGGATGTGACTCTAGTCCTGGATAACAAACAGATTCAACCAAAGGATGGCTTTCTAAAAAACGAGCAATGGCAAAAGCACTATCGAAATGTTGCTTTACGCGGATATTGAAAGATTTAAACATATCGTGTAGTCTATATGCCTCATCCGGAGAAATCATATGTCCTGCCCACTTACGGTACTCAATGGCTTCAGCAGCCAGTTTCATATCATTTCCGGATACAATACCTGCAGATAAATTCCCGTGACCAGCAAGGTATTTGGTAGCGCTATGGATAACCAAATCGGCACCAAAATCGAGAGGTTTAAACAGATAAGGAGTTGCAAATGTATTGTCTATTACAACAGCAGCCCCGTGCTTCTTCGATACTCTTATAATTTCAATGGCATCGGCAACCAGCAACATTGGATTGGAAATAACCTCGAAGAAAACAACCTGAGGCTTATTTATCTCCATAAACTTATCAAATGCTTCCAAAGAGTATGAGTTCCCGTCGGGAGCAAAGCGAGTTGCATTAATTCCACGTCTATTTACCAAAACCTTATCGATAAATGAGTTAGTTCCACCATAAATTTCGGTGAAGAATGCCCATTTATTGGGTTGATCTTTTTTCTGGAATACAGATAAGGCTATATCTATGGCTGCCATTCCCGATTGAGAAAGCAACGACCACTTACAGCTTTCGATTTCCGAATAAAACTCTTCGGCAGCAACTACTGTTGGATTTCTATAGCGAGAGTATATATATAGGTCTGGATTAATTGGATGCCCAACCTCATCGGCAAAAGCCTTTTTCATTGTGGAAATATCACCGAGTAAAAAACCAGCATCGCGATAAATAGGTGTGCGAGTTGATTTTACATTTTTCGCTTTCATTAATATTCTAATTTTAAGAAACTGCAAGTTATTAAAAATTGGGAAGAAGACAGAATTCTGGATTAAGATGCAAATAGATATTTTAAGAAATCGCTTAGTATTTATAGATTTGCAAAAACATTACAACTATGTTCAGCAGTATTCCAGATTGGGCTAAAAGTTTAAACTGTGCAATAACAGTTTGCGATAGGAATGGTATTATCCTGTATATGAACGAGAAATCGCAACGCACTTTTGAGAAATGGGGTGGCAAGGATTTAATTGGGAAAAGTCTATTTGACTGTCATGGACAGAGGTCGATAGATATAATTCATCGATTAATGAACAATAATGAGTCGAATGCTTATACTATCGAAAAGAATGGTATTAAGAAACTGATATACCAAACGCCTTGGCATCAAGATGGAGAAGTAGCAGGAATGGTAGAGTTTTCGATTGAACTACCAGCAGAAATGCCTCATTTTGTCAGGTAGACCTAGTGTTGAGTTGTTAAATCAGTTGGAATAATTATTAATAACTCCAATAATCCATTGCTTTAAATTTGTTTTTACTTTCCTTTTCTCCAACGCATCATTGGAGCTAACGATGATGACATTTTAACTGGGAAGATTCCAGCATTAACTTTCCGGATATCCTCAAGTGTATAGAATAATTTTGGATCGAATTCGTTTAAAATTCGCTGAATTTCGTTCATATTCTTTCTATTTATCACAGAATAAACAATATTAACATTTCCCATGGAACCTTCGGCATTAAAGGATGTGGCACCATATCCTTCCGATGCCAATAGTCTAACTAAAGCAGCGCCTTGCTTTGCGGTTATTACGCGTATCAGTATATTACCAACAGCGAGACGTTCTTCTACCAGCATTCCCACATAATTTCCGGTTGCAAAACCACCGGCATACCCTAGGTAACAATAAATATTGCTTGCCCCTTTCATGATTTGGCTAATGGCCACAATCCATATAAACACCTCAAAAAATCCAAGAAAAGGAGCAATATTTTTTTGTCCTTTCGACACAAAGATGATACGTAAAGTTCCTATAGTAACATCACAAATTCGAGCAAAGAATATCATTATAGGAAGCACTACGTAGGAGTATAACTCTGGGTTATCAAATAAATTGGCCATATTATAGAAGTGTTTTTACAAAAATACTCAGTTTTACTAACCATTACAATTAGATTGTCTATTTTTAAGAATTAATTGAATTCTCATGAAAGTGCTAAAAAACATCATTCTAATTTTTGTATTAATTCTAAGTGTATCATCAAATATACTACTTGCTCAAAAATCTAAAAGTTCGTCAGATTTACAATCAATAAAGTATGAAGATATTCTTCAAACCATTGGTTATTTATCTTCGGCCAAATTCAAGGGGCGATTACCTGGAACAGCCGAATACGATCAGGCTGCTCGGTATGTTGCTACCAGATTAAAAAGTGCTGGAGTAAAACCAATAAATCAGCCTAGCATGCTTCAGTACTTCAACGATGAAGTTAACATAATTAAAGATGCACAGCTGCTGCTTTTGAATGAGGGTACAAAGTCGTTTCAAATATTTAAACTAGGCGAGGACTTTGTTTGCAGAGGATTTTCTGGTTCAGGCAATATTAAAGCCGAGGTTGTATTTGCTGGCTTTGGAATTAGGACTGATGAGTATAACGATTATAGAAGTATTGATGTGAAAGGGAAAATTGTTTTGGTTTATAAATCGGCACCACCCTGGGACCCGACAACAGGGTCTTGGGGCGACACATCTCCTAGGGCTAAAGCTAGAATAGCAAAAGAATTGGGTGCAAAGGCTATTATTTTTATGGCCGATCCTAAAATATTTCCAAGTACAATGATATATGGTAGCATCGCCTGCGGGGAAGGGCCTCACCTACCCGACTTTCCAATGATACAGATTGGCTCTAGCGTTACCGATTCTATTTTTGCCAAATTATCCATGAAACCAATGGAATACTATGAGCAAATTGTAAAGGATAAAGCACCTCATTCTACCGAAACAGAACAATTATTAATGATAAATATTAATGCCGATTATACTCCTGAGAAACAAACGGCTAATGTTGTTGGATTTATTGAGGGAACGGATTCAAAACTAAAGAGTGAATTTATTATTCTTGGAGCACACCTCGATCATGTGGGGTATCAAACCGAAAATGTTTTATTTCCAGGAGCAAACGATAATGCATCTGGTGTTGCAAGTTTAATATCCATAGCTGATGCACTTCATAAATCGGGTGTTAAACTAAAGCGATCGGTTATTTTTGTGGCTTTTTCGTCGGAGGAATCAGGCCTAAAGGGTTCAAAATACTTTGTAAATAATTCGCCAGTCGATTTATCCAAAGCAGTTGCAATGATGAATTTCGATTGTGTTGGTCAAGGTGATAGTATTAATATTAATGGGAAATTGAGTTTTCCTAAACTATGGAAAAAGGCAAAGAAAATTGACAAGAAGCACATAAAACTACTCTCAAACCGTTCATTTGGCGGAGGTGGTGGCGATGCCACTGCATTTTACAATGCCAATATTCCAACACTCTACTTTAGCGCAACCAATGGCTATAAATTCATTCATCAAACTACAGATAAAGCAGAAACCATAAATAATCAGTTGGTTGAAAAAATTACCAAACTTGGATTTCTGATGACTATTGAATTGGCTAATGGCAAGTATGAAGGAGAGACGGATAAACTAAAGAAACAATAAATGAAACACAGATGACGCAGATTTTACAGATTATTACAAATTGAAATCTGAGTCATCTGTGCTCTAAAGGTTTAATTTCCTTCAATCCAGTCTATTATCCTCTCCGAGTTGGGCTTATCCTTAGGAGAAATAAAGTCAACTAATTGTCCTTTTTCGTCAATTAAATACTTCTGAAAATTCCATTTCACCTCGCTATCCATTACTCCATTTTGGCTCTTTTGCGTTAGCCAAACATATAGTGGATTAATGTCAGATCCTTTAACAGATATCTTTTCCATCATAGGAAAAGTTACTCCATAATTTGATGTACAAAACTCTTTAATTTCGGCATTACTTCCGGGTTCCTGTTTGAGAAAGTTATTTGCAGGAAAACCAATAATTACAAAGTTTCTATCTTTATATTTTACATAAAGTGCTTGTAATTCTTCATATTGAGGTGTTAAACCACATTTGGAGGCAACATTTACAACCATCACTTTTTTACCTTTAAATTGAGATAACTTAAAATCATTACCATCAATATCTTTCACTGTAAAATCGTAAAGAGTTTTAGTTTGAGCCATAATGCCGATTGGCAAAATTATTGTAATTAGCAGTATTAAGTTTTTCATCTTATTTAGGTTTAATTGATTAAGGAAACAAAAACAATAGCATGATTGTTCAAATAAAAAGGGCTTTACATTATGTAAAGCCCTTTGCTACTATCAAATAAAAGATTTTATATTTTCTGAAAGGTTTCTTTATGAATCCAACCTTTATTGCCATCGGCAATTTTAATTTCACACCAATCGCCTACAGGTCTTATTAACTCAACCTTGGCTCCTGCATGTAGAATGAATAGGTCTTTTCCTGAATCATCGGGCGAACTTTTTGCGGATACAACTGGAGCAAAAACAATAGCATGATTTCTATTTGCCACCTGATTTTTTAAACTTACACTAAATACCAACGATATTATAAATACAATTGAAAGCATGACTGCCACTGAGAATGCGTATCGTCGAATTTCGAAACTTCTGGAAAACCAAAAGAAAAGAATCAACGATAGAATTGCGGTAAATGCAAAGGCTGCGATATAAGCCCAAGTATTAGTGTTGAACCAGTTGCGAATATTTTTAACAAAGGTCACAAGAAAAAAATCTGGCAATGTCTCTATCTTATCAATTGTATAAGTTCGAGATAGATCTAGATTAAACTTAACATCCTCGTCCTCGGGATTTAGTAAATGAGCTCGCTCGAAATTTAGTATTGCAGCCGGAATATTTTTCACCTTAAAATATGCATTTCCTAAATTGTAGTAAAGTTCTGCATTTTGCAATCCCTGTCCTACCACAGCTTCATAGTTACTAATTGCATCCTGATACTTTCCTTCGGAATAAAGTTTATCCGCTTTATCAATTAACATTTCAGGCTTTTGGGCAAGTATCGATCCCAATGCTGCACTAAATAATGCAAATGTTAATGTTATACTTTTAATCATGGGAAATAAATTTACCAAAGATTCGACTTTACTTTACCTAATGATTCCTCAAACTTAGATATGAGCGAATATGCATTCTCATATAAGGCATTCATCTGCGAATGCTCTTTATTTGGCGCAAACCTAGCAAATTCGCACAGGTCAACAATTCGCACAAACTCTTCAATATCAGCGTTATCAACTTCTTTTTTCGAGAGTTCCTCTTTAACCCTGTCGGAATTCAAATTTGCTATTGGAATATTGAGTTTATCGGCAACATATCCCCAAAGAGCCTTGTGGATTTCCTCATAAAATTTCTCGCTGTTATCCTGATTTAGCATCAAACTAGCATCCTTCAACCGTTTTTGTGCAATCTTATTTGCCTTGCGTGTTCTAACAATGCTCAAGTCTGTCATTTGTTCACGATGCTTGCTGTACAAGTACCAGAATATGATAAATACAACTATTAAAACAATGTATACAAAGAGATATGTGCTGGATGTTACAACAAAAGCATTAATGGGTCGAAGTTTAGAATGGTTTGTTTTAATAAACCGAATATCTTTACCTATGTATTTTACATCCTCCTTGCTATAACCAGTAATCATTACTCCGGCCGATGCAGTTGAGTCGGCAGTTACCTCAATAGGCATTGCCTTTGAACGAAGTGTTACATACGCATTTTTATTCAAATCAAAATATGTGAACTCCACAGGTGGAATCTCGAAATTTCCAGCAGAACGAGGAATTGCAATAAATTCATAGTTTTTTGATCCTGCAGTATTGCTCGCTGTCGTGTTTATGTTATCGCTAACTTTTGGATCGAAAAGTTCGAACCCTGCAGGAAAATCAACTTTAGGAGTTCCTATCAACTTGATATTTCCACTACCAGATACTTTAACCTTAACAGTTACCGCTTCGTTAGTTTTTAATTTCGATTTATCGGTTTTTGCTTCAAGTTTATAGGTACCAACAGCACCAATGAACGATTCGGGTGCATTGGTGGGTAGTTCCTTAACATTAACAGTTACTGCTTTACTTAATAATCGTTTCCGATAATTCTCGACTCCTCCAAAAAACTCATCAAAAATTGATTGTGAACGAGCAGCGCGCTTTTGGTAAACAACTACTAATTCGAAAGGCGATATTTGAAGTTTGTCTTTCTTCTGAGGAAACAGTAGGTACTTCTTAATTGTTCCAACGCTGTAAATTTTACCATTTACATTTACACGTTGGAATGAGATATTTGGATCAGTTTCTATTTCCTGACTCCAGAATCCATCAAATGTTGGAAATTTGGCATCTTCTAAACCAGCAATTCCTACCTTAGTATATAGTTTAAGTGTAGCCTCAATGGGTTCACCTACATACGCCGATTTCTTGTTTAACTCCACCGAAACGAATAAATCATCACTTGGAAGATTATCTGAGCCTGTTGCTGTTTGCGGCTGCTGATTTCGTTGCTGTGTAGTTTGACGGGTTGTATTCCCCGACGATTTAAGCACTTCAATGGTAAGCGAATTCGATTTGATTTTGTTACCATCTAGCGTCGCCTCTGCCCCATCAATGGTAAATTTCCCCTCCTTGGTTGCTTCTAGTATATAGGTGTAAGTGTAGGATTGATTTTGGGTAACTTTCCCATTAATCATTTCTATACTTGTACTGCTTGATGTACTCGGACCAGCAACTACATCAAAATCGGGGATTGATGGAGGATTGAAAGCACTTGGACGAGAATTTAGCGTATAAGTTAGCCTAAATTGCTCTCCCAGTTCTACCACACCGGGTGCATATGCTTCAATTGTAGCCTTCTGAGCACTAGAAATACTCGAAAGTAGAACAAACGTTGCAAATAGTAAATTGCGTATCATAATTACTTCTATTTACTTACCAATTCTTAATTACTCGAACCTTAGCAGCGTTAGCCTTTTCCTTTTTCATCTTATCCTGAATATCCTTTTCGTTATTCTGGATAGCCTGTAGCATTCGCTCTGCATCTTCTTTCGAAATCTTAGGTTGTTGATCTTGCTGCTGCTGATTTTTGTCCTTTTGATCCTTATTCCGATCCTTATTCTGATCTTTGTTTTGATCCTGTTTATCCTTATTATCGTCTTTCTTATTGTCGTCTTTATTCTGATCCTTATTATCTTTCTTGTCCTTGTTGTCTTTATTATCCTTATTATCTTTATTTTGATCCTTGTTCTGTTGCTGCTGTTTTTGCATTCTTAATGCCTCCGATAGATTGTACTTAGTTTCTCTATCATTTGGATTTAACTTAAGAGCATTTTTATATGCTTCGACGCTTTCTTGAAATTTCTGCTGTTTATATAGTGCATTGCCTTTATTGTGGTATATCATAGCCTTTTGAGCATTTGACAACCCAGCCTGATTGATTTCCTCTGTGGCTTTAAGAGATTCATCGTACTTTTCTTGTTTGTATAAAGCATCGGATAGGTTGAATTTTGCCTTATAAGAATGGGTATTTGCTTCTAATGCTTTTCTATACTGAACTTCGGATTCAATATAATCGTTATCCTCAAAGGCATTGTTGCCTTTTCTGATTGATTTACGCTCAGTTTGAGCGAATGCTGTAATTGCAATTAACGAAAGTATTGAACTGAGAAATATGAATCGTTTCATTATTCACCTCCCTTTTTATCGCCAAAAAGATTTAAACTTTCTATCCACTCGTTCTTTCGTTCTAGAATTATAAATTCCACAATCAAAAGAAATAGTGCTATTCCTATCAAATACTGAAATTGTTCGTTGTACTCCGAGTAAACCTTATCCTTTATTTCGGAACGCTGCATTTTATTAATGTTCTCGAAAAGTGGCAGTAGCCCTAACTGCGTATTGGTTGCTCTAACATACTTTCCATTACCAATAACAGCTATTTTTGATAGAGTTTCCTCATCTAGTTTTGTAACAACCACGTTACCTTCTTCATCCTTAAGGTAGTTTTGAGCACCGCCAACAGGAATTGGGGCTCCATCTGGTGATCCAATCCCAATAGTATGAATAACAATGCCGTTATCGGCGGCAGTCTTTGCTGATTCTAATGGGTCATCCTCGTGGTTCTCACCATCAGATATTATTACAATAACCTTGCTTGTTTTTGATTCAGGATTAAATGAACTTGCAGCCAAATTAATAGCACTACCAATTGCAGTTCCCTGTTTTGGAACCATTCCCGGATTTATCGACGACAAGAACATTTTTGCAGAGGCATAATCGTTGGTGATTGGCAACTGAACGTAAGCATCGCCCGAGAATACAATTAAGCCAATACGATCGTTGGTTAGTCTGTCAACCAACTGTGAAATAGATTGTTTTGCCCTTTCTATTCTGTTGGGTTGAATATCCTCGGCAAGCATACTATTGGAAACGTCGAGAGCTATTATAAGTTCAATTCCTTTTCGTTTCACCTCGGTTAGTTTTGCGCCAAACTGAGGTCCCGCTAAACTTATAGTTAAAAGGAGATATATGGTTAGCAGAAACATCAACTTAACCCATCCTCTTACTATTGAGAAGCCTGGAATTAATCCCAATACAGTATCGAAATTGCCGAAAAGTTTGATCTTTTCTTTTTGTATCCGAACAGAGTACCAGTATAATCCTAATACAATTGGGATGACTAGAAGTAAATATAAATATTCAGGATTTGAAAATCTAAACATGGTAATATCTTATTTATCTAATCAATATCTAGTTATTGTAAACTCCGTAGAAATGTTCTACGTAATAAAATCTCAAGTACGAGGAGAATAAATGCGGCTAAAGCATATGGTCTAAAGCGCTCTTCCCTTCGGCTATACTCCGTTACCTCTATCTTCGACTTTTCTAACTTGTCGATTTTTGCGTAAACTTCCTCCAAAGCCTTATTACTTACAGCTCTAAAATATTCTCCACCCGTCATTTCTGCAATTTTGGTGAGTAAATCTTCATCAATCTCAACCTTCATATCGCGATACTGGGTACCAAACGGGGTTTGAACTGGATATGGTGCCGTACCATAAGTTCCGACACCAATTGTATAAACCCGAATTCCAAAACTTTTAGCGATTTCGGCTGCTGTAAGCGGAGCAATTTCGCCTCGGTTATTTACACCATCAGTTAAAAGGATTATTACCTTGCTCTTGGCCTCGCTATCTTTTAAACGCGAAATTGCGGTAGCTAATCCTGAACCAATTGCAGTTCCATCCTCCAGAACACCCATACTGATATCCTTAAACATGTTGATAAGTGCAACATGATCGGTTGTAATTGGGCAAAGTGTGAAACTTTCGCCTGCAAATATTACCAATCCTACACGGTCGGTCTGTCGACCACTAACGAACTTTATTCCTAATTCTTTAGCGGCTTCTAACCTATCGGGCTTAAAGTCACGGGCAAGCATACTTCCCGACACATCCAACGAAAGCACAATGTCGATGCCATCGGCCGATACGTTCTTTTGAATATTGGTTGTTTGCGGGCGTGCTAAAGCAACAATAACTAATATTACTGCAATTATTCGCAATACAAACGGAGTATGCCTTAAATAAACTCTGATAGAAGGTTTAGTGTTGCTGAAACCGCCTAGTGTAGAAATTCGAAGACTTGCCTTGATATCTTTTTGACGAAAAATATACCAAGCAGCCATTAATGGCACTAAAATTAGCAAGTACAGTAACTTAGGATTTGCAAAAACTAGTCCTGACATCTTAATTCAACTTTTTAGGATCTTCAATCGTTTCCTGTACAAGAGCCTGCTCTGCTTCCATTGGAGTATGCTCTACTTTTATTTCCTCTTCGGGTTTTGTTTTATTCACAAAATCGAAGGCAAAATTCAAACTCTGCTCATTTTCAGTAATCACAGGATTATGCTTAGCAAACTTTACTAAATCTGCAACAAACAGTAATTCCTGAAAATCGTTTAGCAATGAACCAAACTCATAATCCACCTTGTTTATCTCGCTCAAAATTTCCGATGTTGTTTGCTCTGGTGCATTTATTCCAAAACGACCTTCAAGGTAAATTCTCAGGATATCAACTAAATGAGTATAGTATTGCTTATGGTTTTCTGTATTCCAGCGTTTCTCATCACGTAGATGTGTTAATTCACGCAATGCTATTACATGAGGTGGCTCTGCTGGTTTAAATAGATTAAGGAATGGCTTATTCCTCTTTTTGCTTTCGAAGAACATTATCAAAAAGCCAACCAAAGCAACAATTGCCAGAACAATACCTGCCCAAGGTGCTATTTCCGAAATTGTAATAGGTTCCTTAATAGGCGGTTTAATGTCGTATATATCCTTCAAATTAGGATCTTTCTGAAGGGGCTTAACAAAAAACACACTATTCGACGCAATAAGACTATCGGCAACACCATCTTTTACGGCAACAATTGGAATAGCAGGAACAACGTGTTCGCCACTATCAAATGATGTAACAAGGTATCGTAGTGTAAGCGTTATATCTCTATCGGTGATAACAGAATCAATGGCAGGATTTCCAACCAAATCGATTCCGTTGCCCAATGAATCGACAACTGCTGGAATTTGAAATTTAACTCCTTTTTGTCCATTAATAACTATAGTATAGTAAATTTGATCGCCTACAAGAATTGTATCCTTATCGATTTTCGACTTAATAGATGCAATACTGCCCGATTGAGAAAATGCATTAGAAGAAACTCCAAGCAGCAAAATCAATATTAATTTAATTCGTCCCATTATGCTCTACGTTTAAAAAGAAGTATTAATGGTTTTACATAATCCTCATCAGTACTAATTGAGGTCCAGTCGACTTTGGATTTAGTAAATGATGTTTTGAGGTTTTCGGTAGTTTGCTGCCACCATTTGCCATAGTTTCTACGTACCAATGAATCTGATGTATCAATCCACATATACTTACCACTTTCGGCATCCTTAAATTTAACAAGGCCAACCGATGGCAATTCAGTTTCGCGCTTATCGAAAACTCGAATACCTACAACATCATGCTTGTTGCTGGCAATACTCAAAGCATCGGTAAAGCGTGGCAGTGCATTATTATCAACGTCAACAAAATCGCTTAGAACAAATGCCGTACAACGTTTTTTGATTGCATTTGTAAGATATTTAAGTGCTTCGGCAATATTGGTTTCCTTGCTTTGAGGCTTGTAGTTAAGCATCTCGCTGATAATCCGGAGAATGTGCTTACGTCCCTTCTGTGGCGATATGAATTTTTCAATTTTATCGCTAAACAGGATTACACCTATCTTATCGTTATTCTGTATTGCCGAAAATGCTAAAACAGCCGCAATTTCAGTTATTATTTGGTTCTTGTACTGCGTTGATGTACCGAAATGTTCAGAACCACTTACATCGATAAGAAGCATAACCGTTAACTCACGCTCCTCTTCAAAAACCTTAATGTACGGCTGATTGAAACGTGCAGTAACATTCCAGTCGATGCTCCGAATATCGTCGCCAAAGCGGTACTCTCGCACTTCGCTAAAAGCCATACCACGTCCCTTAAATGCACTGTGATACTGCCCTGCAAAGATATGACGCGATAATCCTCGCGTTTTTATTTCGATTTTTCGAACTCGTTTTAATAGATCCGATGTTTCCACAACTTAACTATTTTTTAGTTATTGGTCGGGTAATTACCGTTATATACCATTCGCCTTGCTTCAGTTTTATCTCGTACTCTTTGCCATCCTTAGTTTCCTTCCATAAATCGGAACCAATTTTCTCGTAATCCCTTTTTAGTTCCTTGGCTATTTGGTCGTAAAGCCATGTGTTATACATTCTGGAAACCGATGTACATATACCCTTTTGGTTAACCATGAACAGGAGCGTTTGCTCATCAATTACATTCACAAACTTTATAAAACTTCTGTCACCATTTTCAACCTCTTTCTCGAAGACAAAACCTTTATATTCTTTTGGAGTCAGTTTTCTTATATTATCCTTATGCATACCAATGTAATTCTGTCCATGTGTAGACATTTGAATCAACCAAAATGGTATGATCAGGATAATATACCTGAAACTCCGCAGCATACTATGGTACCTCTACAGTGTTTAAAATCTCAGTGATGATGTCTTCTGTTGAAATATTCTCGGCTTCAGCCTCGTATGTTAAACCAATACGATGACGAAGAACATCGTGACATACAGAACGAACATCCTCTGGAATAACATAGCCTCTACGCTTAATAAATGCATATGCTTTTGATGCCAATGCCAAACTAATAGACGCACGTGGAGATGCTCCGTAGTTAATCATCGACTCAAATTTCTGTAAATTGTGCTGAGCGGGGAAACGTGTTGCAAACACTATGTCGAGAATATACTTTTCGATTTTCTCATCCATGTACACCTCGCGTACAACCTTACGGGCATTTATAATATCCGCTGGTTTTAAAACCTTTTCAGGCTTTGGAAACGACAGTGAAAGATTTTCGCGCATAATCATGCGTTCTTCTTCCACTTTAGGATAAGTGATCTTAACTTTTAGCATGAAACGGTCAACTTGTGCTTCGGGAAGAGGATAAGTACCCTCCTGCTCTATTGGGTTTTGCGTTGCAAGCACAAGGAAAGGTTCATCCAATTTGTAGGTTTCCTCGCCAATGGTAATTTGGCGTTCCTGCATTGCCTCAAGCAAAGCACTCTGTACTTTTGCCGGAGCACGGTTAATTTCATCGGCAAGAATAAAATTCGAAAAAATAGGCCCTTTTTTTACGTTGAACTGCTCACTTTTAGGACTATAAATCATAGTACCAATAAGATCCGCAGGCAATAAATCAGGCGTAAACTGAATTCGATTAAACTTTACATCGATGATGTTTGATAGAGTATTGATTGCTAATGTTTTTGCCAAACCAGGAACACCTTCTAATAGAATATGTCCATCGGCAAGCAATCCAACAAGCAAGGATTCAACAAGATGTTTCTGTCCAACAATAACCTTATTCATTTCAAGGTTAATAATGTCTACAAAAGAACTCTCAAGTCTAATTCTTTCGTTTAGCTCCTTGATGTTTTGTGTACTAGTTTCGCTCATATTCAGCTATTTTTAAAATGCTTATTAAAACTACTATTTTTGAATAAAACGACCGAACGCAAATATCATAATTTAAACATGCGAGCAGTGTTAAAAAGAGTTAAAATTGTATAACTTGTGTTATAAACGAGGTTAAAGAAAGCCTTGTAATTAAAAGTTATTCATTGGTTAATTGATAGTTACATAGCGTCAATATATAGTTATTTGGTCATTTTCAATTTGGTGCTTACCTTGCAGAAAATATTTAATACGAAATAAATTGACATACAGGTATTTCATACATCTATCCTACTTGGGAACAAATTATCACGGTTGGCAAATTCAGACCAATGCGCAAAGTGTACAGGGTACATTAAACAATGCGTTATCCATTTTATTAAAGGAGGAAATAAATACAATTGGAGCAGGAAGAACTGATACGGGTGTTCATGCCAAATACTATGTTGCGCATTTCGACAGTGCTGTTTCTAACCTTGATGTTAACAAACAGTTTATTCATAGTTTGAATAGAATTCTTCCGATTGACATTTCCATATCAAAAATATCGAGGGTAAAAGCAGAGGTCAATGCTCGTTTCGATGCAACGCTAAGAGGCTACGAGTATATAATTAGTACGAATAAGAATCCATTCTTGAACGGCTTAGCGTGGATGTACTCTACCAATTTAGATATGGATAGGATGATCTTAGCATCCCAAATGCTATTTAACTATTCCGATTTTACGAGTTTTAGCAAAGTGGGCTCCGATAATAAAACTAACATCTGTGAGATTTATCATGCCGAATGGACTAAAAAAGAAGGCCTTCTCGTTTTCTCGATAAAGGCCAATCGCTTTTTACGAAATATGGTACGTGCTACCGTTGGTACTCTTGTCGATGTAGGTCGTGGTAAAATCTCAACTGACGAATTTGCCTCGATAATAGAAGCAAAAGATCGATCATTGGCAGGAACCTCCGCTCCAGCCGAAGGTCTTTACCTAACAGAAATAGAATACCCAGAAAGCATATATAATGTTAGCTGCTAGAAATTTTTAGCACACCTTATATATTAATATTACAGTTCAAATTTATGGGTAATCTTCGATTCCGACATTACAAATGAACTGTTGAACTGAGTAATATTTTTTATTACAGAGAAACGGTGAATAACAAAATTATGGTAGTCTTCCATATCGTTACATTGAATTTTTAGGAGAAAGTCCCAATTTCCAGAAACGTAGTAGCACTCCATAACCTCAGGCATTTTCTTCATTTCCTTCTCGAATTCATCAACAATCTCTTTTGTGTGATTGGTCAGGGAAACCGATACAAATACTGTAAGTTTTTTACCAAGCATTTTAGGCTCTAGCAGGGTAACATAATGCTTAATAAAACCGTTCTTTTCCAGTTTTTTTATTCTCTCGTGAATTGGAGTTGTCGATAAATGCAATCTTTCTGAAAGTTCTCTAATAGTAATTCTACTATTATCCTGCATAATATTAAGCAACTTCCTGTCAATTTCATCGATATTCTTGATAGCCATAATACAAATTGTTTATATGTTATTAATACTATATTAAATACAATCGCTTGAAGTAAACAGGAAGAATGTTTTACTAATAAGTAAAACAAGTCCAACAACTAATGCTTAATAAACTTAGAATTATTATTAACTTCGCCTATAAAGCATAAAACCCTCATCACTTTTTCCTAAATTACTTTTTTATACTGCAACAAATATATGTAAATTTTCTTTGATAATCATATAATCTATTATAAAATTCCTTTTTTCAGCAAAATGATAGAAATTACATATACTAATTGTAATTTTGATCGAAAAATTAATTCATCCAAATATGATTGAAATTATTAACAATGTAACTAATCAAAAGGCTCTCGATAACGCTGTTAAACGCTTTAAGGAGCGTGGAATTATTCTTCCAACTTTTAAGCAACAGCAAAATCCAGATCTAATTCCTTCGAAAATTAAAGATCAACTTAAAAATATTGGCCTTTGGGATATCAATCCCTTAAATCTTTTCCGTATTACATGGAAGAATGAGCCAAAAGAAAAAGGTGGACTTTATGGAAATGTTAACTACATTGAACTTCCAAAGGAAATTACAGGAGTTGATGCTCGTATTGTTCTTCTTTTAGGTAAATGGTTCCCTACAGGAGCTCATAAGGTAGGAGCTGCTTATGGTTGCTTAGCACCTAGAATTATTACAGGAGGCTTTGATCCAACTACACAAAAAGCGGTATGGCCTTCAACTGGTAACTACTGCCGTGGTGGTGCATTTGACTCTAAACTTATGGGAACTGAGTCTGTTGCAATTCTTCCTGAGGAGATGAGTAAGGAGCGTTTTACTTGGTTACGCGATTATATTGGATCTGAAGTTATTGCTACTCCAGGTTGTGAATCGAACGTAAAGGAGATTTACGACAAGTGCTGGGAAATCCGTCGCACTAAACCCGATTACGTAATTTTTAACCAATTCGATGAGTTTGGTAATGCTGCATGGCACTATAATATCACAGGAAAAGCAATTGAGGAAGTATTTCGTTCATTAAGTGGCAATAATAACCATTTGGCAGCCTACGTTTCGGCTACTGGATCGGCTGGAACAATTGCTGCTGGCGATTACCTCAGAACAATTGCACCACACATCAAAGTTGTTGCATCGGAGGCATTACAATGTCCTACTCTACTTCGCAATGGGTTTGGTGGTCACAGAATTGAGGGTATTGGCGACAAGCATGTGCCTTGGATTCACAACACTAAGAATACTGATGTTGTTACAGCAATTGACGATGAGGATTGCATGAGAATCTTTAGATTGTTCAATGAACCAGAAGGACAAAAGTATCTTAAATCGGTTGGTGTTAGCGATAAAACTATCAACGATTTGCATTTCATGGGTATTTCTGGAATTGGCAATATGCTTTCGGCAATAAAAACTGCCAAGTACTTCGAAATGACTTCGGATGATGTAATTATCACCATCGCTACCGATTCTGCAAACATGTATCAATCTCGTTTGGAGGAACTCAATGAAGATAAAGGAGGTTATTCATCAAATCAAGCTATAAAAGATTTGGAAAAATGCTTGATGGGCACAACTGCCGATTGGATGAAGGAGTTGACATATTACGATCGTAAAGCAATTCACAACCTAAAATATTTTACATGGGTTGAGCAGCAAGAAAAAGAAATTAGTGATTTGAACGCTTTGTGGAACGACAGAGCATTATGGGATAGACAATTCCATCAAATTCAACGCTGGGACGAACTTATCGAAGAATTTAACGAACGAACAGGTCTACTAAAAGGTTTGTAATATAAGAGTTAATATTTTAAAGAATTGATTTTCAGAAACACGGAACGCAGAGCAGACTACAAACCTCTAGCACCCGTGTTTCTGTTTTATATCAACTATTTACTTCTAAATTAATTTGTAACTTGTACTTACTGTTTCATCCATGAGTAATTCAAAGTTTATATACGAATGTTGCGATTGCGGAAAGCAGTTCGAAAGTTCATCGGAACTTTACCTTTGTCCTGCGTGCAATGCAACAAATCAGCCAAATCTTCCTTCTAAAGGAGTGCTTAAAACTATATACGACTATAAATCATTAGGCAAAAAGGTTAATGCTAATTCATTAGCTAGCTCAAAGTATATTGAACTATTGCCAATTAATTCGTTAGATAGTTTACCCCCGTTACGAGTTGGACAAACTCCTTTGTACAATTTCAACTATTTAGATGGTAAAAAATTGCCCTTTAATCTTTTCTTAAAGGATGATTCTCAGAATCCAACGTTTTCGTTTAAGGATAGAGCATCGGCTATAGTTTCTGCCTATGCAAAGGAAAAGGGAATCGATACCATAGTTGCAGCATCAACAGGGAATGCTGGATCGTCATTGGCGGGCATTTGCGCATCGCAAAAACAAAAGGCCATTATAATGGTTCCAAAGGCTGCTCCATTGGCCAAACTCACCCAAATAGTGATGTATGGAGCCAAAATTGTTCCGGTAGACGGAACTTACGATAATGCATTCGATTTAAGTGTTGAAGCCACAAAAGAATTTGGATGGTATAATCGTAACACCGCTTTTAATCCATTGACCATTGAAGGGAAAAAAACGGTTTCGTTTGAGTTATTTGAGCAAACCAATGGAAAACTTCCCGACAAAATATTTGTACCTGTAGGTGATGGCGTAATTATTTCGGGCGTTTATAAGGGGTTCGAGGATCTTTTAATGCTTGGATTAATAGAGAAAATGCCAACTATTGTTGCAGTTCAATCAATGGGAAGTAGCAATTTAGTTGATAATATTAATAGAGCCGATTTCAGAATCAAGCCAAGCAACACCATTGCTGATTCTATTTCGGTAGATATTCCTCGTAACTTTTTCATGGCAAAACAGTTTATTCAAAAGTATGCTGGAGAATTCATTCTAGTTAGCGATGATGAAATTGTAAATGCATCGGCAATTCTTTCGAGGAATACTGGTATTTTTGCAGAACCTGCTGCTACAACCGCATTTGCTGGAATGTTAGCTTATAGCAACAAGGGCTTAATTAAGGATAATGCATCGTGCATTGTATTGTTAACCGGCAGTGGATTGAAAGACCTAAAATCGGTTTCGTCGTTAATTAAAATACCGAATGCTGTAGCACCAACAATTGATAACCTTAAGAAAATACTTTAAGTCATGATATCATTTACACTTAACTCTATTAAAACCACTTATTCTGGAAATTCAGAGAAGAATCTTCTGGAATACCTACGTAAAGAGAAATTTCTTACTGCTGCAAAGGATGGTTGCTCTGGACAAGGGGTTTGTGGTGCATGTTCTGTTGAGATCGATGGCAAAATAAAAATGGCCTGTCGTGTAAAAATGAAAGACATGGAAGGGGCTGTAATTAATACTCTAGAGGGGTTATCTTCTGAGTTTAAATCAGTTCTTGGAAAAAACTTTGCACAAAAAGGTGCCGTTCAATGTGGTTTCTGCTCACCAGGCATGATAATGCGTGCAAAAGGGCTTTTCAATACCAACCCTACTCCTACCCGTAACGATATTATCAGGGCAATAAGCCCAAATCTATGCAGATGCACAGGTTATGTTAAGATAATTGATGCTATAGATGCATCCTTTAAAGAATTGCAGGGCGAAGAAAATATAGAGAATAAGGCATCTGCCAAGGTTGGCGATAGATATCCAAAATATCAGGCGGTTGAAACGGCTCTGGGTGAACGAGATTTTGTGGATGATATGCACATTGATGGAATGCTGCATGGCGTTTTAAAGTTTTCTGATTATCCTAAAGCCAAGATTCTCAGCATTGATTTTTCTGAAGCACTAAAAGTTGATGGTGTTGTAAAAGTTGTTACCGCTAAGGATATTACTGGAAATCATATAAGTGGAACAATTTTTCAGGATTGGCCATTGATGATTAACATTGGCGAAACAACTCGTTATATAGGTGATGTTATTGCGGGCGTTGTTGCCACAACAGAGGAAATTGCACGTAAGGCTGTAGAACTTGTTAAGGTAGAATATGAGGTTTTGCAACCTGTAACCGACATGCATGAAGCAGCCAAGCCTAATAGTCCTAGCGTTCATGAAGGAAAATCGAATGTTTTGGAAACTTGTGCTATTCGTTTTGGCGATGTTGAAAAGGCATTTGCAGAGGCCGCTTGGACTTCGAGCGATATATACGAAACTCAGCGTATTGAGCATGCTTTTCTTGAGACCGAAACGGCCATTGCATTACCCGAAAATGATGGAATCCGTTTATACAGTCAAAGTCAAGGTGTTTATGTTGACCGTAAGCAGATTGCAAAGTTTCTAGATCTTCCTGAAGAAAAGGTTAAGGTAACGTTAGTTCAAAATGGTGGAGGATTTGGCGGTAAGGAGGATTTGACCGTGCAAGGGCATGTATCGCTATATGCATTCTTAATCCAAATGCCTGTAAAACTTCATCTCAACAGAGATGAATCGATTAGAATGCATCCAAAACGTCACCCAGTTTGGATGAAAATGAGCCTTGCCTGCGATGCAAAAGGTAAATTCACTGCCGTTAAACTTGAAGCAATTGGTGATACTGGTGCTTACGCTTCTGTTGGCACTAAAGTAATGGAGCGCGTTGTGGGACATGCCACAGGTGGTTACACGGTTCCTGCTGTTGATGTTTCAGCAAAAACCGTTTATACCAACAATATTCCATGCGGAGCAATGCGTGGATTTGGTGTTCCTCAGGCTGTATTTGCCATTGAAAGTTGTATAGATGATATCTGTAAACGAGCAGGGTTTGATCGTTGGCAAATTCGTTTCGATAATGCTTTAGAGGATGGATCAAAAACGGCTACTGGTCAAGTTTTGCGTGGTGTCGGACTAAAGAAAACGATGCTTGCCGTTAAGGATGAATTCAACAAAGCAAAATATGCTGGAATTGCAACAGGACTTAAGAATACAGGTGTTGGGAATGGAATGGTTGACGATAGCGATGTAATCATCAAAATTATCTCTGACAAAAAGGTTGAAATTCACCACGGATGGACTGAGATGGGACAAGGTGTACACACTATGGCAATTCAAACTTTACATCAAGAAACAGGTATTGACCCCGAAATAATCGATGTAATTGTGAATACAGATGCAGGAATTCCGACAGGAATGACAACCTCATCAAGGGCTACTGCGTTGGTTGCTAATGCAATTATCAATGCAGCCATCGCCATTAAGAAGGATTTGGCAGGATCTTCTATATCACAGCTAATTGGAAGAAATTACCGGGGAAAATTTGTGTGCGATTGGACCTGTAAACCAGGAGCCGATACCGAAGACCCAATTATTCACTTTGCATACGGGTATGCAACTCAGGTTGTAATTCTCGACGACAATGGTGAAATTAAAAAGATCATTGCAGCGCACGATGCCGGTAAAATAATGAATCAGATGCTCTTCGAGGGTCAAATTGAAGGTGCATTACATATGGGTATGGGATATGCCTTAACCGAAGATTTACCAATGAAGGATGGCTATCCAGTTAGCTATAAGTTCAAGGATATCGGAATTTTGCGTGCTAATGAAACTCCCGAAATGGAAATAATTGGTATTGAAGAACACGATCCGATTGGACCTTATGGTGCAAAAGGCATTGGTGAGATTGGACTTGTTCCAACCGCTGCAGCTATTGCTAATGCTTTCTTTGCATATGACGGAATTAAACGTACCAAATTACCTATGAAGAGAAAAGGTTGATAGTTGTGTCATCTCGAAAGAAAGTGAGATATCTAAAAAACAAACACAACCCGTTAATCGTCAGATAAATTATATTTAACCTTTAACCAAACACATAACAGAATGAGCATTTTACTTAAAAACGCAATATACGTTGACTGGCAAACTTTAGAAATGAAGCATACCAATATTATAGTCGAAAATGGTAAGGTTCAATTTGTAGAAGATAGCAATATCCCTCAAAAAGAATTCGAAATCATCGACTGTACTGGAAAGATTGTAACAAAATCGTTTGTTGTCGGTCATCATCATGCATACTCAGCATTATCACGAGGAATGGGTGCACCAAAGAAATCGCCTGCAAATTTCTACGAAATTTTAAAATACGTATGGTGGACTCTCGACAAATGCTTAACCAACGAAATGAATGAGTACAGCGCTCTTGTTACTGCAATGGCCTGTGCAAAATCGGGTGCTACTTTTGCAATCGATCACCACGCTTCGCCATATGCCATTAAAGGATCATTGAGCACTCTGGCAAAAGCATTCGAAACCGTTGGAGTTAGTCATCTACTTTGCTATGAAATCAGCGATCGCGACGGTGAAAAAATAGCCATTGAGGGTCTTGACGAAACCGATTCATATTTATCAAAGAATCAAGGATTGGTTGGTCTTCATGCTTCATTTACACTAAGCGATGAAACACTAAAGAAGGCATCAGCATTGATGCAGAAGCATAAGTCAGGTGTTCACATTCATGTTGCTGAAGACACCTACGATCAGGAGCATTGCTTGGAAAACTACAATACATCGGTAGTTGAAAGGTTGAACAGCTTTGGCATGCTAAATTCATCGAAATCGATACTTGTACACTGCTTGCATTTATCGGATGCCGAAAGGAGTTTGATAAGCAACTCGCCTTGCTGGGTTGTTGAAAATACCGACAGTAACCTAAACAATAATGTTGGTTACTTCAGTGGTGAAGGACTTGGGCAAAACATTATGTTTGGAACCGATGGTATGCATAGCGATATGCTACAAAGCGCAAAGTCATCGTACTTTGTTGGACAAAACTTTGATCCAATGAGCCCAGCACAAGCATTTGCACGATTACGCAATGCGCATAGATACTTATCCATAAATGGTTTTAAAGGAGATGATGAAACAAACCTTGTTGTTCTCGATTATAACTCTCCTACTCCGGTAACATCTAGTAACTTTTTGGGACATCTATTCTTTGGAATAAACTCTACACATATCCGCGATGTTATTTCGAATGGTAAAATCATTGTAAAAGACAGGAAACTAACTATGGTTGATGAAGAAATTCTCTTAAACGAATCGAAGAAATTAGCAAAGTATCTTTGGGAATGCATGGTTAAGTAAACTTATCAAACAATTTACTTTTGATGAGCCAGACTAATAAAAGTCTGGCTCATTTCATTAAAATATATTAAATAACATAAAAAACACTGACAAACAACACGTCTAAATCAAAACTACATATATATATTTGCACATATTTAGATAACACAAGTAAACATTTTCAATTGAGCATTGTTAACTAATTAACAAATAACATAAACACTATACAATGAAATATTTAATTGTTGGCGGAGTCGCAGGAGGAGCAACAACAGCTGCTCGACTTAGACGTTTGGATGAAGCATGCGAAATAATTCTTTTCGAAAGAGGTGAGTATATTTCATATGCCAATTGCGGTTTGCCTTATTACATTGGAGGCACCATTACCGAAAGAGAAAACCTATTTGTACAAACACCCGAATCGTTTGGAAAACGATTTAATCTAGAGGTTAGAAACCTGAATGAGGTTATATCGATTAATAAGTCTGAGAAGAAGATAACGGTTAAAAATCTACGTACAGGAGAAACCTATGATGAAACATACGATAAGTTGATTCTTTCTCCCGGAGCAGAACCTGTAAGACCTCCACTTCCGGGTATAAACCAGGAAGGAATATTTACGCTACGGAGTGTCCCCGATACTGATAAAATTAAAAAATTTGTTGATGAAAATCATCCTCGCCATGCTGTAGTGGTTGGTGCAGGATTCATTGGTCTCGAAATGGCCGAAAATCTTCATCAATGTGGTGTTAATGTTACCATTATTGAAATGGCCGAACAGGTGATGACACCATTGGATTACTCAATGGCTGCCTTGGTTCATCAGCATCTAAAAACAAAAAATGTTGAATTTTACCTAAAATCTGCCGTTGCTTCATTTGCCAAATCGAATGGGAGAATAGCCGTTAACTTAAGTTCTTCCAAAACAATAGAAACCGACCTTGTGGTACTTTCCATTGGGGTGAAACCCGATAGTCATTTAGCCAAAGAGGCTGGTTTACAAATAGGTGAAACAGGAGGTATTGTAGTAAATGAGTTCCTACAAACTTCTGACAACAACATATATGCTCTTGGCGATGCCATTGAGTTTCCAAATCCAATAACTGGCACCCGAATGATAACCTACTTGGCAGGTCCTGCCAATAAGCAGGGACGAATTCTGGCCGACAATCTAGTATTCAACAACAAGAAGAAATATAACGGAGCTATAAATACAGCAATAGCCAAAGTATTCGACATAACAGTAGCATCAACAGGCGTTTCTGGAAAACTGCTTAAAAAATTAGATATACCTCATATCAACTCAATTACACACTCTTCATCACATGCTGGATATTATCCAGGAGCGCTGCCCATGTCCATCAAGATATCGTTTTCACCCGATAATGGACGACTATTAGGTGCTCAGATTGTTGGATTTGATGGTGTTGACAAACGAATTGATCTTTTTGCCGAAGCAATTCGGAAAGGAGCCTCTGTTTACGATTTGGGCGAAATTGAGCATGCCTATGCCCCGCCCTACTCTTCTGCTAAAGATCCAGTAAATATAGCAGGTATGGTTGCCGAGAACATTCTTGAAGGCATAACTAAACCTATTTCATGGAGAACCTTGGCTAACTATGCTGCAAATGATTTGTACATAATCGATATTCGTACAAGAGATGAATATCAGTTGGGATCTATCGAAAAGGCTGTTAATATTCCTTTAGATGAGTTAAGGCTTCATTTAGATGAAATTCCTAGAGATAAAAAGATTGTGGCTTTCTGTGGCGTTGGATTAAGAGCTCACGTTGCCTGCCGAATTTTGATGCAAAATGGATTTAGCGAAGTTTACAATCTCTCGGGAGGTTTAAAAACCTACGAAACGGCAATTCAAAAACAAAGTAACGAGGATATTTTCGCCAACGATTATATTGGTAACGACGACCACATTTACCAAGGCAATAAGAACAAGCAAGCAGTAAAACCAATCGACGAAGGTAAAATAAAGGTCGTAAATGCCTGTGGGCTACAGTGTCCTGGCCCTGTACTGAAACTTAAGCAGACAATTGACCAAATATCATCGGGAGAAGCAATACGAATAACTGCAACAGATGCTGGATTCTATAAAGATGTTAAGGCATGGTCGAATGTTACAGGAAATGAATTGGTAGAGTTAAACCAGAATGGGGCTGAAATTACAGCAGTAATCCGTAAAGGTCAACAAACAGCAGTTCAAACTCCAACTCTGAAAGGAAACAATGCAACATTGATTTGTTTCAGTGATGATCTAGACAAGGCATTAGCAACATTTGTAATTGCCAATGGTGCTGTTGCATCGGGAAAAAAGGTAACTATATTCTTCACCTTCTGGGGATTAAACGTTATTAAACGTCAGCAGAAACCCAATGTTCAGAAAGATTTTTGGGGTAAGATGTTTAGCATGATGTTACCTAATTCGAGCCGAAAATTGGGATTGTCGAAAATGAACATGGGCGGTATAGGTGGACCCGTAATGCGAAAGGTTATGAAGAACAAGCATGTCGATTCTCTCGAAAACATGATACAAACAGCCATTGATAATGGAGTTGAATTAATTGCCTGCCAAATGTCGATGGATGTAATGGGGGTTAAAGCCGAAGAATTGATTGACAATGTTCAGGTTGGTGGAGTTGCAACCTACCTCGAACGCACAGAAAGTGCAAATCTAAACTTATTCGCATAAGTCATATCGACTAAATTAGATGAAACTCTTCTAGGATAGATGTATAAGCACTTATTTTAGAAGAGTTTCTATTTATTGTCAACTATTATTTTTCTGTTTCTAATTAACAGTTTTTACATCTTTTCAAATAGGCTCCAATCATCAACTATCAACTAAAAGAGTACCTTTGCATTGAATAAAAAATGTGAGAAAATATGAGTGTGCAAGTACTTGAATGGATAGGCTATTCGGCCTCGGTTACGATTGCTATATCTATGGCAATAAGTTCTATTGTTAAATTCCGATGGGTAAATCTTGTGGGAGCATTGCTGTTCTCAATTTATGGTTTCCTTATTGGCTCATTACCAGTAGGATTTCTTAATGGGATTATTGTTGTGGTAGATGCCTATTATTTATATCTAATTTATTCAAGAAAGGATGTATATGAAGTGTTAGGAGTTCGTCCTGACAACAAGTATTTGCTCCGTTTTATTGAATTTCATCAAAATGATATGCAGAAATTCTTTCCAGAATTTGAGTATAAGCCCGATTCAAACACTATAACCTATTTGGTACTTCGGAATATGGCTGTTGCTGGAGTATTTGTTGCCCGTACTACAGAAATAAAAAATCTTGAAGTCGAGATTGACTATGTATTACCCGAGTATCGCGATTTTAAAAATGGGAAATACGTTTACTACTGGCTTAGCAAAAAATTCTCCGAGAATGGATATACAAAAATCATTGCAACTGGTGCTAGTAAAGAGTATGATAAGTATCTCGTGAAATTAGGCTTTACCGAAGAACCAAACGGAAAATACGTTAAAATACTAGAATAATAACCATAATGAGCATTCTAATTAAAAACGGAACTATTATCACATCAACTCAAACTATTAGGGCTGATGTTTTAATTGAAGGTGATAAAATCACGAATGTTAGTCCGAACTTCTCCGAGAATGCCGATAAAGTAATAGATGCCAACGGAATGTATATTCTTCCGGGTGGTGTAGATCCTCATGTGCATCTATATTTACCGACTCCAGCAGGATATTCTTCGGACGATTTTAAAAGCGGTAGTATTTCTGCACTTTATGGAGGAACTACCACTCTAATCGATTTTGTTACGCCTACAAAAAAACAATCGATTTTTGAAGCATTAAGCACGAGAATTAAAGAAGCCGAAAACAGCTTGGTTGACTATACATTTCATGTAAGTCCTGTAGATTGGCATGAAAACTCTGAAAAGGAGATAGTGCAATGCATTGATAACGGATTTCCTTCGTTCAAGATTTACATGGCATACAAAGAAACTGTTGGACTAAAGGATGATGACATTTATCATGTTATGAGGGTTGTAGGACAAAATGGTGGCATGGTTACTACACATTGTGAACTTGGCGACGAAGTTAATTCGCTTCGCGATTCTTTCGTGAGTCAGAACCAAACCTCGCCTTTATACCACATGCTCTCTAGACCTGCAAAACTTGAATCCAACGCAGTAAAGCGAGCCATAGCAATGGCCGATCAGGCCAACTGTCCGCTCTATATTGTTCATGTCTCTGCAGGAGAGTCTTTAAAGCATATTCAGCAGGCACAGAAAAGTGGCCAACCTGTTTATGCTGAAACATGTCCACATTATCTGCTGTTAGATGAATCGAATTATAATGGCGATTTTGAGCAAACTGCAAAATTCATTTTGAGTCCACCATTAAGAACTAAGGATGATATGGAACAACTATGGAATGGCATCAATAGTAATATTTTGCAAACTATTGGTACTGATCATTGTCCGTTCTCGTTAGAGCAGAAATCGGTAGGACGAAATGATTTTCGAAAATCGCCGAATGGTGCAGGTGGAGTAGAACATCGTTTAGCATTGCTATACACATATGGAGTATTGCAAAACCGATTCAGTTTAAATAAGCTGGTTGATCTATTTTCAACTCAACCTGCAAAGATATTTGGACTATACCCTCAAAAGGGTGAGATTGCTATTGGTTCCGATGCTGATATTGTTGTTTGGAATCCCGATGCGGAATCTGCGATTTCTGTAAAGACGCATCATTCTCAAGCCGATTTAAATATTTTTGAAGGCACAGCAACCAGCGGGGAAGCAAAATGGGTAATAGTTAATGGAAATATTGCCATCGAGAATTCAAGGTTAAACAATAATATTCCTGTTGGCAAGTTATTAAGGAGGAAATCTCAAAAATCGACAAATCTATACTATAAAAGATCTTTGATGGATGATCCTACTTCCAATAATTGTGGTAGAGTATAGAACAAAAACTCTTGAAATTTGTATAAAGATCTAAATAAAACTTTTTGTATTATGAAGAAAATTGTAGTGTGTTTATCATTGGCTTTATTATCTTTTGCATCATTTGCACAAGCTCCTTTATCGAAGGGCGAAAGGCAACTTAATGCAGGTTTTGGCTTTTCAGACTGGGGATTACCGATTTATTTTGGAGCAGACTTTGGCGTATACAAAGACATTACCGTTGGTGGTGAGTTATCCTTTAGGTCATATAAAAGCGATTGGCGTGGAGATAGTTATACCCATCGAATTTTGGGCATATCGGGTAATGGAAACTACCATTTCAATAGAATACTCGAAATCCCAAGCAATTTTGATTTCTATGCTGGCTTAAATTTGGGCTTTTACATTTGGGCTTCTCCAGAAGATTATGATGGTTCAGAGGGTTCTCGTTTAGGTCTTGGGTTACAGGTTGGAGGTCGTTACTTCTTTAAAGATAATTTTGGTATAAATCTAGAATTTGATGGAGGTAATGCCTTTGCAGGAGGTAAGTTTGGTATAACCTATATCTTTTAAAAATTTGTGACACAAAATAAAAGCCCTCAAGGGAAACTTGAGGGCTTTTTCATTACCTGAATAGTCCGACTAATATAAAACTCTTTTGGAGTTATTGTTAAAAATAGATTTCATCAGCATAGCAGGATTTTCAAAACGGCTGGTAAGCATCATTGCCGCTATAACATATGGTTTGTAACCCGCTTCAAGGTAAGTTTTAATACGGTAATGCTCAAAAGTTTCGGTACTAACCTCACCCTGTGCGCAAGATTCACCTGAAATATCGGCAGGCAAGCAGTGCATGTAAAGAGCATCGGCATTCTTAGTTAGTTTGCGCATTTGCTCGTTATATTCCCAATCTTTATATTTGGCGTTATTTGCCAAGCATACCTGCTCTAGATCCTTTAAGCCCGCTTTATCGCCACCCATTAGGAGTTTTGTGCGTTGTTGCATAATGTGATAAGGAGCCCAGCTCTTTGGATAAACAATATCAGCATCCTTCATTGCATCAGCCATTGAATGGCTAACATTCAACGAACCACCACTTTGCTTAGCATTATTACGTGCAATATCAACAATCTCTGGAATCAAATCATAACCCTCTGGGTATGCAAGTTCTACATTCATACCAAAACGAGTCATTAACGCGATAATTCCTTGTGGTACTGATAATGGTTTACCATAACTTGGAGAGTACGCCCAGCTCATCACAATTTTCTTTCCTTTCAACGCATCAACAGAACCATACTCATTGATAAGATGAGCTAAATCGGCCATAGCTTGCGTTGGGTGATCCTGATCGCACTGTAGGTTAACGATACGTGGACGAACAGGAAGTACACCTTTTGCAAAACCATCGTCAAGAGCCGCACCAACCTGACGCATGTACTTATTACCTTCGCCAAGGAACATATCGTCACGAATACCAATAAAATCGGAAAGGAACGAAATCATATTGGCTGTTTCGCGAACTGTTTCACCATGCGAAATTTGAGATTTCTCCTCGTCTAAATCTTGTACTGCCAAACCTAAAAGGTTAGATGCAGATGCAAACGAAAAACGTGTACGGGTTGAATTATCCCTAAAGTTAGAAATAGCCAATCCTGTATCGAATACACGTGGTGAGATATTTTGCTTGCGCATCTCCTTCAGGATAAAAGCCACCTCAAGAACCATCTTTAGGTCAGCATCGCTCTTCTCCCATGTCAGAAGAAAATCTTTTCCATGTAACTTAGAGTCAATTTTCTCTAATGCTTCTATTCTTTTCAACAAGTCCATATTATCTTAAGTTAAAAGTTTAAAGTGAAAAGTTAAAGGTAATATTTGAATAGTTAAAAGTTCAAAACAAGAATAAAAATATCTTTTGGCTTTTAACTTCATACGTTTAACTACATTGTATATGCAAAGGCAGCATAGAATGCCGATGCAATAACTAAATCTTCTACAGGAACTTTCTCGTTTGGTGCATGTGCCAACACCTCATTACCAGGACCAAAACCTATTGTTGGAATCTTGTAGGTTCCACAGGTCATGATACCATTAGTAGAGAATGTCCATTTATCAACTTTAGGTTTCCTAGCATATAAGCCTTCGAATGCCTTTACACCCGTAGTTACAACTGGATGACTCTCCTCCATTTTCCATGTTGGATAGTACTTTTCCATTCCATAGGTTAACCCAGTATAGGCGGTTTCAGAATAATTTAGCACTTCAACCTTCGCATTCATTCCTTTAATCAGTTCTTCAATCTCCTTAACAGCACTCTCCTTAGTTTCTCCCCAAGTTAAGCGACGATCGAGGTGAATGCGAGCATAATCGGCAACAGCGCATAGCGAAGGACTTCCGCTTATAATCTCGGAAATAGTAACAGTACCCTTACCTAAAAATTCATCGTAAGCCAAGCGATCATTCAGTTTCTCAATTTCAAGAGCAACTCTCGATGCCATATAAATAGCGTTTTTACCACGCTCAGGAGCCGATCCATGCGATGAAACCCCATTAAAGTGAACATGCATCTCCATACGGCCTCGGTGACCACGATAAATATTAAGGTTTGTTGGCTCGGTGCTAATCACAAAATCGGGAACTATTTTATCTTCCTCTATAATATACTTCCAGCATAGGCCATCGCAATCTTCTTCCATAACACTACCTACAACGTATATAGTTAAATCACGGTCGAATCCTAATTCCTTAAGGATTTTGCCAGTAGTAACAGCAGCAGCAGGACCTCCTTCTTGGTCAACAGTACCACGGCCATGAACAAAACCATCCTTAATTTCACCGCTTAAAGGGTTAAACTCCCAGTTAGCCATATTACCAAAATCAACAGTATCCATATGTCCATCGATAGCAAGAATGCGCTTGCCATTGCCAATGCGACCAATAACATTTCCTAAACCATCAATCTTCACCTCATCGAATCCAGCTTCTTCCATCTGGCGTTTTAATTCCAGCTGAACATCCTTTTCCTGTGTGCTAATTGATTTTATTTTAACCAATTTAGATAGGTTATTTGCTGTGTAATCGCGATATTTCTCGGATAACTCTTTAATTTTTGGGTATATGCTTTCCATAATGCTTAAATTTTTGTCAAAATTATTGGTTATTCCCGTATTTTAACATAATGTAGTAAACTATTATATAAACTCATAATAAAAATAGTAATAAATTACATGTTAAAATAAATATCTAAAATATTTTTCTATTTCAGCATCAAATATCATACTTTATGCTGATAAAATCCCTTTGGTAGTAAAAGATTTCTTCTCAAATTTAGAGAATAATACATTTTTGTACATTTGTTCTTCATCAAACTAATTTATAGATACCATAAAAATGCAATGATATGATCTGGAAGTTTATTCAAGAAAAAGTAGAGGACGGCAATAACTTGTTTTTAATGATTGTTTCCGAAACAATAGGTAGTAGTCCCGGCAAGGTTGGCTTTAAAATGGCCGTATCGAGCGACGGAAGCATTAGCGGTTCTATTGGTGGCGGTGTTATGGAATACCAAATGGTTGAACTTGCCAGGAAAGAACTAAAAAAGCAGAATCTGAAACCTTTTGCCAAACGACAAGTTCACAGTCACGATGCACCCGAGGATAAATCGGGAATGATCTGTTCTGGCGAACAAACAAACATTTTTGTTCCTATTACCGTCAACGAAATCGAGATTGTAAATAGAATTGTAGAATTTATTAGCATTGGCAATAACGGTATGCTATGTATCTCCGAGGAGGGTTTTAACATCAAGAATGTTGATGCTGATAAACCTATTATTCCATTCGAATTTAAAAAAGAATTGGAGAAATGGCATTATAAGGAGTTGCTGGGCTTTAAGGAGACCGTTTACATTTTTGGTGCTGGACATATAAGCGTTCCGTTATCGCAAATATTAGGGTTGATGGATTTTCGTGTTGAAGTTTTTGATAATAGAAGTCAACTGTCCACTTTCGAATCCAATAAATATGCACATCATAAGAGTATTATCGATTACAGCAAAGTTCAAAACCTAGTTACCGAAGGCAGCAATAGCTATGTAGTTATAATGACCTTCGGACACAAGTTCGACGAAATTGTGCTTCGTCAGTTTCTTCCTAAAAAGTTAAGGTATCTTGGTATGATTGGCAGCAAAAGCAAGGTTAAAACGATTTTTGAGGAACTTGTACAGGAAGGATTTACAAGAGAACAGGTCGAAAGGGTTTGCTCCCCTATTGGACTAACTATTGGAGGTCAAACTCCTGCTGAAATTGCGGTTAGCATTGCTGCACAGATTGTTCGGTATCGATACTCGTAACAATTCATCTTTAAATTTATGCGCTTCGCTAGTCTACTTTTGTTGTATATATCATTTAGTATTATCTCAAATCATTTATTTTATAGATCAGGTATCTTAACAATATATTTTACTGAAAAATAAATAATTATATTTTATTTAATAACTATTATTTTCAACCTAATGTCTTTCAAAAAGTATATACTTAGCAAGCAAGTTTTACTCCTAGGATTATTTCTCTGCTATTGGTTTGCTGCCCGACCAAACAGCATTGATTCCGTTACCACTAATTTCAACAACTTAACCTTAGATGAACAGGTTAATTATTTGATTAACATTAAGTATGAAGATTTAGTTGAAAACACCGATAGGTTTATTCCATTACTGGAGAAACAGATGAATTGTATTGAAAACAAACAAAGCAACTTAGATCTCGCTCAAATTTTAGAGCAGCTAAGTTTGGCTTATTACATTAGCGGTAAATATGATAAAAGCTTCGAAACCGGATACAGAGCATTAAACATTTATGATAGTCTTAATATCCCTGAGAAATCAGGGAAAATGTATGGGGAAATAGGATATCGTACAAAACGCTTCGATTTGCAAAAGGCGTTTAGTTTAATGCAGCAAGGAATTGAAATTTTACTAACGACTGGAAACAACGAGCAGTTAGCAAAAATATATGATAACTATGGAGTGCTTTTTGAAATGAATAACCAGTTTGACAGTTCTATTTTCTATTACAAAAGATCACTAAAACTAAAACAGCAGTTAAACGACAAACATGGCCTACCATACACCTTAAACAATATTTCAATCTCTTATATGCTATCGAACAAGCCCGATTCGGCGCTACTATTCCTCGATTCGGCACGGCAAATTCGGCTTGAAATAAACGACCAAATTGGTTTGGCTGAATGTTATAGCCAATACGGTGAATTTTATTTATACACCAATAGATATAAAAAGGCCATTCCTTTTTTCTTAATTGCATTGCAAAAAGCTGATTCGTTAAATTATCCTTACTTAAGGTGTCAAATGCATCAAAAACTTTCGGAGTGTTTCGAGCATGAAAACCAACCTCAATTAGCCCTTAAACATTATAAAAGTCATAAACAACTACAGGATAGTTTAATAAATATAGAAACCAACAAAACCATTGCTAATCTGCAAATTAAATTTGAAACGGTTGAAAAAGAGAAAAAAATTGAACAGCAGCACGTTAAATTGAAAAATCGTTCCATTCAACTTCTAGTGCTATTAACATTCACCATTTTAATTATTTTAAGTTTTCTACTGTTCTATAACCGTTTCAAACACAAACAAAAGTTAAAATTGTCTTTTGAAAAGCATCAGCATTTAATTGCTTTAATTGAAGCAGAGGAAAAAGAACGAACTCGTTTTGCACGGGAACTACACGATGGTCTGGGACAAATACTTTCTACAACTCGTATTAATTTAGCTGGGTTAGAAGAAAATATCATCGCTGAAGATAAATTTTTATTGGACAATGCTTTACAGTTAGTTGATCAGTCGGTGATTGAAGTTAGGCAAATCTCGCACAATTTGATGCCTGTTTCGCTTGAAAAATTCGGATTGCAAGCAGCCATTGAAGAAATTGCCCGACAAATCAACCAAACAGGTAAAGTAAAAATATCAACTACCATAAACCTTAAATATCGATTTGCGAACAATATTGAACATTCTGTATATCGGATAATACAGGAGATTATCAACAATATACTTAAGCATGCCGATGCTTCGTTCATAAACATTTCGCTAATTAATGATGATGAGAATATCGGTTTAAATATCATAAACGATGGCAAAAGTTTTGACTTATCAAAACTCGATGATACAACCGGAATCGGCTGGAATAATATTTTTAACCGAATATCCATATTAAATGGCTATAGCCAAATTGTTCCTGGTAAGCAATCAGGCACTACTATTAACATTGAAATACCCCTAAAGTATGAATGAACCCGTAAGGCTATTTCTGGTTGACGATCACCAAATGTTTATCGATGGGATTAAAGCCCTTTTGCGAAACGAAAAACAATTTACAATTTCTGGAGAAGCGCTTTCTGGCAAAACGGCCCTTGAACAAATACCTAATATTGGAGTAGATATTATAATAACCGACATTAGCATGCCCGAAATAAACGGCATTGAATTAACCAAAGAAATTAAAGAACGTTTCCCCCATATCAAAATTCTAGTTCTTACCATGTATAACGATCAGGACATTGCCCATGAAATAATGATGAGCGAGGCCGAAGGTTTTATCCTTAAGAATACTGGAAAAAAAGAACTTGTAGCGGCACTCACAAGTATTGCTAATGATGGTACTTTTTACAGCCGTGAGGTCCTCACCAATTTAATGGTGAAGGTCAAAAAAGATAAAAAAACAGAGGAGGAAACACACGACCTAACAGAACGGGAACTTGAAATTCTACAGCTTATATGTGAAGAACTATCGAGCGAACAAATTGCCGAGAAACTTTTCATCAGTAAACGTACAGTTGATACTCATCGTCAACATATCTACGAAAAGACCAAGTGCAAAACCATTATCAGCCTTATAAAATTCGCACTACGTAATAATTTGGTCAACCTATAGTACAACTTTATCCGTATTAGTACTGATATATTTTCAGTATTAATCTCTATTTACCCTCCTTATTCTATCAAATAACTTAGCTGGTACATTAATCAAAATACCAGCAAGTATGAACTATCAAACCTCATCAACAGGAGAACTTCTCCATACTGGAGATCCTCCAAAGCAACAGTCCGTAGCAATAATTAAACACGGAAGTAATTTTATTCATATTGACCATGTTAGTATAAAATCGGTCAAACTTATTTCTTTTTACTCATTTAAAGAACTGTCTGCTGCCATTAGCAACAGTAGTTTTGATTAATGTGAGAGGGTGTGCATTCAGCTATAAACTGTGGTGCACCCTCATTTTCGCATTAATCAAAACCATTTTTAAACTGATACATTAAAATTCAATTGTTTAACAATTAATTCAATTTATATGAAAAAGTTATCAAAATGTATTTTAGGTTTTGCACTATTATCAGTGCTTGCAGAACCCGTATTATCGCAAAAACTTATTACAAGTACAGTTACACCATTGGCAAAGACCTCGCTAAAAGCAAAGCAGTGGACTTTTGGCTATAACGATGATGGTAGCGCATACCAAGCCCAGTTTATAACCCCTAAAAGCAAAGGAAAAGCCATTGTGGACACATATAGTTTTGATTCAAATCTGAAATTAGTCGATCAGAAATCGGAAGAATTTACTGAGGATGAAGCAAAACTGAAAACGCGAAAAGCATTGGCAAAAAAAGACCCAAATTCAAAATTCGATCCTGACCGAAAACTAAGAGAGGTAAAAACCACCTACATCAAAGTTGGACTCGGGGCTTTCAATACAATCCTAGAACAAGGGGTTTATACCGCAACAGAACAATGGAACGATCAAAAAGGTGATTATATTTGGGATATTAGCTATGGCGAAGGAAAAGAGGAAAAACTTAAGTCCGATGACAGAAAAACAACTGCTCAGTTTTCCATTGCCGATGACCCAGAAGAGTTTCGAAAGGTTGGTTTCTGGAACTGGGACGAAAGCAAAAAAATGCCATATCAGGTTAAGTACCATGTACCGCAGAGTTTCCTTACAGTAATGGGGGTAATTCATCCAAAAGTCCAAAAAACAAAAGGCACTAAAATCGTCGATAATCAGGACTACGTTCTTCAAACCTTCATGGTAAAGAATGGGGCAACACTAATTCGCGAACGCATAATATCATTCAAAGGGCCTAAATTAGTTGTAAAAAAGTTGCTTTACCCCGATGGGAGTATGGGCGTTTTATTTGCACCGCACAACAGGGCTTCGCAATTGGGTTTCGATCAATCGATACTCTACAAAGCCAATGAATACACCTATATGCGTTTTGATGTGAAAGGCAATACCATCGACAGCATCGACTTTGTTTGTCCTGTTATTGCATGGACTCCAAGTTTCTTCGAGTTTAAGGATGAATCGCTTTACCTTGCTGGTTCGGGTTCAAACGAAAATCCACAGAAATACTACTTCGATCTAAAGGACAAAAAAGATCACATGGTAATCATGAAGATTACCAAAGGGAAAATAGATTTTATCACAGCTACACCTGCAGCCGATTATACCACAAAAATGGTTAAACCCGAATCGCAAAAGAAAGGATTCGATGGTGAGGTTTTTGATGTTCAAAATACGCAATTACGCATTAGAGAAAACGGTGATATTGTTTTAGTTGGACAATACCAGTACCGTGGAAAAAATCTTGACTATATGTTTCTTCTCTTCGATTCAAAGGGAAACCTCATAACCCATTACACTGTGAAGAATGAAATTCCAGAAGCAGGCGAAGTTCAACTATACGACAACCCAGGGGGAAAAACCATTACTTGGCTGGTTATTGAGCCCAAAAAGATAGATAAAGATTCGGGTACGAAATTCAATTATGTTCGTTTGGCAACCATCGACCCAACCGCAAAAACGTTAAGCGAGTTCACCTCATATGGGCTAAAAACCAGCAAAGAGCAAAAGGACGACTACTTTTTACATCCTGTTGTTCCTATTATTGTTCATGACAAAGACCTTGTATTTGTTGGCAGCGATGAGGATAACAAGAATATTTGGCTTGCAAAAATTGCTCTGGGAGAATAATAATCTTTAATGCATCCAACGCTGTCAGGATTTTAAACCCTGACAGCGTTAATAATCAACCTTATAAAATATGAAAAAAATACTACTTACAATTATACCTCTGGTATTGTTAACTATTATCTCTAAGGCGCAAAACGAACTTTACATAAACGATGTTTACTTCGATCGCTTCTTTCGTAAGGTAATTGTTGATGCTCCACCTGCCGATGAGGGAACAACCGATCTTGCCGACAAATACGGACAGCGTAATAAAACTGGAATTGAAGGCTACATGCTACAAAAAAAGTATGGTGGATTTGCTGTAATTGCTGAGCAAAAGTGGAAAAAACGTTTTAATTGGAACTACGGCTACATGCTCTATAAACGACCTGTAAATGAATTTCCAGAATCTGACATGGTTGGCCACTTAGTTTCTCTTGGCTTTAGCCTCTATACAAAACAAATTAAAGTATATGCTGGTGGAATGTTTCGTTATGGCTATAATCCAAAATTCATTGAAACGCCAGATTCCACTTACTGGGAGAAGGATGGTGGTTACTCAATCAGCCCATTTCTATATTTTGATTACCCCTTCAAGAAATTCTTCTTTTCGGGGAATGTTCTTCCCACTTCCGATTTTAAATCGTTGGCAAGAGCAGGTTTAAAGTTCGGTTTCCGCTTTTTAAAAATCAAAAATGACGTATATGCCGATCGGGTAAAATCACCTTATGGTTACGATTACGATGGAGGATATGATTTTCGATACATATTTAAAGATCCGATGGGAGGAAACAGCGATGGTTACTACACTAAAATCCGTGTGGGCAAATCGTTTAGCGTTGATGAAACTGCTGGGCAAACGTTCAATGAGCAAATAAAAAATAACGATAATTCGTACATCCAAATTGAATCGGCATTCTGGTATGTGCTGGGATTTAACTACCATAAAACAGAAGGTTTTGGCTGGCGTGCAGGAATTGACTTTAAGGTCGATCGGTATAAAATTGTTTTCTCATACCAGAACAAGTATATCATGCAAAGTTCGTTTGGCAACCAACCCGACGAGGATATGTGGTTCTTAAGTCTTATTATAAACTAAAACAATTAATTACATAAAGATGAAAAAGAATTTATATATCGCTATACTTCTTCTTATTTCAAACACAATTTTTGCTCAAGAACCAAAGTTAGACACCTTTGTCGATCCTCGTGATGGAAAGAAGTATCAAACTGTTGAAATTGGCGATCAAGTATGGTTTGCCGAAAATCTTGCATACAAAACCGACGATGGATGCTGGGCATACGGCAACAGCAAGAAGAACGCTAAAAAGTATGGCTACTTGTACGACTTTAAAACGGCACAAAAGGGTTGCCCCAATGGATGGCATTTGCCAAAAGTTAGCGACTGGAAATCACTTGAACTATTTATTGGAATCAACGAGGTACAGCAAGCCGATTGGGGTAGCCGTAAAAACAAACCTGCGATATCGTTCAGGTTGCGCTCCACCGAAGGATGGCCAAAAGGATTAAACGGCACAAATGAAATGGGATTTAATATGCTACCTGGAGGTGATAGTGGCGCAAATTGTTGTTTTGAAAGTTTAGGAGAGCACGCCTATTTCTGGGTAGATTATCCGGGTGGAGAATGGATCTTTTATGATGATGGAACAGTTGCTGCATATAAACATGCTTCAGAATACTATGGCCGATATGTTCGCTGTATAAAAGACACTAACTAAGGATTAGGAACTCTCTCCTATTAACTTTTCCAACAACAGAGCCAGATAAATCTGGCTCTTACATTTAATCATTCAATGAATCTGTTGTGTGGTAAAGTACAGAATATTTGAGTACTCTAATTCTACCCAGCTATTTTCGCTCTCGACCAGTACAACCCATGGTATTTCTCTTGGGTATCGAAAATCAGAATTATGAACCATAACCTTTTTTCTGGCGGAGCACTCAATGACTATTCCTTGTACCATCGAATTATCCTCAAGCATTATTTTTACCTGCTCACGCATATCTAGAGATCGTCGCACAAGAGTTATCCACGCTTGATACCTGCTCTCCCTAATCTTAATTCTCTGTTCCATAGGCATCAATGTTTAGAACAAATTGTTTATTGAATATATCAATTAAGAAATTACATCATGTTCAATTTACAGTTTATCCATATCCACTTTATAGTTAAACACATACAAGCAATAAAAGTTTCATTCATCGTTACATTATCAAAAACTTTATAGAAAATCAATTACTTACACAAGCAGTATTTTACGGGTAATCCCGTTGGCGGATAAATAAAAAGGCGCAATGAATATGCGCCTTTTACAATTCGATACAATGTTTATTACTCCATAAATGTAACAATTCCTGTCTCAACATCATAAAATGCACCAATAATTTTAACCTTGCCTTCGTGAACCATTTCGCTAACCACTTCACTTTTTGATAAAATATCCTGAATGGTTATCTTCACATTGTTTTTTGCAGTCTCATCAATAATATTTTGCTCCGAAGCATCCTTTACAATTGCTGGTTTAATTTGAGCAAGCAACTGGGTCAAATTTCCAAGTTCCACATCTTTAACAGCACCAGTAACAGCACCACAATGGCTATGCCCCATTACAACTATAAGTTTAGAACCAGTATGCTCTACTGCATACTCCAAACTACCCAAAACATTTTCATCCTCAACATTTCCTGCAACCCTAATCGAAAAGATATTGCCAATTCCCTGGTCAAAAATAATTTCAGGTGGAACTCTAGAATCCATACATGCTATAACGACAGAATGAGGTTTCTGTCCCGATTTTGTTTCTTCAATTCGTTGTTTATAGTTTGTGTTAACCAAAATATTCTCTAAAAAGCGTTTATTGCCGTTCTTTAATTCCTGAATTGCATCATCAGGCGTATTAATCTGAACTGTTACCGATGCATTCTCTGCGCTACTTGCATTATCTGCATTTTTTGATTTACATGTTACAAACAGTCCCATAACTATGAGTAACATTGTTAGAGTAGATAGTTTTGGCGTTTTCATAATTAAATAGTTAAAGTTTATAATGTTATGATAACATACAAGTTAGTATTTTTTCATCACTTACAATACATTTTAGATTTAATTATGAAAAGGTTCTTTAACTGCTGCACCAAATAAATATTTCCTTTATTTAATAACCGGATGATTCTGCTGACATAGGGTTGACATATCTTCTTTTTATATTTGTGCAAAGTATAAGAGACTTGACAATGGAAAAGATTATTACGCTGAATAGCGAAAATATAGACAACGAACATATTTGCTGTGCATTCTCCGACAAGAAATGCATTGAAGGCTACAATTTAAAGAAAGAATGGCTAAAAGGTGAATTCGACAAGGGATACATTTTTAAAAGGATTGATGCCCGGGCAAAGGTATTTATTGAATATGGTCCGGCAGAACATGGTTGGATTCCTGTTACTGCACCTAATTACCTGCTTGTAAATTGCTTTTGGGTTTCGGGACAGTATAAAGGAAAAGGATACGGCAAGGCTCTGCTCCAGGAAGCATTTAACGATGCAAAAAAGACCAATAAAAATGGTTTAGTAACCGTTGTTGGAACCAGTAAGTTTCATTTTATGAGCGATACCAAATGGTTACTAAAACAGGGTTTCGAAACCTGTGCCAAATTGCCTTATGGATTTAGCCTATTGGTAAAGAAAATAGAAAGCAACGCTCCTAATCCTACTTTTACCGAGAGTGTAACTACTGGAATGTGTGAAAACATTAATGGCATTACTGTGTACTACAGCAATCGCTGTCCATTTACAGAATATCATGTAAATACATCGCTTGTGGAAACTGCTCAGAAACGAAATCTTCCTTTGAAAATTATAAAACTCGAAACTGTTGAGCAAGCGCAGAGTTCACCATCGCCTGCCACTATTTTCAGTTTGTTTTTAAACGGAAAGTTTGTCACTACCGATTTAAGCATTTGTCTCGATAATCGATTCGATAAGGTAATTGGGAAATTGTAAATTACAATTCACCCTGTTCAAATTTCTCAATCATTTCACCGGCAATACTTATATTAGATGAGTGCAGCGGAAGATTCCCCCGGGAAAACCAGGCTGCCTCTACTATTTCTTTTCCATCTATAGCAATTGGTTGATTTTCGTCGGCTTCGGCAATAAAGCCGATCATCATAGAACCCGACAAAGGCCAAGGTTGACTTTTGTAGTAACGAATATTCTTTACCTCTAAGCCCACCTCTTCCTTAACCTCGCGCATAAGAGCCTCCTCAAGTGTTTCTCCAACATCAACATAACCTGCAACTAAGGAATACCAGCCTCCCTGAAAGTTTGAGTTGCGAGCAAGCAGTATTTTATTGCCACTAATAATTGCGACAATAATTGCTGGCGATATTTTTGGATATACCACCGCATTACATGCTGGACAAGACAAAGCTCTTTCGTCGGATTTCGGCTGCATTTTAGTGCCACATTTCCCGCAATACCGATTTTGGTTATACCAATTCATTAAATGAAATCCCAGAATGCTGAGCCAAGCAATTTCCTTTTGCCCTGCAGTTCTAAAGAAGTTAATCTCCTTATATTCAAATTTAGCACTATCTACCTTTAATGAATCAAACACAAGAAAGCAAGGAGTATTATCGAGGGTAAACATAAATATCGACTCGGTGCTATCGGTTATTTCAACAAAGTCAATCTTTCGGGGTATCTCGAGTTTATCATTGCAAACCTTTAGTAACAACGAATTCTCCTTGTAATGAAATACAAAATCATTCTCCGTCAAACTTCTATTGGTAAGATAATGATTATTGAATTGATGGGGATATATTTCCTGAATCATATTCTAAAGTTCAAAACACATGCGAAGATAAATAGATTAGATAAATGCAGGCATTATTTAACTTAAAAAAGGAATCGAAATTTGTTGAATTTTTAATTATCAAAACAGACTACTGACACACTGTTGTCACTGCTTCATTTTAGTTTTGCCAAATAATAAAAACATTATGAAGAAAATAGAACAATTCAGCATTATTGGCATTGCAATAAGAACTACTAACGAGAACATGCAATCGACCACCGATATTCCTATACTATGGAACAGGTTCTTTGCCGAGCAGGTGGTAACAAAAATCCCAAATAAGATAGATAACTGTCTTTATTGCATGTACACCGATTTCGAAGGCGATTATACCAAGCCATATACAACAATTATAGGATGTAAGGTTAGCAGTTTAGAGATTATTCCCGATGGAATGGTTGGCAAAACTATACCTGCTGCAACTTACTTAACATTTACAGCAATTGGAAACATCCAAGAGGGTGCTGTACTTAATGAGTGGAACAAGATCTGGAACATGAGTTTAGACAGAGCATACACAGCCGATTTCGAGATTTATGGGGAGAAATCACAAGATCCCCTAAATGCTCAGGTCGACATATTTATTTCTATTAATCAGTAATAGATATTACTTTTATATTTTTACCGAATTCAACGAATTATTCGCGTTACTTTACTGTGATTTTGAAGTAATATAATACTGTTAATCCATGAATGATTTTCAAATATCTTTCGAAAAGTTATCGATGAAGCATCAGGTTGAAATAATCGACATTTTCAACTACTATGTTATCAATACTACATCTGCATTTCCAGACAAATCGGTTTCTTACTATTACTATTCTAAAATTCTGGATGCAACTAAAGGTTGCCCGGCCTTTGCAATAACAATTCAAGACAAGACTATTGGTTTTTGTTTTCTTCACGCCTATAATCCATTTCCAACATTCTCGGAATGTGCCGAAATCACCTACTTTATAGATAAAGATTATACGGGAAAAGGCATCGGTAATTTGGTATTAAAGAAGTTGGAATCAGAAGCAAAAAAGATGGGAATAAAGACACTGTTGGCAAGTATATCTTCGGAAAATATAAAGAGCATCAACTTTCATCTAAAAAACAATTTCAAGGATTGTGGCAGATTTGAGGATATTGCTAAAAAAGATGGAAAATCTTTCGATATAGTTTGGATGCAGAAAAGGCTCGATTAGCACAGATTTGCTTGAAAAAGCAATTATTAAGATCAAACCAAGTGGTTGCCTGTAATTAGACCTGGCATTTTCAACATTTTTTCGCATAAATACTATGCGTTTTGGATCAATGAATATACTTTTGAATTACAAATTCTATATAAACTTTTTAAAACATGATTTTACGAGGCAACTTCTTTTCGCAGAAGCTGGAAATGGAAACCAGCATAACCATTTTAGCGCCCGATATATTCACCAATCAACCCCACAAGATTGTTTACCTGCTACACGGCCTATGTGGTCGTAGTGGCGATTGGATTGACTACACCATGCTGCCTAATTATGCTAAGGAATACAGGGTAATATTTGTTATGCCCGAGGTTGCCCGGAGTTTTTACTCTGATATGAAGTATGGCTTAAACTACTTTAGCTATATAACCGAAGAGGTTCCTTTAATGTGCAGTAGTATTTTAAATATATCGACTAAAAGAGAGGATACTGCTATTATTGGAGCATCGATGGGCGGATACGGAGCTTTAAAATGTGCACTATCCAAGCCCGAGTTGTATAGCTTTTGCGGAGCTTTTTCCTCCCCATGCCTACATATAAAGGAAGATCTTAATTATTCCGATGGAGCCTCTAAGTTTAAGGAACTATACGGTGAACAACTATTCAAGGATTTCTGTGCAATTTATGGCGAGAATATAGAATGGAACCCGCAATCCGATGTGATTGAACTGGCTAAGAATACTCAGGATAAAACAGATAAGCCCAGGATATACTTAACCTGTGGCACCGAAGATTATCTGTACAACGATAATAAGAAATTCAACAATACGCTCAACAACCTTGGATACAATCCTGTTTTTGAGGAGTGGCAAGGCAACCACAACTGGATATTCTTCGATGAATCGTTAAAACGAGCATTAAAACATTACTTAAAGTAATTTGGTGTTATCCGTAAAATCTAAAAGATTGCAATACAGTATCAAATTAAAATTGTTTTAAAATTATACTATTTACAGTCTTTTAGGTATCTACAAACGGAATACATTTGCCATAGATGTTAAAACACTCTATGGAAACTGAATGGAAACTTCCCGAACCGCAAAGGAATCTCGACTTCCCCTTAATGAGGGCTTTAGAATTGCGGCGTACAAGGAGAAAATGGAATAACTCAGCAATATCAAATCAGGAATTGTCGAATCTGTTATGGGCAGCCTGTGGTATTACTGTTGAAGGAACTTCCAGATGTAAATGTAAACGTACGGTTCCTTCTGCACGAAATGCCCAAACCATAAAGGTTTATGTTGCATTACACAAAGGTCTGTTCCTGTATAACGAAGAACAGCATAGCCTCTTCCCCATTCTTACTGCTGATATAAGAGAGCATATTGAAACCCAACGAATGATGAAATCGGCACCAGTGGGATTAATTTATGTATCGGATTTTTCAAAACTGAAAGGATACATTGGCACCAACGAAACTCGAAAACTATTTGTTGCCGGAACCGAAACTGGATTTATTAGCCAGAATGTTTACCTGTACTGTGCAGCAGCAAATTTAAACACAGCCATACTTGGGCTGGTTAATCGCGAAAAGCTCCACAGTATAATGCAGCTAAAAGATTCGGAACAGGTTATTTATACGCAAGCAATTGGAAAAGCATTGTAGCATTTAATATTCAATCCAGTTTCAGTATTCTTCTATAATTCGAATCATTGGGGCATAATCAATAAAAATCGGCATATTACAATAAACTATCAATTATTTCCTCAATAACCTTCTCTGAATATCCTCGGCTATAGCCTACCTGAATATCAACTATTTCTTTCTTCGAATTAATTATAATAAACGTAGGACCAGCAATAACACCATATTCACCTGCAATACTTTTGTTTCCTATTAAATAGCTATAATTAATTCCATTATTTCTCTTATAATCTTTAAACATTTTTACGTTACCCTTCGAAAACTCCATGCTTACTATTTTTACATTATTGTTTTTATATTTTGAAACTAACTCTTTCATAAATGATGTGGACATATGGCAAACGCCACAACCCAACGTTGTAAATTGAAGCAATATAACTTTACTATCAATACTTTTTAAACTAACAGTATCACCATCGACCTCAGGAATAGACCAGTCTGGAGCTATTTTGCCTTTCATCGCCATTGCTTTATTAAAAATAGACTGATAATCTATTGGCTTCGTCCTTTCAAAATTTGACGGTATAATGTCTAGCGCTTTAAAAGGGATACCCTTATCGGCTATTTTTATATTAGAAACCCTGTTAAATATATATTGATTTGACATTTTCTGCAGAAACCCAATCGGTAAATTCAAATTACGATCTATGGTTAGCATATATTTTGAAACTGCTCCTACTTTATTGAAAATAGATATTCCTGCGTGAAAATATATTTTCTTATTGTAAAACAAGAAAGAGTAAACTAATGAATCGGCATAAACTTGAGTTCTAATACTAACACTATCTTGATTTGCTAAAACATATTCAATTAAAGATTTTGCCTTTAAGAAAAATGGCGAAGGAATATTCTTGCGTTTCGAATCATCTAAACTATCAATTTGAACTGTTTGCTCATCCCAATCCAATGTTGCAGTTACGGATCCATCATAAATATATTTAATAAAAGTATTATCATCATTTCTTGCATTGTAATAAATGAATTCTGAAGAATCATTAGGAGTCATAATTAAATTAACAAATTCCCCATTATGCTCCATATTTATAGTATCAAAAGGTGTAGAGGTAGCAATGACTTGATTGTATGTAACTCTTTGCAAATTATTGATTGTTTTAAAGACCAAACGAAGATCCTCTAAGTTGTGTTGGCAATAACCTGTGAGTGCAAAAACGAGTAAAAGACCTGTAAATATTAACTTTTTCATTGATTTTATGTTTTACTTAGATTAAAAAATTAGTTTTCTAATACACTTTTGATATTTTCAATTTGATTATGGATTCTCATTAAAATATTCAATAACTACAGAATTGATATACATATTTATACTAAGTAAATTTTTTACTACATTCTATCGTAAATAAATCTTGGTAGTATTTTCAGAATCCTAGCAATAACTCCCCAACGTTTTGTCACATAAACAACTTTTTTCTTTCTCGTAATTGCCTTAAGAATTTGTTTTACAACTTTATCCACTGGCATAACCCAAAACAATCCATCGCCCTTTGCCATATTGGTATCAACCAATCCTGGACGAATGTCTGTTACAAAAATTGGATTCTTTAATTTGGTTGATTTTTGCCTTAACCCTTCCAGGTAGTTTATCTGATATGATTTGGTTGCATTGTACGATGGAGCATGACGGCTTCCTCTTATTCCGGCCGCAGAAGTTATTGCCACCAAATGCCCGTATTTCTGTTTCTCGAAATAATTAAAAGCCCAGTCAGCAATATTAGTAAAGCCAATTACATTCAAATCAATTACCTTTTTCTCGATCTCAAAGTTTAAGTTTTCGTTCAAATCGCCTGTTCCCGAACTCAAAATCAGCAAATCGAGGCCACCTAGCTCTGCGGTCAATTCCTCTAGCATATCAATTGTAGAGTTGGTATCTGTGGCATCAAATGCTTTAATTAAAAAGGAATTCGGTTTTGTCGTTTTAAGCTCTTCTAGCAATTCCGTTTTTCGTCCTGTGATACCAACTTTATAATCGTTTTCTGCTAAAAGCGTTGCCAGTCCCTTTCCCATTCCCGACGATGCCCCAATTACAATAGCCCTTTTCATATAATCTTATGTTTCTATTTACAAAATAAGCACTAACAGTCTGCGGTTTATTAGCCAATCAGACAATACTGCAAAGTCGAAACTAAGGTAGTAATATTTATAGATTTTGTATAATTAGCCCCCAGCAAGAATAAATGCTTACTGTGCTGTAATATTTAACCCCGATTCAATATTCTTTGACAAACCACTTATAAAGCGAGCCATTGGGGCGCCATCAATAACATCATGATCAAAAAGAATTGACATATTAAGTACCTCTCTTATTTCAATTCTATCGTTAATAACCAACGGTTTCTTCACTATTGAACTTACTCCGAAACAAATAGGATGAACCGAGATGGGAATAAACCAACCGTTTACCTTCCCCATCATTCCAACTGAGGTAAACGCAACATTTCCCATTTTACTGAAGGCTGTTCTGGGGTGCTTCAACATAAACTTCCAAATGTATCTTCGGATAAATCCTGGAAGCCAATAGTATACTGTCTCCAATTTTCGGGTTTTTCGCTGAAGCACTATCTCTTTCTCAGTAAAAGCAATGCTTTTTGCATCTGCAATTTGCTTCGCTATAGCTTCAACACTTAACTCATTTGCCTTTTCAATTACCAATGGGATGGGCACTTTTGTGCCAGTTACATTTTTCTCGACAATGATGGATACGTTTATATCATCAAAAACTATGAGTTTATTCTTTCCTATCAGGAATGAGGCCGAAGCATCATATTCCTTTACCGCTTGACTAATTACGCTTATTAACCAAGCTGTAAAGGATATTTTACCGGTATGGGTTTTATTGTATTCTCGGATCTTTTGTCGGCTCTGCGTTACATCAAACTCAACCAATCCTGCGACGTGATGCTTTTGCTTGCCAATATCGCAAACATCAATACTTGCAATTCTTGAATTGGGGAATTTCTGTATCCTATACTTTCTCATTTTATATGGGCTAACCGACTACAAGTTTAGTAATTATTACTTGCCATTGTAATTAATCAACTGCTTTAGCTGTTTAATATCCGATGACATTAAAACAGGCATAATCTCCCGAATATACGATTCATCTTTACTCCACCACTGCAATTGCTCCAGAATATCAATTATATCGGCACTAAATCGTTTCTTTATGAGTTTAGCAGGAACTACTCCCACTACTCCATAGGGTTCAACATCCTTTGTAACAACCGCTCTGGTTGCAATTCTTGCGCCATTTCCAATTGTAACACCCGACATAATAATAGCATCGTGCCCAATCCATACATCGTTTCCAATAACAATATCGCCCTTATTGTCCCACGAATTGGTCACAAACAGATTGTGTGCCCATAGATCTTTAAATATTGCAAACGGGTAATTCACAAAGCTCTCGGATTTGTGATTTCCACCATTAAACAGGAACTTAGCGCCCGATGCAATGGAACAAAATTTACCAATAACTAACCTATCCTTATTTACAGGATAATGGTATAGCACATTATTCTTTTCGAAATCTAGCGGATTATTAAAGTCGTGATAGTAGGTATAATCGCCAACTACGATATTGGGATTTTTCACAACCTCCTTAAGATGGCATGTTTGCATATCGCCAACCCTTGGATAAATATCATTCTTGTTCATTTTTAATTGTATGCTTAAATCTAAGTAACTAATGGTAATAGTACGGAAGTAATAGGTTGCAACAAAGGTAAAGGCTTAAGGCTAAAGCTGTATCAAACTGATGCGAATTACTTCGCCCAATTCTTTTCAATTAACGCGTAAACTAAATCATCGGCCCACTTGCCATTTATCCATAAGCTCTCAACAAAGTGGGCTTCCTTTCGAAATCCAACTCGCTCTACCAAGCGAATTGAGCTTGTATTATTGGGATCGATTGATGCTATTACTCTATGCTTACCTAAATCATTAAACACATAGCTAACTACTCTTGCAACAGCTTCGGTAGCATAGCCTTTATTTTGGTATTGTTTACTTAGCGTAAATCCCAGCTCTACCTGCTTGTTTTCGGTATCGAAAAAGTGAATTCCTAAATCGCCCACAACTCCTTTCGACTCTTTCTCTATAATCACAAGCTGAAACCAGGTATTGGGTTCGTTAATTTGTTTAGCAACCGCTCCAATGAAATCCTCCACATCGTCAACTGTTTTGGGAATCCATCCTTGATACTTATTGGTAACAGTATCGGAACGATACTTAAATATCTCCAATTTATCGTCGAGGGTTATTGGCCTAATTATAAGTCGTTCTGTCTCTAGTATCATTATAAAACTCCTTACTCGGCTGTTTTACCGTCAATAATTACATTGTCGGCGCTCAGCTCTATGTTTTTTATGTTGAAACGGTGCAATTTCGACTCGGAATCGACAGCAACAACGGCAAACGAAATTGTTTGATTGCTGTAGCTCTCCATTGTTCGATCCTCGATAACCGATATTTTGCGTTGCTCGTTGGGTAATAATTTTCGATCGGGATCGTGGTATAGGATTGTTCCTCGCCGAAAATCCTCATCGGAAATCCACGGGTAAATAGCATATATAGTATATGGAGTACTGTTTATAAAGTTAAAGTACAGGTCTATCCTACCCTCCTCATCGACTATAATTGTTCCCTGATCCGATGTTCGATCAATCTTAACAATCTCGCTACCATCGGCAAGTTTAACAGGCTCCTGAGGTTTTCTGCTAAAAACAGCATTACTGGCATTCAAAACAAGTTGTTTTGTAGTGCTTAAACTTATACCAAACGCATAGCAAACAGTATCGGACAAACCAACAAACTTTAAGGTGTACTTTTCGGATTTATTGAGTTTAATCTCACTGGCATACTCAAAGGTATCGACCGTAATAGCTGGAGTAGCATATTTCCGTCCTCCATACCTAAACTCGGGATTATAATCGTAAGTATGCCGTCCCTCCTCTCGCTCGGTAAAAACTACAACCTTATCGAAATCAATCTTGGTCTCATTCCTAATCTGTAGCGTTTGCCCTTTAGCAAGGTTAAATACAAGTAGCAAATTGCAAATTGTAAAGAGTATTCTTCGCATCACTTCAGCTCTTTCTTATACTTTATAATTTCCTTTAAATCGGTCAGATGCTCCAATTGCTCAACATCAACAATCAAAGGTATTAATTTACCTGCCGGTTTGGCATTCGAAAAATTAACCTTTATGTTACTGCTAATATTAAGGCTATCGATACCCGCCCGGGTCTTTTCGGTAAAGTAGAAACTTATCTTAATTTGGTTCTGCCAAACCGAAAGCCATAGCACCGTATTTTTCTTGTAACACACCTTACACAACCATGCTTTTCCATCCTTATAGAATCGCCATTGTGGCTCCAAATTAAACTCGGCAGCAAATACTCGCATTAGCTCTTCATAAACAGCAAATAGTTTGCTATCCAGAATATTCTTCAGAACATTCGCGGTAGGCTCAACGGCCTCGTCGCGTAAAAGCATTACGTTATCTTTAGCATCCATGGTATAGAAAATTGGTAATACATTCGGTAACAAGCTTAACTTTCGGTACTGTACTCGTATACAACCTCTGTTATTCCATCGTTCTGGAATGTTTTTACTTTACTCATTCCAATTTTTGCAGAAACCCTTTGCGATGGTTTATTCCCTATTTCGGAGTACGAGTAAATTGATTTAAAGCCCAATGTCTCTAGTGCATACTTCTTGCAAGCTTCGGCGGCCTCGGTTGCATATCCCATATTGCAGAAACTTTTAATAATATGGAAACCTATTTCGGGTAAAATATCGCCATCTATATTCTGCAATGTAATTCCGCAGTCGCCCAAAAACTGATTATCATCCTTCCGAATTACTGCCCATAATCCAAAGCCATCATTTTTATACCGCGCTATATTTCGCTCTATCCATTTTTTAACCTCCTCGGCCGAAAAGGCATGCGGGTAATGTTTCATTGATTCCCGATCCGATAGAACCAACGAGAGATTAGGCATATCCTGAAGCGTTAGCTCACGAAGGAATAACCGTTCTGTTTCGAAAATTAGTATCATGATTCAATATTTATCTCCTATTCATCGTCTTTCTTAGCGTATGCAAATCCAATCCCTTTTGCATGGCGTTCGTCTTGATGCTTTCCCCAGGCCTCCCAGCCATTATCCCTTAAAATAGAATTATCGGACTTAAGCAATGGGTAACCATCCAACAAATCCTGTAAATGCTCGCAAGGGTAGCTCTCGCAGAAGGCACACATTTCAACATTACGCTCCTTTGCACACAGCCTGACCTTGCAGGCCGGATTTCCACTCCCCGCCTTACACGAAATGCAAACCCCGTTGGTAGTCATGCCTTTTAGGAACGACCAGAACTGTTCGCCATCCGGAAAGAACGACATAATTCCCTCGAATCCCAGCTTCTGCATTTCATTGTATAGAACCTTTGCAGCCGGTTCAACATTAACCTTAACCGCACAATTCTCACAGTAAAGACCACAGTAACACGCATAATTCTTGTCCATACTCCTAATCGCCTACTTTAAATGTAATTTATTACACTACCTATACTTATGCAAAACCAATAGTTACTATCGATACAATAATCCCAATCATACAATAAGGTTTAGCATTGCTGCAAGATACAATTAATGCGTTACAGTATGGTTATATATCTTGTGTTTGTATGCGTGTTCTTTAGTTTTTGGGTAAAGTAATATCTTGTTCGCGCGCATCTTTTTCCAACGCGTGCGCTTCATTCTTAGTTTCTTTAAATGTGTACAAAGTAGAATAGTACATTCATTATTAAACAAGCTCTTGTTCGCGCGCGTCTTCTTCTGACGCGTGCGCTTCATTCCAAGTTCATTTAAATGTATGCAAAGTAGAATAGTACACTCATTATTAAACAAGTACAAATGAAGTCGGTAACAGCAATACCCTATTCCCTATTAAACCACATAAAAACATTGAAATATATTGTTTTATAAGAATTATTGCTAGTTTTATAGTGAAATAATATGTAACAAAAGCTACATGTTACACATTAAGTAAGGTGTGAAAAATGCAGTTTTAATACATGTATAAGTAAGTTAGCCACAACCATAAAAAATGAACACATGAAACTTATTAAAGATTGGTTAGAATTTCAAGAACAAATCAAAGCCTTGATTTTAGAAGGAGATGAGATTGCACAAAAGGAATCTGTAACTATAAGAGATGAAAAATTATATGAATATGTAAAAATAGAGATAAAAGATTGGGTAGATAAATGTTATAATTATTTGTCTGATTCTTTCGATGATACGCAAAAGGAATTTGCTAATGGATTTAGACAAAGACAAACAGCGGATTTTCATATTCCTGGTGCTCAGAGAAACATTATGCAAGAGATTAAGAATGAATTCTCAGAATTGAAATCTAAAACAAAAAATCTTGATTATTATTTGAGAATTTTAAGTATTTCTGATGCAGTAATCAGACCCAATGAAATTAATATAGAAGTTCGTAAGAAATATACAACTGAAGATATTATCGAATTGTTATTGGATAAATTATACGATTTATACGATAACTTTTACTACCCTGTTGATTGGATATTTGAGGGTAATGGAATAACATTATCAAGACATGGCGAAGATAGACAGATTGTAAATCTCTTAATGGACCAAGGATTGGTGAATAGTACAAAAATAAGAATCGTTGATGCTCAATTAACTCTTGAAGGAAAATTATATGTTGAAGAAAAAAGGAAAAAACAGAAGTCAACTTATAATGGGATTGGGAATTCAAAAGAAGAAGTATCTGAGAGGATAGATGAATTAATTGACAAGTTGGACAAACTTGGTTTGGGTCAAGAAATATTATTTGATGAATTACAAGAACTAAAGGAATTATATGGACAACTTAATAAAACAAACTGGGGACAATTATTGAAAGGGAAGTTAATAGATTTGGGACTTGCGCAGGTGATTGATAAGGATACCGTAAAATTTGTTTATGAATTTATCACAAAGGATGTATTAAAATTGACATAAAAAATGGCAGTGGCTAACACGCGGTCATAAAACATAGCGGTTTCAGTTCAATTTGCAAGTTTAACTCCCGCTGGCAAGGTCAGTAACGGGGGATAAGTTCGCAGCCACGCAATCCGCTACGTTTCATACCGCAAACCTTTAGTTACCACTATAAAAATGGCTTATGGAAACATTTTTAGCAATTTTGGGATTGATTATTTTGATTACAATAATATTTATTTTCGGAATTGACTTTCGATTATACAAAAAACTTTTGCGTTTTAAGAGAAATGAAAATGAAACATCAATTAGTGATGAAAAATATTATGAATTAAATTATAAGATTCAGCTATTAATTGCATCAACTTCAATAATTGTAGTTGTTGGAGGATTCCTTGGTTACAATTCTATTACCTCTATTAAATCAGATTATAATGACAATGTTAAACAATATAAGGTTAAATTAAAACAGTATGATTCAACTTTAAATTACTATAAGAAATTAGTAGTTAGTATTGATTCACAACGGATACAGACTATTGAAGCCTTAAATGTTTCAGTAAAAGAAACAAATCGATTGAAAACCGATTTGATAAATCTCCAAAAGGAGTTTTCTCCAAACGTTAGTACTTTCATAGTTAAAAACATTTTTTTTGATAGAGATAAAAGCGAAAATGTAAGAGTTTACTATAAAAACCTAAAAACAATTGAAGGAGTTAGACTTCCAAGTTTTGATGATCCTCCAATTCTTACGATTTTAAATTCTGGAACAAGTACAATATATTTATTAAATATTACTTCTGAGTATTTTGAATATATCCAAGGAATATCTGTTGAATTACAAGATCCTAATGAGAATAAAAAGAATAGTAAATTTGATTTAATGATAACAAAATATAAATAACGGCAACTAACAATACATATATTTTATTGGGATTAAGTACTTACTTCAAGGTTCCTGTTCTACTCAAATTTTGTAACGTGGAATAGGAAACTGTTTCAAAATCCACAACAAAACATATGCTTAACGTTGGCGGTAATTTAACATGCAACTAACATGCAGAACCTAATTCAGGATAAAAAACTTTTTTACGAATGTTTTGAAAAGATGGAAAAGACATCGTGGACATGTATGTATGCAGACTGCAACGAAAAATGCATTAATTCTCACGTGCTACAAAAAAATGGAATTCTTTCTCGAATAGAAATAAATAAACATATAATAGAAGTCAAGCCAACAAACATTTGGGAAATTGATAGTCAAGGCATTTTCAAATATCAAAGAATTGGAATTAATGAAGCATTTTCTTTTCCAGGATTTTGTCCATCACATGATGATAAAATATTTAAGCCAATAGAATCAAATGACGTTGATTTTAATAACTATAAAGTTCAATGTCTTTTCAGTTACAGGGGGCTTTGCCAAGAAATTAGAAGAAAGGAACAAGTCAAACAACTTCTTACCAACATACTCGAACAACGCAAAAAATTCTCTGTGATTGATATAGGTGAATTATTTGAAGATTACCTGAATGGACTAAATCTAGGTATTATAAATTTGAATTATTTTAAATCTCAACTTGAAAATGATATTCTATCTAATGAAGAGAATTTTGAGTTTGAACTGTTAATAAGACCATATGCCGAAATATGCACATCCGCTCCAATCAACATTAAAGAACCAAACGAACAAGAACCCAGCACAATTGAGGAATATAATATTAGAATGCTTAATAATAAAATGCCAACTACCTTTATAAGTGTTTTTCCAACAGCAACTAATTCCATTTGGATAATTGGCGAACATAAAAAATATCGTTCTACTTACACCTCTCATTTAAAAAAGTTAGATTATGAATTAGCATTAAGTGAACTTCTTATCTTAAGAATGGAATATTGGTGTATGTCTCAAAATTTTCTTAATAAACATATTACACCTAAAATGAATGAAATAAAAGCTTTGTTTATGATGAATGCATTAAACTTTGAAGCTAAAATGAAAACACCTATAAATTTATTTAAATAAACTACCGCCAACACACGGTTAACCTCGCTCGGCGAAGTCTGCGACTCTTGTTCGCGCGCGTCTTCTTCTGACGCGTGCGCTTCTTTTCCAGTTTCTTTAAATGTATGCAAAGTAAAATAGTACATTCATTATTAAACAAGCACAAATAAAGTCGGTAACAGCAATACCCTATTCCCTATTAAAACACATAAAAGCATTGGATATATTGTTTTATACGAATTATTGCTAGTTTTATAGTGCAAAAGCTACATGTTACACATTAAGTAAGGTGTGAAAAATGTGGTTTTAATACATATATAAGTAAGTTGGGGATAATTATTGAAAACAGTATTGGAGGTAAATGAAATGGATATCGAAACTAAATTAGAATCTGGTAGATACCTTTTTAAATTCTGTAGGTTTAATACTAATGCGTTACAGATATTAGTGAATAAGACTCTTTTTTTTTGCGCTCCTAATAAATTGAATGATCCTCTTGACTCTCAATTCAATTTAAAAATAAAAAACTCACAGAATTTTTCGCAGAAAACGAGAAGTTCAATATTAAGTTCAAGGTATTATTTGAGTGAAGAAATAAAATTTTTAATAAAAGATGCTGGATTAGATTTAGGTGAAGAATCTAGTCATGAAAAGTTTTTCAAAGAATATTTTACTCATCTTCAGAATGAATATTATGGTATATGCTGTTTCTCGCAATCGCATTCTGATAATTTACTATGGACGCATTATGCTGATGAAGCAAAGGGTATCTGTTTTGTGCTTGACAAAGAATTGCTGATTGCTACTTTAAGAAAAAACCTTGATAGCAACTCATATCAATTACATCATCGCGCTATATCTTATAGTGGAGTAAGAAAACTTGAAACCACTATTTATAAAAACGGTATGTTAAAATGGACATTAAATCATTTGCTTTCAAAAACGAAACATTGGAAATATGAAAAAGAATATAGACTTATACTATCTCAATTACCAAGACATGCTTTAGATTTCACACCTGTTAAATTTAATCCTTTTTTAAGAATTGATGATACATGTTTAAAATTCGTAATTATGGGACAAAGAATAAGTAATGAGAATAGAAAGATGTTAATTAATCTTGAAGAAAAGAAAATTACAAATGCTGTTTTACTTGACCATAGATTTGACAAATAATAACTAACCCCCTCGCTCGGCGAAGTTTGCGACTTCGTCGTACCTAAGTAGCGGTCTCTGACCGCGCATAAGCTATCAATTATAATATCACGGTAGATTGGTCGTGTAAAAACGTCTATCCAATCCATCACCTGCAAGGTTAAGTAGTACAGTGCAGTTTGATCCGCCATTTGGAAACCTGTTGACATATTGGCAAGCTAACCAATTTTGTCCAGAATAGTAATGGTGTAAAATTGAGTTTTTGCGCGGTCAGGAAACCACTGTTTAATTGCGACGTAGATACGCTGCGTTGCGCTAAGCGTAGTCTTATGACTACGCTTGTTTAAATGGCTATCTTTAAACCGTAAACTTTTTCCATCAAAATACACTCTGCCTCACGGCAATGGCAGTTATAAACTGCCATTTTAACTACGACGAAGTCACAGACTTTGCCGAGCCGAGGGTTGCTTTTGTTCTTTGCAAGCTTGTTTTGTTCAAGAACATGCTTACATACGAATAAAACATGCTTGCTTTGTTCAAGTTCATGCTTACATACAAACAAAACATGCTTGTTTTGTTCAAGAACATGCTTGCATACGAATAAAACATGCTTGCTTTGTTCAAGAACATGCTTACATACAAATAAAACATGCTTGCTTTGTTCAAGTTCATGCTTACATATAAACAAAACATGCTTGCTTTGTTCAAGAACATGCTTGCATACGAATAAAACATGCTTGTTTTGTTCAAGTTCATCCTTGCATACGAATAAAACATGCTTGCTTTGTTCAAGTTCATCCTTGTTTCAGTTGCTTACTTACGGTAAACTCGCAAAAAGATGATTGGATGTTGATGGTTGTTTGTTGATGACTAATAGGATTATAAGAAAATTTCTTCCTGTTATAACGTCTGTTACTAATCGTTAATAGTTATATTCAGTCTTCCAACTTCTGTTTTCGTTCCTCTAACTTCTTCCATCTTCGAACTTCCAACTTCCATCTTCCAATTCCCTCGCTAACGCAAATGACTATCCCTGCGGTATTAGCCTGCACGCGTCAGAAGAAGACGCGCGCAAACAGGAGTTTTCTGTCTTCTGACTCCTGTCTTCTGTTTTCGTTCCTCTAACTTCCTCTAACTTCCAATTCCCTCGCTAACGTAAATGTACTATCCCTGCCGTATTAGCCTGTACGCGTCAGAAGAAGACGCGCGCAAACAAGAGGTTTTCTGTTTTCTGTCTTCTGTCTTCCAACGTTTTAGTTCTACAGCTCTGAATGGTTCATTAATTCCTGATACTTATCAATAAATAATCCAACATGGTATCCATCCATAAGGGCATGATGCACATGAACCGAAACTGGCATAACTTTCTGGCCATCCTTTTCGATCATTTTTCCAAAAGTAATTTTAGGACAGCTGTCGGGAAACGAAAAGCTTCGGGCATGAGACATTGAGCTAAAGTTTATCCAAGGCATGGATGAGTAATGAATAACATTTTCGCCAGAAATCGCCGGAACTAACCCCGAAGTACTTTTAATTCGGACTATCTCATGCTTTGCAGCGTCATAAAACTTGTCGAAATTTTCGATGTAATCCATGTAGGCAAAGCCAAATGTTCCATTGTCGCGGTTTATGGTTGGCGAGGCATTTACCGTGTTGTAAACATACACCCGATCGTCAGCAATGCGATACCTAAATGGCTCAATAAAGTTTGCTGCAACTAGCGACTTATGCAAGTAGTATAGGAAAAACGAAAGGCTATTCTTTTTACAGTAATCGTATGCCAAAGTACAGTTAATTTCAACGGTTACTCCCCAAAAAGGTTCCTCGAATTTTCTGAAAAAGTTAAAATGATCTCTCCGCTCCCAATTTTCAATATCAAGTAATCTTCTCATTGCATAATTTTTTTTATTCCCCAAAGATAGCCGATTTGTTGTTCTTTGTTCGTAGAACAGGTCTAAGTTGGTGTTTGTTGGTTGATTGTAAAGAGAGAAATATATGTATTCTTCCTTTTAGCTCTTAATTTGCCAACTTTTAACTACTCAAAATTTCTGGCCTTCGCTACATCAGGAATACTAGTTAATGTTTTTTTTGAATTTTGATATAAACCTTTCTCTAATTTCTTTTAACTTCATCCAACTTCTGCATTCTAACTTCAAACTTCATCCCTTTAACCTTTCATACTTAACGCTCCATGAATAACTAAAAAACCTCCCCTCAATATCCCAAAGGACATTAGAAGGGAGGTTTAGCAACAATTTAGTTAAGGTTTATGGTTGGGTGTAGTTTAGTATTTTACTGTTTACAAATACGTTTAACAATTGAACCCTCCGGTGTATTTATCTTAACCAAATAAATACCCTTTGGTAGGCTCTGTACATTAAGCTTCGTTTCGGTGTTATGAACTATTTCCGACTGCACCACCGCTCCTGTCATCGAAATAAGCTGTACACTTTCGATAATGCTACCACTTGCTATGGTTAGCTCAGTAGTGGCAGGATTAGGATAAATGCTAAGCTTACTGGTTATCCTTTCGTCAACCCCGTTGGCATAGATGTTTATAGTAACCGTTTGATCATTGTTATCGACAGTAAACGAGCTCTCAACATCGTTATACCCTTCGGTTTTAATGGTAAAGCTATAGGTTCCATTAATCAGTTTAACTGAAACAATTCCTTCGGAACTGGTGGTTAGGCTTTTCCCTTCAACCGAGATTACAGCTCCATTTACCGGTGCATTTTTGTAAAGCACGTTAAAGGTTACCGTGTAAGGCTTGTCGGTTAATACCGCCTTATAACCTATGGAGAAACTAGCAATACCATCACCTCCATTGTATCTGTTATACAAATCATCGATCCAGTAATCGAGCACATTCCCATCGAAGTCGGGTGATGGCAGAATTATAGATTTCAAATAGGATGAGTTTGCAAAGAATGCATACTTGTCAATCTCGGTTAACGATTTACAGCTAGCAATATCAACCGATGTTAATGAATTAGCGTAGAATGCATACTCGCCAATTGAATTTAGGGTTGTAGGCAACTCAACGCTACATATATGGTTGTTGCTAAATGCTCCTTTATATTCATCAAGGCTACCAATACTGGTTACTGTTTGCCCATCGAGGGTTGATGGAATAATAATGGTCTTCGAAGTAAAATCGTACGTGCACGAGTCTATTACACCATTGTTTACCACAACATCGTTGTCGGTTAATGTGTATGGAACAACAGCATAGTAGTGAACACCTACAGTAGGGATAGAAGCACCCGAAGCATACTCGGCACCAAAGGCATCTCTCCATCCGCTAAAACCATCAAGGTTAGTAACAACAGGCAAAGTCCCCAGATTTATACCCGTGTTATTGGCAAATGCCGACCAGCCAATGTAGGTTAACTTGCTGCTTGCCGAAACATCAACGCTATCGATGGAGTTCTTATAGAATGAGTTATTCCCAATGGTATTTAAAGCCGAGCAATCCGACAAATCGAGCTTATCCAACGAATTGTTTCCAAAAGCATAATCGTTGATAGTGGCTAACGCTGTACAATTTTTAAGGCTTAAGGTATCTATGCTATTGCTATAGAATGCATATTTGCCAATGCTGCTTAACGATGTGCAGTTATCGAGAAGTACAGTATCGATACCAGCACCATAAAAAGCACCAAAATCGATAGTTTTAAGTGCATTAAAATTTCTAAAATCTACTTTATCAATATTTAATGCTTCCAAAGCATAAATGCCCACCTTGGTTAATGCATTACAGCTGTTGATATTAATATCGGCAAGAGAGTTGCCCCTGAAGGAGTAATCGCCAATATAGGTCATTGTAGTTGGCAGCTGCATGGTAGCTATGTTTTTACCTTGGAATACTCCATTACCCGAAACCTTATCGGCAATACCTGTAACTGTTTGTCCATCGAGCGTAGATGGCATGATAATAGTTTTTAAAGTAAAGTCGTAGGTACAGGTATCGATTATACCGTTAGTTACAACAACATCATCATCGGTAAGGGTATAAGGAATTACCGCATAGTAGCATGTAGAATAGCTCTTTATTGAATCGCCAGCTGCATAAGCATTGCCATTACCATCCTTCCAATTCTGGAAATTGCTAAAACCAGAGTTCGGCAGCTTTACACCTGTTAAGTTCGAATTGTTATAGAATGCATTTTTACCAATAAAGGTAAGCTGACTACAGTTATCAATTACAACAGAGGTTAAGCTATTACCCGAGAATGCTCCTACATCAATGGTGTTTAATGCTGTACAACCATTAAGGTTAACCGAGGCTATTTTATTAGTGTAGAAAGCATTGCTACCAATAGTTTTAAGCGAGGTACATCCGTCAAAAATAACATTGGTTAATTTATTATAGTTACCATTAAAAGCACTATTACCAATTGATTCAAGACTGCTACAGTTTGTTAAATTAAGAGTATCTATATAGTTCGAGCAAAAGGCTTGGTATCCTATCTGGGTTAATTTGTTAAAACCTGATAGGTTAAGTCTATTCAATCTATTGTAGTAGAATGCATAATCGCCAATGGTTTCTAGAGTACTGGGTAAGCTGATTGAAACAATGTTGCGTACCGAGAATACTCCGTACCGAGCCTCCGATTTGCTGGCAATACCTTTAACGGTTTGTCCATCGAGGGTTTCGGGCATAATAATCTTCTTTATGCTAAAGTCGTAGGTACAGGTATCAACAATACCGTTGGTAACAACAACGTCATCGTCGGTAAGAGTGTAGGTTACATCGGCATAATAGTAGGTAGTGAAATCGGTAATTGTATCGGCATCAGTATATTTAGTGCCATTTCCATCAACCCAACCAGCAAAATTGGTATATGAGGTAGCCGGTAATATCAACTTACTAAGCTTAGTGTCAAGAAAAGCCTCCATATCGATAAAAGCAAGTTTGCTGCACTTATTAAGAATAATAGTGTCGAGACCTGTATCGTAGAATGCTCCCCTATCAATAGTTGTAAGCGATTCGCAGCCATTTAGGTTAAGCGTATCAATAGCATTATAGTAAAAAGCATATCTTCCAATGGATTTTAGCTTGCTGCAACCATCGAGCTTTAATTCGGAAACATTATAGTTAAAGTCGAAAGCCGATACTCCAATTTTAACTAACGAAGTACAATTGGATAGATCGATTTGTGTAAGTGCCGCGTTATGCTCAAAAGCACTTGTGGCTATTTGAGTTAGCAAGGTACATTCGCTAAAATCTATCTTTACTAAGCTGCTGTTGTTGTAAAAGGCATAATTACCAATATATTCGATTGTAGAAGGCAGCTTAACACTGGTAATTTTTTTATTAGCAAACACGCCAAAACCAGCAGTCTTATCAGTTATACCAATAATGGTTTGTCCATCGGCATAGGTAGGAATAACTATATTGGTAAAATGGTAATCATAATTGCAGCTAATAATATATCCATTCACCACCTCAATATCATCGTCGGTTAAAGTATATGGAATATAGGCTGTATATGAAGTTTTTAAATCGGTTATGCTGTCGCCTGGTGCAAATTGGTTTTTATTACCATCGTACCAATATTCAAAAGCAGCATAGTTGGGCGTTGGAAGCACAAGACCATTTAGTTGAGTATAATCAAAAGCATTGGCTCCAATATAGGTTAAGGCAGTACATCCACTTATGTCTAAGGAGTGTAAGGTATTAACATAAAAAGCATTTACACCAATGCTGGTTAAAGCAGTACAATTTGTAAATATGAGCGTATCGAGCGAGTTGTAGCAAAAAGCTTTGTCGCCAATTGTCGATAGTGCTGTACAATTTGTAAAGTTAAGATAGTCGAGTGAATAACCACCATAGAAAGTTTGAACACCGATGGTTTCAAGGGTGGTAAAGTTGGTAAAATCCAGCGAATCAATATATGCTGCATAAAATGCATAATTACCAATTTTAGCCAATGACGATGGTAGCTGAATGCTGGTAATACCCTTATTGGCAAATACACCATCGGTTGTACTGCTTCCATCGGCAATTGCGGTTACTGTTTGTCCATCGAGTATTTGAGGCATAATAATATCGGTGAACAAGAAGCTATAGCTACAGCTGGTTATGGTACCATCGGTTACTACTACATCATCGTTGGTCAGGGTATAAGGAATAAATGCACGGTACGATTTATTAAAATCAGCCACTAACACCGAATCGCCTGCCGCATAGTGGGTGCCATCATTATTAATCCAGTACTCAAAATCGGAATAGGCAGGTTTTGGCAATAAATAATATTTGACCGAGTTATTGGCAAAGGCATTGGAACCTATCCTCAACAATCCGGTGCAACCAGAAAGTTCAATACCCGTAAGGCTGTTACTGGCGAAAGCATAGGATCCGATACTGTTTAGGGTTGTGTAACTGTTTAAACTAACTGTATCGATATTATTACTGCTAAAAGCATAGTTACCAATGGAGGCTAATGGAGCCGAAGGATTTAAAATAAGCGAATCGATACTGTTCCTGCTGAAAGCATAGGTACCAATAGTCGTCAAGGAATCGATATACGATAAATTTAAAACATCAAGATTATTATAGTAAAACGAATAATCCCTAAACTCCTTAATGTTGGCACAATCACTTACATCGATGCTTATAATCTTATTGGTGGAAAATGCGTATTTACCAATGTAGGTCAAGGTTGAAGGCAGTTTTACCGAGGTGATTTTCTTGTTATAGAAAATCCCTTTCGTTGATGAAGTTCCATCGGCAATACCAATAACAGCCTGGCCATCTAACGTGTCGGGAATAATAATAGCTGTGCTGCTAAAATTGTAGCTGCAGCTTACAATTACGCCGTCTGTAACCACTACATCGTCATCGGTAAGGGTATATGGGAATACAGCTGTATAATAAGTATTTTTGATGGTTGCTGTATCATTTCCGTAATAAATGTTACTGTTTCCATCTTTCCAATACAAGAAATCCGCAGCCGAATTCTCCGGCAAAATAAAATAATCCACCGAATCGCTATAAAATGCTTTTGTCCCAATATAATTAAGGCTGGTACAGGGCCTTAAATCAATACTTTTTGCATAAATACTTATAAATGCATAAAAGTTGATATTGGTTAAACTGGTACAATTGTCCAATTTTAGCGCAGTCGATTTATTATTATAAAAGGAACTAGTATCAATTACTGTCAGGGCAGTAAGGTTACTCAGGTCAATCGTATCAATAAGGTTATTGTAAAATGCATAACTCCCTATCGTTTTTAACGAATCGGGGAATACAACACTACATATCTTTTTATTATAGAATACTCCTTTACTATATGTTGAGCTCGACGAAATGCCGGTAATTAACTGCCCGTCTAACGAATCGGGAATAATAATATCGTTGTAGGTAAAGTCGTAATAGCAGGTATCAATTAATCCGTTACTCACATTCACATCTTCATCAGTAAGGGTATAAGGAATAGCAGCCTGATAAGATATTTTGAGGCTGGAAACGCTTGTGTTAGGGCTATAACTTATTCCATTTGCGTCTCTCCAGCATATAAAACCAGTAAGATTAACAGCAGGTAACGTAAACTGGGTTAGTACATTATCAGAAAAGGCATATCCATTAATCTGTTGCAACGAGGTACAAGGACTTAAATCGACATCAGGAATTTTATTATACCTAAATGCCGATGCACCGATAACCGACAAAACACTACAATTACTAAAATTAACCGATATGTTATTACTATTGCTATAAAATGCATACTGGTCGATTGTTTTTAGTGCTGGGCATTTACTAAAATCGACATGAACCAGGTTGTTTGAGGCAAATGCCCAAACACCGATATAGGTTAATTTGGGATTATCGAGTATTAACGAATCAAGGTTACAACCTTGAAAAGCATACGAGCCAATTGAGTCGAGATTAGGACATACACTAAAATTGAGGGTATCCATAGCACATGAATAAAATGCATAGTTGCCAATGCACTCTAAGGAATCGGGCAATTGGATACTAGTTATATCCTTATTGTAGAACACCGAATCGCCAATACCAGTAACATATTGTCCATCCAACTGGTTGGGGATTGCTATATCTTTTATATCGAAACTATAGGTACATGTGTTGATTACCCCATTAACTACCACCACTTCATCGTCAGTAAGTGAATGGATAATTTTTGCCGCATAGCTGTATTCCGTGCTTTTAGTACTGTCTCCCGAAGCATAGGTATTTCCCTGATCGTCGTACCAATACTTAAACCCTAAATAATTGGATTGGGGCAATACAAATGCACTAAATTTATTGTCATAAAAAGCATACGCACCTATATTTTGTAACGAGTCGCAACTGCTTAAATCAATTTGGTTAAAACTATTGCCATAAAAAGCCCTGTTTCCAATCGATTTTAACGCCGAATTGTTTAAAATTAATGTATCGGCATTGTTATTATAAAAAACATACGAGGAAATTGATCGTAACGCGGTGCAACCACTCAAATCGATGGTATCTAATGAATTCTGATAAAAAGCTTTGGTATTTATTGTAGCTAGTTTGGGGCATTTATCAAAATCAAAAATCTTTATACCATCCTGAAAAAAAGCATAATCATCAATAAATGTAAGATTCGATGAACCATCAAATTTCACCCGGCTTAAATTGGTATTTCCACGAATTGCAGCATTCCCAATCGTTTCAATAGTTGCGGGTAGCTGAATAGTTAATAATCCTTTATTATAAAACACCGACTTACCAAGCATTGTTACCGATTGCCCATCAAGTGTTTGTGGAACAATAATATCTTTAGTGGCAAAATCGTAGCTGCAGCTGGTAATTTCGCCATCAGTAACTACTACGTCATCATCGGTAAGGGTGTATGGTATATATGCCCAGTAATACAAAGTAAGGTCGGCAAGTGTTGTTCCTGGTGTATAGGTGTTATTGTTTACATCGGTCCAATATTGGAAACCGCTAACGGTGTTCGATTTGGGTAATACTACACTGCTAAATTTATTTCCACTGAAGGCATTAGCTCCAATATAGGTTAACGACGAACAACCTGAAATATCAATGGTATCAACATATCCATAAGCAAAAGCCTGTTTGTCTATTTTTTTTAAAGCAGTACAGCTGCTCAAATCAATGTTAACTTTTCCATAATTATAATAAAAAGCTTGATATCCAATTAATGAAAGCGATGAGCAATTGCTAAAATCAACCGTATCTAACCTGCTATTATAGAAAACCCCATTCATAATTGAATCGAGCGCAGTACAATTGTTAAAACTTAAGGCTTTTAACTGGTTAATAGCAAAAGCATAATTACCAATTTTATGCAGGTTGGCATTGTTGGCAAAATTAAGGGTATCAATACTGTTTTCATAAAATGCGTAAGCACCTATTTCCTTGATGGTAGATGGCAATTTCAATGAAACAATTCCCTTATCGGCGAACAACCCAGCGGAGGATGAACTGGAGCCGGCAATACCGGTTACGGTTTGCCCGTCTAAGGTTTCAGGAATTGTAATGTTTGTAGCGAAAAAATCGTACGAACAGGCAGTAATAACCCCATCGGTTACCTCAACATCATCATCAGTAAGCGTGTAGGTAATATTAGCTGTATAATAAGTACTTAAGTCACTGACAACATCGCCAGCTGCATAAGTGTTGCTATTTTCATCTATCCAATAATTAAACCCGCTGTATCCGGGTTGTGGCAGGGCAAAAGAAGAAAGGGTAGAACCATAACATTTAAAAGCATACGACCCAATCTCTTTTAATGAATCGCAGTTGCTTAAATCGATATGTTTAAATTGATTATTATAAAACGACTTTGCCCCAATTGTTCTTAAAGACGGGTTATTCAGTATCAGCGTGTCGGAGTAGTTATTATGAAACGCATACGCTCCAATGGATTTTAAATTTTGGCATCCGCTTAAATCAATGGTGTCAATTTCATTGCTGTAAAAAGCATATTCATCAATCGTTGTTAGATTCGGGAGATTGCCAAAATTGAACTCTGCAATACTATTTCTTCCAAATGCATATGTGCCGATTGTAGTCAAAGATGTGGAATAACTAATTTCAAGCGTATCGATTGCGTTATTATAAAAAGCATAATCGCCAATTGATACAATTGTTGCAGGCAATTGAAGTTTGGTTATTCCTTTTTTGTAAAAAATTCCTCCTGTTCCATAAGGGCCATCAGCAATCCCTATCACCGTTTGCCCATCGAGCGTTTCGGGGATAATAATTTTTTTAATACTAAAATCGTACGAACACGATGTTATGATTCCATCGGTTACCACGACATCGTCGTCGGTAAGGGTGTACTGTGCATGGAGCACAAACGCCCATAGGAATCCAAGAATAAAAGTAAAAGTTTTTTTCATCTGCATAATAATTTTTTAAAAGTGATTAATCCTTTCACAGAGCATAAAAATATTAACACAGACAAAAGTACAACCCCGCAAAATCAAATGATAGCGCGGTGTTGCGAACGGGAAGGTTTTGTTGTAAATGGGTAGAGCTACCCTAATTCCTATTAAAGGATTCGTAGCGCAGTAGTATTTCGGATGCCTGCGAACGGGATACTGGAATTTTCTCTGAAGTACTCTCTAGTATGAGATATTGCTGCCTTGAATTCCCCCTAACCTCTTTTACCTTATTTAAGTTAACAATGTACGATCGGTGACAGCGAATAAAACTTGGATAGAGTTCTAGCTCCTTTTCGATATATGCCAAGGTCTTACGAGTAAGTTTTTTTTCAATCTTCCCGTTCTCCACACAAATAAACTCCTGATAAACGTTATCGGAAACAATAAACAGCACATTGTCTATAGTAATGCTTAAATCGTCTATCTGAATTACAGGCTCACCCTGTTTTAGATGGCTAACCAATTCGTTTCCACTGCTATGAACATTGATCTTTTCGTTTATTCCATCAATAATGTTTTGGTAAAACAAATCGGAACTCTCACGAAGGTTCATCATCCCCATAGCTAGCAGTGCTGCAAAATTTGCAATGCAAATAATCATTAACAGGTAAAGTATGTTTTGAGAAGTAACGCTAAGTCGACTCACAATTAGGAATAGTGCCAATGAAAGTATAATGAAAGTAAAATTCACAATCAAACTTTGGGTAACTTCCTTTTTGAGGGCCATTGGGGAAATTTGTATCAATTTAAAGGCAATAAAAAACAATACTCCCACAAGTGCAGCCCCAGCCATTGGCAGTATTGATACTTGATGAGTAAAAGCAAATAAATACAGTATGTAAACAATGCCCATGTAAATGATTGCCGAGATGAATAGCATCCACTGCTTAGGTTGCTTCTTTGGAAAAGAATAGCTCCATATTGTACCCGACTGGAAATCGGATCTATTATTATACACCCTTTTGGCATTCTTATAATATAGGTACCGGTGATAATACCAAAACGAATAGTAAATAATAATGAGCAAAAAAGCACAAATGCCCAGTAGGTACACTTTTGTAACCATCGACGATTGCTGCTTTTTTAGCAAGGTTAACTCGTTTATACGTTCTGTGAGTTCTTTATCGGCAAGGGCTTGATCGAGCAAAGCACTCGCCTGGCTCAACTTTAAGCTATCCTTTAAATGTTGGTACTTCTGTAAATAAGTCAGAGATTTTTTATAATTGCCCAATGTGTAATACAAATCCGAAAGGTCCGAAAGCATTTTTAGTTTTGACCGCGGAGATCCAATTTGCGTTTTGTTATTTAGTGCTTTTAGAAAGTATTTTTCCGATAGGGTGAGGTCCCCATTTTTAAAATATATTCGCGCAAGATTACCATAGGTTGCATATAAGTTTTTTTCGCTACCCGGATAATTTGCCAATTGTATCGATTGATTATAATAATATATTGCCGAGTCATCCTGATTTAACAAATAAAACAGTATCGCTAGGTTTTCGGCTCCTGAAACCTTATCGTCGGGTTGTCCATATTTCATTGAATAGGTATAGCATCGTCTTCTCCATTTTGTAGTGTTAATGGTATCGTTTAAATGTAAATAAATATCGCTTAAACTCATCATTGAGTATATCAGATCTTCTGTTTGGTTTAATTCTTCAAACAAGGGGTATGCCTCAAGGGAATACTTCAATCCTTTTTCATACTCTCCAGTTGTAGCATAATAACAACTAATGACATGTTTTATACGCGCCAGATGTTCCGTATCATTTATGAGACTAAATTGATCGTCGGCCTTTAACAGATATTTAACACATTCACTAAAATTATTTTGCAGGTAATTTATTGTCCCGCGATAATAATTTGCCAGTGCAATCCGGTATTTATCATGAGTTTTATTCGCAATTACTTCGGCCGAGTCAAGATACATCCATACCGTATCGGAGACTTTAGTAATGTAACTGTTGCTATACCCTCCGGCTAAAGCAAAATAGCTATCGCATTGCAATAACTTATTGCCTATTTTCTTGCTTTCGTAAAGGGCACTTAATCCGTACTTTTTTAAGGAATCAATATTCCACTTCCGGTAAATAGTGGCTATATCTATTTTTGCCTTTATTTTGCCCTCAACGGTAGTAGCATTATTTAATACCTGTTGTAGACTATCAATTTCATTTTGTCCAATTGAATGGAAACAGATAAAAGTGAATAAAGTAAGTAGAATCAATTTCTTTAAATAAGCCATCTCCTCAAAAAAAATATATATATCGTAAAAATATATTTTTTAGTGAAATAATTTAACATTGCCGCTTAATCTTGTTATTTTTTTTAATAATCTGTTCGATCTTTAAAAGAAAATAAGCAACAAATTACAACATGAGAAATTGTTTGATGCCGATTACCTAACCCAATTTTAGGATGGATTTCAAAAACAAATAATAACTATTAGTATAATTGAAAATTATTAAGGATTAACTAAAACCAAAACCCAAATTTAACTAAAAGAATATTTCGGGAAGTTTAGGTTCATGGAACAAACTATTAAGCCGAATAGCGGCATCCTTTACCCTACCCGCTTTTATTGTTCGGGCATTTTGTGGACAAGCTTTTATACAAGCACAGCAACTAATGCATTTCTCCTTATCGATAATACTAATGTTTGTAGTATTAATAGCACCAGCAGGACAAACTTCGGCACAAACACCATCATTTGTACAGCTGTTACTAATAGCAATAAAATCGATACTCCACAGTTCGGTGGATCCACCATAAGGATAGCTCCCCGGAATATGTAATTTAGCCATTGTATCAACTGTTTGAGTAGAATGCAACTTATCTTTTATTCGCTTTCCAAAATCTTCGGCAAGCTGCAAATCGTTAGAATTGGGCCGCGACTCTGCAATTGGCAACTCCTCACTGGAAAAAGAATGTTCACCTATAAATGCCGCACCAGAAACAGGGATACATCCCACTGCCGATAAAATATTTGAAAGTTCTAACAGGGCATCATCATAAGCACGGTTTCCGTATACAACAACGCAAACAGTCGGGGTTTTGTGTGCTTTTATACTATTCAGGTAGTTACTAATAATAGCAGGCACCCGCCCCATATAAACAGGAACTGCAACAATAAGCAATTCGTCTTTGGTTGTTTCTATTGAATTCTCGCGTGCTTTAGGCTTGGTAATATCGTAAAGGCTTATTAATTCAATATCCAATCCTTTTGCTATACTTTGTACAACCCTTTTTGTTGTACCTGTTGGAGAAAAGTAAACTAGTTTAAGTGATTTAATTATCATGATTTTCAAAATTTAATTGGCACAAAATAAAGAAAATCAAAGATGGCAAAATAGTACAAAAACGACAGCTACGCCAATTGGCCTATTTGGAGAATAGAATTTTTTGTATTGGTAAAACTTTTGGGTGTACTTCCTGTGTAACGCTTAAACTCTTTTATAAAGTGCATCTGGTCGAAATACTCATTATCGTAAGCTAAACTGGTTAACTTGGCGTTACTAGCATTAAGCATCTGATTTAATGCACCATGAAATCTATTAAGTGTGGTATAGGTATTGGGCGATAACCCAATGTACTTTAAAAACAACCGCTCTAGCTGGCGTATACCAATGTTATTTTGAGTGCAAAAATTGTTAAGCTGATATGTATTCCCCTGAATTAATGCATTAAAAATTAGTTGAAATTTATCAAGACTTTGGGTTGAATCGTTGAGTAATGCCACTAGTTCGGTTTCAATAATTGCCAACCGTCTTGTAGTATCTGAACATTCCTTTAATCGTTCACATACTTTTGCCGATAAATTAAAATTAATTTCACTAGCTCCCAATATCCGATTTTTAAATTCATATACTGGAATTTTAACAAAAGGAAATAAACCGTAAGGTTTAAAACAAATTCCTACAATGTCGACATTTCCATTTACTTTTAGGTATGCCCCTGTACATTTATTCTGCAGACCCATAAAGTAAACATTATCGAGTAATCTATCATTACTGCCTTGGCTATGATAATGGGGCGTATCGCTCAAATTAATCCTTATGTTGATATTCCGTTGGGGAATTAACTTATGGTTAAGTTGAATTTGATCGACGCGAAACTCCCAAAAGAATTTAATATACTTCTGAAGTAATGGATGTTGAACCGGATATCGCTTTATTACATTTTGCATAAGCCAATGTATTGTGCAAAGTTATACTAAAACAACAAGCCTTGTTATTGAGAGATGACAATTTAGAGCACAACAGACATTAATTCTAGAATATATTATTAAATTAAATAATACTAAAATTCAATAATTCAGTGTCAAATAATTGCTATTGGAAAACCCTTTCTGTACTTTTATTTTTTTAGTTTAATGGTTTATGGCAATATTTTTTTGCTTAATTAACAATAGCATTTGGAATAAATGGTACAAAATAGCAATGAAATCAAGTATATAGACGTTGAAAAGATTATTAAGGAAAGCAACTCGAAACTATTAGTTAGCCTTCCACGATTTGTTGTTAAATTAATCATTAAAATTATTAGGCAGGAAGAGATTAATAGCTTTTTAAACAGGCATTCGGAGGCCATTGGACGAGACTTTCTGATTAAGATTATTGAAGAGTATAATATAAAAATTGTGGTTGAAGGCGAAGATAATTTGCCCGAAAATGGAAAGTGCTTTTTTGTAGCAAATCATCCATTTGGCTTAATAGATGGGCTAGTGTTAACCTACATTGTCTCGGGAAAATACGGATCGCTTAAGGCTATAGCCAACGATGCTTTTATGCTAATTCCACAATTACATTCCTTTATAGCAGCAGTAAATGTTTTTGATGGATCGTCCAAGGAATACCTAAAATTGCTTGATGAAATTTACCGCACGGACATTCCAATAACGCACTTCCCTGCAGGCGAAGTTTCGAGATTGTACAAAGGAAAAGTGCAGGATACAAAGTGGCAGAAAAGTTTTATCACCAAATCGATTACAAGCAAAAGAGATATTGTGCCAATATATTTCTATGGAAGAAACTCCAACCTATTCTACACAATATTTAGGCTAAGACGATTGTTGGGCATCAATATTAACCTTGAGTTGATTCTATTGCCCCGTGAGTTCTTTAAAAAGCGTAATAAAACTATAAAAGTAAAAATTGGGCACCCTTTATCATATGAAATGTTCGACAGTTCTCTATCACATTGGAATTGGGCTCAAAAAGTGCGTTCTTATGTTTACAACCTAACTAGTAATTAAATTCAACGGTATGGCTTTAAAATTAAACCTTCGCGAAAACATCTTCCGTATTTGGTATTGGTATGTTAATAAGATTGACAAAAATGCCGAGATACTTTTTATGAACTATGGTTATCATAACGACAAGCAACAAGTTTCAATAGATAAGCACAATGAGAATAACCGATATTCAATTCAACTGTATCACCATTTGGCCAGTGCCGTTGAAATTAAAAACAAGGATATTGTCGAAGTAGGCTGTGGCCGAGGCGGTGGATTGTCCTACATTGCAAAGAACTTTTCGGTTGCATCGGCCTTGGGTATAGATTTGAATAAACAGGCTGTCTCATTCTGCAACCGATACCATAAAGTAAATGGGTTATCGTTTTTGCAGGGCGATGCCCAAAAGTTAGAGCTAAACCATAGTACCTGCGACATTGTATTAAACGTTGAATCGTCGCACCGTTATCCCGATATGAATGCATTCCTACAAGAAGTACATCGCATATTACGACCAGGAGGTTATTTTCTGTTTACCGATTTTCGGTACGATTACGAAATGGAAGAAATGAAAAAGAATCTGGAATCGAGCGGCTTAACCGTGATGAATGAGAATATAATTAACAAAGAAGTTGTTGCTGCACTTGAACTAGACGATACCCGAAAACGTAATCTTGTGAAAAAACTTGCACCTAAATTCCTGCATAAAGTAGCGTTAAACTTTGCCGGAACAATAGGCTCCGATACCTATAACAAAATTGCATCAAATAATTATATCTATTTCAGCTATGTGCTACGAAAAGCATAAATATATCAAATAGCGACACCTAAACACAAAAAATCAAAGACCCGTCCTATTTACTAAATAGTGCAGTGATATTTCTGTGCCGATGTAGATGTTTTAAAGGAAGAAAAATGTGGTTAATTATAATTCCATCTTAGATAACTTAAGCATCCACAACCAATGAGTTATGAAAAGGACAATACATATCACCACTAATAATCCATTAATAATAATAGATCTAATAGCCCTGTGCTTTTCTAACTGAACTTTATTATCACGAGCAGCTTGGTACATTACATGTAAGGTTTGCTCATCGGGAACATATGCAGCACTCGTGGTTTCTCCGGCCTTGTTAGTCGATTTTAAAATATCCATCTTATAATTTTCATACGATGCAAGACTAGGCGCACTTTCAGGAGTCCAACCTGCATGAATAGGATCACCAAGGTCAATCAATGAATTTACCAACTGTGCTGTACATATTAAAAATGTTATAACAGCAACTAGGCAAACCAAATAACCGTAAATTTGAGCAACACGATGTGTTTTTTCCATGCCTTTAGTTTTTAGTAATAGACATGTAATTTACTCCAAAACAAACTGAAAGTCAACACGCTTACACTTAATTAGTAAATATTTATTTGGCATATCAAACCATTTTCTTTACTTTTGAACTTTATGAGCAGACAAGAAGACCATATTGACTCGATAATAAGAAGAATAATCTTTTTAAGCCTATTCTTACTTACTCTTCTTGCTTATAAAGGAAACTATGAAAAATATGGCCTATTTGGCCATTCAGACTCTATTGAATACACTTTAAAGGCTAATCATTCTGCTACATTTTCGTTTCCAGCCGACTTTCATAGTCCCGATAATTCGCTTTTCTCCTGTAGTCTATTTCCATCAAGAAATTTTGATAGTATTAATGCTGGATTGCTATCAGTAAACTGTTCTATAAACAGTTTACTGCAAACACACAGGGAACGATTTTTGAGAATTAAACCACAACTACTTCAATCCGAATTATTCCATATTCGGGCTTCGCTAAATTGCGACGGTATCGCATTGATTTCATAATTCACCTTTTATTTTTAAAATTCAAACTTCAGTAGTTTGAAGATGTATATTATTATCAGTTTTAATTTTAATCGTATGAAACATCCATGTAATGTAGTTTACATAAGCATGCATAACAAATCATTAGGTGTTTCATTTACTCGTTATGTTAGTAACGAGATAGTAACTAATTAATAACAAAACAAACAACACATTACAGATGAAATCATTAATTTATATACTACTTGTACTAATGCTAGGAAGTACATTATTTACATCATGTATTAAATCGGTATCGGAGCAAAAACAGGTTATAACAATTCAAAGTATTGAGAAAGCTACGCCCGATTTACTAAATGAATCTAGCTCAATTATTAAGCAACGCTTAACCGATTTTGGAATTAAGGATGCTGATGTTTCGGTTATTACCTCAAATGGCACAATCGAAATAACCCTTGATAGTAAGGTTGATTTAAATGAAATTCTACCGCTACTTACTGCAAAAGGAAAAATTGAATTTTACGAAACCTACAATAGCGCAGATATTATCAGCCTATTGGATAAGGATAGCAACCTTTTCAATTTGTTAAATATTCAGCAAAAGAGTTCTGAGTTTGGCAATTCGACAGCAATTTTGGGTTATTGTCAAATATCCAATAGGGCAAAGGTCGATTCGTATATTGCAATAAACAGCATGTGTAGTCTTAACCAAGGTGTTAATTACTTATGGAGTAAAAATCCCGATAAAAATGGAAACTACTATTTGTATGTTCTTAAGCAAAATGCTGCTCTTGATAAAAGTCAAATTAAAAAAGTAATGGTAAGCAACAATAAAAACACAAATAGCGCCGAATTACAAATAGAGTTCAATGAGAATGGTGCTTTAACATGGCTAAATCTTTCAAGAAATAACTTAGACAAACCTATAGCCATAGTTATTGACAATGCAGTATATGCAGCCCCTATTGTTAGAAGCGAAATTAAAAGTGGAAAATGTCAAATAACAGGGGACTTTACCCTACCGGAAATAGCTCTATTAAAATCAATTATCGGCAATAAGGATTTACCCTTAGAGTTTAAATTGGTTGATTAATTCCTGAATACTATGTTTTTAGTTTACCGACTCGGCCATTGCCGGGTCGGTTTTGTTGACACTCATGATCTACATAAATATCTGCTCAAGATATTCCATTTTTGATTCAAGTTACCTTTTTACGTTTTTATACGTATTCGAAAACCACTTAACTCTTTTTATTACATGTAATGTAAGATAAACAGTTAACAGTATTGAGATTTTATCATGCACTTCAATTAAGAATAATCTGAGAAGATTTCGATTCCCAGATAAATCGATAAACCAAGGAATAAATCCGGTTAACACTACCAATATAAAAATGAATGACAGTACAATTACCTGTTTATTCTTTTTAATTAAATGCTTTGCAAATACACCTTTATACCATTTCCAATGAATCGCAAAATGATATACCATAAGAAGCGATAGAAAAATAATTACAACTTTATGTATTGCAGACCATGTAGCATAATCGATTCCCCATACGGCATTACCCGCACTAGTATCACGAAGTTGTTCAAAGTTTGAAGTTTGTAAATGTATATTTTCTTCGGAATTACCTATATGAAAACCCAACTGAAGCACAAAACCCGACACAATTGTTGCAATACTTGTTAGTATCAGTAGGTTATTCACCAAAAAAGCTAGTACATATTTATTGGGCCGCTTCATGTTCTTTTACTTTATATGTTTGATTGCAGTATATGCATCAAACTTGCATATTCTAACACATTTAAAACAACCCAAACACGCCGAAGATTTTGTAATTAAAGCATGTTTATGCCAAGGCAGATCAATTTTACCAATAACTTTACTGGGGCATACCATGAGACACTCCCAACATGCTTTACATTTTCGAGTATCTAAATAAATAAACGGGGTTCTGTTATGTGCTCTATTAAAAAATAGTAACTTCATCTCATTATCGTTTTTTTGCAAAATTGCATTGAGTTATTCTCTCGAAACGATAACAATTGTTAATAAATCTACTTTCTATTTCTTATTCTACTGAGCGATACCGAAGTTATACCCAAATACGATGCGATATAATGCTGGGGAACCCGTTTTATAATTTCAGGATAATTTTTCACCAAATCCTCATATCTCTCCTGAGGTGTATCTCGTATTCGCGAAAGAAATAAATATGTGTAATTTTTGAATCTCTGGAATAGTATTTTTTGAAAATCCTCTTTCATCTCCGGGTAAACTTGAAATAAATGCTCCAAGTCTTCTTTTTTTATTGATATTATGGTAGATGGTTCAATACTCTCAATGGCAAACAAGCTTGGTTGATGACTAATTAGACTATCGAGAGATGAAACAGCCTGATTTTCAAAAAAGAATTGCAATGTAATGTCTTTACCGTTCTTATTAAACCATAGTCGCAAACATCCTTTTTTTATAAAATGCAATTGAGTTGAAACCTCTCCCTCATATAATATGATAGTTTTAGATGGAATTTTCTTCTCTATAAAATTACATTGAAATTTCTCCCAATTTGTTTTGTCTTGCCTTAATTTTTGAAGCAATTCACTAAACATATACTATTCTCAAAGGGTTTTTATTTTAATTTTCCATCCAGCCAGTGTATAATATTCAGCAATAGTTGATGATTTTCAGGTGCTTCAGCACTATTCATACCTACCTTAATTGCATTAGGGCCTGCTAATTGGGCTGTAAACATAGCAGCCTCTCCAAATACAACAACCCTTCCATTTCCATATTCAGCATATGCACCTTGAGACCATCCGGCTACACTATACTTAATGGTTTTATCATTAAAGACCCAAGCGGTATCTGGCGAAAGATTTATAAAATTACTATTGAAAATTAAAATTGGGGTAGATTTATTTGATATCTTAAATGCTTGCCCAGTAAAGGTGGCAACTTGTTCCACTCGTTCTGAATCATTCCTTCCGTTCGTAATAGTATTTTCTACAAGAGTTTTGTCTTTTAAATAAAAAAAAGATGGTCCCCGAACACTTGTATCCAAGGCAAATCCATTAGTAAATTCAAATCCAAATACAGCAGCTAGATCTTTTGCCGCTCCAGCCATTGGCATATGATCGGCAATTAAAAATAGACTTCCACCTTCAGATACCCATTGTTTTACAATTTCAATTTCTGGCTCTGTAAAAGCCGAGGGATTGGGAAGGAACCAGTCGGTTACATTAATCTTATTCAATGCATTTGATATTACAAGAATTTTCCCTTCCTCTAATTTTTTCTTGTCAAACAAGCCTTCATATTCTTTCACATTATACCCATCTTTCTCTAAGAGTCTTGCAAAAGCCTTAAAACGACCATTCTTTGTATGAAAGTTATTATGCCCCTCATCAATAAACACAATAGATCCCATCCCCATATTATATTCTGGATTATGAATTATTGGATTATATGTTGAGTCCGCAATTTGCTGTGAAAAAAGCCAACTAGGTATCATTAAAAAAACAATAAATATCAACTTTTTCATATTATGAGGAATTTCATTAACATTCTTCCATTCTCTATTTTACAATGCACTTTTTAACATTCACCTACCGCCTACTTGTATAATCAAGATAGCCTGACAGTGGACTTGCAGTACTGGTATTTATCGACTTCATCCAATCAATAAGTGGCTCTCGATAGTTTGTGTAAGTGTAAACAGGATCGGTATCATAAGTGGAAAAATTATAATCGCTGCGGGCATACAAATAATCCGTTGTAAGCACTGTGTAAATAGAAGCATCGTTGATTTCTGTACCATTCGACAAATAGAAACCACCAATAGTGGTCATACCTCCCATACAAATATCACTGGCCAAGGCCATCTCCTTCAGTTGTGCCCCTGTTAATTCTAGTTTTACTATATCGTTTTCGAAAGGCAACAACCCTACTATTGTACTAAGGCTAATTGTGCCTAATGGAATGTTTTGGCGAATTCCTCCACCATTTGTTAATGCAACATCGGCATCGGAAAATTTATACAACCACGAATCGCATACCATATTACGCATTTCTGCGGAGGCTTGACCTATAGTAGCATCAGTGTAGGCAATCTGTTCCGACAATTCGTTATCGGTCTCAGTTTTCCAATAATTTACAATTGATTTAATACTGTCATCGGCACCATCCAATGTGTTATTAACTATTTTATACTCGAAATTAGAGGTGGTAGAGTCAATCTTACTATAGTCAAATTCCACCTTGCAGTAAGCCCTCATATAGCATCCTGCTTCTATTAATACAACACCGTTACTTACATTGGTGTACCACTGATGGCAATGTGCACCTCCTATAATACAAATTCCATCTTGCTTTGCCACACTTATCAAACTATTCATCTCGCTACTACATATATGTCCTATAAGTATTAGTACAGTAGCTCCATTTGCTTTTGCTTCCCTTGCATACTTATCAACAGCCGTTGCGTAATCGGTGAACTGATAATCCTTGACATTTGTGGGGAATGTACTTACTGGTGTACTTTGTGAAGCTAAGCCTATAATGCCAACCTTTACACCATCAATTTCTTTTATGATGTAGGGCTGTGCAAAATCGGGAATTCCATTTGTGGCCGTTTCAATAATATTTGAGGCAAGTAAAGGAAATGTTTGTTCCGACAATCGTTGTTTTAAAACATCAACAGTATAATCAAATTCATGGTTGCCTATTACAGCGGCATCATAATGCATTGCATTCATAACATCAACCATTGATTCTCCCTGAAACCATGTTGAAATAGATGGGCCCGACCACATATCGCCACCACTTAGTATAAGATAATTGTCAGAACCATTGTATCCCTCATTTTCTTTCCATTTATACATTAGACTTGGAGCTCCGCCATAATCTCCTTCAGGAGCCATCCAGCCATGTTCATCATTTGTATATAAAACGGTAATATGCACTACTGTATTTACATTTTTTGGTTTTGAATTGTCTTTATCGCAGCTAAAAAGCGAAAAAATCATCCAAATGGCTATGGTAAACTGCTTCATTGTTTAGGTTTTTGTCTAATTAACTATAAAGATACCTATTTTGTGATTATCAAGCTCTTTTTATTACAATAGTTCCTTCTTACATCCATTATTATTAAATGTAGATTTACTTACAACTTATAGATACTATAAAACTAAACCCTGTCAGATTAACTTGACAGGGTTTAGTTTTTAAGAAATTCTTATGTGGGGATTACAATAAGCATGAACCTTATAATGTCAAATATAGACCATTGTTCATATATCTATTAATTATAAAACCTTTGTATCATAAATCACAACTCTTTTAAATTCATTTAAATCAATACTATATAAGTCTGAAGATGGTTGAATAAGAGTTTCATCATTAATAGTTCCACCAAGTATATAAAGTTTATTATTTGCACAAAATAATTCGCAAGAATTTAACCATAAATCTATTGAATACAGATTTAGTTGTTTTGTAATAATGTTATAGGTTTGTATTCGGCCATATTCGAAGATATAAATAATACTATCATTATATGCTATAGCAGGTCTTGCAACATTATAAAACAAATGCCCTTCAACGTTCCATTCTCCAGTTTCTATATTATATGTTTCAATTTCATCAAGGGGTTTAAAATTGTATCCACCAATTAAGTATATCATATTATGAATGAGAATGCCTTTTGTTTCTTTAGCAATAGGCATATCATCTAATTCATACCAATATCCGGTTTTCAGATTGAATAAATGAACTTTGTTGGAACACTCTTTCTCCCCATTTACTTTAATTTTAGTAGATCCACCAACTACAATTAAGTTATCATTATGGACGAATGATGCAAAGTTAACCGCTTGATGAGGGTTTGTATTATCCACAAGAATTGTATTCTGCTTAATGTTGTAAACCTCAATTTTATCATTCAGACGTTCCAATCGTTTGTTTCTAGATAGCGTTTTTCCTCCTATAACATATATTTTATCATTATAGTTAAGGATATTATGATACGCTCTCTTACTAAAGTCCAAACTAGAAGTTGCCCATTTATTAGTATGAATATCATACACATATTGCTTATCGCTATAATCTTCCCATGATAAAGAGGCTTGCTTGTGGAACCATGACATGTCTCCACCTATAACCCATATTTTATCGTCAATTAAAACCGACCCAAATGATTTTAACCCTTCTTGTAATGAAGCTAATTTGGAATAGGAAACTTGAAGTTTTTGTTGCTGCTTATATGTAACTGTTACTTCTTTTATACGTTGAACACTTTCCGATAATTTGACGATATACTTATTTACTTTTAATTCGGAAAATGTAATTCTTTGGGATTCATACCCAACGCAAGAAAAATTTAATGTGTCATTTTCACTGATTTTTGAGAAATATTTAAGTTTAAATTCTCCTTTATCATCTGTAGTTGTTCCAATCGCAATTTTTTTTACATATACATTTACACCTACTATTGGTGTATTAGATTGCTCATTAATCACAATCGCTTTAACATTTTGAGCATTTGAAATATATACGGTGAATATTAAAAATACCACAAGATTTATAAAAACTAACAATTTGTCATTCCGAATAAGTTTCATATCTGATTATATTAAAATTTTTTAGCAAAGTTCTCTGGATTTTAAATCGATTATTATTAATATTTCAGACTAAATACTGTAAAAACATAAAATAATCATATTTGGGGCTAGGTGTTTTGTCATTGTACTTTATTAATATTTAATTTTAAAAACATTAAGTTCATTCTTTTTGCATATTAATGAGTCTTTCATTATTATTTGGCTCAAATTTGATGATTTTATCCACTTTATGTATGTTTTTATATCTGAGGCTGTTTCTACATTAAGTGTATCATTTAATGGATAAGTGTATTGGTTACTGCTTGATTTAAAAATCACACAATCAACATAGCCGAAATTCTCTTTAAAAGTATGTTCAACAATAAATGTTTCAAAAACGTCATCATTTATCCTTTCAATTTGAATTTGAAGTTGTGTTTTTGGATAAAATTCGAACTTCAGGTTTTCTATATTGCTGTCATCTAAACCGTATATCGAAATGCACTTATCACTTGGGAAAATAATAAAATTCTTATTATCCGGTACTGATATATTTAAATGATAGTCATTAAAAAAATAACTAGTATCGATATAATTACTAAAATTAAACTCACCTAAATTGTTACTTACATTCTTATCTATTATATTTTCAGAACAAAATAAACACATAGGCTTTACCCACCTTAATGTTAACGGAATGTTTTCTATGCCACTATTGGTAACTTTATTTACAATTACTCCATTTAATGTAATATTATAGCAGTTGGAGTTACATTCAACAAATTTTTCATCTTTATTAAACCATTTCTCGCAGGATGAGAAAAGTAGCAATAAAATGATCAATCCATATCGTCGATTTTGTATCATGATATTTTCTTTAAAGTATTACCACTATTGTCAACGGTTGTTTTTATTCCATCTTTAAATTTCTAAAATAGTATTGTCTATCGTCATCGGTTAGTTTTCTCAAAACCTTGCAAGGATTTCCTACTGCAATTACATTACTTGGGATATCCTTAGTAACAATACTTCCCGAACCAATTACCGAATTTTTACCAATGGAAACACCTGGATTAATCACAACATTTCCACCTATCCAAACATTATCCCCTATTGTAATAGGAAAAGCATATTCATATTCTTGGTTTCTTATTTCGTAATGTAATGGATGTCCTGCGGTATAAATTCCAACATTGGGGCCTATTAAAACATTATCTCCAACTGTAACTTTTGCACAATCGAGGATAATCAAATTATAGTTAGAGTAAAAATTCGCCCCAATCTCGATATTATATCCATAATCGCAACGGAATGGTGATTCTATAAAGAATTTATCTTTTGTTTTTCCTAAAAGGCTTTTTAATATTTCATTTTTTTGTTCAATCTGTTTTGGATGCAAGGAATTAAACTCAAATATCAATTCCTTTGCATGTTGCCTTTCGGCCAATAACTCTTCGCCAAAAGCTTTATATGGCTTTCCTGAAATCATTTTTTCTTTCTCACTCTTCATCGTATAATTCTTTTTTCGATGATTTTATAAAATAACCCTTAACGGTTGGCGATTTAAAATGCAGGGCAGTAAATGGCCAACAGCAGTACACTCAGCTAAAAACAAAATTAAAAGTAATAAAAATTTTGCATCTACATCATCAGCTTTAGTAAAAGTAACCGCTTGTTATGGGCATGACTTTATTCTTTGTCTTATTCTATAATAGTTTGACAACAAAAGACAAGCTATTGTAGAAAAATTGACACCAAACCTTGACTATCAACATGAACCAATTCAAGCAAAAGAAAGTAAATTTAAGTGGGTATGAGACGAGTTTTCGTTGCTAGTTGGTATGCGAGATAGAGTCGGATCTGATGAGCGTTAAGAAAGTTTGGGTGAAATTTGGCCTACCATACCGTTTTAATTCTCGTTACAAATGCTGGCAACAAAAGTACTCCGATGAAATTATTAACGTTGCCGCTGATAGGCGCAAAAGAAAGAAAAGTCAGAGTAAAACGCTTGAAGACAAAAAACAGAATATAACAATTAGCAATTAGTAACAGACGTTAAATGCTAAAAGAAAGAAATTTTCTTACAATCCTATTAGTCATCAACATCTGATCATCTTTTTACGAGTTCACCCCTAAGTAAGCAACAGAAACAAGAATGTTCTTGAACAAAGCAAGCATCTTTTATTCGTATGCAAGCATGTTCTTGAACAAAACAAGCATGTTTTGTTTGTATGCAAGCATGTTTTGTTTGTATGCAAGCATGTTCTTGAACAAAACAAGCATGTTTTGTTTGTAAACAAGCTTGCAAAGAACAAAAGCAACCTTAGTTAAATTTTGTTTATAGTTGATTTATGATAACTTGTGATATGATTAATGCTTTAAGTATATATGTATTTCAATAAGATGATCAAAATCATCTTAATATTTACAGAAATTTATATAAGCATATTGAATATTAAACAGTATTTCCCGAAATTTGATATAAAATAGTTCATTCTTAAAAAAACTATTACCGGTTAGGTTCTAGAAAAAAACGTTTTCGAAAGGGATTCCCCTTATTTTTGAGTAATTCTACTTCTTTATGCCTTTTTTGAGTTTTGCCCTTTACTAATTTGCTAGATGCCTTTAGTTTTTAACTATTTAAAATTCTAAATATGAGAAGATTAAAATTGATACTTGATTTTATTCGGTTCTCAATAGCAGTTAAGTTGGTATTTTTCCGTAAGGTAATAGCGGATATGACCGACAACCCATTGTTTCCAACGCCCGATGTGCCATTGACTACGGCCAAGGCCATTGTGGACGAGCTGGAAGCTAACCAGGTTGCTGCTCTAAATGGCGGTAAGGCCGCCACTGCAACAATGCGAGATACCGAGATTAAAGCAGACAGAATATTCCGTAGGCTTGCCGACTATGTCGATCGGGTTTCCGAAGGCGACGAGGCCGTTATACTCAGTAGTGGATTTAACCTATCCAAGAGCTATAGCCCTGCAACGCGACCCGAGTTTAGCGTTACACAGAATCATATACCTGGCACTGTATTCCTAAAGCGGAAGGCTTTTGCCGGGGCAAAGAGCTACCTATGGCAGTACTACCAGGGCGATACACCCACTGCCGAGGAGAACTGGACATTAGCTGGAGCTAGCACCCAGGCCAAGTTTGAGGTTGAAAATTTAACCCCTGCAAGAATGTACTGGTTTAGGTCGGCTGCAGTAACCAAGGAGGGTACTACAGCCTACTGCACTCCAGTATTCAAAATAGTGCAGTAAAGCAAGCTGTAAAGGGCAGCTCAAAAAAACAATCCCCCACTATCCGTAAAAGATGTGGGGTAGTTTTTTTGTGCGTATGGTGTATGGCGTTTGTAAGTAGGACGGTCGAGGAAGTAGATGGTTTGTTAAACGTTAAATGTTAAAAGGAAGAATGCCTTTACAATCAACGAACCACTGTGAACGTTAAACGTGAGACGTTAAACGTTAAAAGGAAGAATACCTTTTACGAACAACCATTACCCCATCGTTCTTCACGATCAACTATCAACAGTCAACTTGAAGCGTTAAAGGAAAGAAGTTCAGGGAGAATGGAAAATGAACAACTCATCGTTCTTCACAATCAACCGTCAACCCATAGTTCTTCACGAACAACAAACAACGAACAGGCGGTAACAATTCCACTCCAATCATAATTAAGCATACTGAATAGCGAAAGTTGATATTGTAGTATTATAGAAATATTTTGCTAGTTTTATAGTGAAATAATATGTAACAAAAGCTACATATTACACATTGAAAAAGGAGTGATAAATGTAGTTTTAGTACATATATAAGTGAGTTGGCCATAATTGAATTAGAGACACAAAATGTACAACGAATTAGAATATAAAAGCTGGAATAATTTGAAGGACTTTTTGTCTTCCCTAAATTCAAATTGGATTTTTAGAGGACAGTCAGATTATTCATGGAAACTTGAATCCTCGATTGATAGAGTAAATTTATCTGTGGAAATAGATTACAAAAAGAAAATGTTTGAGGATTTCTATATTAGAGATTTTAAAAGAAATCCTCATTTATATTCTTCAAAATATTCAGTTCACAGTGATTTTCAAATCTTGTCGACTCTTCAACACTATGGAATACCGACAAGATTGCTTGATTTCTCTCAATCTCAGTATGTCGCAACATATTTTGCAATTATTGATTCTGATTCAGATTGTTCGATTTATGCTATTAACTATTTAGAACTTACAAGTTCAACGAAACATTTGTTTAGATTGAAATATGATAATGATTCACCAGAGATTAAGGCATACAGAGAAGGAGGAAATATAAGTGATGACGGATTATTTCAAGCTCTTGTACTCGGAAAAAAACAAAGACAATTTATTGATATTGTTCAACCTTTCTTCAAATTTGATAGGATGATTCAGCAAAGTGGTTGTTTTTTATGTCAAGGTGATATTAATTCAAATTTTGAGAGTAATTTAAAAGCAAATCATGAGATATTGAAAAACATGCCAAAATGTAGTCCTTACTACAAGATTAGAATAAAAAAGAAATGGAAAGAAGAGATAATCAGAGACTTGGAAAGAATGAATATTACTTCAGCATCTTTATTCCCTGGCATGGAAGGATATTTAAAATCATTGAAAAACAGATTTGAGATTTTAATTAATGATACAAAGGACAGGATAATAAACAACTATGGCTAACAATATGTATAAGTAATAGCGGTTTCTGTGGGTATTTGGGCGTTTGTAGCTTTAATCAGCCCCGCCAAATCTGCCGATTTGACTATTTAACTAAGGTGCAGTTTTGGCTACTTGGTAACTTGATACGGAACCGCTTTAAAGTCCGCTACTACTCATACATTTACCGTTATGCTGCATTTAATTTTGCGACATCCAGATGATGAATAGAAAACTGATATTAATTCTTATTTTAATAATTTACTCGCTAGACACTTGGTCTCAGATTAAGATTTCAGGAATCGTAATTTCAAAAGATGACAAACTTCCACTCCCAGGCGTAATCGTTGAAATTAAAGGGACAAAAATAGCGACAGCATCAGACATTAATGGAGCATTTAGCATAGAAGTTGACAGTAAAGATGCTATACTAGTTTTCTCATTTATTGGTTTCGCTCCATTAGAATATAAATTAAAAGGAAAAGACAGTATAACTGTCATTATGAAATCGGATTGCCATATCGACACTTTTGACCATCAAAAAATTAGCATTTATTTTAATAGCGGGGTAATAAACAATCCTTTTGGCGGACAATTAAATTTTTCTTTTCCCGCCTTTTTCCGTGCAACAACATTAAAAAGTGGAATAAACTATCAGACCGATTTTAATAAAAATGAATTATTAAATGCTCAACTCGAATTTGACCATTTAGTTCTAAAATGCGACTTTGAAATGGATTTAAAATGGTTTTATCGTAAGTTATCATATGAACAAGATTTTAAATCAAGAATTAATTCAATTGAAACGAACTTAATTTTTTATGACTTATATGACTTAAACATCACGGGAATTGGAGTTATAGGAGGTATTAGTGAACTTTCGTTTGAGAAATTGGGGAAAAGTGAAGTTTCATACGGGCCATTAATCGGTTTGAGAGCATATTTAGGTAAACCTTTATGGGTGCTTGTGAATGGAAAAGTATCAATATTTAGAAACAATATGGAGTACCAAGGGCAAATAACATACTCTTACAGACATTTAAGTGCATTTACGAAGTTTTATAAATTAGACAAATTTACGGAAGTGAGTTTGGGCGTTGGAGTAAACGTGGGTTATAGATTGAGAAAACAAAGAAAATAAACGCAGCATAACACACGGTTCAAACTACTGGGGTTGATGATGCAGATGCAGTTTTTTTATTACTTTTAACTTAGTTTTTAACGGCGGATACCACCGCTGGCGGTTTACTCCCCAGCGTAAGCAACTGCCGACCGTTAATGGCAAGTGAATAACAAAAAAAAGAAGCATTTATGAGTAAAGGTAAAATAATACAGATAATCGGTTTAATTTCATGTGCATTGATAATTGGAGTGTTTTTAATTAGAACCTGTTCCTTCTTCATTGACAATTTTAGAATTCCTTTGATTGATTTAATGAATAATTACTTGTCAATTTTTATAGTTTTTATATTCTTATCACTCAGACATATTCTTGTAACTACCCTAAAATTAGATCATTTTAAGTTAACCATTAACTTGATTATTATTTTGCAACTTATTGTTCTTTCACTCCTGATTTACATGAGATTTGACGGAAATTTAGAAAGAATGAAAATTATTTCCATACCATGGGGAATATCCGCTTTTTTCATTCTTTTACTAAACTTTTGGTTCATCATTCTAATATTTAGAATTAAAAGGAAAGAAATTACAGGACTTATTTTTTTAAAATTTTATGCCCTGTTTGTAATATTAATAACTATTACGAGAATAGTACTTTCATTAATACTAATCAATAGTCATATTAAATATCCATCTTTCTCTAATTTCATTGAGATTGTTTTAGTAATTCCCTATTTATTGTTATGTGTTTTTTTATTTGTAAATTACAAAAGAATGAGTATGGACAAAGTGACTATAGAAACCGAAGATAAATAAGATTTTCAAATAGCAAAAGGACATTGAAAAAAGAAATTGAAAAATTACCAGCCCCTAACACGCGATAAATTGTAGCTGGGTTGACTTGCCAAAAAGTAAACCTTTCGTACCTTAGTTTCAATTTGTTGGGGGCGACGTCTTCATCCCAGCCGACAAATTTACCGCGGAAATGTTATGCGCAAACATAATTCAACAAACAATAAACTATGAAAATAGGACTATTACTTGCTCTTGTACTTTCAATGTCATTACTTTTTCTTGCTTGTTCGAAAGGTAATAACGATGAAATAACTATTTCTGGCATTACTGAAAGAAACTATAATGGTGAATTAACTGGAGATTTTGACGCTACAGATTGGCTGAACGATAATAATTTTTCAGAAAAAATTAATTCGCTATTTATTTTTGAAGACACAGTTAATTATGAAACATCTAAAATTAGTACTGTTGAAATAGTTGAATATCCAAATCCTGTCGAAAATATTTTTTATTTACACTTTAATTTATCGGATGACACTGTTATTAAGTTTGTAATTGTCGATGAATCTCTAAAAGTATATTTCAAATATGCTTCGAAGTTAAAAATAGGAAATAATTTACTAGCAATACAAGCCGAAAAATTGCCGAGAAACAAATATTTCAGAATTTATTATGCATTTTACGATAATTCAAAAACCATATATTATAGAGGTCACGGTGACATTAAAAAGAAATAATTCAAATGCCTACGCATAGCAATTGGCCATTACTTCCATTGGGGCTGATGATGCTGATGCAGAATTTTTATTACTTTTAACTAACTTTTTAACGGCGGATACCGCCGCTGGCTATTAACTCCCCAGCAGTTTAAACCGTCGACCGTTGTGAGCCCGCTTATAACAACACTAACAATTAACTTTACAAATATGATTGTGAATGAAATTTTGGTAGGAATACAGAAAGAGTTGATTATTGGATTAATTGTTTTAATAATTGGCTTGATAGTTTTATTTCTTGCTTTAAGAGCAATTAAAAAATCGAAAGCATCAAGTCAATGGTTGACAACCAAAGGAGAAATTACAAAATCAGGAACAACAAAAGACATGAATATTGAAAGAGGATATTCAGTATATAATGCCGACATTGAGTATAAATACATAGTGAACGGAAAAGAATACACATCGAGTAGAATCTACTTTGGTTCTTCTATATCAATGACAGGAAAAGAAGAAAAGAGTAATCTTTTGGCTAGAAAGTATCCTTTACTCAGAAAAGTGACTGTCTATTACAACCCTGAAAATGAAAAAGAATCTGTATTGGAAACTGAAACTCAATCTGAATTATACTGGGGAATTGCGATTAGTATAATTGTAATTGCATTCGGAATATTTTATTGCTTAAAATGATTTAGAGAGAATATAAAAAGCCAACATACAACACGCAATTGCTATTACAGGGGCCGATGATATTGCTGACGCTTAATTCCACAGCAGTTATAACCATACAATCATTATGAACAATGCTGATCTAAACTAGATAAAATGAAATTGAACTAATATTTAAAAAAACTAAGTTTAATTGAGGTATTATTGTATTTAGGTATAATGTTATTTATATTTAACTGCTGGTTAACAGAGGGTAATGAAATATAGAATACTCCTAAATGACACAATAATAAAAAGGAACATGAAATTTTTATTCGGTTTAACTTTATTATGTATGCTGACCTTCTTAGTATTTGATGTAAAATCTCAGACCGAAGGAGGGGGTATACCTAAAAGTTCGAATGACACATTGGTCATAACAGCTATAAGCAAAGAACTGTACATATGTACTTGCAAGCCAAATACAGCCAACCCAAACGGAGAAGGAAAAATATATTATCAGGGACGTTTTAAAGAGGATAAAGTAACCGACGATGCCGATTACCATAACTGTGATGAAAGGTTTTTAATGCAATGGGACTTATCGGTATTACCTAAAGGAATAAAAATAATAGAAGCAAAAATGCAATTAGTTTGTGCTGGATATACGGGTGATAAGCAAGGGCAATTAGCGTATGAATGTATTGTTGAACCGTGGGATACAAACATTGGCTATGGTAAAAAGCCAAACACATCTTCGGAAACCAGAATTTTAACAGATTGGCCAGTTAAGAATACTTACCATTTTGTGGACATAACAAGTTTTGTTCAATTATGGTATAGTGGCAACATCCAGAATCATGGATTAATGGGATTTAGTATCAATACAGAAACAACTAATTCGGCATTGTTTTGCTCTTCCAAATTTCCCAAGGAGAACCTTCGTCCTAAACTTACCATTATATATTCAAGAGAATAAAGTAGATGCATTGATAAACGGGATATGGATTATGTATAATCCATATTACATATGCAACATGTATTAAATGTAAAGATATGTTCATGTGTTAAAGCCATCAATGTTTACTTATAAATTCAAAGTTAATTTTAGCCTCTGGTTGAAGATAACCTTATTGGTGGTTATTGTCACAGCTATCAATCACCGACTATTAGTTATAGTTAATGATATTTTGTACATAGAATAGCTATGTTGGACTTTTCAATAAAGTAAGTTTGAACTTATCAGAGAATTATGTTGCGGTAAAATCCATGAAATTTGCGTCTGAAATAATATTAAAATTTTAGACAATGGAAAGCAAAGAAATAGTATTGGTAACAGGTGGAACCGGTTTTGTTGGTATGCAAATCATCCTACAATTATTGGAAAAAGGCTATAACGTAAGAACTACTGTTCGCAGTTATAAACGCATTGATAAAATAAAAGAAACCTTAAAAGCCAATGGTATAAATTCGTTTGAGAACCTTTCGTTTGTTGAAACAGAGTTAACCAATGACAATAACTGGGCAAAAGCAATGGATGGATGTAAGTATGTGCTAAGCGTTGCTTCTCCAGTGTTTTTTGAGAAACCTAAAAATGAAGACGAAGCCATTCGTCCTGCTGTAGAGGGTATTTTGCGTATTTTGAGATTCGCAAAACAAACTGGGGTTAAAAGAGTAGTAATGACTTCGAACTTTGGGGCTGTCGGATTTACTCAAAGAGATAAAAGCAGGGAGACAATTGAATCAGATTGGACAAATGTCAATGCCAAAGGTCTTTCACTTTATGAGAAATCGAAGACATTAGCCGAAAAAACGGCTTGGAATTTTATCCAAAATAACGGTGGAGATCTAGAATTTGTAACCATTAATCCGGTTGCCATATTAGGTCCCTCATTAGATGCTCATATTTCAGGAAGTTTTATTTTACTTGAAATGCTATTGTTTGGTAGGCTAAAGGCAATTCCAGACTTACCCTTAAACATAGTTGATGTGAGAGATGTTGCCGATTTGCATATTCGTGCAATGGAAAATCCAAATGCTAATGGCCAGCGTTTTATTGCTTCGGCTGATGGTCAGATATCGCTACAAGATATGGCTAAATTGATTCGGGATAAAAGACCGGTAGTTGCTCAAAAAGTTGCGAAAGGGAAATTACCCAATTGGATATTAAGCATTGCATCGCTATTTAATGAGCAGGCAAAAGAGAGTTTATTTATGTCGAAAATAAACAGGAATGTAAGTAACAATAAGGCAAGAGAAGTTTTAGGATGGAAACCAATTGCTCCACAGGAAGAAACAATTTTAGCATCGGTCGATTCCATGATTAAGCATAACCTATTAAAAAAATAGAAATGATGGCTAAAATAATTAGTGGATTGCTGATCTTGATAACCGTTTTCTTTGGGTTGAGCCATGGTGCAAGGGCATTTCAAAAACCATCGGTTGAATATTTAGAGATGATGAATACACTGGGTATTACAGAGATCAGTCGCATAATAATAGGATGTTGGACTATACTGTCAGCCATATTAATCTTGTTTCCAAAAACATTTTTCATCGGGAGTATTGGCCGAGCAATCCTTTTATTAATAATGATTTCTTTGGCCTTAAAGGCTGGAAATTATAAATTTGCATTAATTGAGATACCATTTCTTTTGATGCCTTTAGTATTGATTTATTTAGGACATCCATTCAAAAACGGGTTTTAATTTATGAATACCAAATGAGAACAATAGCAGATGATACCAGACCCAATATTTTGCAGGAACAATATATCCCCGACAATGTGTTTATATATGTTATTAAGGGTGCAATACGCGTATTCGATGGGAATAAAAGTTATTCATTCAAAGCGGGAGATGCCTGTATTGCCCGAAAAAACAGATTGGCAAAATATGAGTTGTTAGAAGGTAAAGATACGTTTGCCCCCATTCTCTTTTGCTTTGATGAGCCTTTTTTACAAAAATTCAAGATGAAAAATCAATCATTAGTAAAACAAACACATATTATATTAAAAGATACAATCATCAAAATTTCAAAATCGGAACTGATCGAAAGTTTCATTCAATCTATAAAACCATATTTTAAAGGTGTTATGCAACTTGATGAAGCCTTTGAAGATTTAAAATATGAAGAACTTTTAATCATACTTCTTAAAAATCAACCTGAACTTGGTAGCATATTATTTGACTTTAGAAAACCCGGTAAAATTGACTTGGAAGACTTTATGAATCGTAATTATAAATTCAATGTAAGTGTTTCTCGCTTTGCCTTTTTAACTGGACGTAGCTTGTCTGCTTTCAAAAGGGATTTTAAAGAAATTTATGAAGACACTCCAAGTCATTGGTTGGTACAAAGGCGACTGCAAGAAGCTTATTTTTTAATGAATAAGAAAGGACAAAGGCCTTCTGATATTTATATAGACTTGGGCTTTGAAAGTTTATCACATTTTTCTACCGCATTCAAAAAAACATTTGGCCAGACTCCTACAGAAATATTTAGATGATATTTTATTAGAATCATATTTATTAAAATTAAAGTTAAGACGAGGTGGCCGATGAAACGCTATAAACGAAACAAACTATCGTAATATATACATCAAAAAGAACTCTAAATATATGATACTGATGCGTTCATAAATGACTATCTAAAAAATATTAATAAACTAATTATCGATACTGCCTTCGGAATAGATAATGCGGAGTCTGGCCTTAACTTAGACTTTGCAGGCATTTCACTCTCCAGTATTTAACTTGCAATTGTTATACAAAAAGGTTGACTGTTTCGTAGACCAAAAAAATCTAAAACTAAGAATTGCCTCGCAGAGCGGGGCTTTTATTTTTTCTAAAGTACTCTGAACGTATTTGTATTGTTAAAATTAGTCATATTGCCTATTGCATAAGAGTGGCTTGTTCTGTTTACTGTTCAATAAAACTATTGGCAATATTAAATCTCCTGATAGTAAATCAGAGTTGAACCCTATATGGCTGTACTATTAATACATTATAAATAAGGGTATTCATATGAATTTTTATCTAAAAAACTGGTAACAATTGTAGTTTAATTCATATTAAACAATTAAACAGTTAGATATTTTTTACTAATTAACCAATTAGCCCATTATGCAATTTGTTAAGATTAATGCTTACATCGATCAACTTGATACGTTAATTAAAAACGAATGCACAGGCCCTGCTAATGAGTTTGCCCAAAAACTTGGTGTTAGCGAGCGTACCCTTCAGAACCATCTTCAACAACTCCGGGATATTGGAATTGAAGTAGTCTATGATTACTACAAAAAAACCTATCGTTATGCCCAGAGGGGACGGTTAAAGTTTGGTTTTGCTCCCGAAGAATTGAGTAAGATTAAAGGAGGCCTAAGCATCCCTTACAGTAAAGCATGTTATAAAACATACTTTTGGTAATGAGAGTGCAAGGCGGTTGCACCTTTGGAGTTTATATTTGGGCAGAGTTCATTTATATAATTGTGCTTTTAATTCAATGAGATAGCACTTAGAAATGTTCTCCTGATTAAGAAATAACAGATAAAATAATATGAAAGAACCATTGCCTTTTCTACTAAAAAAGTTTTTGAGAGATAGTAAGATTAAAATAAACGAGGAGGAATTAACCTTTCAACTTAGATCGCACCCATCTTATCCAAGTTTACATTCAGTAACAGGTGTTCTCGATCATTTTGCAATTAAAAATTATGCGCTAGAAGTTCCACGAAGCCTCGAAGTTCTAGAAAAATTGCCAACTATATTCTTAGCATTTGTCGAAAGTCGAGAATATAAAGGATTAGGGCTCGTAAATAAAATAGGTAAAGAGTGCCGAATTACATTCGACGACAAGTCATATAGGACAATCTCTTTTGAAGGCTTTCTGGAGATGTGGTCGGGTATTGTAGTAATTATCGACGAGGAGAATGAGGGAGTTATTTCGCATAATTCGGAAAACATTTTAATAGGAAAAAACTTACTGCTAATAACAGTTGTAATACTTGCCGCTCTTTTCTTTTATGGAACATCCCTTTACTCTGCAATACATTTTTCGCTTTCTCTTGCAGGCATTTTTGTTTGTGTATTAATACTATACCATGAGTTGGGATTTGAATCTAGGTTAGTGGATAAAATATGTACTCAGGCAACTGAAAAGACTAGCTGTGATGCTGTTTTAACCTCAAAAGGAGCAACGTTAATGAAATTTTTCAAGTTGAGTGATGTTGGAATAATTTATTTTATCTCAATTGTCTTATCGTGGATAATGTTAAAACAAGGTAATTTAACCTATGTGCCAATTGCCCTAATTTCGTTACTTGCGCTTCCTTTTACGCTTTACTCAATATATTATCAGTATGCAGTTGTAAAAAAATGGTGTCCGCTTTGTTTAAGTGTAGTTGCAATTCTATGGCTACAAGCAGCATCGTTACTGTTTACTAAAATTACTTTCAATGAAAGTATATTCGATATCAAAAGCATCACTGTAACCGCATTATGCTTTTTAGCAACGTTCTCGGTATGGCAATTCATTTCACCAAAACTTAGGAAAGAAAAAGAGCTAAATACTTTAAAGATTGACCATTACAAATTTAAACTGAACTTCAATATTTATAAAGCTCTTACTAGCGGTACCGATCGGTTAGATACAAGAATTGATGATGATAAGGAGATTGTTATCCAAAGAAGCGGGGAGCCTTCTCTTATTAATGTTGTAATAGTTACGAATCCTTTATGTGGTTTTTGTAAAGAAGCACATGCCCTTGTTGAGAAACTTTTAGAGATAGAGGAAAAAGGTATCAGGGTTACTGTTCGATTTAATGTAAACGATGATCACGCCTCTATCGATTCACGAATTGCTCAACGATTACTTGAGATTTATAACAACAATAGTAAGCAGGAATGCTTAGATGCATTGCATGATATTTATGGTAAAATAACCCCAAAGGACTGGTTAAGCAAATGGAATGAGCCCGTAAGCAATCAATTCCAAGGAACTTTATTGGCCGAAAAAGAATGGTGTAGACAGCAAGGGATAAACTTTACTCCAGAGATTTTAGTGAATGGATGGTCGTTTCCCCGAGAATATGATAGAATGGATTTACTGTTTTTTATTGATGATCTATTTGAAGAAGAAGCAGAGCAGATTCGGAATCAAGTTGGAGAACCTGATTTTGCGACTTCGTAGTTTTTTGTATGATAGCATAATCACAGCCCATGTGAAAAGATTGGGCAAATTCTATAACTAAAACCAACTTATCATGAAAAACTTAAAAGAACTGACAGGAATCAAAACTCTTACAAAAAGAGAACAACGTTTAATTACAGGTGGATTGGCTTGCCGTACAGGTGATGGTTATTGCCCAGGTACCTCATTTTGCTGTTTAGAGGGTGATTTCGCTGGACTTTGCCGTCCTGCGGGATATTCTTGTTATGCATTTTAAAACGATGAATTATGTGATGGGTTCACTTAATTACTCGTCACATAATTCTTTTATGATTATTTACTCAACCCTTAATATGTTTTTTAAATAATTAGTAAAAACAATCTGTATGAAAAGTTTAAAAGATTTAAAGGATGTTAAGGTTTTAAGTAAACCTCAGCAAAAACTCCTAAAAGGAGGTGTTCAACAATGCGATTCAACGCATTTATGTTCAACTGGATGGTATTGTTATTATCCAACGCCTGGAGTTGATTCAGGTTATTGCATGCGTGGAATAGAAGTATAGTAGCTTAAAATGATTAGAGAAACTATTAACTAAAAACTTAAAATCATGAAAACTTTAACGGAATTAAAAGGAGTAAAACTTTTGAGTAAAACTCAACAAAAGGCAATTACTGGTGGAATAGGATGTAACGACAATTATCCATGCCCAACTGGATATTGTTGCGTTAATTCTGTTTGTAAAAAAACTTGCCTTTAAATCGAATGTATTGAATTGTAATAAAGACATAATTCTAAGTGTCTTAAAATGATTAGAAATACGTTAACTCAAAACTTCAGTATTATGAAAACTTTAAAAGAACTTAAAGGAGTTAAACAACTCGGTAAGAAAGAACAGCAAGCAATAAATGGTGGCAAGATGGCGTGCAAAGTACTTTCTAATGGCGAAGAGTATTGTCCATATCCCTATGTATGCATAAATGGGATTTGTGAGTTAGGTCCAGAACTTTAATACCGAAGAGTAAGTAATTTTCTGTGTCTAAATGTACTATATAAGAATGAATACTCTGGGGCTTCTTTGCTATTATCAGGAGTGAAGTTATTGGAGTATTCTTTTTTATTGGCTTATACTCAAAATAAAGACATAATCCTAAGTGTCTAAAAATGATTAGGAAATACTTTAACCCAAAATTATAACATTATGAAAACCTTAAAAGAACTAAAAGGCGTTAAACAACTCGGTAAAAAAGAACAACAAACCGTTAATGGTGGTAAAATGCAGTGCTTATACTCACCAGAGGGTGAGTATTGTCCATATCCTTATGTGTGCGTAAATGGAATTTGTGTATTAAGCCCAGAACTTTAATATTATTTTTTATCCAAAGATTATTAAGAATAAATACTCTGGGTCTTTTTGCTATTATCAGGAGTGAAGTTATTGGAGTATTCTTTTTTATTGGCTTATAGATTTCTATAAGTTAACTCAAAATAAAGACATAATCCTAAATGTCTAAAATGATTAGGAGATTACTTTAACCCAAAATTACAACATTATGAAAACCTTAAAAGAACTAAAAGGAGTTAAACAACTTGGTAAAAAAGAGCAACAAGCAATTAATGGTGGAAAGAAAGCTTGCTTATGGGGCCCTGAAGGTGAATACTGTATTGCTCCATATGTATGCGAAAATGGGATTTGTGTTCTTTCTCCAGAATAGTAAAATGTTTATCTCATGACTTCTTTGCTATTGTTAAGTGTAATATTCCGATATGAAATGTCCGATTACTCATATCTTTTTAATTTACTTAAAATATGGGGATAAATTTAATATGGTAAATAAGTTAAAGATATAGAGACATAATCCTAAGTGTCTTAAAATGATTAGGAAATACTTTATACCCAAAATTTTACATTATGAAAACCTTAAAAGAACTAAAAGGAGTTAAACAACTCGGTAAAAAAGAGCAACAAGCAATTAATGGTGGACTAAGAATGTGTTCAATAAAACCACCATACTGTCCATACCCTTATGCGTGCGTAAATGGCGTTTGTGTTCTTTCTCCAGAATAGTAAATTGTGCACTTCTGGGTTCAATTACATTTTCCAAGAGTAATAGAACCCGCGAAAATTATCTGAGTATTCATTACAATCAATTATCCGGATCTAGATGTTTGTTGTAATGGAATTTATGCTCCAGATAAATAATAATTTATGAATAAGGAGTCTCGTAAAAACGGGACTCCTTATTCATATTCATACGTTACCATTTTTAGAACATATCTAAAATTAATACTGCTAGATCTTACCCAGTTATCTACTTTTTCTTCTTAAATGAATATACTCTTACATATTTTGTATCCAGATAGGATTTGAATAGTTCTGATATCCTCGTAACTATACCCGATTTCAGTGCACCATTTTTTGTGTAAAATAGATTATTCTCGTAATACACTGAATGGCTAATCATATCATAGTTATTGTAGAATACCAATAAACTACTGTCTTTAAGTGGTTCGTTGGGTTGTAGTTTTCCCCTTTTGGTTACCTTGAATTCATGAATCTGGTCAAATGATTTATCTAATATTTTTTTGTAAGATTCAGCATGAATTGATATTCCGTTATTGAACAGTCCTATTTTCGATGGACAATTTGAACGGAAATACATTTCGAGTGCATAGCTGTGACAATTCTGTGCCGAGGTTGCAAAGAATTCATTGTGTTCTTCAATTTCTTTTAAACTTGGAATATAGGATTTGTCATTATGTAAAACCCTAAAGAAGTTTGTGTCAATCACAGACGGTTCGTAATATTTGCTAATAGTAATAGTGTCGGTTTCCCATAACGATTTAAGCTTTATGGTATATTTTCCAACTTCGATCGTATCTATTATTGAGCCATAAGAAAAATCAGCCTTATTCTCCGCAATGTTTTGAGAAAAAGAATTTAATGTAACAATTAAAAGAGGGAAGAAAATATATCTCGTTTTCATTTAGTAATAATGTTAATTTTAACATGTATGACAACCTGCTTATATACACATTATAAGACTACATTTATAGTTCCTTGATTGGTGTGTGGTAGTACTTATATATCATCTCAAAACTAGCAATAATTCAGATAATGCAACATATATCAATGTTTATACGCCCTCTAATTAAGAATTAAAAGACGAACGATAGATATATTATTGCACCTAAATGCAAACGAATATACGTGTCCTTAAAGGAAATGAGTGCGAAAATGGCATTAAGCGCATTTTAATACTATTCAATTGTTGCTGTAAACTCCTTAATAATCTCAATTAAATTGTTTGGTTTACTTATCATAGGTAAATGGCCGGAGTTTATTTCTACTACTTTCTCGGGCTTTAAATTATCAATCGATTTTTCCTGCAAAGCGATAGCATATGCAGCGTCATTTGTTAATTTTATGTAGAGCTTTGGAATATCCGAAAGATTGTAATTTACCTTTTGTTCATAGATTGATCTGGATTCAGGCGTAAACCGATTGAAAACTTCATAGGCCTGCTCGTTTGATAAATCATTGCACAGTCCATTTCTTATAATTGCCTCGGGAGGTTTAGTTCCCAGCATCCGATACAGACACTTCATAAGCATTCTGCCGATCCATGGGAACGAGGAAAGAAAACTCTCTCCGCTTTTAGGAATGGATGCGCTAATTGCAATGAATCCTATCACTTTTGGTGTGATGTTTTTTAAAGCATCAAGAGCTATAACGCCCCCAATTGAATGGGCTACAATAATAATTTTATCGCATTGCCATGTATTAATCTTACTGCTTACTAGAGCTGAATATTCATGAATTGTAAGACCTTTGGTATTTTTAGAATCGGTATCTCGGCCAGGATAGTCTATAAACAAACAAGGAGTATTGAAAGAATGCGAAATGTTGTTCCATATCCAGTTACCCAATCCAGCGCCATAAATAAAAACTAATCCGAATTTAGAATCTTTTTCCATAAACATAAAGTAAAAGGTTAAACACTTAAAATGGCAATAATAGCTATCATTGGTGACAACCCTATGTCAGTAGGTAAATCATCAATACTCTTCAGCATTATATACAGCTGAAAAATTCCTATCTGACACAGTTTATTGAATAGACCTCGGGCTTGTTTTCGGTGTTTTTGGTTTTGTTTGAAAATTTATCTGTAAGCAAAGCCAAGGAATATGGGCTTTTACGATAAATTAGAGCATGGATATGGGCAGTGTTCCATTGTAAAGCCTCTCCCCTATTGGTATTCTTGCACGTTTATCGTTTAAATGTATAGTATTTAGGAACTTCATAGGCTGAGTAGTTCCCCAATTCAGACACTTGGGTAAGCTCCTTTAGCATTAAATTTTATTTATTAGGTGTAACATGTGGCTCCTGTAGGGTAACCCTGCTTAATAAATTTCCACGAATAAATTTTAGGCTCTCTTCCCTTTACAATATTGAATTGCAGAACAAAATTAACTATAGCTCAACTCAACAAAAGGCAAAAATATTTAGTGTAAAAAATACACGTAATTAAACTTTTTGTAAATTAGCCCATCAAAATTTAGTAAAAAGGAGAACAAAATTCTTCGCAAACGAAGTAGATATGGGAAAGAGAGCAAGTATGATAGATAAGGGAGGCTGGAGAGCAATAACAATATGCTGTAAAAAGCAATGCTAAATTTAATGTAGGTAGAATGTTAAAGTAATAAGTTGCGCCAAGGGCAACACCTAAAATATAAACATTACATGCGAAACCCTAAATAAACACATTTAATATATGGCAATACATATTACTGACGTATACTTACTTAATAAATTTTAAATGCATGAAAAAATTTAAGCTGCTCGTTGGAGCAATTCTCGGCGTTTGGATGGGCACAGGCCAGACGTTTGCACAAAGCGGAGATCAAATTCTGGATGGCATTGGCGAAACAGGATTAATAACACGCTATACATTTAAAAATGATGTAAAGGATTGGTCGCGTAATAACCTGCATGGTAGCATGCAGGGCACAAGCTTTAAGTTCGAGGACGACGATCTGTTTGGTAGTGTACTTTCATTATCGGGCAACGGCGAAACCTTTATTTCGCTCCCAGCAGGATTGGCCGCTGGGGAAGAATCGCTGAGTATTACCGGCTGGATTTATCTGCGTTCCACCCAAAAAGGGCAGCTTCTTTTCGATTTTGGAAAAGATGGTCAGTCGCATTTTTTTGTTGCCCCCACAGGAACCAACGATAAGGATGGGTATTTGGCTCAAATCATAACTAAATCGAACAATTACATGGCAATCTCGCCAGCAGTGCCTGCTGATAGGTGGAACCACTTGGCCATTGTTATTAATGTTCCGGCCAAAACACTGAGCACCTATATTAATGGTAAGCTTGCCAGTGAAACCAAGAATGTAGAGGTGTTGCTTGAGCAGCTTTTCGGCAGTAATTCGGGAGTAAGCAATAAACTCTATATCGGAAAATCTATAACAGCTGATAATATTGGCCTAAATGCCAAGCTACACGATTTTAGAATCTACCGAATTGCACTAAACGGAAACCAGGTAGCCCGTATTCACTATAACTCACTAAATATTGAGGAGGGAACCGTAAGAACAAGGGATGAATCGGAGGGCGATCTTCAGAAATTCCCCGAAACAACCCCACAGCTGTATAACGCATATCTAACTGCTGTTCCTGATATTCAGGTTGAAACCGTAGTGGGATCACTTCCACGCTTACCCCGTTACGTGCAGGGTGTTTACCGTAATAAGATAGAAGGACCACAGGTTAGGGTACTTTGGCCTGCACCAAAGGATAATAGCCAAGTGCTTAAACCAGGTACATACACAGTAACCGGAAAGGTTGCCGGAACAAACCTACAGCCAAAGGCTACTGTTACAGTAAAGGAGGCTAAGGACGTTGCAAAACCCAACCGCAAGCTGGAGATGTTTAACCTCGATAGGGTTACGCTAAATACAGATATCTACAATCACAAAACAAAGTTTATTGAGAACCGCGATAAATTCCTGGAAGGTTTAGCTAGCACAAACCCCGACGATTTTCTTTATATGTTTAGGAATGCCTTTGGGCAGAAACAACCTAAGGGTGCCGAACCTTTGGGCGTATGGGATAGCCAGGATACAAAGCTACGCGGACATGCAACCGGACATTACCTTTCGGCCATAGCTCAGGCGTATGCAAGTACAGGTTATGATCCATCGCTCCGGGCAAACTTTGCTTCCAAAATGGAGTACATGGTAAATACCCTGTACGAGCTCTCTAAAATGTCGGGGCAACCACAAACAGCCGGAGGAAAATGCGTATCGGATCCAACAGCCGTACCTCCAAGTGCTGGTAAAGCTGGATTTGATTCTGATTTAAGCGAAGAGGGTATTAGAACCGATTACTGGAATTGGGGAAAAGGGTTCATTAGTGCCTATCCCCCCGACCAATTTATCATGCTCGAGAATGGAGCAAACTACGGAGGTGACAATACTAAGATTTGGGCACCGTACTATACGCTGCATAAAATCCTTACCGGGCTAATGGACATCTACGAGGTTAGCGGTAACGAAAAGGCTTTGGAAATTGTAAAAGGCATGGGCGATTGGGTGTATGCACGTTTAAGTTTACTACCAACCGAAACACTAATAAGCATGTGGAACCGGTACATTGCAGGCGAGTTTGGTGGAATGAACGAATCGATGGCAAGACTATCGCGCCTAACCAACGAGCCCCGCTACATGAAAGTTGCACAGCTATTCGATAACGTTAAGGTGTTCTTTGGCGATGCCAAGCATACAAGCGGATTGGCTAAAAATGTTGACCTGTTCCGTGGTTTGCATGCCAACCAGCACATACCTCAAATCATAGGTGCGCTGGAGATATATCGGGATATTAAGGCTCCCGAGTACTATAGTATAGCCGATAACTTTTGGTACATAACCACCAACGATTACATGTATAGTATCGGAGGTGTTGCTGGAGCCCGCAATCCGGCCAATGCAGAATGCTTTACAGCTCAACCTGCCTCGCTCTACGAGAACGGTTTCTCCGACGGAGGGCAGAATGAAACCTGTGCAACCTATAATATGCTTAAGCTAACCGATGATCTTTTCCTTTTCGATCAGCGCGGAGAGCTAATGGACTACTACGAGCGTGGACTTTACAACCATATTTTGGCCTCGGTCGACGATCATACCCCAGCCAATACCTACCATGTTCCCCTTGGCCCTGGTTCGGTTAAGCAGTTTGGCAACGACGATATGAAAGGTTTCACATGTTGCAACGGTACTGCACTTGAAAGTAACACAAAGCTTCAAAACTCAATCTACTTTAAGAGTACCGATAACCAAGCCCTGTATGTGAACCTTTTTATCCCATCAACATTAAGCTGGACTGAGAAAAACATTACCGTAACCCAGGCAACTGCCTTTCCAAAGGAGGATCATACCCTACTAACCATTAAGGGTAGCGGAGAGTTTAGCCTTAATGTACGAGTACCCCATTGGGCCACAAAAGGATTTTTTGTAACAATAAACGGAAAAAACGAAAAGGTTAAGGCAGTACCCGGAAGTTACCTCTCCATAAACCGTAAATGGAAGGATGGCGATAAGGTTGAGCTGCGCATGCCTTTCCACTTCTACCTAGAGCCAGTTATGGATCAGCAAAACATTGCCAGCTTATTTTATGGGCCAATACTACTGGCCGCGCAGGAATCGTCACCACGCAGAGATTGGCATACCGTAACATTAAATGCGAAGGATATAAGCAAATCGATATCGGGCGATCCTAAGCAGCTGCTATTTAATATTGATGGTGTTGTTTTTAAACCATTTTACGATACATACGGACGTCATTCGGTTTATTTAAATGTTGTTTTAGATTAGGTTAAGAGTTAGTTAAACGTCCGGAACGTTGGCAGATCGTTTAGAGATGCCAACGTTTTTTTATGGCTATGTACTGACAAAAATAACCAAGAGCTGTTTGTTAAAGGTTGCTTTCCTCCGTTAAGATCGTAAAAAGAAGCTGGAAGTTGATGGTTGATTATAAGTAATGTTTATCCTTTAAGCTTTTTATATCTACCATTTTTAGCGTTCAAAACACCGGTTCGTAGATGGATTAATCAATATTTGAACTAACCAAAATCATTTGATACTTTTGTATATGGATTTGAGTAGAATAAAAAATACCATTCAGGGAATCAGAAAGTATTACCCTGTATCCGACGAATCAATTCAACGGTTATCGAATTCATTGACAGAGCTCAATCTGCCAAAGCACTACTTGTTGACAAAAGCCGAAATAAAAGACAACTCGGTATATTTCATTGAAAAGGGATGTACCAGAACTTACTTTTTGGTCGATGGAAAGGAAATAACAAACTGGCTTAGTAGAGAAGGCGATATTGTTTTCTCATCGAGCTCGCTCTACCACCGAAAGGCTGGATTAGATTTTGTGGAGCTTTTAGAGGATTCAGTGGTATTCTCTATGCCAATTGACTCATTAAACGAGATATATAAAACCGATATTGATATTGCAAACTGGTCGCGCATAATTCATCAGGAAGTTCTGCTAAAAATGCAGAATTTAAGAATCGACCGGTTGACCTTAACATCAAAGCAACGGTACGAAAAGTTTATACGCGAGAATCCAGATTTGATAAATCGGGTTAATCTTGGTTATATCGCTTCGTACTTGGGAATGACTCAGCAATATCTTAGTGCAATTCGGGCCGAGGGTTAATTTTTAAGATAGATGAAAAAGAAGCTGGATTAACGGTTCTATTTTTGCACCATAAAAGCAATTAAACTATGAAAACCGAATTACAGAAATGCTTAGATGGTGAAATATTCAACACATCCGATAAGGAAATTCAACGTATTATACATAACGCAAGAAAGCTAACCCAACGCTATAATGCAACACCAAGCACCAATTCGAAACAACGTTGTGAAATATTAGCTGAATTATTCGGGAATGTTGGGAACAACGTAAACATTGATACTCCATTTTATTGCGATTACGGACGGCATATCTCGGTTGGTAATAATGTTATCATAAATATTAACTGCACGTTTGTCGATTGCAATAAAATCGAAATAGGCAACAATGTTTTAATTGCTTCCAATGTTCAAATTTACACCTCAACACATCCAACCAATGTAACTGAAAGACTAGTTGCCAACTGGAACCCTGATTCCGAATTACCTTATTTTAGAACATTTGCCAAACCTGTAAGAATTGAAGATAATGTATGGATTGGCGGTGGAGTTATTATACTACCAGGAGTTACAATAGGCGAAAATTCCGTTATTGGAGCAGGAAGTGTTGTTACAAAATCGATTCCAGCAAACTCCGTAGCAGTTGGAAATCCTTGTAAAGTAATTAGAACAATTAGTAATAAGTAATTAGTTTACACTGCATAAAGCCAAAAGAGAATCCGCCTAGAAACTGGCTTTAAATATGAGTGCTCTCAATGTAACCACTCGTGCACAGTTTCAAAACGGATTCATTAAAACATTTTTTAGTTTACAATGTAAGGTAGAGCATTTTAATGCCTATCCCCTTTTGCAGCTAAACAATTACTTCTTGATAATCTTATACTTTATGCCATCAACATCGACCAAGTACATTCCCGCAACAAACGACGATACATCTACTTGATTTGTTCGACCACTATATAGCAAGCTACCCGTTAATGAGTATACGCTAATATATGGTGTTTTGGCATTATCACATACTATATTAATAAAGTCAGTGGTAGGATTTGGATATATGGCTACGCTACTGCTAGCAGGAGTATCTATCCCCGTTGAATTGACTTTAAAATTAACAGTATAGGTTTTGGTTGTTCCATCCTCGGCGGTAACCAAAACGTTTGTTGACTCGCTAAGGCTGCTGGCATCAGCTATTGAAACTGTAGCATACGAGCTGTTTGCAGCTGCTGTAATGGTAGGAACGGTTGTGGTTCCTGCAGCAAGGGTTACCGTATAGCTTGTAATATCGGCGGAGAACTCGGGGCTCATAGTTCCGGCATCGGAGGAGAGATCGTAGAGTGTTGCATCATTCGATTTTACATGAAAACTAACCGTATAGGTTTTTATTGTTACTCCATCCTCGGCTTCAACTCTAATATTGGTAGTTCCACTAAGGCTGCTTGCCGATGTTACGTTAACCGAGGCTTTTGTGTCGGTTGCTATAGCTGTAATGGTTGGAATAGCTGTTGTTCCAACAGGAAGGGTTACTGTATAGCTTGTAATATCGGCAGAGAAATCGGGACTGATAGTTCCAGCATCAGCAGTAAGACTCTTTAACGTGGCATCATCCGATTTTACATAAAAACTAACAGTGTATGTTTTGGTTGTTACTCCATCCTCGGCGGTAACCAAAATAACCATCGATTCACTTAGGCTATTGGCAGGGGTTATCGAAACTTTGGCATTCGGATCACTTGTCAATACAGTAATAGTAGGAACCGTAGTTGTTCCTGAGTCAAGGATTACAGTATATTCGGTAGTTTCAATGGCAAAGTCAGGAGTCAACAACCCAGCATCGGTAGCTAAATTACCAAGGGTTGCATCGTTGGATATCATATAAAAATTTACCGTATAGGTTTTCGTGGTTGTTCCATCTTCAGCCGTTACCCGTACAGTTGCGGTTCCCTCCATGTAACTAGCCTGGGTAATTGATACTGAAGCATTGGCATCGTTTGCTGTAGCTGTAATAGTAGGAACGGTTGTATTTCCGGCTACAAAGGTAAGTACATACTCCGTTGTACTGGCAGAAAAATCGGGGCTAAGGGTTCCAATATCAGCAGTAAGGCTCTTCAACGTGGCATCATCCGATTTTACATAGAAACTAACAGTGTATGTTTTGGTTGTTACTCCATCCTCGGCGGTAACCAAAATAACCATCGATTCACTTAGGCTATTGGCAGGGGTTATCGAAACTTTGGCATTCGGATTACTTGTCAATACTGTAATAGTAGGAACCGTAGTTGTTCCTGAGTCAAGGATTACAGTATATTCGGTAGTTTCAATGGCAAAGTCAGGAGTCAACAACCCAGCATCGGTAGCTAAATTACCAAGGGTTGCATCGTTGGATATCATATAAAAATTTACCGTATAGGTTTTCGTGGTTGTTCCATCTTCAGCCGTTACCCGTACAGTTGCGGTTCCCTCCATGTAACTAGCCTGGGTAATTGATACTGAAGCATTGGCATCGTTTGCTGTAGCTGTAATAGTAGGAACGGTTGTATTTCCGGCTACAAAGGTAAGTACATACTCCGTTGTACTGGCAGAAAAATCGGGGCTAAGGGTTCCAATATCAGCAGTAAGGCTCTTCAACGTGGCATCGTTTGATTGTTCTACGCTGATGGAGGTTGATTTAATTAATCCTCCCAGTTGGGCTTGAGCATATACAGTAACCGATCCAAGGGCTACTGGTGTTAAAAGGCCTGAAGTTGCATCTATTTTGGCAATACTTTCGTCCGACACACTCCATACAACCGAACTATCGGTAATGGTTGATGGTTCAAAGTTGGAAGCAATCATCTGGAGGGTTTCATTACGTCTTAGCGATGTAGCACCATTCTTTCCCGCAACGGTAAATGAAGTAACCACACTCTTTTCCTTAAAGGTTATGCCTCCAATGTATATTTTCGCGGTTGAAGCACCAAGGCCAACAGCACAAATAACATTGGATACATTGAAATCGGAACTTCCCAACGATGGGTAGACAACACCAGTAGAGTCGTCAACCAACGTTTTGGTAATATCCAACGATAGAATCTGCCATTCACCTATTGATGTAGTGGTGGTTTCCATGGCATCGTTTACACTTACTGTTAGATTTTTACTGTTTATATTATCCCATCCTACATAGGTTACACTATCATCGAAGGTTGTGGGTGCAGTAGTGTATATAAGCAGGTCTATCGATTCATACTTTGACCAGTCGGCCACCGTTGTGTTACTAAATTGTAATGAGAATACTCCACTCCAGTATCCCATATTTAAATCAATTAAAGTTACCGTGGCCGAATCGCAACCAACACCTGTAGTTGGATCTGGTGTAGATACCTTATAGGAGACATCGCCTCCCCAGCCCCAGTTAAAATTGACATTCGAAAGGTCAATGGAAACATCCTGCGCATGGGTTAACCCAAAACAGGATAAGAAAGCAATTAAAAAGAAAGAAAACTTATTCATTATAATATAATTATTATGATTTTGAAATAAATTAAAAAAGCCAAACTAACCATTAGTTAGTTGATACAAAAGTAAAAATTAGAAACCTATTTAATTATTAAATTTTATAAAATATAAATTGCAGCCCCCTCTACATTATTAACCAAAGCACTGTTAATTCCATAAAAAAGACGACCAACAGAATATAAACTACTAATAAACAAAAATCTCCGAAGCAAACTTACAATCCTTAATCATGCACAAAATTCAATTGATGATTGGTTGTTAAAATTCTAAGACTTTATCCAGAAACATATTTATAATGCCCCTCTTACCTTTGTTTCCATAATAAAAACTTATCATTCAAAAATGTCCTAATAATAAAACAATGAAAATAGACGAGCACGACGTTTATATATTGAATTCTAATAATAACAATTTAGGCATAAGCTATAAAACATGAACAGTGTATAAATATAAACATAATTGCATCAATAACTTGAAATGCTTATTTAGTTAAAAATATTTTAAATTGTATTACATTTTTATATATTTGACAAACATTACTAACATTAATTCAAAACAAAATGAAAAAAATTAAATTAGACAAAAAAGTAGTTGCAGTGCTAACTACCGAAGAAAAAGCTCAAGTTGTAGGTGGAAACCAATCACAAGCAGCGCTCGATCCTGATGGCAATGGTATTATTTGGATTTGTAATACAAGTGGATGTAATCTTACTGTATCATGTGATCCTACAACCAGTGCGTGTATATCTGTCGATGCAAGAACAAATCAATACATTTGTGACTAATCGTCTATCTTTACTTAACTAAATAGCGAGGTTATCACTCCTCGCTATTTTTGTAATTGATCGAATACCAATTGTTGAATGGAATACACGATTTCTATATCACAACAAAACATAAATTAGTGGCATCTTTAAAACCTAAAAATAATAAAAGAAGGTAACCGAGAATTTGTTTCATCATTTTATATTTTATAGTATATCTTTCAATACTATATAAATTCTAATTTCAGACAAAGAATATAATTATCAACGGCTCTCCCCTATTGCTACTTCTTAATTATTAAAAAACATGTCCCGACAAACAATGTTAACTAAATAGAATAGTGGTCAACTATCGCTACCTAAATCCGTCGAGATTTTAAACTTCTACGAGAAATGGAAACGTCCTAGTAGTTGATTACATATGGAAAACTCTAAAAAAGGATGCTTGGTTATTAATAGTTAATCGTTAAGATTTTCTTTTTTATAACTTTTATGCTCATCTTAAACATTTAACTGATCTACATATTACCATACAAAAATTACCAACTACGCCAAGTGCTTTCGAAGCATCGTCAGCAATACCATTTTTTGTATTGGTTTGCTTAAGTAATCGATACAACCCATATTCAAAGCCTTTTTACGCTCATCGTGAGAGGCATAAGCAGTTTGAGCAATAATTTTAAGGTTGGGCTTTCGTTCCTTTATGCGATAGGTTGCTTCATAACCACTAATATCGGGCAACCTTATATCCATTAGCACTAAGTCTACATCCTGTGAAATAGATTTTTCGATGGCTTCCTTGCCATTCCCAGCCTCAAGAACGGTTAGTCCAATATCCGATACAACTTCTCTAATATATTCGGCATTATATGGATCATCCTCTACAACAAGAATGGTTCTGTTGGGAAAATCAAATTTAACGTCAACCTCGATATTCTCAAGTTCATGCTTTCTCGATTGAACGGCCTTGTACGGAAGCGTAAAATAAAAAGTACTTCCTTTTCCTAGTTCAGACTTTATAGATACAGTACCACCCAGCAGATTTACTAGTGCCTTAACTATTGACAACCCTAATCCAGTACCCCCAATATTTTTCTTTCCCTCGTGGTATAGCTGAATAAAACGATCGAAAATATGTTCGTGCTCTTCGGCTGGGATTCCAATGCCAGTGTCCGAAACGTAAAAAAGTAAGTTATGTTCTTCGTCGAATTTACAGCCACCCTCAATATGTCCCTCGTTTGTAAATTTAAAGGCATTGCTAATAAGATTGATAAAAATCTGTTTAAGTTTTACTTTATCGGTAAGAATTAAGTTATCTTCCATTACACAAAACTGAAACAAATTAAACTTAATATGCTGTTTATCGATTCTTTTCTGGTACTCTTTAAAGAAAAAGGATAACTCTGCAAATAGGTCGTCGAGATCGGTCTCCTCTATATTAACGGGTAATTGTCCCGATTCAATTTTAGATATGTCCAAAATATCGTTTATTATATTGAGAAGATCGTTACATCGAACATTTATAATTTCTGTAAAACTCTTGAGTTTGGCCTTGTCACCCGAATTATGAAGCAAAAGTTCAGAGAAACCCATAATAGCATTCATAGGTGTACGAATCTCGTGGCTCATGTTTTGTAGAAAGGCTGTTTTAAGTCTATCACTTTCCTCCGCTTTTTCCTTAGCTGCCATAAGTGCTTCTTCGGCTTTTTTTCTATCGGTAATATCATGAATTATTGAATGTAGCACTTCCCTGCCATTAAAGGTAATTGTGTTGGAAAAAACTTCAACATCCCTTATGCTACCATCCGCTAACTTATGCTTAAATTCAAAATGCATTCTTCTGTTTTGCTGGGCTATTGCCATTGCCTCCTTGAGCCGAGTTTTGGGAACTAAATTAATTTGGGAGATATTCATTTGGCGTAGTTCCTCGCGGGAGAAACCATAGTACTTTGCAGCAGCATGGTTCGAGTCGATAATCTGGCCTGAGCTAGGATCAATTAACAGTTTTACAGCCACATGGTTTTCGAAAAGGTTAATATAATCCTCACGGCTCTGCTCAAGTTTACTAATAGTATCCTTTAGTTCCGAGATATCGAGCGCAACAAAAGTTAATCCTTTGGAAACATCCCTCATGTCTAAAGGAGTTGACGACAGTAGAATATCCACTATTCCATCGTTCTTTTTCTTCCATTGAGTTTCGATAGAACTAGTTCCAAACAATTCTATTTGCTGACTCTTTTTATCCTTTACACGCTCGTACTCCTGCAAGGTAGGATATAGAACTTTGGACTCCTGACCAACCAACTCGCACATATCATAACCCAGCAAATCACAAATAAGAGGATTAACCTCTACCAAAATTCCATTCTTCAACATTCCAATTCCAGCTGGTGCAACCCTGAAAATACTTTGTAACCTTTCGTAATTTTCCAGAGCGCTTTCTTTGGTTATATAGAGTTCCTCATTAATTTGTCGGTACTCCTCGTTCTGCGCTTCAATTTCTTCTGTTTTCTCCTTAATAATTAATTCTGAAAGTTTTCGCTCCGAAATATCGCGAGCAATTGAGTGCATAAGAATTCGCCCTTTAAACCTGGAGATATTTATGCTCAACTCAATGGGAATAATTTCTCCATCCTTAGTAACATGCTCTGTCTCCGAAATAATATGTTGTTGATCTAAAAACTGCTGTATCTTGAATGACAGAATGTGCTTTTCTCTCTCGGAGATAATATCGGCGAGAGTCATCGACAACAATTCTTCTTGCGTATAACCAAGCCGTTGGCATGCCACCTCGTTTACATGAATAAATTTTCCTAGGGTTCCATCCTCACTTATCTCTGATGTGAAAAGAGCGTCATTTACACTTTCATATAGCATTCGGTAGGTCTCTTCACTCTCATGTAACGACTCATTGAGTTCGATAAGTTCCATTCGTTGGAATGTCATTTCACTGATAAGCATAGTCATGTTGAGTAAAAAGTCGATTATCACCTTAACTTTTTCCTCCGACATAATTGGAACCTTTTCGAGTGCCACAATGTATTCGTCCTCATTAAATCCGAATTGTTTAGCTTGTTTTCTAAAGTACGAGTAATCGGGTTTTTCAAAAAAGAATTGTCCCGAGAATAGATTGGCTATATGTTCCCCCTTTATTACGATAGGTACGGCAACATCAATAAGCCCATTCAAGCACCTATAGCAATGGTATTTCTCCCCACGCTCCATTTCTCCTGCTAAAACGGTATCGCTTTTAATACAACGCTTGTTAGTGTCTGGATTAACCCGATGAAATTCGGTACATATTTGCCGCCATCCTGATTTCGACAAAATATTACCTTCAGAATCAATAATTGCGGTTACAAATCCAGTGGATTGGTTGAATCCTTCGAGCAAAGTATTAACTTTCTCAAAATCGATATAATCAACAAGTCGTGTTTTCATCATCAACCCTTTTTAATATGTAAATTATATAAAGTTACATTTTTTAAACAAATGACTAGCAACACAATACCATAAAAAAGAATAAATTCTAAGACCAATTCATGTAGACTAAACTAAACCTCATTATAATGCGACTTACAGAAATATTTCAAAAAAATAAGTAGCAAAATATATTATTTAATTATGAATGAATGGGATTTGTTACCTGATGAGTCTGTCGAAAGTGTTGTCACAAAAAAATAGGAATTTGATAATACTTCAACTCTACCATTCAAGGGTATTGCAATAATAAATTTGTTTTCTATCTTTATACTTAAACTATAAAAAAAATTATATGAGAAATTCATTATGTATTATCTTAGGTTTATGCATGCTTTTTTTTCTAACTAACTGCGAAGAAGATGAAAAACAGTACAGACTAACTCTCTCTACAAATCTTGAGAATTCAGGCACCGTTTCTGGCGATGGAGAATATACTGCCGGGGATGAAATTTCACTTGCAGCAACATCTAACGAAGGTTTTTCTTTTCTTAACTGGACAGAGGGCACTACCATTGTTAGCACAACTGCAAACTTCTCGTACACTATTCCATCAAGAAATGTATCGTTAACTGCAAACTTTTTAAATGTGTACGTTCTTACTCTTTCAGTTGATCCCGCCAATTCGGGTATTGTTAATGGCTCTGGAGATCATAATGTGGGCGAAGAGGTTAATATCTCGGCCACCCCAAACTCTGGATATTCGTTTGTTAACTGGACTCAAGGAGAAACCATTATAAGCACAGATCCAAATTTCAACTATACAATCCCATCAGAGAATGTTACTCTTACTGCACACTTTATAAAAAAAAGCAAACTAACCATCGCCATGAATTTAGCTAATTCGGGTGTTGTGTCGTGTTCTGGAGAGTACTCTGTAGGCGAAGAGGTTTATATCACAGCAACTCCAAATCATGGATATTCGTTTGTCAACTGGACTCTAGAAGAAACTATCGTAAGCACAGATCAAAACTTCACATTTACAATACCTGCTGAGGATGTAACCTTAACAGCTAATTTTATTGGCAACGGTTCAATTACACTTCAACCTAACGCAACTGAAGGGAAAGATGCATTGATAGCCAGTTTATCCCCCGATAATAACTATGGAACACATCCTGATTTTGCAGCAATGGCCTGGACCAATAACTTTGCTCCAACTAATGTTAGAGGATTAATACAATTCGATTTCTCATCGGTTCCTGCAAATGCTATTATTCAGAGTGTTACCTTAACTCTTTATGGCTACAACTCGGCCTCAAATGGAACCCATTCTACATTGAGTGGATCAAATGAATCCGTTTTACAAAGAATTACTGAAAGCTGGGATGAATCCACTGTTACATGGAATAATCAACCTGCAACCACTACCGTAAATCAAGTTGTTCTTCCCACGAGTACTTCTGACACCCAAAACTATACTATTGATATTACAGAATCAGCAAAATATATGATAGAAAATCCTTCGTATAACTTTGGTTACATGCTGAAACTTGTTACTGAATCGTATTATAGAAGTATGCTTTTTGCCTCAAGTGATTGTAGTTACAACGATTTACATCCTAAGTTAGTTATAAACTACTCTTTTAAAAAATAGATTCTAAAATAGAATGATTTCAATCAATTGTTAGAGTTTAACTAGGCTAATGAAACTCCTTTGCAATATAATTGTAAGGGAGTTTCATTCACAAGAACAAGTCTATCACTTTTTGCATGTAGATATTTTATATATTAACAACTCTCTTATTTCATTATCTTACATAACATTAAAAATATTTAACTTCGTTCGATTAGTACTTCTTTCAACACATTTACACCATTAATAGCAGCAGGGAATCCTGCATAAACAGTTATTAGTAGCATAATTTCTTTTATTTGCTCAGGAGTTACTCCAATGTTGAGACCTGCATTAATATGAAACTTTAACTGTGGCAATGCTGTTCCCAACGCTGTTAGTGCCGAAATTGTTGCTATCTGCCGATATCTTTTATCCAAATTATTCCTCGAAAAAATATCTGCATAGCCATATTCAAGTACAAATCTCACCAACTCTGGCGAAAAATCGTCATACGCCAATCTTAGTTTTTTAACCTGTAAACTATCTAATTTCATCAACTCCTCCTCTCCTACCTTTAGTCTATCTGTGTGGTTGGTATTTGTAGCAATTACTCCTTCCTCGTCGTTTATTCAATGGCTCTGCCTTTCATTTAAAACATCCTTTAGGGCATTCATTGCATTAATGCAACTGGGAAATCCGGAATAGGCCGACATCTGTAGAATTACCTCCTTAATTTCATTAATAGAACTTCCAGTATTTAATGCTCCATTGACATGGACCTTTAACTGCGGCTGTGTATTTCCCATTGCCGTTAAAGCTGCGACTACTGCAATTTCTTTTGATTTAAGGTCTAGTTCGCCTCTCGAATATATGTCTCCAAATGCGTATTCAATAATATATGTTTCTAAATCGGGGAAAATACATCCAAGGCTCTCTATCACTTTTTCGCCAGCCTCTCCATCGATTTCTTTTAGCATTTGCCAACCCTTCTTAAATCTTAACGATTTCATATTCTCAAAATTTTTAATCAAGTACATCCTCTAACTGTATTTAAAGCACTTGAATGGTTACAACTAATTTTATTTGATTGCAAAATTAGCAGTAGAACAATCGATTTTAGTAGGACTTTTTTCAGTGTTTCAGGTACTTTTCCCTGAAATTGGCAGGCGAATAATTTGTTTTCTTCCTAAATATTCTTGAGAAATAAGAATTGTCCTCGAAACCAAGCTTAAGTGAGATCTCGCTTGTATTAAAAGATGAATAAAGCAATAGTCTTTTGGCTTCCGTTATTTTTAGGTCTAACTGAAGTTGTTTGGCTGTTAGTCCAGCTTCATTTTTACACCGGTTATTCAATGTTTCAGCAGAAATATTGAGCATTTCGGCATATTGTTCAATCGTAAGATTCTTATCGATATTTGCTGCTATTATTCTTTTGAATTCAGCAATTGAGGAACTTAAACTAATCTGATCTGTTTTAAATCCATTAAGAAGTGAATATAGATAAGAAATAGCGGTAGATTGATTGCCTAACTGCAACATTCTTCTGAATATCTCCTCAATAAAGCCAATGTCGTTTGTATTTAGATCGACAAATGGCGATGTAAAGTCAATTTTTAACTGCTTGGCAAGATGCTCGTCGAGAACTAAATAGTATCCACAACTATCAACGGAGTAGTTCCAGTTATGGATTTGCTTTGCATTAGTAGTAAAGATTCGGTTGGGTAAAATATCATATTCATCAAAATCGATAACATTAATTCCATGCCCCTTTGTGAACCAGACAAACGAAAAGAATCCATGCCTATGCGGCCATTCAATATTAGTATCTGGGGTATCCTCAAAAATTCCGACATAATAACCTATTGGTTCCTCCAAATCTGGAATTATATTGTTAATTAGGTATGTTTTTATTTCTGTAGTGTATTCCACCGCAATCGAATCATATTACTTTTTCACAATTAGCAAAATAGAAACATGCCGAATTGTTGCTTGTGAATAATTAACTTCGTTCTTCTCACCTAACAAAGAACAAAAATAATAAAACAAAACTGGTACGAAAATAGATTCGTACCAGTAGAGGTTAATTGAGAGAGAGATTGTTTAACTATAAAGGCTGAATGTGAGTAATGTAAGGTTTTCCCTGCAATGGAGCATAGATTTGTACAATTGCATACCAAAGTGCCTCTGATGGAGGAATTGATGCAAGGCATTTAAACCTGTAATTTGTTCCGGAAACCAGTTGTGTCGATACAGATTGAGGAACATAACGTACACCTACAAATCCATTAAGAGCTTCATCAAACACAGCTCTGTCTTTTGCAGTTAACTCACGATAAGGAGACCATCCGCCTACCAATTCGTCGATAGCAGCGACTTGTTTTTCAACTTTTTCCATGTTCATACTGTTTAATTTGTTCCTACTCATATGGCTTTTCGGAATTACGCCCCGTTTTCAGTGGTTCCAGGACTCCACTAAAAGCGTATGAATTTTGCTTTTATACTGTTTAATATGTTAGATGATATAATAGCTACCATTAAATAGACAGACAACCCGCATCTAATGCCAGATGTAGTAAAACAAACGATTAACAACGTTGAACTACATTGTAAAAAATAAACTAAAGAAAATTAGCCATATAAAGTTTATGGAATGCAGGTATTTAGCGATTAAATTGATGCCAATGCATAACGGAAGACCTGAATAATAAATACCACATTGAACAGGTTCTACATTATCGAAGTCAAAATAAATTATAAGTACAATTGGGCTGATATTGCTTATTCCGAAACAAAATGGAAACCGTCAATGAGGCTTATAATCATTTCAACAATTTTATCGGTATTGTAACAAGCGCTGTTTATTGTAAGATCATATTTTGCGGCATTATGCCAATCTTCACCAGTAAAATGCAAGCAATAGTTGGCACGTTCCCGATCTATTCTATCGAGTTCATCATCGGAAACTTCAGCATGAATACCATACTCCTCCGAAATCTTATTTTTCCGGAATGCTCTATCTGCATGAATAAAGATATTAATACAATTAGGAGACCCTTTTAAAACAAAATTTGCACAGCGCCCTACAATTACACACGATTCCTTTGTACTAATATCACGTATGATTTTACTCTGAACCAAAAATAAAATATCGAGAGGAGGCTGCTCTTCATTAACATAGGCATAATTCTGCTGATATAGCTGAAACAACAACGAATGTGCTAACTTTTGCTCGTTCTGCTGAATATAATCAGCGGTAAATCCACTTTGTTCGGCAGTGAGTTCTATTAAGTTCTTATCGTAAAAGGAAACTCCAAGCTTATCGGCTAACCGTTTTCCAATTTCATGGCCACCACTACCGTACTCCCTCGAAATTGTAATAATCAGATTACGTTTAGAATAATCGGCTACAGAAGTTGGTACCACCTCTTGTATATTTATAGTTAGCCACTTCTCTATTACCGATAACCGTTTACTGTAAAATCGAACTATAAAACCAACCAGAATTGCGGCAGCAATTGTTCCCTCCCTTATTCCCTGTAACTTATGTAAAAAAACAAAGGAACTTATTATGCCCAAAATAACCATGGAACTATCTACACCAATCTTTGCCTTTCCAAACTCCTTATTGAAAGTCTCTGCAATTGCAAGCGCCACACCCTCTCCGGGTAAGTATGTAATATTAGCCTTAACCTCAAGAAAAACACCAAATGCAATTACAATACAGCTAAGTAAGCACCAGAACGCCTGCCAAGCATAATTCAACACATCAATATGTGATACTATATTAAGTGACATGTCGATGAATACTCCAAAACAGAAAACAACAGGAAGTTGTACCAATTGAACTATACGATATTTTTTACGCAAAATACCAATTTGAACTATAATGAGTAGAATGTTAAATACAATGGTTAATTCGCCCAATGTATATGGAGCCTTAAAACTATAGACGTACGGAATACAAGAAATTGGAGAGACTCCCATGCTAGCCTTAACCGACAAGGCAACCCCAAATGCCATCACAAAGAGTCCTACTCCGAAAGTAGCAACCCTTAACAGTAGTTTATTTTTAAACACAGTGAATTAGTTTTACTAGAAAAAACGACAAAAGTATAAACTTTACACAAACCTTGCAAAAAGGCAAAATCTAAGTGTTTCTTTAATTTATTAACTAATGCAGCATTATTCAAGGTTAGTCTTTACTTCAATAGTTTTATCACTTAAATATTAGACTTTCATAATATCAATCAACTCAGCATAGATATATATTCGGATTTATTGTGTATTTTTAGAAAAAATAAACACTAAATTTATATGTTCTGTTTTTAATGGCTTTTGTATCTTTGCCGTCTTAATTTTTTGAAATTTGAAACAAGCAAAAGACTTTACAACAGGGAATATTGGTAGGCAAATTATCAACCTAGCATTACCAATTATGGGTACAGCATTTATCCAAATGGCATATAATTTAACAGATATGCTTTGGATAGGTAGGGTTGGTAGTGGTGCTGCGGCTGCAGTTGGTGCAGCTGGATTCTTTCTATGGTTAGCAAATTCATTTGTTTACACCACTAAAATTGGTGCTGAGGTAACAATTTCACAAAGTTTAGGCTCGGGCGAAGGTCACATGGCATTACGTTATGCCCGACATGCTTTGGTCATTGCCATTATCATGGGTGTTGTTTACGGTTTTTCCATTTATATTTTTAGTCCGAATCTAGTGGCATTCTTTCACCTGGGGAATGATACTGTAAATGCTAACATGGAAGCCTACCTTCGAATCATTGCCCCTGGCATGCTATTTTCGTTTTTAAACCCCACTTACTCTGGTATGTATAATGGTAGTGGATTATCGCGAATTCCATTTAATGCCAATGCTATAGGCTTAGTTATAAACATAATCCTCGACCCTTTGCTAATATATGGCATTGGACCATTCCCCAGAATGGACGTTAGAGGAGCCGCCTATGCTACACTAATTTCACAAGGGGTAGTTACCGTTATCTTCTATCTTTATTCTCTATCATCTAAATCGCCCTTCCGCAATATGCTAAAGGGCTTTGTTCCCGACAGGGCATTATTTGGACGGATATTCAAAATAGGAATTCCAGTTTCGGCACAAAGCGGCCTATTTGCTGTATTTGCCATGATTCTTGCACGAATTGCTGCTGGTTGGGGACCAATTGGAGTTGCAGTGCAAAGCGTTGGTGCTCAAATTGAGGCAGTTTCGTGGATGACAGCCTCAGGCTTTTCAACAGCACTCTCGAGTTTTATTGGACAGAACTACGGTGCGAAGAACTTTAAGCGTATTCGTTTAGGATATTACCGTACACTCGGGTTTACCCTATCGATTGGATTAATCACCTCGATACTTTTTATTGTATTTGGCGAGTTTATTTTTGGACTCTTCATTCCAGAGCCACAAGCAATGGTTGAAGGAGGGATATACCTACGAATTCTTGGTTTCTCGCAACTACTAATGATTCTTGAGATTACTACAGCAGGAGCATTCAATGGAATGGGTAAAACATTGCCGCCATCAATAACTGGCATCGTATTAAATGGATTACGTATTCCCATGGCATTAGGACTTTCGGCAGCAATTGGCCTAAGTGGCGTTTGGTGGAGTATAACCATTTCGAGCTGGCTAAAGGGAATTGTTCTTTTCATATGGTTTGCTATAATTCTGCTTAAACTTCCACTTATCAGGGAGAAATATTCGCTACCACAAAAACTTTTTTGCCACATTATGCCCAATAGAATCAGGCAGCAATTTATTGACGGTTGCTGTGAGTAGCTCTGTTTTCTATTAAACTCAAGTTGAAAAAAGTGCGCATTTTTGATGCGCACTAATTGATATTGTTGATTTATCGTATATTAAAATAAATTATCTATAAATCAAAAGCGAATTGCTTGAGTAGGATAAATGATATTACAAAATAATAGAAGATTATTTGTAACCATTATTTCCTTAGTAATCAAAAGTATCTAAATTACATAAGTTCTAATCAATGAAGTTAAGATTGTGACATAAATATTTGCCAAAACCATCTCAGTTCAAATAAAATAGATATGTAATTCGCAGTATAATTCGTTATTTCTTTTCAAAAACCTCAACTTGCAAATCATCTATATATAAAGTTTCATTACCTCTAAGCCAAACATAAACGACCAGATTGTCGGTATTTCGTCTAACCTCGGGGGTTAAATAATCAAAGGTGATTTTATTCCATTTATTTAACTCAAGGTTCATATTCTCAGAGTCGAATGTCCTATACTTGTATGAATAGTTATTATGGCTGAAATTAACTACCAAACTAAATGGATTAGATTTTATGTCTTTAACCGGATAGATATATACTGTCGCCCTTACCCAGGCATGATCCTTATTTGTTAAATCGTAATATGGTGATTCGATGCATGGAGAATATATTAACGAACTATCCATTTTAAAAGAATATTTCGCTGAATGTGCTACTGTAGAGTCCTTCTTCTCGGAGTTTTCAAAATCCAACCTATTAAGTAGCCTAGCACTGTAATCGTCCTGGTTATTAAACGGCTCAGCACTAATAACCGAGCGATTTATTAAAAGTAACTTTTTGTCATCTTCGGTGGCATGCATTTTTCCAAAAACAGCAAAGTAGTACTCCCGAGTCATTCTATCACCATCAATTATTCCATTGTGAAACTGAACTATCTGAAATATATTTAAGCTAGTACAGCCAATAATTAGGCAACAGCCTATTGCTATAACTATTCGCTTTTGGTCTTTCATCCAACTTAGAAAATAGCCTATTGCTATTGCCATAACAGGATAGGATGGTATTAAGGCTCTCTGGCTAAAACTATTCGCATACCACCAGCACGACCAACTGGAAACTATAAATAGGTTCGCAATAAAATAGACGAATAGCGCATAAAATATAGTTCTGTTTTTCCTGTAGAGAAATACAAAACCAATAATTCCAAATATCATCACAGGGGTATAAATAAGCCATCCTTTTCTGAAGCTAAAAAGTACCTGTAGGATATAGGGCCTAAGAAATTCAAAACCTTCGCCGGCGTTTCCTCCATAGCTATTAAAAAGAAACTTCCCTGCGTATATTTTCCAGTATACGAATTGCGGAATACCAATAAGAAATACAATTAGTATGAATGTGATAATTTGTCCTTTATATTTAACTAATAGGTTTTTCTTTTCAATGGCAGTACTTTTGTTATAAATACCCCAAAAGAATGGTATTAGTAAGCAAACTATCTCTGAAGGTCGACTGAGTATTGTAACACCGCAAACAATAGCAAGAAGAATTATATGTTTTATTTTATGCGATTTATGCCATAAAATGGTGATCCATAAGATTAGTGAATATGCAAAAAACAAGTAGTTATGCGACATTGCGTTTTGACCATACATGGTAATATGAACAATGTAATTGGTTGACAACACAATTATTATCAAAACAAGCGATGCAATAACCTTACTGAAAAAATGCATTAATACCTTTGCAAGAACAATAAGCCCGGTAATTGAATAAACTATTCCACCTATAAATATTGAGTATTGATACGGAAGCGAAAAACCATCTGCAGGATAATTAAGCATTTTTGCAAGCAAATGACCAATAAAGAAGAATGGGGAGTATAGAACAGAGAGCCCCATGCTATACTTCATCACATAATGACCATCGGGCATCTTCATGGCCTGATAAAAAGTTCCTGTATTATGGTATTTTTCTATTATTGAATGAACAATTGTATCATTACTCAACCCTAAATCATGATAAATAAACTTTAGCGGTAAATAAAGGTAATATCCAAACACATCCCATGAGAGTATATTTCCCGGAAAGAAATAGAAATTATTGATGACAATGAAGATCATCAATGCCACTAGAACTACTTTAAGTATTAAATTTTTCATATCATATATTATGATTATCTAGGCTTAGCGGTTATTAATGCTGAAAAGTGATATTCCGAAAGCATTACCGACCACAAAACCGAAACTAAGGTAATAATATTTTTTGTGTCTATGCCATTAGTTCTATTGGCTCTAAATGCATTTGGGTAGCAAAGGTTTAATATATCAACTTGTTTAATTTCTTGTACTTTTTAAATTTATTCTCTATTAATCAGTTTTCTCATTCACATTTTTACATACTCATCAAATAAACTAAATAATGTTATTAGTAGGAACTCATTTAAAAGAGATAATTGATTTCTTCTTTAACACTTTTATCCTATCTCTGAAAATTATATAATAAACGTCCACGAACCTCTATCTAATATCTCTATTTCCCAAAAAAGTAACAAATTCATCATCAATCGTATTAAACAGCATTTAAACAGATATACATACCTTTAATTGTAACCATTAAACCCTTTAGCATTATATTATATGCAGCTAAACCATTCTCAAGCTATTATCGATAAGATTTTTTCGTTGGATATATTTAAGGAGCTCAAAAAAAATTCTTTACTACTTAAGTATGATATCACAAATGCAGTGTACGAAATAATTACAGGCATAAAATCATTTCGTGATCCAAAACTTCAAACCGATAATGTAATTACAGCTATACCTCCCGAGGGTATTATTATAAATAGTCCTGGTATATATCAATTTGCCAACGATATTACTTGGAATTCTGTCAATACCGATTGCACTGCCATTACTATTGTTGCCAGCAATGTTGTGCTCGACCTATGTGGGTATAGCCTAACGGCCAATATACAGCAGAACGATAAGTTCATTGTTGGCATTAAGGTCGAGGATGCTTCAAATATCACAATCCAAAATGGGAACCTACTACATATGGGATTCTACGGTATTTGCGCCGATACTGTAAATAGCCTAACTATCGATAGTATTGTTGTTGATGGAATTAGCTTTAATAATACCGCTGTTCGATGCTTAACACCATGCGGGATTCATATTAACAAATCATCTAATGTTGTTATAACTGGCTGCTCAATACTAAATGTAAATGTTACTTCCGATGCTTTTGCTGGTATCCAAATTCTTGAAACAAATATTGGTTTTGTAAGCCAATGCGTAATGAATAACTTTGTGAATAACGATGGATCGGTACAGGGCTTCAGCTATCTATTCTGCTCTAAAATTCTAACATCAAATTGTGATGCGGGTTCCTTCCAATCACACTTTAATGGCAATATCTTAACACCTGGGCATACTGTTATAGGCTTTATCCCTATTTTTTGTATAGGTTTAACCTACAACAATTACACTGCAACAAACATAATTGGTTGCTGCGACGATTGCCATGGCATGTCCGTATTCCTCGATGCATATATAACAGTCAACAATTTTACTGCAGATACAGTAATTGATGGTATTACTCCAACCAACACTGGTGCAAAGGCAACCGGATTGGAGGTTTATGGTGTTGCAGTATCAATATCAAACTGTCAGGTCGAAAACATTCGTGCAATCAACCCTCAGGATAAGCAAAGTACTGGATTTAGTGCTGCCGGATCCGAAATAGCCTTTATTAATTGTTCTGCAAACAATATTACGGTTACCGATGCTAATGGCAATGTAAATCCACTGCTTGGTAATGGAACTGGTTTTGGATGGGCTCCCGATCCTCGCTATCCTTTCAGAAATTTTGCTGCTCAAAATATCATATATAATGATTGTAGTGCCGCTAACTGTCAGGTAGGTTTCGACACGTGGTATCACATAAGCTCAATTTGGAATGGTATAAACAGCGAGAATTGTACCACCAAAATTTTAAATGAGCCACAAGGGCTACGAACATTATCGGGCGATCCTGGCTCCGAGTGTAATCCGCCTATAGTTATAACAATTATGAATATTGCTTTTAATAATAAATATCCGAATATCTATTAGTTATGCCTTTTTAAACAATTAGCCTTTTTTAGAAAAACACCAACCAACCTAGCGTAGCCATCAAAAATGGCTACGTTTTTTTATGCTTGTCGGTATTTAATGGTAATTTTGAACACTGGTTAATTAAAAAACAAGCATGAAGCATATCAATTTAAGTAACTGGAACAGAAAGGAGCATTACCTTTTATTCTCAAAAATGAAAAGTCCATTCTTTGGAATTACAGCCGAGGTTAATTGTACCAATGCTTACAACTGGACAAAGAGTAATAACATTTCGTTTTTTGCTTACTATCTCCATAAATCGATGATGGCCGTTAATAGCATACCCGAGTTTAAGTACCGCATTATCGATAACGAGGTCTACGAGCTCGATAAAATTAATGCCGGAGCAACAATCTCTCGCAACGATCGAACCTTTGCCTTTATTTATGTCGACTACAACGAGTCGTTCGAGGTATTTAACAATGCTCTACAGGAAGAGATCCGCCAGGTGCATAGTTCTGTTGGCCTAAGGCTTAATAACGATGATATTAAGAAAGACCTGATTAGGCACTCCACAATTCCATGGAGCCATTTTACAAGTATTCTGCACCCAACCAATTTCGATCACTCCGAATCGGTTCCCAAAATAACATTCGGGGGTATTTACAAGAAAGATGGCAAGGTATTCATGCCAGTATCAGTCGAGGCACACCACGGACTAATGGATGGTTCGCATATTTGCGAATACTTCGCAAAATTCGAAGAACTCCTAAATTCGTTGTTCGTTAAATGAAATCTTCCATTTAACATTTAACTTCTCCCGTTTTACATTATTACTTTCTTTAGCTTCTAACGTCTTTTTGCAAAGAGGTACGCGATAGAATCGCGCACCAGCAAGGTTAATCGTAATGTAAGTTTTTTCTTTTAACTTTTAACTTCTTTTGTTTCTACAACCATATCAGCGAATGGAAGAAAAATACCTTCAGCAATCATTGCTCCAACGTAGAACACCTTTCCTTTATACTTATACTTTGCTTCAATGTAATCAATATTGTTGATTGTGAGGTTATTGTTGGCTATAAAATCTTTAAGTTCCTGATATGTATCAAAATAGTTACCGTGAGTATTATTATAATAGATAATATAATAGGTAAAAGCATGTCCAAACTCCCTTTCCGATAGGTTAATAAGACTTAATGATGCATCCAGTGTATAATCATCCAAATAAAGACTAACCTGATCGCAAATCCCATTATTAATCTTATAGAAAATCTCCACATTTCCCAATGTAGGATGTCCTTCATAATCAAAATACATTTTTTCATCGGTAGAATTTTCTGCATTAAAAACTCCAGGACTTGCCTTTTGTATTGCTTCTGGAGTCTTGTTCAAGAGAGTAGATAAGCCCTTAAAGCCAACTGTTAATGGACTGTCATTGTCGTCGCTACAACCAAAACTTATCAATAGTAAAGCAAAGAATAAAAAGAATTGTTTTTTCATCAATATAAAATATTTAGTATTTGAATAATTAATGTGTTATAATCTCAACTCCTTACATAAATCCAATCCAACTAATTGAACCTATCAGTCCTTTGAAACTACAATAAATCAAAAGGGGTGCAAAGGTAAATTGTACAAACAAATTATAGCTATGATTTAATTTAAATTTCCTTAACCAATACATTTTTTCTATAATTCAATGCAGCAACCCAGCAAAGCCATCGTCATTCCTTGGATTATTTGAAAGAATTTAGTTCCTTTTAACAATAATTGTTGAGTATTTAACATTTAACCTTTTAATTTTGAATAATAATAAACTATTGTTGCTTAAGTATATCTAAATAAATATTTACGACATAATCCATTTCTTTTAACTTAAATAGATTAAAATGAAAAAAATCCTCACTTTTCTAATTGTCGCTTTTCTGACAATTAATGCCTTTGGGCAGAACAATCCGCTATGGCTTCGCTATACGGCAATATCGCCCGATGGCAAAACCATCTTATTTGACTACAAAGGTGATATATACTCTGTACCTTCAACCGGAGGAATGGCTATTCCGTTAACAATTGGCGACTCCTACGAATATTGTCCTGTATGGAGTCACGATGGTAAGAGTATTGCTTTTGCATCCGATCGTTATGGTAATTTCGATGTTTTTGTTATGCCGGCTTCTGGTGGCGAGGCAAAGCGCCTTACATTCCACTCGGGCAACGAAGCTCCATCCAGCTTTACTATCGACAATAAATCAGTTATCTTTTCGGCCTACCGTCAGGATTTGGTTACCAATGCCCAATTCCCCATGTCGCTCATTAATGAGCTCTACAGTGTTCCTGTCGAAGGTGGAAAGGTAAGCCAGATTATTACAACCCCTGCATTGAATGCAACATTCAATAAGGCTGGTAATAAAATTATTTTCGATGATGTTAAGGGATACGAAAACCTTTGGCGTAAACATCACACCTCTGCCATTGCCCATGATATTTGGACCTACGATCTTAGCACTAAAAAATATACACAGCTAACCCAATTCAATGGCGAAGATCGTAATCCAGTTTTCGACTCAAACGATAACGATTACTACTATTTAAGTGAGCAAAGTGGATCGTTCAATGTGTATAAAAGTTCATTAGCCGATCCTACAAAGAGCCAGGCTTTAACCAACTTTACCAAGAATCCAGTTCGTTTCCTTACCAGCTCCAATAACAATACATTATGCTTTAGCTTCAACGGCGAAATTTACACCTTACAGCCTGGTAGCTCACCACAAAAGGTAAATATTACCATTGCCAACGATGGTCGTACTGCAATAGAGAAAATACTTCCAGTTAATAGTGATTTTACCGAGGCTAAGTTAGCTCCCAATGGAAAGGAATTTGCCTATATTTTCCGTGGCGAAGTGTTTGTTACAAGTATCGAGGGAGGAATTACTAAACGAATTACCAATACCCCTTGGGAAGAACGTAATGTTAGCTTTAGCCCCGATGGTAAAAAGTTGCTATACGCTGCCGAAAAGGATAATAACTGGAATATCTACACTACATCAATTGTTCGTAAGGAAGAACCCTACTTTTACCTTTCAACAGTGCTAAAAGAAGAAACTGTTATTGCTACTGATGCAGAGGAGTTTCAACCCGAATTCTCGCCCGATGGCAAGGAGGTTGCATACCTCGAGAATCGTGTAACGCTTAAAGTAGTTAATCTTGACTCGAAACAAGTACGTACCATCATGACAGCCGACAAGAACTACTCATATGCCGATGGCGATCAGTACTACACTTGGTCTCCCGATGGCAAATGGTTCCTTGTTCAGTTTGGTCTTCCCGAGCGAGTAATGACTCCTGAGGTTGGTCTTGTTGCTGCCGATGGCAAAAGCGAAATTAAGAACCTTACCCTTAGCGGCTATAACGATTATGGTCCCAAATGGTGTATGGATGGTAAAATGATGATTTGGGGTTCGGATCGTGAAGGCACTCTTGCGCAGGCTGGTTATCCTACAAGCGGAAATGTTTATGCAATGTACTTTACTAAGGATGCTTTCGATCGTTCTAACTTATCTAAAGAAGAATTTGCTGTGGTAAAAGAGCAGGAAGACAAGGACAAGAAAGATAAGAAGAAAGAGGAAAGCAAGGATGATAAGGACAAGAAAAACAAAAAGGATAAATCAAAGGATAAGGAGAAAGAGGATACTTTAAAACCTATAACTATCGATTTTACAAATCTTACCGATCGTAAGAAACGCCTAACAACATATACCTCTCCCATTGGCGATTGGATTCTCTCCAAGGATGGTGAAAAGCTGTACTACCTAACACGCTTCAATAAAGGTAACGACCTTTGGGAAACCGAACTTCGTACCAATAAAACCAAACAACTAACTAAGCTTGGTGTTCGTGGAGCAAATATGCAGCTATCGTCCGATGGCAAGTTTATCTTCCTTTTTGCCAATGGAAAAGCCATGAAAATAACCATCGACTCTGGCAAATCGGAAACACTGGATGTTAATGGCGAAATGGTTCTAAACCAAACTGCCGAAAGAAACTACATATTCGATCATGCTTGGCGCTTGGTTAAGGAAAAATTCTACGTTGAGAATCTTCACAATGTCGATTGGGATTACTACTACAATAACTACAAGCAATTCCTTCCATACATTAATAACAACTACGATTTTGCCGAAATTCTAAGCGAGATGTTAGGCGAGCTAAATGCGTCGCATACAGGTGGAGGTTTTAGGAACTATGTTGCTAACTCCGACAGAACAGCCTCACTCGGATTATTCTATGATTATAGCTACACTGGCAAAGGGCTAAAGGTTGCCGAGGTTATTAATGGCGGGCCTGTGGATAAGGCATCATCTAAAATAAAAGCAGGAACCATTATCGAGATGATTGATGGTCAAAGCCCCGATTCTATCGATTTTTACCAGCTACTTAACCGTAAGGTCGACCAACCTACGCTCCTATCTGTTTTCGATCCTGCTGCTAATAAACGCTGGGAAGAATCGGTTAAGCCAATATCAACTGGCGAAGAGAGCGAACTACTATACAAACGTTGGGTCGATAATCGCCGCAAGGAGGTTGATCAACTATCGAATGGTAAAATAGGTTACATTCATGTTCGATCGATGGACGACGCCAGCATGCGTACAGTTTTCGAGGAAGCATTAGGCCGAAATGTTGGTAAAGAGGCTTTAATTATCGACACCCGTTTTAATGGCGGTGGAAATATTCATGAGCAGCTATCCGACTTCCTTAACGGTAAGAAGTATATCGACATTATACCTCATGGACAACACGTTGGATACGAACCCGAGAGCAAATGGATTAAACCATCAATTGTACTTATGGGAGAAAGCAACTATTCCGATGCTCACCTATTCCCTGTGGCTTATAAGCTTAAAGGAGTTGGCAAAACATTGGGTATGCCTGTTCCGGGTACAGGTACATTTGTATGGTGGGAAACTCAAATCGATCCTTCGTTATATTTTGGTATTCCTATGGGTGGTTGGTTAACTCCTGATGGAAAGTTCTGTGAAAACAACCAAATGGAACCTGATATCAAAGTTCGTAATGAGCAAGATATTATGTCGTCGGGTCGCGATCAACAAATCGAGGCTGCTGTAAAGGAGTTAATGAAAAAATAGCATTCCATAGTTCACATAAAACTCGCATAAGTTATCTTGTGCGAGTTTTTTTATTGTACACCACACTAAATATCGGATCAATCATTGGCAGCTATATGCATTCGGTACAAATAATAAAAACATATCGCATGTAATATTCCGTAGATTCTTTCACTATATTTAAAGCCTATATGTCGTACACTATAAAGCACCTTCTCTATGAGCTATCTTCGTTATCTAAAACAAATCATTATTGCATTCTTTTTACTGGCAATATTCAACTGCTCTACCACCGATTCCAATTTAAGCAACGAGAGTAAAAGAGTTTTACACTACACAGTCTCAATGAATGAGCCATCGTCCCAGCAGTATCATATCGAGCTGAACTGTGATGGCCTAAATAAAGACACCATAGTTCTACAAATCCCCCAATGGATGCCTGGGTACTATCAAATAATGAATTATTCCAACGGTATTAAAAATATCTCGGCAAGCAACGCCGATGGAAGCAATATTACGGTAACTCCTCTTAACAGTAATAGCTGGCAAATAGTTATTGGTAAGGGAAATCCCTTTAGTCTTAGATATGATGTTATTGCTGATAAACGGTTTGTTGCCCAAAACTGGCTAGACTCTACGCATGGATACATTGTTCCTGCTGCAACCTTTCTATATATCGAAAATAGCATTAATACTCCGGTTACGGTTAAGGTAAACCCAAATAAATGGCGAAACGTTGCAACAGGTTTAGAGCCTGTAACTCCAAATAGTAACGAATTTTACGCACCTGATTTTGATATTCTATACGATTGCCCAATACTTATAGGTAACTTAGACGAACTGCTACCATTTGAGATAAACCATACCATACACCGTTTTGTGGGATATGATATGGGAAATTTCGATAAGATAAAACTTATGGATGGGCTAAAACGAATCGTACAAGCGTCTGTCGATATTATAGGAGAAGTTCCCTACAAGCAATACACATTTATTGGTGTTGGCCCCGGTCAAGGTGGCATTGAACATCTGAATAACACCATTCTTAGCTTTCAAGGTGATAGGCTCGGTAGTGACGCAGAATGGGTACGAATTATGAAATTCATTGCTCACGAATACTTCCATAACTATAACGTTAAACGAATCCGTCCGTTCGAACTTGGGCCATTCAATTACAACAAGGAAAATCGCACCAATTTGCTATGGGTAAGCGAAGGATTTACGGTTTATTACGAATACATTGTTGCCAAAAGAGCCGGAGTTATTAGTAAGGACGATTACGTGGCAAGTTTCGAAAGCAATATAAATGCCACCGAGAATAATCCCGGGCGCAAGTTCCAATCGCTAATTCAATCGAGCTACAATACATGGAGCGATGGCCCGTTCGGTGTTCAAGGGCAATCTATCTCATACTATGAAAAAGGGCCTTTAGTTGGATTAATTCTAGATCTTACCATCCGGAATGCTACCGACAATAAAAAGAGTCTCGATGATGTTATGCGTTACCTTTATTGGCATTACTACAAAGAGTTAAACCGCGGCTTTACCGATGCCGAATTTCAGCAAGCATGCGAGATGGTTGCAGGTATATCCTTGAACTCCGAGTTTGAGTATGTAAACACCACAAAGGAAATTGACTACAACCATTACTTAGCATTGGCAGGTTTACAGCTAACCACTACAGTTAATCCACAAAATGGCTATAAGAAGGCAACTATAACTAAACTTGCAAACACAAATGCTAAGCAGAATAGCATTTACCATGCATGGTTAAATGAATAAAATTTTACGTTCAATATTAGAATCAAAAGCGTAGTTATTAAACTACGCTTTTTTTTATAGTCTTAAATATCTATGCATATAAATTCTAAATGCAATTAAGCAAACTGTATTCTCAAACATTATAGATTTAATATCAAAAAAACTAGTAAAATCATCCCTCTCCAAATAATTGATTATATCTACACTTTTAAAATATTAACAGAAAAATAGTCCATAAAAAAAGAATATGATATACTAATTAAACATAAAAAGTTAATTTTTCATTGCGAATTATTTATTGATTAACCATTAAACGCCTTATATTAGTCATCCAAAATTTAACAGTTTTTCACAGAGCAAACCACTCTTAATTAGACCTAATTTAAAAATTATAATTAACAATCAAATCAACTTAACCAATTAATCAACTAAACCAATTAATCAACTAAACCAATTAACCAACTAAACCTAAAACAAAATGTTAAAAAAATTGAATTGCTTAGTGCTATTAATAGGGATTTCGTCATCTCTATTTGCACAAATCCCCACAGGTTATTACGACTCTGCAACGGGAACGGGTTATACATTGAAAACCCAACTTTACAACATAATCAAGGATCACACAAATCTTGGTTATAGTGGATTATGGACAACCTATCAAACTTCGGATCGGGATTATTACTATGAAAATGATGGAACAATCTTAGACATGTACTCCGAAAATGCATCTGGCACCGATCCGTATAATTTTACCTATAGCACAGACCAGTGTGGAACCTACTCTTCAGAGGGTGATTGCTATAATCGGGAACATATTATTCCCCAATCAATTTTCAACGAAGCATCCCCCATGGTTGCCGATGCGCATTTTATAACTCCAACCGATGGAAAGGTGAATGGTATGAGATCAAATTATCCACATGGAGTTGTTGGCACGGCTACATACACTTCTCAAAATGGTTCTAAGCTAGGATCTGCATCAAATTCAGGTTATGCTGCTGGTTACTCTGGAACAGTATTTGAGCCGATTGATGAATTTAAAGGGGACATTGCCCGAATGTACTTCTACTTTGCAACCCGCTACCAAAATGTAATTACAACCTGGGGCACATCCTATGCAATGTTTAACGGAACAACGGATCAAGTATTTGCCGAGCCTTTCTTAACCATTCTTTTAACATGGAATGCACTAGATCCTGTTAGCGCTAGTGAAGTAGCAAGAAATAATGCAATTTATGCAAGACAAAACAATCGAAATCCATTTATCGATCATCCTGAATATGTAAATCAAATTTGGAGTACTTCATCGGATACGCAAGCACCTACTGCACCAACCAACTTAGCAGCATCAAGCGTTGCACAAACTACATTAACCTTAGGATGGACAGCATCAACCGACAATGTAGGCGTTACTGGATATGACATATACAAAAATGGGACACTGCTTGCCTCTGCAACAACCACCTCTTACAGTGTTACTGGACTAACCGCTGGCACATCTTACACATTCTACGTTAAAGCAAAAGATGCTGCAGGTAACGTTTCATCTGCTAGTAGCTCAATTAGCGTTACAACTACTGCCTCCACATCGGATACACAAGCACCAACTGCACCAACCAATCTTGCTACATCGAGTGTTGCTCAAACCTCGCTAACCCTAAGTTGGACGGCATCAACCGACAATGTAGGTGTTACAGGATATGATATATACAAGAACGGTACATTACTTGCTACATCCACAACAACAAGTTATAGTGTTACTGGACTAACTGCTAGCACTTCGTACTCTTTCTACGTAAAAGCAAAAGATGCTGCAGGTAATGTTTCTTCAGCCAGCAGCACAGTAAGTGCCACCACATCTGCAGCAACTGTAACCTACTGTACTTCGAAAGGTAGCAACTACTCATACGAATGGATAGCAAGCGTAACTGTTGGATCATTAACCAATTCATCCTCCGCTGCAGGATACACCGACTTTACAAGCAAGACCTTCAATGCCACTGCTGGTAGTAGTTATAGTGTATCTCTAGTACCTGGCTTTGCAAGTTCCACCTACAGTGAATACTGGAAGATATGGATTGACCTTAATGGTGATGGCGATTTCGATGATACCAACGAGAATGTATTTGATGCAGGAGCCACTAGCAAAACAACCGTCACAGGAACTTTAACAATTCCTTCAGGAACCGCAGCCATTAGCACAAGGATGAGAGTATCGATGAAGTATAATGGTTCACAAACTGCCTGCGAGACATTCTCCTATGGCGAGGTTGAAGACTACACCGTGGTTATTACTGGCGGTAGTACAGCCGATACTCAAACTCCAACGGCACCAACCAACCTTACCGCATCGAATATTGCACAAACATCTGCAACCATATCATGGACAGCATCAACCGACAATGTTGGTGTTACAGGATACAACATATATAAAAACGGCACATTGCTCACAACAACAACTTCAACATCATATAGTTTAAGTGGATTAACTGCTTCTACATCGTACACAATTGCGGTATCAGCCTTTGATGCTAGTTCTAATGTCTCTACTCAAGCATCCACAACATTTACTACTCTAACTGAATCCAGCACAACAAGCATGGAGACTTTCGATAACTTCTCTGCTGGCACCTCATATGTTTCGGGCACATTCACCGGACAAGATGGATCAACATGGACCTACAGTGGCTGTAGAGGCGACATATCTATTACAGGTTCATCAATAACTTTAGGTAAAGGTAAAACCCCTCTAAGTTATGTTACATCTGGAACAATACTAGGGGGTATTGGTACTCTAACCTTTGATTATATGCAGGCATTTAGCACAGCAGCGAACTTTTATGTTTACGTAAACAATGTGCTTGTAAAAACAGCCACAAGTAGTACTGCAAACTCAGTTGTAAACTCTGGAAGTATTTCTGTAAATGTTTCTGGCTCATTTACACTTAAATTTGTTCAGGTTAACACCTCCTCCGGACAAGTTGCAATAGACAATATTGAATGGACTCAGTATTCGACCACTTTAAAAACATCAGCGTCCGATGGTATTACTAATACCAACGAAAATGAATTTACGCTATATCCAAACCCTGCAAGTGACTTTATAACAATTGGTGCAAACAATTGCTCTAATATGAAGTACTCTATCGTTGATATTACTGGAAAAGTAATTGCTAATGGCGATCTAAATAACAGTAAACAAATTAGTATTTCATCGCTTGTAAAAGGTTTGTATTTTGTAAAGATTACTGATGATAAGGGAGCTAATCACACCATGAAATTCTTGAAACAATAATCAGATCCATTATATTAATAAAGAAGACGGCTTAATGCCGTCTTTTTTTATTCTGGAGACACAGTGCTAATTAAAATTTCAAGAGTAAAAAGCATCTATATGCAAGACTTTCTATCTCATCATCAACAAACTAAAATTAACAGATTGCCAAATCTCCCAATTTTCTGTTCCTCATATTGTTTTTTTCCATACTTTAGTAGTGAATTCAATAACCCAAACTTATCATGCTTAACATTGCACTATTTGGACCTCCGGGTGCGGGTAAAGGTACCCAAAGTGATTGGTTGATAAAGAAGTACAACCTAACCTATATCTCTACAGGTGAAATACTCCGTGAGGAAATAGCAGAGGGAACACCTCTTGGAATTCAGGCAAAGAACATTATTGAGAAGGGAGGTCTTGCTTCCGATGAACTTATTGTTCAAATCATCGAGAATAAGATTACCAAGAAAACAGACACCAACGGTTTTCTTTTCGATGGTTTTCCTCGTACAACCGTGCAATGCTACATTCTCGACGGGCTATTAATGAACATGAACACATCGCTCACGTGTATGCTTAGCCTTGAGGTTCCCGATGATGAACTAGTCCGCCGTTTGCGCTCACGAGCACAAATTGCTAACCGTAAGGATGACAACGACGAGGTTATTCAGGTTCGGTTAAACGAGTACTACTCCAAAACAGTACCCGTTGCCAAGTACTATCAGGATAAAGGAATCTGCTATCCAATTCAGGGTACAGGAAGTGTTGAGGAAGTTCAGGCTCGACTCGATAATGCGGTTCAAAAATCGCTTGAGAATCGATGGGTCAACATCATTCTCTTTGGATATCCTGGATCGGGCAAAGGAACTCAAGCTAAAAAGATGGCCGAGAAGTACAACCTTGTTTACATCTCTACCGGAAAGATGCTTCGCCAGGAAATCCGTAACAATACCGAGATTGGCCGTATTGCAAAACCATACATGGACAAGGGGGTTATTGTTCCCGACGAAATCGCCATTAAACTTATCGAGGAAAAGATACAGGCAAGTCCCGGATCGCGAGGATTTATATTTAAGGGTTTTCCACGAACAATTGTTCAGGCCTACATTGTTGAAGGAATGCTAAAACGCATGAACAGCTCCATAACTTCGGCAATTGAACTGCAAGTTAGTCCTCTGGAAGCGATGAAGCGCCTTGCGCTTAGAAGCAAAACCGATCGCAGCCGACTATACGATATGGATACCGAAACCATTGTTTCGCGTCTCGAAGAGTATGAGCAGAAAACTATGCTTGCCCGCAATTTTTACGAAAAACGGCATCGACTTCAGCAGGTTTCCGGCGATGGAAACGAGGAGGAGGTATTCGATAGAATATGCAATCAGATTGACCGAACATTAAGGCAAGCTTGGTAGATAATAATCACCTTTAAACATATAAAGAAAGGTAGTAATGCATTTGCTTACTACCTTTTGTTTTAGAAACTTATAAGGATTCTAGTTGCTTTTCTGTCGATCGACATACTCCTTAAACGATTTCTCACCCTCTTCGTCCCAGTACTTATCAAAGTAGTGCCAATCCTTAGCCGAGCCATTCTTCCAAGACTTTCTGCCACAATGTTTAGCAAAATGTTTTTTACCATACCTCGATCTCTTACTCGAATGGCCATGATGATTAAATCCTCCAAATACGAGTCTGGCCAGCAGTGTTATGCCAAATGCTTGCCAAAAAGTTATGGTTGTTAAACCAAAAATTTCGGGCATTAGCCAGTTCCACAAAAGCATTACAAAGTAACCAAACAGTAAAGCCAATGCTGCTGCGGTAATTGATCCAACAATTACCCATCCAATCATTCTGAATCCCCAGAACCAACGATTTCTGTGGCAATCTTCTCTATCTCTCATAGTATTAAATTTATTTGTTATTAGTTTTCGTCGTGTACTGTATAAAAATCGTCAAGCTTGATATACTCCTTTAACTTCTTTATTCCCCTATGCTTCCACGAAAGTAAAGTTCCAATCGGAATTTTCCACTCATCGGAAATTTCCTCGAACGAATGTCCTTCAAACTCAGTGGCAATTATAATGGCCCTATGCTTAGAGGGTAGCATCTTAAATGCTTCATCGAATTTTTGGTAAAATTGTTCATCGTCAATAATCTCAAAGTTGAGTTCACTACCCTTTTGCTGTAATTTTGCCATTAAATCATCGCTGCTCTCCTCGCTATCGTCATTAAACTTCTCCAGCAACATCTCGTTCTTCTTTTTTCGACGGATGTCGACTATTTTATTCCGTATAGAGCGATAAACATAGCCTCCAACATTCTCAACCTTTGCATCAATGTCAAGTTTCGAGAATAAATTCAAAGCAACGTCCTGTACTACATCCTCGGCGCTAACATTATAGTAGCGTTCGTTGATGAGTTGCTTAACATAGCGCACCAAGTTTTTATATTCGCTGGCAATAAACTGGTTTAAACCAGAATTCGGACTATCACTCTTCATATCCAAACTGACGAACTATTATTTGTTTATTGCACTATCCTTTAAAAAAATCGATATAAATATTTCAACATGACAAAATACCCCATTTCTATGATAAATAATTTATATAAATCGCTATAAACAAATTAATTCTCAACAAAACACTATATTCGTACTAAAATAAAAGCAATTTTAATAAAAGTCGTATGAATACAAAATTGTTTAAACTCGCGCTATTGGCTACATTAACTTACAGCATAAATATAGCATATAGTCAAACACCCGGATTCCAAAATAATAACATACTGCTTCCCGAAAAACTAATTATGGCCGAACACGTTTGGTTCGACACAATATACAACTACCCCATTAATAGTTCCAGAATAGATAGTACTTCAAAGCCTTTATTCGACATTCAAATAAGTGCAAACTACCTGAAACTACTATCGGAGAAGGCAATGAATGGAACCATCAACGTAAATAATGCCAACGATTACAGCGAGTTTTACCCATATTCGGTTCTTGAGCAAAGCCGAACATTAGAGGTTAACGAAATTCTTAAAAACCTAGGACAGGACACGTTCAAGGTGATTGATTCCTATAATCCTGAAGTAGAGCAAACCATAGTTAAAGCAATCACTCTCGACGATATTACCTCGGTAAACTTTATTGAGGATTGGGTTTTTAGCCTAAATCCCCTTCGATTTACCAAAAACGTATATGCCATTGAACCCGTAAGATGTACCATTAATGAAATGGAGGACGATCCCGGAAATTATAGATACCGAAAAGCGTTCCGCTTTTACAACTTACAGAACGTTAATTCGGATAAATCGACCTTGAAACTGATAGCAAAGGTGCAATACGAGAACTTTTTCAACCTTAATGGTGCATACTTCAATAACAATTATAAGCAACTTGTTGAGATGTGCTTTGCACAAAGCGATAAGAATTTCGAAAACAACTGGAGCACCAATAGCATGAATGAGCCATTCTTTAATCCATTCAACCAAAAAATATTTATTCAAACATTGCTTAACCAGGTGTTCGAGGGTAAAGCCAAGGCTACCAATTACAATACCTCGCAAGTTTTAACCCCAAGCGAAGCTAGAGGTAAGGTGTTCGAGGAGGTAACTGTTATGGTTACCAATTTAAACACTTGGCAGGATGAGGCACGAACCGTAGAGAATGATTACACATCCGAAATAAAATCGGTAATATTTATTGAGGAGTGGTACTACAACGAAACAACCATGCAATTAACTAAAAAGGTAACAGGAATTGCTCCCGTTCGCTACTTTTACACATCGTCGAATGATTCGGATATACTAAGGCGGCAAATTCTCTTTACCGTTCAGCTAAACTAAAAATCCGTTACCGTATTCCAAAAACCGATGGTAACTTAGTTAACGACTCAATCTTAAGATAACGCTCGTTGATTATGTTGTTTTCGTCCACGTACTCATGCTGCCAAGTGGTATGATAAGGAACAAAAACGCCAAATCCGCCTAGGTTAATAGCAGGCAAAACATCCGATTTTATGGAATTGCCAACCATAAGAAACTCCTCGGGCTTTATATCGAGATGTGCAAGCAGCTCCGCATAGTTCTGCTCCTTTTTGTCGCTCATAATCTCGATATGATGGAAATACTCCGATAGGTTCGATTTATGCAACTTGCGTTCCTGATCCAGCAAATCGCCCTTAGTGGCAACTATCAGCTTGTAGTGAGGCTTTAGTTTGCTTAACACTTCCTCTACACCATTAATCAATGTTACAGGTTTGCTTAGCTGACTTTTTCCCAAGTCGATAATCTGGCTTATAACCGATGCAGGAACCCTTTCCTTCGAAATTCGGATTGCAGTTTCGATCAACGAAAGAGTAAAGGCCTTTGTTCCGTAACCATAAAGATCCAAATTACCGATTTCGGTATTATAGAGCTCCTTGTTAAGTTCATCCTCGCCGAGGTATTCCTTCAATAGCATACAGAACTCATGCTCTGTTTCACGATAAAAGGTTTCGTTATCCCAAAGGGTATCGTCGGCATCGAATCCTATTACTTTTATACTTTTTAGCATGATTGTTGATATGATCTGCAAAGTTAAAATTTTAATAACGACTCTTGCCGATTATCCTACACTACTTTTAAAAGTTAAATATATTGGCTAATATTGTTATTATTATTCACATTGGAAAAGGATTATCAATTTAAATATTGAACTATGAAAAACATTAAGGTTGCGATTATTTCAGCAATTTTACTTTGCACCATCCATACCAGTACTCAAGCACAAGCTCCATCGTGGGCCAATGCCGATCAGCGTAAGCTAAAGTATCCCGAGAGCGAATGGGTTATTGCATTCGTCTCCGAGCAGAACCGAAGCAAGGAAGATCCCACCAAATTGCTTAAACAGCTTTCCGATTTGGCAACAACCAACCTTGTGCAGTCCATACAAACAACCATTACATCCATATCTACTGCCAATACAATTGAAATGGACGATAAGCTGCACCAAACCTTTCAGCAAACCAGCACATCGGCCAGTAACCTTAAGGTTTCGGGACTTAAAAGCGAATCGGTCTACGACAGTAAAGCAAAAACTGGCTACGCTATTGTTTTTGCCAAACGCTCCGATTTAAGCAACCATTACAACGAAGTTGTAAAACGTAATTTAACCCAAATAACCGATAAAATAGCAACCATCGAGAAGATGATTGCCACAAACAGCCGCGACGAAGCCCTAAAGCTTATGTCGGAATGTCAAACCCTATTCCGCGAAGCCGAAGAGGCTCAAACGCTACTGGTTGCCATTAATAAAACTGCATCGGCCGATGCTGTTAAGTACTCCGAGTATAGCAAGCTTCATGGCGAACTCGATCAGCAATCGAGTAAAATACGAAAGGCCGATAATTTAACTATCGACGAGGCTGCATCTATTCTGGCAAGCGAACTATCAAATCAAAAAAGCCTTTTTGATGCACCTGTTAAGCTATCGTACTTTACATTCCAGGAATCTGGAATGAATAGCCCTTTCTCGCGCCGTATGCGAATTGCCTTGGAGCAAAAGTTAATTGCCTTGAACCTTAACATCGAAAGCAGCACTAGCATAAACGAGAACAGTTCGGCCTCTGCTACTGGAACACTAATATCGGGGACATACTGGGAAGAAGGTAATAGCCTTCGCGTTGTTTGCATTGTTCGTAGCATTGAAACGGGTAAAACAATTACAAGCTCCGAGGTTAAACTATCGACCGAGAAATTGGCACAGGCTAACATTCAGGTTAAACCCGAGAACTTCCAGGAGGCATACGCCAACATGCGAATATTCTCAAAGGGTGAAATTGAAGGTGGCGACCTTAATGTAGAGCTCTGGACCAACAAGGGTTCCGATAACTTAGTATTTACCGAAGGCGAACATATGAAACTATCGGTTCGTGCAAATAAAGAGTGCTACCTTAGAGTTATTTACCATTTGGCCGATGGGCAAAGAGTGCTCCTACTCGACAACTATTACATAAGCACCGATAAGGTTAATAAGGTTTACGAACTTCCCTACGAGTTTGAATGCTCCGATCCGTTCGGTGTTGAAACCCTTCAGCTAAACGCGCAGGAAAGTTCGTTCAGCGGACTTCGAACCCAAAATAGCGATGGTTACGAATTTATTGTCGACGATATGCCAACCATTCTAGTAAGTTCCCGAGGCATGAAAAAAGTCAACAAGAATGAGCTAAAAGCCGAAAGACGGGTAACTATAACTACTATGCGCAACTAAATTAGTTGATTGTTGATCGTTGTTCGTTGTTTGTTAATCGTTGATTGTTGATAGTGGTTGTAAAGAGTTGGTATTACTTTGGGTTACCGAAAACTATAACCGGTCATCTTTTTTTCGGATTCACCGTAAGAAAACATCTCTTATCTTTACAACCTTATAAACTCTTAAGTAATGAATATATTTTCGCCAATAGAAATTAAAGGGATACAAATCCGTAATAGAATAGTGTTTCCACCTGTGGTTAACTTTGGATGGGCCGAAACCGATGGTAAGGTTACCAGTAAGCATATTGCACATTACGAGGAAAGAGCTAAAGGTGGTGCTGGGCTTATTGTGGTGGAAGCCACCTGTGTTAATCCAATTGGTAGAATATTCAGCTACCAGCTGGGAGCATGGAACGATGAACAGATTGAGGGACTAAACAAAATAACAGCAGCCTGCCATAAACACGGCGCGGTTGTTCTACTCCAAATACATCATGCCGGATTGGTTACCCGTAAAGCCGTATCGGAATTTGCCTATGGCCCCTCGGTTGATCCCGACAATGAACGATCGGTTGAAATGACGGTGGAGCAAATTCATCGAACCCGCGAAGATTTTATTGCTGCCGCCATTAGAGCACAAAAAGCAGGTTTCGATGGCGTTGAGCTACATGGCGCACACGGATATCTGCTTAACCAATTTGCCTCGTCGGCAATAAACCATAGAACCGACGAATACGGAGGAAGTACCGAAAACCGACTTCGCCTGGCATCCGAAATTATTGCTGGCATTAAAGCTTCCACAAACGATAACTTTATTCTGGATTACCGTTTAGCAGCGTGCTCGCCCACACTAACCGATGGAATTGAAATTGCACAGGCACTCGAGAAATATGGTGTCGATATTATTCATGCATCGCATGGAGGCACAAAGGGAATTAACGCCGAAGTACCTCAGGGTGTCGAGTTCAACTCAATTATCTACATGGGAACCCAGATAAAAAAGCACGTTAATATTCCAGTAATTACAGTAAACCAAATTCGAACCCCCGAACGGGCAAACAAGCTGGTTGAGAATGGCCTTGCCGATATGGTTGCCATTGGACGCGATATGCTTACCGATGCCCATTGGGCCAACAAAGCAAAGAGTAACGAGGATATTATTTACTGTATCGACTGTCAGCCCCGTTGCAAACGATTCTCAAGAGCCGAATCGTGCCCGCTTTATAACGACTAAAACATTTAGCCTTAGCATACAATTGAGCCGCGTTATGCGGCTCAATCCTTTTTTTATACTATTCTGCGCCATGTTGTTCGCGCACATCTTCTTCCAACGCGTGCGCTTCTTTCCCTGTTTCTTTAAATGTATGCAAAGTAGAATAGTACACTCACTATTAAACAAGCACAAGTGAAGCCGGTTTGCCGCACGCGTCCAAAGAAGACGCGCGCGAACGGATGCACAAGTGAAGCCGGTAACCGCAATACCCTATTCCCCATTAAACCACATAAAAACATTGGAATACATTGTTCTATAAAAATTATTGCTAGTTTTATAGTAAAATAATATGTAACAAAAGCTACATGTTACACATTAAGTAAGGTGTGAAAAATTTAGTTTTAGTACATGTATAAGTAAATTAGGTGTCAGGCAAAGAAACGATATTGCAATATGAAACATAAACCAATGACAAAAGAGACAGAAGCAAAACTAATTGATAATACAGAAAAATCAATTGAATATGTTTCAAAAGCAATTGACCAAGTACGTGGATTTCTTAGAAAGAAGGTAAATGCAATGGAATTTCTTGAATCTCATAATATAAATATAGAAAATGAGACTTTTGAAACAATGGATAAAATGCTGGAATATAGAATGCTAATAGGAATTGTCTTTCTTGATTTGGCATCTGCAACACGAGCTCATTTGAATTCTAAATTTACCTATGAGAAATTGTTCTCTTTGCGACAAATCATCGTGATTATAAATGAAGGATATAAGCAGATTTATAATTTTGTGAGAAAGAATGAAACTGGAGATCTAATAACTAGAGACAGAAATAATTCCTTTTGGCACAAAGACATTAAAAGTGTTGTTTCAATTTCATTGCCAGAATTAAATAATGAATACGATAACCTGACTCTAAAACTGGAGAAATATTTCGATGATAACTTTTCATCTATAAAAGAACAAAGAGATTTATCTGTACATTACGATAAAGTTGCAAGTAAAGTGTATGATATGACAGTTGGATTGAATGTAGAACAAACTTTTTTGAAATTGTCTCCTTTTCTTGGAATTTTAACAGAAATGTTTCGATTTACAGAAAAAATGGCGTTGATTGCTTCGTTAAAAGAACGACAGAAAAATGAGAAAGCAAATACACAAATCGAGGTAATGTTTGACAACTTATTAGCAAAAATTGAATGTGCCAAGACCAATGAAAACGAAAGTAAAGTAATCGAACTGTTAGATATGATAAAAAAGTCAAGACAGGATATTATGGATAAAATAAAAAGCCCGAACTCCTAACAATGTATATACAAAATTGGCGCAGAATCAATAATTATAAGGGTTGTAGTCCGCTTAAACTTTTTTTCGGTATGATAGGAAATTACCACGCAATCGCCAACTTTACATATGCGAGCCGTTATGGGCAAGGCTAAAAAACTGTATAAATAGAAAATCATGTATAAAGAGAATTTATATAAACTAATAAGAAAGGAAGAAGTAATAATTTGGGCTGGAGCAGGTATGTCATTGTATGCAGGTTATCCTTCTGGAAAAAGGTTAACTGAAATTCTTATTGAAAACCTAACATCAAAAGAAAAAGAAGAAATTGATATAAATATTCCTCTCCCTGACTTAGCAGAAGAGTTTTATAGAATAAAAGGGAATAATAAGAATAGTCTATTACAAATATTAAACGATACTTTTCTGAAGAAAGCTGAATCTAAGGATATTCATGATAGGTTGGCTATAATACCTCATTTTAGAACAATAATAACGACTAATTATGATTCATTATTTGAAGATTCTTATGGTCAAAAAGCTCAGAAGATTTTTAAAACAACACAGATTCCATATATCAACAATAAGAAAACACAAATATTTAAAGTTCACGGAGATTTAAGTGAACCTGAAAGTGTAATTTTAACTAAATCAGATTATAATAATTTCTTCAAGGAGAATAAAGATAATGGTACATATTGGTCTGTAATACGTGAAAGGTTAGCGACTAAAGCTGTATTATTCTTAGGATATAATCTAGAAGACCCAAATGTTTCTGTCATATTTGACAGAATTACTGATTCATTAGGAGAAAATAGAAAAGAAGGATTTTTAGTTGCACCAAACCTTCCTCAACATAAAGTAAATAACCTTATAAAAAAAGGGATTCATTACATAGATTCAACAGCAGAGAAAATTATTTCAGAGTTACTTTTACATTTGAAAGAACATATTATTTCAGATATTGAAACCGGAAAGACCTCAGCAGATACTTTTCGTGAATTTCTAGCAAATATTGACTTACTTCCAGATTTAAAAGCCGATAAAGATAGATATAAGGTTACTTCATTAAAAGGGACAAAAGATGACATACATGGTGTAGTGAATTTTACATTTAAAAATGAAAAAGAGTTTATCAAAGAACTCAATGATTTTGCTAATGGTAGAAAATTTGGAACATTTGAAATCCCAGAAGATAAATTATTAAACGCGGATTTCTGGTATGGCGGAGTAAAGTTTCCAAATTCTGAAGGTATCTTAAAACTTGAATTTAAGAGCGTTCCAAAATTAGAAACCAAAATTGATATTAGATTTGATGATGGTTTTGAGTATAATGGTATTACAAGTAAATTATATGGTTCTCCAAATTTGATTGAAATACATCTAGAAATTGAGAATGCAGATATCGTGGTTAAGGTAGATTTGGAAACAATGCCTGAAATAAAAGTTAAAATGAGTTATAATCATAAAGAGATTTGTAAAAATGTTAAAACTGAGATAGATTTGTTTACCTTACTTATGAAACTTGCAGATGGAAAAATGTTTACTGTTTTCCCTGAGTTAGGTAATCCTATATCCAAAGTTTTTCCTAAATCTTCTGAGCTACTTAAGCAATCGACTTTCTTTTATAGTTATTTCATTAACCTTAAAAAGATTGAAAATCATTATAATGTTAGGTTTTCAAATATTCATATAAATAGCGTTAATGATAAAACCATAAAAACGGTTGAATATTTAGTAACTGTTATTGAAGAAGAATATTTGGTTTTAGATTGGGATGATGAACTAACAATGACTCTAATTGATAATTATTCTGATGAAATTGTTGAACAATTCAAAAATGTTAATGAGCTTAACGCTCCTGTTGTCGCTCTTCATAAGGTTGAAGAAATAATAGAACTACATGGTTTGGACATTAATCTTGGATACAAGAAAATCGAATTCATGGATACATATGTTACAAATCTTCAGGCGATAATGAAAAGGGAAGATAATATTGTTAGAATGAAAAGCCGAAGTAAGAAAATGCATGTTTCATTTACAAAAGATTTAATTAAATGAAATATAATGCCCTCGCTCGGCGAAGTCTGCGGCTTCGTCGTACCTAAATAGCGGTCTCTGACCGCGCATAATCCTATCGGTAAGTTTTCCATTTAGGATAAATATACGCTATTTCAATCAGCCCAGCTAAATCTGCATAGTTACGGGCACTTGAGTAAAGGTAATCCTCCGGCTTTTCAACTATTCTTGCTCTTGTTCGCGCGCGTCTTCTTCTGACGCGTGCGCTTCTTTTCCAGTTTCTTTAAATGTATGCAAAGTAAAATCCCACACTCATTATTAAACAAGTTAAATTACGCTTATAATCCTATTAGCAGTATGTAATTTGTTGGGGCATCTCAAACACTATCTCTAATATATAGTCGAGTTCAGCATAATTCCTTGCAGAACTGTAAGGATATTGTTCGGGTAGTTTACTCAATGCAGCTTCAACTGGGTTATCGTGAATGTACTTCAGTTTTTGGTAGAAAAATTGATTACTACTTATTACCTCGGGATGGAAGCCATCCTGCCATACCTTGTAATTTCTGTTCCGCTTTATTCTGTTTGCCGCATCAGCAAATATTGTTAGCGTTGAATGGTGCTCCAAATCCTTGCTCAACTCTTCAATTATTCTTGTTGCTGTAAATTTCTTGAAATCGCGAACCACTTCGCTAAGAGGATACTGCTCTGCGCGAGCAATTAAATGTATATGGCTAGGCATAATAACATAGCCAAACAGCTCTAAGCCTTTATTATTCTGACAGTAGCGGATAGAATCAATGACTATTTCTGCATAGAGCGGGATTTGAAACAGTTTTTGCCATTCAACCAGTGTAATTGTAATAAAGTAAGAATACATTGTATCTATTACTTTGTACTTCTCGGACATATAGACAAGTTTTCATTAAATTTACTACAATTTTAAACCATTACAATAGCCGCACGCGTCAGAAGAAGACGCGCGCGAACGGATAGATACAAACACCAGCACCCTCGCTCGGCGAAGTCTGCGACTTCGTCGTACCTAAGTAGCGGTTTCTGACCGCGCATAAGCTATCAATTATAATATCACGGTAGATTGGTCGTGTAAAAACGTCTATCCAATCCACCACCTGCAAGGTTAAGTAGTACTGTGTAGTTTGATCCGCCATTGGGTAACCTGTTGACATATTGGCAAACTAACAAATTTTGTCTAGAATAGTAATGGTGAAAAATTGAGTTCTTGCGCGGTCAGGAAACGTTCTTTTTTTTAGACGAGTTCACTGAGAGAAATCTATGCCGAGCAAGGGCTAGTGTTGGTTTGCCAAAATTCCAGCCTCTCTACTGCGAAAAAATTGCCTTACGGCAAAACAGCTGTAAGCGATTCTTTAGCCACAACGTAGTTACTCTGCGCTTAAATCCCAACGCACAAAACTACGCCGAGCAAAGGGAGCTTGTTTCTGAATCAATAACTCAAATATATTTATTAACAAATTCACAAGTTGACTTTGCTTTGCTGTAAACTGACTTTACTTGGTTGTAAACTAACTTCGCTTAGTTGTAAACTGACTTTACTTGGTTGTAAACTAACTTCGCTTGGTTGTAAAGTGACTTTACTTGGTTAAAAACTAACTTTGCTTAGTTGTAAACTGACTTTGCTCGGTTGTAAACTAACTTTACTTGGTTGCAAACTGACTTTACTTGGTTATAAACTGGCTTTACTTGGTTGAAAAGTGACTTTGCTCGGTTGAAAAGTGACTTTGCCTGGTTATAAAGTTGGGTCTATTCAGTAAACTGTGTCAAGTGGGAAAACTTATCTAAGGTCTATTCAGTAAACTGTTTTCTTTAAATGCATGTAGTATAGAATAGTACATTTATTATTAAGCAAGCACAAATGAAGTCGGTTTGCCGCACGCGTCCAAAAAAGACGCGCGCGAACGGATGCACAAATGAAGTCGGTAACAGCAATACCCTATTACATAAAAGCATTGGAATACATTGTTCTACAAAAATTATTGCTAGTTTTATAGTAAAATAGTATGTAACAAAAGTTACATGTTACACATTAAAAAAGAAGTGATAAATGTAGTTTTAATACATACATAAGTAAGTTGGGCAACATTTAAAAAAGACAACAAAAACATCAACGATATACGATTAGAAAAAATAAATTTGAGATTATGTATTTGAGATTATTATTTTTTGTGATTTTAGTGATCACTCTTTGTGAGTGTTCAAATCACAAAAATCAGACAAGTTCAAGTAATAAAACTCTATTGAACGATTCTATTACAAAAGAAAAACTTTGCCTAGCTGATTTAAAGAATTCTCCATTGCTCAATTCGAATGAAAATCCAAAGAAAACAGATTCGGGAAACTATTTGTGGATATTCTCAGATAAAGCATATATTATTTCGGATACAATATTAAAACATGATACAATAGCTGTGCTTAATTGGAGTGATTCTCTTAAATATATAAAGGAAATTAACGCTTTTTTCCCAACTTTATTTTTGTTTAATAATTCCTATTGGGTAAAAGTCATTTACAATAATAAAACCTCTTTCGTTAAATATAATGATATTACACTTTTCAAAAGAATCATTAAAAATGCCGAATACTCTGTAAGTGCTCAAGTTTCTTATGGAGATGGCCTTCCCCAATGGCGTCATTTTGTTATTTTGAACAAAGCAAATATGATTATTAAAGAATTTAAAAATACTTTTCTTGATGAAGGAAAATGGTTAGATAACCAGACATTTTTGTATTGTGATTATCAACAAATTTACAGCTATAATATAATAAATGACAATGTTCATATTATTGATACAGGTAGAAAATTCCTAATTAATTCCGAAATCAAGAAAATAATTTACTTAGAAGATGAACACTTTTATGATAACATTAATAATACGGATACATGTAAGATAGTATTAAAATCAATAAATTATAGTGGGAATGAAAAAAATGAACTTTTTTCCATAAAATCAGTGAATCTAAAACTAGGTCTTGATTATGATGACTTCAATTATATTGACTTAAAAATAGATAAATTTAAAAATATTAATTGCTATTCATTTTGGATTACAAGAAACAATAATGAAGAACAATTATTCATTGATTGGAATGGAAATCATTTATGGACAAAAATTAAACCGAATGAATAAACGTTGCCCAACTCACGGTTCAAACTACTGGGGCTGATAATACAGATGCAGAATTTTTATTACTTTTGACTTCGTTTTAACGGTTACCGCTGCTGGAGCTTCACTCCCCAGCGTAAGCAATCGCCGACCGTTAGCCACCATAATACGATTTTGACTGAATGTTTTATTTGAAATACTTTTGTTTCTAATTATAAATTTAATGATATGAAAAAAATTTTTGTTGTCTTATGTTTAGTCTTTTCTATTACGTTATCATCTAGTGCTGAGGAAATGAAAGGAATTATTATTTACAAAAATGATACTTTAAAGGTGACATTTGATATACCAATCAATATATTTTCTGGCGATATTCATTATAGAAAAGTTCAAGAAAAAGTAAAATTCATTGACTCATCAGGTAAAAAGCAAGTGCTTAGACCTTCAGATGCTAAAGAAATAATTTTTGATTATAACGGGAAGAAAATTCGTATGGTATCGGTATTCAAACCAAATACAGACATATCTCAAAACAAAAAAACATTTTTAACAATAATAATTGATAATTATCTTAAATTGTATTGTTATCATTATTATCAGGGAGGACAGTATGGCGGGCCATCCACAGCATATTTGCTGCAAAAAGGGGATTCATTACTAAAGTGGCCAAAGAATATATTTTTCCGAAAGGATATGGTTGAATATTTTTCCGACTGTAAAGAATTGGCTGAAAAAATAGAAAATAAAGAATATAAAGATGACAATATTGAAGAAATAGTAAAATTTTACAATTCAAAATGTGTCATGAAATAAAAATTAAATTTAATTGAGAACCTTCCAAAAAACTAATAGATCAAAACAAACTACTCTTAAAATATTGCGAGTTAAGAATTAAACATAGCGAAATAATTATAAAAGCCATTTCAGAAGATACTGAAAGATACGCAACAGAAATCGAACAAATCGGCCAAGAAATAAATAAAACACTTGATGACCTTAAATAAAAAAACTAATGGTAACAAGCAGTTACTGCCACTGGGGCTGACAATGCAAATACTGAAAAATATTACTACCTTAGTTTCGGCTTCGTTACTGATTATGCAATTAATTAGCATTTCGGCATAATCAATGACTAATAGCCTCTGATTAACTAAACAATCAATGAAATGCCTAAATTAAACTTAAGCAAGTTCGAAAAAATAGTAGTTATTCTAGTACTAATAGTTGGTGTATTAGGCGGAATTATTCTTATATACATTAGGAATACTCCTCCAATACTCATTGCAATATTATTCTCAATGAGTATTGCCACATTGGTTTACCATTTTCTTGGCGGAATAAAGAATGCACAGCTTAATACCGGGGCAATTAAACTTGGAGGTACCATGGCTGCCCTATTGTCCAGTATTTTGCTGCTCAATAAACCACTCGAAAAGCAGCTAAACTCAATATCAACTAACGAAACCTATTTCATTAATTCAAAAAGTGAGATTGTAACCTCGAACAATAAAGTTATAGGTAAAATAAACCTAGATAACTATACACTTACACTAGATAAGGATTTAAATGTTCTAGCATGCGATTCAATTAAACTTGGTAAACTAAACCTAACGAATTTTAGCATAACGTCCGATTACAAAATTATAACAGCCGATTCCGTAATACTAGGAAGCCTAAGCAAAAAGGGCCTAATGGCTTTAGGTGTAATTAATAAGCTGGAAGTAAAGAATTATACTGAGGTTAAATTCAACACGCACCTGAACAATCCTTTCGATTACAAAATAGACCAAGAAGCCTGGGACGATGTAAATGGCTACAGAGGCATTTATAACGCATTGCCATTTAAAATAGAGCCATGCTTGATTAATACTACTTTTAAGACAAAGGTAATAATTGATAATTCGGAAAAAACGTATCCTTTAATGCGAAATGAATCTATATTCTTTACCAATTCAACCGATAACGAGAAACATATTTTTGTGATAAGAATAAGACAATTGCAAGAATCAAAATCGTGGGATACGTACAATAATTTTGTTCAGTATCAAATCTTTGAATTTATTACAAACACGTTTTAATTATTCCCTTCAAGGGTAATTATAATGCTATTTTTGATTAGCTAACATACTATCTTTCATATAATTTTATCAGCAGACTCCCCTTCAGTTTAAACCGTCGACAGTTAAAACTATAATCAAAACATCATTTACAGCAATGAGTAGGAATATAACATTTGGCGAAATCTACCGGGTACGATTCAACGAAATTATAGATAATGTTGACCAAAAATCATCAAATGCAGGAACCGCAAGAAGCGCTCTTGGAGTTATTCCTTATGTTTTAGTTGTCTCTCTTTTTGAATATCTGTGGAAACGATTTATTAAGTAACAGAAATATCCTATCCAAAATTAAATGGCATATAAGTTTTATCAAAATTATTGCTAGTTTTATAGTGGAATATAAATATTACAATGCGTTCCAATATAAAATTATAAATGTAATATTATGACATATATAGATAAATTAACTATTTTATATAAGATACTATGAAACAATTACTTTTTATCTATTTAACATTTATTTCATATTACTGTTTAGGGCAAAACAATGAAGTTGTAATAAAAGGTAAAATTAAAGGAACTGTTCCAGAAAAAATTGGCTATTCAATTCCTGTTCAGGGTAAATATTTCTGGAATTTTGCAAAATATATACAGCCCGATTCCCTTGGATGTTTTCAAATATCTTTCAAAATTGAATATCCTTGTTTTGTAAATATATATAAAACAGAAGCGAATCCTTCAATCATTGTTGAACCAAATAAAACATACGAAATAGAAATAGATCAAAACTCGCATGAAGTAAATATAATAAGCAGTATTAAAACAATTCAGGAGTTTTATTCAGGCTTACTAAGATTAAATCCGCGTGCTTGCGACAACCCAATCAGTTCAGATACTAGTGATATTAATATAATTATCGTCAAATTAAACAGGAAATTGCAAGAAGAAATTTCAAATTTTTCAAACAGTTACAGTAAAAATGAAATTACTGAAGAAATTTATGAATTATTAAAACTTGACAGAGAGGTGTACTATAAATCAGCACAGGCCACCTTGGCAGCAAAAAACTACATAAAGACAAAAAATGATAAAGTTGGCTCAAAAAAAATGCTAGAACTTATGGGCAACACTGTGCAAAGTATATCCTTAACCAATCCTTACTTTCTTAGAGCAAATTATGCATATGATTTTATCAGTTTATATATCGAGTATAATTCATTCAATATGTTATATAATAAAGAATATTCAGAAACATACCACAAAATAAGCAATGATTATCTTCAAAAAGATTTAAGACATCACCGTGATCTTTATCTCGCAGAACAATTCTTGACGGGAGAAATACTGGAGTTCTATAAAGCATCTTATTTACATCTAAACTCATTCAGAGACTCAAAAGAAATACTATCACTTTTAGAAAAATTTCAAATTGATTATCCTGAAAGTATTTATCATTCTTTTTTAGAATCAAAAATGAATGATTTATCAGAACGATTGAGGCATTTGGAAAAGAACTAAAAAAAGTAACAACACATGATTAAACCTACAGGTGCTTAATAATACAGCTACTAATTTCATTACCATTAACTTAGTTTTAATAGCGTATAACGCAATTATATAATAACGCTCCTGCATTCTCGCCAACCATTTTAGGCAAAATTGAAAAATGTATCTTGTTCTGCAAACTTTACAAAAGCATAAATTTTATTTATGAGGATTAACTAAATAGGAGTGAAAAACTTCAACAGATTCGAAATTGCTAGCGATTAATTTCTTTTTAAGACGCATTTTACAAACTCGTACACTTTGAGGTGAGATGCCCAGAGTCCGTGCCATTTCTTTTCCCGACAGCTCGAAATGAATCAAAACCAAAAGCCTGATTTCGGCTTCGGTAAGTGTTATACTCAGCTGATTGATTCGAACAAAAAACTCTGGATAAATCGATCTGAATTTAGTTTTAAACGATTCCCAGTCATCCTCAGTAAGAATTTTCTGCTCAAGCAAGCGAGTGATTTCAATGCTCCTTTTCTCTTCATCTGTCGAAATCTTTGCAATATCGTCCTGTAATTTGCTTACGATTGCGTTCTTACTCGACAAATCGAGTATATATGCCTTAAGTTCCTGTTCTTTTACTTCCAAGACCGTTTTTGAATTATACAATTCCAGCTCAAGTTTGCGCTTATCAAATTTAATTTTGGAAAAATAACGGTATACAAAAAAGATAATAATTAGTACCAGTATTATTAGCATTGCACCAATAAATTCAATTCTATTTCTGGCCAGAATCTGTTCTTTCTTAAGGTTTTGTATTTGTAAATTCTTCACCTCTGCACTAAGTTCAACCTGCAATCTTGCTAGCTGTTGAGATTGATTAGCTAGAAGAAGATTGTTATTTATCTGATTGTAAAGTTTGTAATATTTAAGTGCTGAATCGGAATGATTAAAATACTCAAATATTTCCGAAATTTTTTGATAGGCCTCTTTTGTGCGAACTTTACTTTCGATCTCTAGCCCCAATGCCAAACTTTTTTGCGCATATTGAAGAGCCGAATATTCAATCCTCTGACGAAGGTATAACTCTGCCAGATTATAGTAAGTGGCTGATTGTCCATCCTTAAAATCTATTTTCGCATAGTTTTCAATAGCCTGAAAATAGTAATGTTTTGCAGAATCGTTTTGAGCTAGGTTTTTGAAAATCTGTCCTTGATTGTTTAAAGCAATCCCAAGATCCCTGAAATTATTACTTCCCCTGAATACATTAATTGCTTTAGTATTGTACCTAAAAGCCTGGTCGTAATTACGGTCTGCTTTATAAATCAATCCAAGATTAATTTGTGTAAGCCCCAATAACCGAGTAAGGTTGTTTTTTTCAGCCAAGCGAGCCGCCTCTTCGTAACAATCAACAGCATCAATGTTGTTATCGAGTCTCCATTGAATCAAACCGAGCGTATTTAAAACATTGGCAAGTTCTGCATCATCATTTTGTCTCTTAGCTTTATAGTAAGCCTTAGTAATATATTTAAGCGCTTGTTGATAATTACCCTGAAAGTACTCTTCGGTTGCAATACGATTTAATGTGTCGATGCTCATGGTGGTATTTACCCTACTATTCTGATCACCAACGAATAATATACTAGAGTCGCTTACAAACGAAGCCTCGTTACTAACGTTAGAAATTGAATGTTTTAGATTACATTGATCACAACCAGACAAAAGCAATAATAAGAGTGAAATAGCATAAAAAGGAATCCATAGATAATTGATTATATATTTTAAATTCTTATTCATATTCCGCTTTATTCTATACAATTCAATTATATAATTGAAGAATACAAATTTATAAATTTCCTGCACCAGATACTTAAGTGCAGGAAACTCAATATCACTCCATGAACAGTAATATCTATTTAACAATCATAATTCGGGAACTTTCAACATTATTGGTTTTAACTTTGTACATATATAATCCTTGTTTTAGGGAAGCAACATTAACCGATATTACGTGATTGCCACTTGAAAAAAACGATTGTGAACCACCAAGTACCATCCTTCCCTGTAAATCATATATTGAAAGTTCAACATTTGCATCACCTGATAAATAAAATGGGATATTAGTGATACCATTGCTTACCGGATTGGGATAGTTTTGTCCCAACCAACCATTAACGTCTTTGGGTAGATCGTCCTCGTTTTCGGAGATTCCAGTAACATAGGTACTTTCAAAAAAGTAAACTCCTTCAAAGAAGTTCATTTCATGCGCTACCTCGCCTGCTAATAGAATTTTCCCATTATTTAAAGGCACGAGACAATTCGGTAAAAACATCGAAAGTTCGGGTCCTAAAAACAACTCCTCCGATGCCGTTCCGCTTGCATCTACTTTAAAAAGGCCACCAAGCGGCATTAAACTATTACTATAATAAATACGATCTGTCAAATTTAAAGTCTGAACCTGATTAAAAACAAAAAGATTATCGCCACCATCAAGATACATATCCTTGTAAAATCGTAGAGATTCAGTATTTTGAGTCCATGTCTGGTTTCCATCAGTATCGTAATTCACCAGAATTACATTATTATCAACGCCCTCCATCACACTAAAGCCGGAAACAACTACATGTTGATTGGAAAATTGCTTAATATCGTAGCTACGAACTCTTCTGCCGGTTTCGCCATATTCTGAAACCCATTGTTTATTCCCTTGATTATCGAATTTCCCGACCACCATTTTTTCTTCGTAGGTGGTTTTATCCTGATTAAACCCATTTATGTAAATATTATTGGCATTATCGGTTAGCAAACTGGTCCCCGAAGAGTTAAAGCCAGATTGTTCAATGGAAGAAAGCCATAAACAACTGCCCGAGGGTGAAAATTTCATCAGCATCATATTAATATTCTGATCCCAAAATCCACCCGTTCCCATTGCTCCTGTAAAAACAAGATCGCCAGCAGAATTAATGGTCCCAGCATTGATATTAAAAACATTATAGCTAGAATTGTCCGATCCTTTATACGCTGTCCAGAGCTCTTTTCCTGCGTCTGAAAATTTAATTACGGTAAAAACGGCATGAAAATCGGTTATGTTCTCGAATGAACTACCCGCAATATAAATACTGTTTTCACTATCAACCATAAATGTATAAAGGCTGGGTGTATCCATTTGTTTTTCAATTTCCCATATCAGCGATCCATCTGCATTGTACTTTTTTATGCGTAATGGATCTCCTTCGTACGAGCTGGGAATAAGATATACAATTACTTCGCCATTGTTGTTAGTGCGAACAGCAATACCTTCGCTGGCATTCCCATTACTGGAGTTAAATACTTTCTCCCATTCAATAATTCCTTTATCATTATACTTTATCAATGTATTATTTGTAATGTACGATTCATTTTCGATGGTTCCATACTGAGATGTAACATATGTATTGTTAGATTGATCGGTAATTGCATTCAATAATTGGGTATTAGATCCCCCATTATTACCATAAAGGTTAACCCAAAGCGGATCACTACTACTAAAAGAGAGTTTTGTAGTTTCAAATACATTTCCTAACTCAGAATAAGTGGCATTTAGCAATAGATATACATTGGCGGAATTATCCAAATTAAAGTCGACAAAACCTGATAAACTTGCCGTAGCAGAATACGGTTTTAAATAACTGGTATTGTCCAATAAAGAACCATTTTCGTTATACTTTAAAACATTAATGCGGGTATCCGAAAAATTTGTATCATATCCAGAGCCTGCAATAATGGGCAAATTATCGCTGGTAAGCATTAGGTGCGCAGTGGTAATTTCAATTAAATCGTTACTCTCCTGAACCCAGTTTGTATTTCCATCCTCATCAACCGATAAAAGCACCAGTCCATCGTTAGTCCAGTCGCCATAATGATAACCTGATATATAAATTCCCGAACCAAAAAATTTAACAGCTGTTGCACGTGTAATATCTGTCCCGCTCTTATAAGTATGAACCCACAATACCTCACCCGATGTACTGTATTTAATAGTACCAATCTCATCGGTTGAATTTTTATCAAAAGTACCAGTAACATAACAATTTCCGGCAGTATCAAAACTTACATCGCGTGCAACCGAATTGGCTGTTGCATTGCTCTCGTCATTATATAAATCTTTCCAGATTAACTCCCCCTGCGCATTACATTTTAAGGTATAATAATGTTGATAAGAATCAGTACTTAAAGCATATCCGGTAACAGCAATATTTCCAGAAGCATCTACATCTACCGCCGTTGGTTCGGACCACGAATCGGCAACCTTATTTTGATCCGTTACCGACCAAAGCAAATTTCCATTGGCATTGTACTTTAATATCACATAGGAAACCCCATTCTCTACATATGTCATACCCGCTACAATAACATTCCCATTGGCATCGGTAGTTATAACAGAAGGTACATCAAATCGCTGAGCGCTTCCGTTAAATATACTCTGCCACAATACTTCGCCCGTTTCGGCATTATATTTTATGGTTTGAATATCCATGTTGTTACCATTCCAAAAGGTACCGGTAGCAACTGGATTTTTATCCTTATCGAGTGTAATAGCATAACCAAAAACGGCAGAATAAGCTGTTCCTGGTTGTTTGGCTTCCCAAATTCGATTTCCATCGGTATCTATTTTAATGGTTACAAAATTTCCTTCGGGAGAATCGATGTTTGATCCGGCACCTGTAACATAAGTGTTGCCATTTGCATCGATAACACTGGCAAACGGAATATTCATTCCGGTGTACTGATGTCCATAAAATTCGTAACCAGAATCTTTCCCCGGGGATTCTTTTAGCCAATACTTTACTCCCAACTTTTCTAATGCTCTATAGTTTTGGAAGCCAATTTGGTCTTCGCCAGTCAAAGTGAGATTTTCTTTCGATTTAATTTTTGATAAAAAACCTTCTTCCTGTGATATTTTCACTCCGTGTAGCTGTTCGAGCCCATCAATATATTTATTTTGAGCAGAAATTGATGATACTACCATTGTGAATATCAGAAGACAATTCAGGTGTCTCTTTTTGATAAAATTTGCATTCATAGGATGTTGTTGTTAGCGTTAATACAAACCATATAAAACGAATTAATGCTACAAATGTAAATGTGCAATGCAATTTTGATCGAAAATGCTTGTTGACAAAAACGTTGACAACTAAAAATAAACCATACCCCACTAACTATCTAAATCTCTATTTTTGCATAACTAGTAGTTGTTGGCCTTTCGACTTAAACTATACTACTTTAGATGCGGCTTATTACTTTTTATGGACATTATTCCCGCTTTACTCTGCTACCAATTATACCATATACAATAACGAAACTGATCATATATACACACACCAATCTTTTTCGTCTTAACTCTTAATTAAGTAATTATAATATCCTGTTCACAATTAAAGGCATAAAAACATTGGAATACATTGTTTTATTGAAATTATTGGTAGTTTTATAGTAGCATATAAATACTATATATTTCGACTTGTGAGTATAAATATTATTCTATAACATATAAGTAAGTTAGCAAGAATTTAATTTACATAAACGCAACTAATTTGCAGTTTCATTATCTTAATTCTGAACTAAAATTTTTACAATGAAAACTATTGGAAATAAAATAAGACCATTCTTTCTGACAGGATTTTTTATCTTATCATTATTTAGTTGTGAAAAAAATAATGATTCAACAAATGAAGAATGCAAAAAGTTTACTGTTTCTCTAATTGAAAGAGATGATTATGTAATATTTGAAAAAAGCGTAATGCTCTTTGAAGACGAAAAATATTTGGTAAAAACTCCTTTAAAATATTTTTTAAGTGATTTGGATAACTTGTTTGCAGTTGACTATGATGGATATTTAAGCACTCTAGAAAAGATAGTTACTGATGGACAAAATCTAGATTTACTATATGCATCAACATATTTTAATTCCAATGGTTTAGATTTTGTATTGGCTGATTTTCTAGAAAATGGACATTGCTTTGTATTTGATAAACAAAACAACAACGTTATACTACAAATACTTGTTGAGTATTGGGGTTGTAATTCTCAACTACTTGATGGTGCTGGTGGAAGAAAGTTCTATATTAATGATGATTTATTTCTAGAGACAACTGATTGGATAAGTAAGAAATAAGCTGTCATCAAATTACCAACCAAAACGCAATTCATAGCAACTAAGAAAATAATATTTTCCCTAAGTTTTAGCTATTGCGGAAAAGATTAATTAAATAAAAACCCTGTCAGGATTAAAAAAACTGGCAGGGTTTAATATTCCCGCTGGTAGTAGCTAGTTCTTGGATAGCTTAATACTCAAGCTGCTGAGCTCACCGTTATTAATGGGCACCGTTACAACCTGATCGTGGTACCCATTCTTGGCCACGGTTACGCTATACATTCCGTTCTGTAGCGTTTTAACCATAAAGCCGCCCTTATCGGCGGTACGCTTCACAATGCGCACGTCGTTATTACTGGCATTAGCGACATTACCTATGGTGGGTGTAATGGTTAGGGTAGCACCCTTAAGCGGCTCAAGGCTATCGGCATCGAGAACCACACCCTTAAGTGCCAACGTGCGTTTGGATGTGTTTACAATGATTCGGCTGCATTGGTACCCAGCATAAAACTCGGGCTGTGTAAGCCGTACAATTTCTACAATCTTATCAATCCGATCCAGCGCAGCCTCGGTTTCGCTAAACAGACTCTCGAGCTGCACGGTATACATCCGCTTGGTGGAGGTTCTTTCACGTACCTTGGGTATCGACTCGTTAAACATATTTATGGCAGCCAGTAATGAGGTAAGCAAAGCCTCGGTAATGCCATACGTTGCGAGCTGGGCAATATTCTCGTGGGCCCGATCGTAAATACCCTGCACCATGGCCCTTAAATCGCTATCGCTAGCCCGAATTAGCTCGCTCTTGGAGTACTGCACCTCCTTAAGCAGCACGCTATTGTTTGTATTGGTGGCAAAGGCCACCATTTTGCGCGAAGTATCCTCGCCCTGAATAATTAGCGAGGCTCGCAGCAGCCTTTTACTTTCGGCTACGCCAGTTTTCTTGAACTGCTGCAGCTCGGCAGTAGCTTGAATTTGGTTGATGTTCCCTTCCAAAATGGAGCCGTTCTCGGTAAAACCAGGAAGATTCTCGACAATGGTTTTATTGGAACTTAAAAAATCCCATAAAACCATAAACATGCTTAGTTTTGTCTTTTGAATAATGTTCATAATTAGTGATTTTTTGAGTTAATAATAAAAAATGTCTTTAAAGCATCATTTGAATAAAATAACTAGTATATAAAATTAAGGAATAATAATTTGATTATCAAAATATTTCACGGCTTTTTTTATATCAAGTTTTTGCATGCGCTCTGATTCGTGCTTGTTAGTGCGCATTTCCTTCCAGCTTCATTAAATGCATGTAATGTAAAAAAGTGCATTTAATGCTAAACATGCATAGAATATGTAGTTTTGCCGCACGCGTCGGAAGAAGACGCGCGCGAACGATGGTCTTAGGCATAGCCTAAGCCGAACGTTGCTTGGGAATGTGCGCAACCTTGAGCATTTAACTCTTCCAGATCCTGCGGATGCTGGAAGGTTTTATTCTGCGAACGATGGTTTTATACATAGCACATAGCTAATACCACTCTCTACAGCTAACCCACCGAAAACATTTTCGCGCTAGCTGGGTAGCAATTCCACTCCTATTAAGATTAAACAAGTTGAATGGTTACTCCTGATACTATTTAATAACCTAATTTGTATTGTATTACAAAAATATTTTGCTAACTTTAGAGTGAAATAAGATGTAATAATTAAAACAAGGTGTGATAGGTGTAGTTTTGTTACAGATATAAGTGAGTTGGCAAAAATTAAATGACAACAATAATGGCAAAGTCACTAGGATACCAAACACAGACAACCGAAACGAATTATAATTTAAACTTTCAAATTGCGATTACAGATGAAGAGTATAATAAATTAATTGATATAATTGCTAATGTTAGAAACTTTGGTAATCATATTGGAATTGTAAGAAATATTGAAGCTAACGTAATTGAATTAATTAATTTTTTCCCAACCATATTCGATAACTTTGACGAATTATCAACTCCGTGGGAAACATTAGATTTTTTCTACCTAGAAATTAATAGAAGATTACTCAATTATCTATCTTCTATTTATGCATATTTCGAACATACAGAAATGTTTATAACACAGAAATATGGAAGAAAATCCGTCTTTTTACAAGAATTTCTGAATAGGAAGAAAGATTTCATTAATGAATGCTTTGAAAATCGATTTCTATTTGAATTAAGAAATTTTTCACAGCATTGTGGAATTCCGATTACTGTGATAGCGTGGCTACCAGTTTATGAAAATGGCAATCCTAAAAGTGTTGCAAAGAAGAAATTTATAGGATTTGAACGAAATCAACTTATTATAAAATATAAGAAATGGGGAACACTACTAACTTCTGAAATTAAAAGTAAAGATGAAACCATTGACCTATGGCCAATATTAAATAATAGTTTTCAAAGTTTAAAAAAATTGTATCTAGAAATCACATCTAAAATTGCAGATAGTTATTTACCTGGAGTTGAATTTATAGATGCAATTACATCCAATCTAGATAAAACAAAGAGGATTATAATTTACAATACTACAGCCACAGATGATCCTAAGGTTTATGAAATAAACATTGGATATATTCCTTGGCATTGGATAAACGAAATTAAAAAATCAACTGGTGCAACACACGCTAAATCTCCGTTGGGTTGATATGTTAATATCAATGTTTTTAGTAACTTAAGTTGCTTTTTATCGGGAAATAAAGAATCGGTTCTTGACTCCCAACCGAAATTTAGCGTGGAAATGTTGGCAAACATAAAATTCATTCACACAAATGAAAAAAACATTTTTAACAATTATCGCGATAGCACTTGTTTTAACAAGTTTTGCGCAAAAGAAAATACTTTTTGAGAATACAAAAAGTGAAATGGCTGGTAATGCCGATTGGTTCATTGACGATAATCAGTCAATTTCCAGTCGCACAAAAACGGGGATTACCCAATCAACAGCTAAAGACTACAGGCAGGGCCAAGCAGTTAGCAGTAGTAATGAACAACTACTAAGCGAAGATTTTTCTACCTGTCCGGCAGCCAATTGGACAAGCTATTCGGTGTCAAGTAATACAGACTGGACGTGTAACAATCAGGCAATGTCGGTTAATGGGTATAATGGCGATGCGGCATCGGACGATTGGCTAATTTCTCCGGCAATGGATTTTTCGGGATATTCGAGCATCAGCCTGAATTTTGACTCGTGGACCAGGTACACCGATAACGGGATTACCGATCCAGAGCTAAAAGTAAAATATTCGGCAGATTATCCGGGAAGCGGAAATCCCGAAGGCTATACATGGACCGAAATATCCTACAGTTTCCCGGCCGAAAATTCGCAAACCTGGACAAAATCCGGTGATATCGATTTATCGGCTATTTCAGGAACTGCTGTTTACATCGCGTTTCAGTACACATCCTCGGGAATGGGGGCTGGCACTACTACATTGTGGCAGGTTGACAATGTAAATATTACAGGGCAAACAGTAAATAACGATAGTATTAAACCACCGTTCAGTAAAGGAGTGGGGTTTTCTGTAGCGTTTGAATCCGCTTCCGTTTACGATATCAACTTTAACTATTATACCCGTCAGGATTTTATAAATGTGAAGAAACTTGGGATTGATGAAGTTCGACTACCAATTTACATGTCGAACATGCTGGATGATGAAGGAAAATTTGATTCGCTCTTTTTATACTTGCTTGATCAATATATTAATATAGCCGAAGAGGAAGAGGTTAATATACTCATTACAAATATGCAAGGCTATGATTATAGCGATCCGAATTTAGAAAATGAGTTTATCAATATATGGACCCAGATGGCCTTACATCTTAAAAATCGCTCAAAATTTGTTTATTATGAATTGGCAAATGAGCCAAGTTGTGAATATGATGAAGATTGGGGAAAAATGCAAGGAAATATTCTTGATGCAGTTCGGAAAATCGATACAGTACACACAATACTTGTTACCTCAAATAGTTGGAGTAACGGTACCCGCCTGCGATATCTGCCAGAATATAACGATGATAATTTGATTTATGTGTTTCATTTCTACGATCCGTTTTTATTTACCCATCAGGGAGCAGATTTTGTCGGTTTATCGGATCTAAAGGGTGTTCCTTTTCCTTATGATGCAGACCGAATGCCTGATTTACCAGCAAGTTTCGTAGGAACCGATAATGAATATGCCTATAACAACTATTCCAATGATGGTACCGTTGAGGCAGTTCAAGAATTGATCAGCTATGTAGTTAATTTTAAAAATAAAAGAAATGTTCCTGTTGTCTGCGATGAATTTGGGGCCGATCAGGCATACAGCGATCCTGAAGATCGGGCATTTTGGTACAAAACATTGCGAACGACGCTTGAGGAAAATAATATTGCATGGTCGATGCATGGTTACACCCATTTCTGGGGGCCTTTTGAGTACAATACTTGTAATCTATTCGATTATGATTTGGACAGTTCAATTGTTTCGGCATTGGGGCTAACTCTTCCTACGCAATCTATTTTTACAATAGAACCTGATACTACTGGTTTTACAATCTATGATGACTATGTTAATCGTTACATTAATTTCTATATCACCGACGAAATTGAAGAGAGCCATCCTTACTGTGAAGATGATCCTGAAAATGGAAAATTTTGTATTCAAATGAAAGATTTCCCATTATGGGATTGTATTAATTTTGATTTTCAACCCGATAAAGACCTATCTCTATTAAAAGACAAAGGATATGCTATTGATTTTTGGATTAAAGGTAATACGCCAGAGGCAAAATTTAATTTGTGTTTTGTAGATACAGATACTGGCAACGATGACCACCCCTGGAAAATGGCGTATGAAATAAATGAATCTTTAGCATCGTGGGATGGCGAATGGCATCATGTACAAATTCCATTATCCAGTTTTGCTGAACAAGGGATTACCGACAATGGTGTATGGTACGATCCAGCAGGATTATTCGACTGGAGTGCAATTGATCACTTTCGAATTGCTACCGATTTTGAGAGTTTTAAAGGCATTACATTCTGGTTCGATGATATCAAAATTTCAAAAGTAGAAAATGAGGAGGAAATATTATCAATTGCCGAAGTGCAGGGCAATACGGATGAATCTCCGTATAATGGCCAGGTAGTTACCGTGCAGGGAGAGGTGGTTTCTACAACACAGTATGGATGTTACATACAGGATGCAAATGCCATAAGAAGCGGAATATGGGTTTACAATGCCTCTTTTTCTCAGTTCGAACTTGGTTCTGGGCTAAAAGTTAAAGGAACCGTAAATGAGTATAATGGCCTTACTCAAATAAAAGATATTGAATCGCACGAAACGTTCAGTTCAACAATAGGCATTTCGCCCTTCAACTTGCCGCAGGCTGCTATCAATGAGGATTATGAGAGCATGCTGGTTTATGCTGAGAATGTAGAAACGGTAAACGATAACGGCAATAACGATTGGTATGTGAAATTCGAGAACGAAGCCCAATTCCTCGTTGACAATAAATACTGTGCACTTGATTTTTCCTCCGGACAAAACTACAATCTCACCGGGATTATAGAATACAACTACAATGAGTTTAGGCTGAGCCCCCGTTCATCGGCTGATATTAAATTTATAGCACCAACTACTTATTCGATTAACGGTAATGCCAATCCGGCTAATGGCGGAACCGTTACAGGTTCAGGTACATACAACCAGGGGTCACAGGTTACTTTAACGGCAACTCCAAATGATGGATATGAATTTATAAATTGGACAGAAAACGGAAATGTTGTTTCAACCGCTGCAAATTACCAGTTTACAGTAACAAACTATAGAGATTTGGTCGCTAATTTCAAATTAACACAGACACATGTTGACCGGACACAAGCATTTGAAGCCGCAAAAAATTTAGGCAAAGGCATTGTTTCGCAGGAGAACTTTGTTTATGGTTGGGACCAAAACCCCGATTTGACCATATTCAGGGATATTGCAGGTAAAGGGTTTAAACATATAAGAATGGCTATAAATTACACAGAAATTGGAGGAACCGATGCTAGTAGTTATCCTTATACCATGAAGGCTGATTTTTTAGAAGATGTAACCCAAGCGATTGATTCAGCAATTGCCGCAGGGCTAAAAGTAGTTTTATGCGGACCGGCCGATGAATTATTTATGTATGAGCCGGATAACCATATTGATATTTTATACGCTTTTTGGGAACAGATGGCTTCGCATTTTCAGAATAGAAGTACGGATGATTTATTATTTGAGATATCCAACGAACCTCATTTCAACATGACCGCCCAGAAATGGAATGAACTGTTTCCGGTTGCCCTGGCAAAAATAAGGGAAAGCAATCCCGATAGAATGGTTATTATAGAACCGGCCAATTATTCCTTTATTGATGCAGCTACTGAAATTATCCTGCCCGATGATCCCAACTTAATCCTGGGATTTCACTGCTATTCCCCGGGTACTGTTATTGGAGAGGGCAACCCGGTAGGAAATATTTGGACAAACGATTATTACGAATTCCAAAATATCTATTCATTTATTGAAACCTATAAAGAGTTAGCCGATTCGCTAAACATTCCCCTATGGTATGGGGAAGGTGGGGCTTTAAAGGATAACCCTGACGATACACGTTCAAACTGGGCGCAAACAATATCGAATATTTGTAAAGAGAACAATATTGGAATGGCCTATTTCGATTATGCCAGTAACAACGATGCAGGGACTGGAATGAAAAACCGGGACTTTAATTCGTGGAACGACCAGCTGGTAAATGCCTATTTCGCTGAAGAAAAGCCAACTGTATTAAATAATAATACCCTGCTTTGGGAACAAGTTTTTGATGCAGATTTGGGCGATTGTAGCGTTTATTCCAATAAGCCGGAGGGAGAAGTAACCTACGGGATAAAGGAAGGAGAATTATATGTGACCAGTTCAACATCAACTTCCAATATGGACGATATTCAACTTACTATTCCTCCTTATACATTCGAAAAAGGTCACTATTATGCCTTCAGCTTTACTTCCAGAACTTCAAAGGGGATTGAACCTTTTTCCTTAAATTTTTCTGGACTTGGGGCGGTTTCGGCATTTACCCCCGGCGAACGTGAGTTTTGCAGGGTTTTTTACATGAATGACGAGACGGTACTTTCATATATTTATATTCCACTTGGAACTGTAGAAGATACTGTATTCTTCAAAAATGTTGCTATACACGAAATTACTCCGGTACTTGCCGAATCCATAAGTATAAATGTGCCCAATACCGAAGTTTCTTATGCAAACGAAGCGATTCAATTAACTGTGAATGTATTACCGGAAAATACCAGTGAAAAATCGGCTAAATGGTCAGTAACCGCTGGTGAAGACAATGCGATTATCAGCAGGGAAGGTTTATTGGTTGTCCGTGATTCTGGTTGGGTTACGGTACGGGCAGTAACACAAGACGGAACAGGATTAACAGCAGAAAAAACTTTCTTCGTTTCAATTGAAAACTCAACATTATCAATTGCCGAAGTGCAGGGCAATACGGATGAATCTCCGTATAATGGCCAGGTAGTTACCGTGCAGGGAGAGGTGGTTTCTACAACACAGTATGGATGTTACATACAGGATGCAAATGCCATAAGAAGCGGAATATGGGTTTACAATGCCTCTTTTTCTCAGTTCGAACTTGGTTCTGGGCTAAAAGTTAAAGGAACCGTAAATGAGTATAATGGCCTTACTCAAATAAAAGATATTGAATCGCACGAAACGTTCAGTTCAACAATAGGCATTTCGCCCTTCAACTTGCCGCAGGCTGCTATCAATGAGGATTATGAGAGCATGCTGGTTTATGCTGAGAATGTAGAAACGGTAAACGATAACGGCAATAACGATTGGTATGTGAAATTCGAGAACGAAGCCCAATTCCTCGTTGACAATAAATACTGTGCACTTGATTTTTCCTCCGGACAAAACTACAATCTCACCGGGATTATAGAATACAACTACAATGAGTTTAGGCTGAGCCCCCGTTCATCGGCTGATATTGAATTTATAGCACCAACTACTTATTCGATTAGCGTTAATGCAAACCCAGCTGATGGCGGAACCGTTACAGGTTCGGGCACATACATCCAGGGGACACAGGTTACTTTAACGGCAACTCCAAATGATGGATATGAATTTATAAATTGGACAAAGGATGGCGATGAGATATCAACATCCACAGAGTATTCATTTACCGCTTCAACGGATATTAGCTTAACCGCGAACTTTAATAAAATAACTGGTGTCACCAACACTATTAACCCTAATGCTATACAAATATTCCCTAATCCAGCCAATCATATAATTAACATAATAGGATTGCCAATTACTGAGAACCTACGAATTTCTGTATGTAATAATTTGGGGCAAGAATTAATAGTGGTTCGGTCAAATTCTCAATCTACCATACAGGTAGAATTAAACACATTACCTAATGGAATATATTTCTTGAGAATCAATGGGAATGGAACGGACAAGACGTTGAAGGTTATTTATTCCAACTCAAAATAATTACGTTTGCTAATTGGGTAGGCAGCCGCTATGTAAAATCTAGCAAAGAACCTCTCCCAATTCGGCCAAGTCTGTAAATAGATAAAGAAGCACATTGGATTCGGCGGCGGTTCTACCGCCGTCATTCTATTTTTGCAGGTTATGCCTGCGTTTATTGCTATTCAGGGCAAAAATAGTTTATACAATCAGGCTTGAGCCTGAAAGAATAGTTACGTCTTAGGCAAAGCCTAAGATGAACGTTGCTTGGTTTGGTAATTGCATGCCATTATTGTTCTATTCCTTGTTGGCGCGCGTTTTTCCTCGCATGCTTAGTAGAATACCGCACGCGTCGGAAGAAGACGCGCGCGAACGATGGAACCTCTCCCAGTTCGGCCGAGGCTGTAAATAGATAAAGAAGCACATTGGGTTGGGCGGCGGTTGCTTGCCTACCGTAAGGCAGGTACCGCCGTCGTACTATTTTTGCAGGTTATGCCTGCGTTTATTGCTATTCAGGGCTAAAATAGCTTATACAATCAGGCATGAACCTGAAAGGATCGTTACAGCTTAGGCTCTGCCTAAGACGAACGTTGCTTGGTTTGGTAATTGCATGCCATTATCGTTCTATTCCTTGTTGGCGCATGTTTTTCCGCGCATGCTTAGTAGAATACCGCACGTGTTGGAAGAAGACGCGCGCGAACGATGCAAAAGTTGCTTGGGAATATGTACAACCTTCAGCATTTAACTCTTCCAGATCCTGCGGATGCTGGAAGGTTTTATTCTGCGAACGATGGTTTTATACATAGCACATAGCTAATACCACTCTCTACAGTGAACCCACCAAAAACATTTCCGAGCTAGCTGGGTAGCAATTCCACTCCTATTAAGATTAAACAAGTTGAATGGTTACTACTGATACTATTAATAACCTAATATGTATTGTATTACAGAAATATTTTGCTAGTATTAGAGTGAGATAAGATGTAATAAAGGATACATATGATAGATGTAGATTTAGAATATATATAAGTGAGTTGTGTGTAAACTTAGATTGGATATTACATTTGTTATTTTATAAGAATGGCTCTAAACTTTATAGATATTATAAAACAGATTACAAACCCTAAGTCTGATATAATTAGAATAATAATTGAATATGGTGAAATAGAACAAAAAATTAAGAATACTGAAAGTCAAACGTGGTATTTTAACCAAGGTCTAGAATCTAAAAAAGCAAGACTAATTGGATTAGAGACTGAATTTGAAAAAATACGAAAAGATTTTAATGACTCAAGTCTAGATGAATTAATATATAAACTAAACAAAATAAAGGATCAAAAAGGAAACTTGTTAAATCGGAATTTAAATACTGTTCATCAAATCTATCTATCTTCATTGATTTCAAAAATTAAATATATATAAGATTTGATTGAAATGAAAAGTCGAGTTGAAAACATTATGTCAATTAATTATTATACTAAAAATACAAATGAATTTTTAGTAATAAGTGGGTGGGAGTATTAAATATGAAAAATAGAAAAAACATATTCAGTAGTCTTTTAAAGTATTCAAGTTCGAATAATCTAACGCCTAAAGAAAATTTTTCAACAGAAGCGCTAGTGTATTTGTTAAATATAAGCATAGACTCAGATAGATTGTTTTTTAAATACTTCATTTCATTGATTAATGAAAAAATATCTATTAAAGAGGATTCGATAATTACTATTTCTACTCAGTGTAAATATAGAAGTTCAATACAAGATAATGAAATTGATGCTATTCCTGATATTACCATAGTAGTTAATGGTTTATACATTTTTATCGAAGTCAAAATAGATTCTGATATTAATGAATATCAATGCTATAATGAAGAGAAAATGCAAATTAGTTATTATAATCAATTAGAAAAATATGACAACATTATACTTAACCCAAACAATAAAATAATAGCAGCACTAACAATATTTCCTTTAAAAATTCAAACAAAATCCTCATATCAATCTATTACTTGGAATGATATTTCTCGAATTATAGATAATTATGAAACAAGTAGTAAAGACAATAATATACTTTTCTCAGAATTCAATAATTACTTGAAACACGAAAATATGGCAATGGATAAAGTTACTAATTCAATTAATAGAGGACTTGAAGATGTTCTTAATTTAATGCTGCAAATTAGAACCGCTCTTAAAGTTTTAGATTTAAGTTATACATCTTCAGTAGGAGAAACATACAATGGCTTCTATGTCGATTTAACAACACCCCGAAAAATAAAACTTTGGATAGGCTTAGCATATATTACAAAATCAATAAAAATTCAAATTATTAACAAGGATGAATTAATTGAATACTTAAAAAATCAAACAAAATATAGAACTGATCCAAATTCTAAGAGTTATTACTTAGTTGATGATATTCAACTTGACAACTCAGATTATATCGACTTATCAAAGGATGAACAATATGAAAGAATTAAAAACTGGGTAGCTACAAATATTAATGAACTAATGACTTTATTTTAAAGGTATAAAACAAGATGAAAAAAGCCAGCACACAATAGGGTAGGCAGCCGCTATGTAAAATCTAGCAAAAAACCTCTCCCAGTTCGGCCAAGTCTGTAAATAGATAAAGAAGCACATTGGATTCGGCGGCGGTTCTACCTCCATCGTTCTATTTTTGCAGGTTATGCCTGCGTTTATTGCTATTCAGGGCAAAAATAGCTTATACAATCAGGCATGAACCTGAAAGGATCGTTACAGCTTAGGCTCTGCCTAAGACGAACGTTGCTTGGTTTGGTAATTGCATGCCATTATCGTTCTATTCCTTGTTGGCGCGCGTTTTTTCGACGCATGCTTAGTAGAATACCGCACGCGTCGGAAGAAGACGCGCGCTAACAATGCAATGCCTAAGCCGAACGTAGCTTGGGAATGTTTGCAACCTTAGACATTTAACTCTTCCAGATCCTGCGGATGCTGGAAGGTTTTATTCTGCGAACGATGGTTTTATACATAACACATAGCTAATACCACTCTCTACAGCTAACCCACCGAAAATATTTCCGCGCTAGCTGGGTAGCAATCCCACTCCTATTAAGATTAAACAAGTTGAATGGTTACTACTGATACTATTAATAACCTAATTTGTATTGTATTACAGAAATATTTTGCTAGTTTTAGAGTGAGATATGATGTAATAATTAAAACAAGGTGCAATAGGTGTAGTTTTGGTATCTGTATCTGTATATGTAAGTTGTGTGCAAGGCTAAGAAAAAAATGATAGTGATAATTTTGCAGTCAGAAAAAAGAAATTAAATGAACAGTTAACACACGACCAAAATTCACAAAAGAGCTGTTTTTTTGCCGACGCACCGCTCGATTCAGAGACATTTGATGTATCTTGCGGAGATTTTTTAATAAATTGATTATAAAGATAAATGACAGATAATATCAACCAAAATCCTGAACAGATTGCAAGAGACCGCATCGACAAAATGTTGACAGATGCCGAGTGGATTGTGCAATCGAAAAACAAGGTTGATTTATCGGCAAGTCAAGGTGTTGCTGTTAGAGAATATCTGACAGATGTTGGCCCTGCGGATTATGTTTTATTTGTTGACCGCAAACCTGTTGGGATTATAGAAGCAAAACGAGAAGAAGAAGGACACCGTTTAACAGTTGTCGAGGAACAATCGAAAGAGTATGCAAACGCAAAACTTAAATACCTGAAAAACGACCCCCTTTCGTTTGTTTACGAAAGTACAGGAACTGTAACTCGTTTTACCGATTTTAGAGACCCGAAACCAAGAGGCAGGAATGTTTTCAGTTTTCATAAACCCACAACCATTGCCGAATGGTTGAAAAAAGAAAAGAGTTTACGGGGACGTTTACAGAATTTGCCAACATTAGATCCCGCAGGTCTTCGCCCTGCCCAGATAGTTGCTATTGAAAACCTCGAAAAATCTTTCAAAAACAACAGGCCAAAGGCCTTAATCCAGATGGCTACGGGTGCAGGGAAAACATTTACCGCAGCAACATTTATTTATCGTTTGCTTAAATTCTCTAATGCAAAAAGGATTCTGTTTTTAGTAGATACCAAAAACCTTGGTGAGCAAGCCGAACAGGAATTCATGACTTTTAAACCGACTGACGATAACCGGAAGTTTACTGAATTATACAATGTTCAGCGATTGTCGTCGAGCTATATTGCAAACGATAGCCAGGTTTGTATCTCCACCATTCAGCGTTTGTATTCCATTTTGAAAGGCGAGGAACTGGACGAAAGTGCAGAGCTTGACAACCCGAACGAAAGCATATGGATGCAAAACCAGTTGAATAAAAAACAGGCTATTCCTGTAGAATATTCGGTAAGTGTGCCTATAGAACAATTCGACTTTATTGTGGTGGACGAATGCCACCGTTCCATATATAACCTTTGGAAACAGGTGTTGGATTATTTTGATGCCTTTTTGATTGGACTAACCGCCACACCTGACAAACGGACATTTGGATTTTTCAACGAAAATGTAGTAAGCCAATACACCTACGAGCAATCGGTAACCGATGGCGTAAACGTGCCTTACGATGTGTACACCATTGAAACCGAAATATCGAAAAATGGTGATGTAATAAAGGCGGGTTGGTTTGTTGACCGCCGCGATAAGTTGACACGCCAAAAACGTTGGCAACAAGAAGACGAAGACACCGAATACACCCGAAACGATTTGGATAAAAAAGTAGTAAACCCAAGCCAAATCCGAAATATCATCAAAGAATTCCGCAGGGCGATACAATCCGAAATATTTCCGAACCGTGTAGATGAAAACGGCGATTATGAAGTGCCTAAAACACTTATTTTTGCTAAGACCGATAGCCATGCCGACGACATTATAAAAATTGTTCGTGAGGAATTTGACGAGGGCAACGACTTTTGCAAAAAGGTAACATACAAAATCGACGAAGACCCCAAATCGCTATTGAATCGTTTCCGAAATTCGTATTACCCGCGTATTGCTGTAACAGTGGATATGATTGCCACTGGAACCGATGTAAAACCGTTGGAAGTGTTGCTTTTTATGCGTGATGTAAAAAGTATCAACTACTTTGAGCAGATGAAAGGACGTGGAACACGCACCATCGACAGCGACAAATTGATGCAAGTTACCCGTACTGCAAACAGCAAAACCCACTTTGTGATTGTAGATGCCGTTGGCGCAACAAAATCGAAGAAAACCGACAGCCGGCCGTTGGAACGAAAACCAACTGTACCTCTTAAAGATTTATTGGGTGCAATTACCATGGGCGTGGAAGACGAAGACCTTTTCCTTTCGTTGGCAAACCGCTTAATCCGTTTGGAAAAGCAAATTACCGACAAGGAAAAAGAAAAGCTTTTGGAATATTCGGGTGGCAAAAATCTGAAACAGATTACCAAAGAGCTGATTAACGCTTTCGACACTGATGAAATTGAAAAAATTGCACAGGACAAAGTCGCTTCGACTCCGCCCAGCGACCGCACTCCTGCACAATACGAAGAAGCTAAAAAGGAAGCACAACAACAATTAATCCAACAGGCTGCAACTACGTTTAACGGGCAATTGAACGATTACATTGATAACGTGCGTAAAGAGCATGAACAGATAATTGACCATATCAATATCGACACGGTTACCAAATCGGAATGGGACAGTTTTACCACCGAAAAGGCAAACGAAACCATTCAGGATTTTACCGAATATCTCGAAAAAAACAAAGACGAGATTAAAGCATTGAGCATTTTCTACAATCAGCCCTACAACCGCCGAAACATTACCTTTAAAATGATTAAGGAGGTTATGGAAAAGATAAAACTGGAAAAACCTTTGCTTGCTCCTGACTATGTTTGGAATGCATATTGCACCGTAGAACGTGTAAAGACGGGGCATGCCCCGTCTCAGCCCAAAGACGAGCTAACCGCCTTGGTTTCGTTAATCCGCCGTGCCTGTGGCATTGATGGCGAACTAAAACCATTCGACAAAACCATAAACGAAAATTTCCAAAACTGGATTTTCAAACAAAACGCCGGGCAACACAACCGCTTTACCCAAGAACAAATGGACTGGCTGCGCATGATTAAAGACCATGTTGTAAGCAGCTACCATATCGAAGTTGACGATTTGGATTACACCCCATTCGATGCACAGGGCGGACGTGGGCGTATGTTCCAGCTTTTTGGAAAAGAAATGAACGAGATTATTAATGAATTGAACGAGGTATTAGCTGCATAATGAGAGAAGATTGGATTGAAGTGGAACTGGGAGAGGTTTGCAATTTTATCGGAGGAGGAACTCCAAGCAAAGCAAATTCTGATTTTTGGAGCGGAAACTTACCTTGGGCTTCTATTAAAGATATGAAAGGCGATACTTTAAATGAAACTCAGGACTATATTACGGAACTTGGACTAAAAAATAGTTCATCAAATCTTGCATTACCTGATGAAATAATTCTTGCAACACGTATTACACCCGGCAAGCCAATTATTTCAAAAATTAAAACAGCAATTAACCAAGATTTGAAAGTTGTAAAACCTAAAATTAAGATTGATTCGAAGTATTTATTTTACAGTTTTAAAAGTTTCGAAAAAAAAATTGTGAAAGCATCAAGTGGTACAACTGTTTTAGGAATTAATCTCAATAGTTTAAATTCGGTAATATATCCTCTCGCCCCCCTTCCTATCCAACGCGCCATCGTACTCAAAATCGAAAACCTCTTTGCCTCGCTCGACAAAGGCATTGCCGACCTTAAAACCGCACAGGAGCAACTAAAGGTATATCGGCAGGCGGTGCTTGAACAAGGCTTAACAGGGGTATTTACCAAGAAGTTTAGAAAAGAAAATCCAGGTTTGGAGGTTGCTGAAAGTTTATATCAAAAAATACAAAATGAGATTGAAGAAGCATATAAAAAAGCATGTTCAGAAGCTTTAAAAAATGGAAAAAACAAACCCAAAGACCAAAGAAAGAATAAGAAGGCTTTAAATGTTTCCAGTTATTTACCTGAAATACCTAAAACTTGGGAATATTATAGGTTAGAAGATTTAACATACTTGGTAACTGATGGCACCCATTTTACTCCAAAATATCAAAAGGAAGGAGTAAAATTTTTGTCAGTTAAGAATGTTCGCCCTTTTTTGATTAAAGATGAGGATATAAAGTATATATCGCAAGAAGAGCATAAACAGTTCATTGAAAGATGCAAACCTGAAAACGGAGATATTTTATATACTAAAGTTGGAGCAACCTATGGTTATGCCTCAAAAGTTCAATTAGATTATGAATTCAGTATTTTTGTAAGCCTTTGTTTAATAAAACCCGTTTACAAATATCTAAAAACAGAGTTTTTGGAATACCTCATGAATTCTGAAATTGTATTTAGGCAGGCACGTCAGAGAGTAAGTGGAAGCGGTGTTCCAGATTTACATTTAGTTGAGATACGCGACTTTAAAATACCATTACCCTCAGTTGATGAGCAAAAAGTAATTATTCGAGAAATCGAATCCCGCCTATCGGTTTGCGACAAGGTAGAGCAAAGCATTAGCGAAGCATTGGAAAAAGCCGAAGCCCTGCGACAAAGCATTTTGAAGAAAGCCTTTGAGGGAAAATTATTGAGCGAAGCCGAAATAGCCAAATGCAAACAAGAGGCCGATTACGAACCGGCGGCAAAATTATTGGAACGCATCAAAATGGATAATAGAAAAAAATATTAAAATGCATATAGGAATATTGGATATCATTTGTGGGGTATTTGTGGGGTATTTGTAGAGACGTTGCATGCAACGTCTCTACGGGAACCAAATACGGTAACCAAATATGATAACCAAATATGGTAACCAAATACGGCAACCAAATACGGTAACCAAATACGGTAACGGTAACAATTGCAATATTGCAACCGCATTTTCAAAATTAAAAACGGAACATAAAAACAACATTAATACATACATGACCGATAAATTCCAAAATAAATACCGCATACCATCCGCCCGGTTGCAAAATTGGGATTACCGTTGGGCAGGGGCATATTTCATTACCATATGCACCCAAAACCGCGAACATTATTTTGGGAAAATTGAAAATGGAGAAATGCAATTGTCGCCCATTGGCGTTATTGCCAATGTAATGTGGCATGAAATAAAAAACCATTCGAAAACCATTGAATTGGATGCATTTGTGGTAATGCCCAACCACGTGCATGGAATATTAATATTGAATGGGAATTATTCCGAAAATGGGAAAAACGGGAATAATGAAAATGGTGTGGACGGTATTAACGACGTGAATGATGTAAATGACGTGGACGATGTAAACGACGTGGACGACGTGGACGATGTGGATGATGTAAACGACGTGGACGATGTGGACGATGTGGACAACGTGGACGATGTGGATGACGTGGACGATGTGGACGATGTGGACGACGTGGACGACGTGGACGATGTGGACGACGTGGACGATGTGGACGATGTGGACAACGTAGAGACGTTGCATGCAACGTCTCTACCACAACCAACGCCACCAACGCAACAACCAACCACCAATGAATTTATGGCGTCAATTTCGCCAAAATCAAATTCGGTTTCATCCATTATCCGATCCTACAAATCGGCCGTTGCCAAACATGCCCATCGTTTGGGTTACGAATTTGAATGGCAAACCCGTTTCCACGACCACATTATCAGAGACGATAATGCATTTAAAACAATTCAAACCTATATCAATGAAAACCCCATAAAATGGGGTGACGATAAATTTTACAATTCATAATAGATAGTAACATGTCCGATTCAGCAATTATATCAAAGATTTGGAATCTTGCCAGCGTACTCCGTGACGATGGTGTTAGTTATGGCGATTACTTGGAGCAAATAACGTATTTGTTATTCCTTAAAATGACCGATGAACTTAACAAGCCGCCATACAACAAAGGTTTACAGTTTCCACGCATTAAAGATGTAGAAGGTAACGAAATTCCGGACGGTGAATTTTGTAATTGGGAAACCTTATCGGGCAAACGGGGTGCAGAGTTAGAGTCGTTTTACGCTCAACTGCTTCGCAGTTTGAGCACCGAGAAAGGAATGCTTGGGCATATTTTCACCAAGAGTCAAAATAAAATACAAGACCCTGCCAAACTTTCAAGGGTTATCAGTATGATTGACCAGGAACAATGGTCGATGATGGGTGCCGATGTAAAAGGCAAAATATACGAGGGTTTACTCGAAAAGAATGCCGAAGATACCAAATCGGGTGCAGGGCAATATTTTACGCCCCGTGCTTTGATTAAAACCATGGTTGCCTGTGTACAACCCAAACCACAAAAGACCATTGCCGACCCTGCTTGCGGAACAGGTGGTTTCTTTTTAGCTGCTTACGATTGGTTGGTAGAACACAACCAGCTCGACCGAGACGAAAAGGAATTTTTGAAAAATAAAACCTTCCACGGCAACGAGATTGTGGCAAACACTCGCCGTTTGTGCCTGATGAATATGTATTTACACAACATTGGTGAAATAGCAGGAGAGAGTACCATTTCCACCAATGACTCCCTTGTTGCTGATTCGGGTGAACGTTTCGATTATGTATTGGCAAATCCACCCTTCGGCAAAAAGAGTAGCTACACGGTAACCAATGAAGAAGGCGAAGCCGAAAAAGAAGATTTGAGTTACAATCGTCAGGACTTTTGGGAAACAACCTCGAACAAGCAGCTTAACTTTTTACAGCATATTAAAACCATGCTAAAAGTTACAGGACAGGCAGCCGTTGTTTTGCCCGATAATGTGCTATTTGAAGGAGGTGCCGGTGAAGAAGTACGCAAGCAATTAATGCTTACAGCCGATTTACATACCATTTTACGATTGCCAACTGGTCTGTTTTATGCACAAGGCGTAAAAGCAAATGTGTTGTTTTTCGATAACCGTGCAGCAAGTAAAGAAGCACAAACAAAAGAGGTTTGGTTTTACGATTATCGCACCAACGTACACCATACATTGAAGAAAAAGCCAATGACCACAGCAGATTTGGCAGAATTCGTAAAACTATATAATCCCGAAAACCGCCACAAACGCATCGAAACATGGAGCGAACAAAATCCTGAAGGACGTTGGCGAAAATTCACCTACGAAGAAATATTGGCAAGGGATAAAACCAACCTGGATATTTTTTGGATTAAAGACAAAAGCCTTACCGACTTGGATAATTTGCCCGACCCCGATATCTTGGCAAGCGAGATTATTGAAAACATTGAATCGGGTTTAAATAGTTTCAAGGAAATTATGGAAACGATAAACGGCAATTCAGAAGAATGAAAATTAAAAGTATAAAAATAACGAATATAAAAGGGTATTGGTAATCATAACTTCCAATTAGACCTAATCCCAAATAAACCAAATATTTTGGTTGCCCCTAATGGGTTTGGGAAAAGTTCATTTGGTGTTGCATTTGACTCATTACGGAGAAATAAAATTGAGTTAGACGCAAAGAATTATCACAATGACAATGAAGCCAATCGTCCTATTATTTCTCCGCTAGCGCGGACATACTGTCCGTGCGCCAGTTACAAAAAAAGTAAAACCTAGCTGTAGCCAGCTAGGTTTGTTGCATTTATAAAATGCTGTAAAAGCAGGTCACAGACTGCAAGGCCGCGCCAGCAATGAATTTATCTTGTTCGCGTGCGCTTCTTTCCCAATTTCTTTAAATGTGTGCAAAGTAGAATAGTATACTCATTATTAAACAAGCACAAGTGAAGTAGGTTTGCCGCACGCGTCCAAAGAAGACGCGCGCGAACGGATGAAGCTGGTAACAGCAATACCCTATTCCCTATTAAACCACATAAAAGCATTAAAATACATTGTTCTATAAAAATTATAACTAGTTTTATAGTGAAATAATATGTGACAAAAGCTACATGTTACACATTAAGTAAGGTGTGATAAATGTAGCTTTAGTACATATATAAGTGAGTTGGCAAACATAGTAAAAGACACAGCAACAATGAATTGGACTGCTAGATTTAGTAAGATTAATAAATACGATTCTAAACGAGTTGATAAATTTGGATTTAATGAATCGACTTCCATGTTTTTGAAAACAATCGGATTACCTGAAGAAGCTGCACCATTTCTAAGTTTTGCCAAAGACAATGATGAGCAATACGAAGGACTGTTAAAGCTTACAGACTATTTTGACTTTTTGGAATCCGAATTTGATAGATACATTGTGATTGGCTCAACAGGGAATGGCGATGAAATTGTTATTGATTTAAATGACAATTGTAAAATTAAAGTGCTTGACCATGAAGACAATTTCTCAGAAGAATTTGCAAATAGTTCAATTGAAAAATTTGCAAAAGGATTGATTCTATATCAGGATTTTATCGACTTGATTTTAAATGAAAACGGAGAAGATGCACTTATTGATTCCAAGTTCAGTGACAACCAGATTAATTATTTAAAACAAAAAATGATTGATAATGACCAAGATTCAATTAATTCTGACTGCTTTTGGAGTCAGGAAATTGAGATGTTAATTATAAATAGAGACGAAAATAAATAACTACGTTTGCCAACACACAATATAGCCAATAAGGGTTTCAGTGGTATACGAAAGTTTGCAGCACGCTTCAGCTATTCGTGTATCTTGATAGGAAATCGTCCGCAATCCCTTACTGGCCATATTGTCACCGTTAGCAGCAATATTGAAGAAATGACATACATAACCTACATTAAGACTCAGATAAATTACTACTTTATCAAATTTATTGATAAAGAAAAAGTAAATATTATAGCAGAAGCTATACTTAAAGGGAAAAACTATTTTATCTTAGACGGAAAAAAATACTTTATAAATCGTTTGCTTGAAATTAGAATATTTGAAACTGAAAGCGAATATAAATTCCATGAAGACATACAAGACTCAGGAATAAAGATAGATAGAGATTGGGTTAATGTTGATGGGCAAAATAAAGGATACTACAAACCTGATATGTTATGCAAAATAATTAAAGAAGTTACCACAGAATTTATAAGAAACAAAGAAGTTAACCTAGAAATAAAAACTCCTGAAAAAATTGAAAAACTATTAAATTCTGATAATAAATCAAAAGATATATTTATTAGTCATTCCTCAAAGGACAAAATACTGATTGATAAATTTGTAGAAAAAATATTAATTCTTGGACTTAATTTATCAAAAGATGATATTTTTTGTACATCCACCGAAGGTTTTGGAATAAAAACAGGAGATGATTTCAGAAATGCTATTAAGGAAAATATTTCAAAAGCTAAAATTACATTATTATTAATAAGTCCAAACTATAAGAAAAGTGAAATCTGTTTAAATGAGATGGGAGCTGCATGGGCATTAAACTCTCATGTTTTACCAGTAATAATAGACCCAATTGACTATAAAAGTGTTGGTGTAATTTTAGAACCTCTTCAAATTGCAAAAGTTAATGACTCAATGTTCTTAGATGAGTTATCAAAAATTATTTTAAAGACTCTTAATAAAAATAATTTTGATATTGTGACATGGAATAAACACAAACAAGAATTTATTGACTTTTCTAATAGTTACATTCAACTACTAAAAACAACTGATGATAAATTTCCAAGTGAATATTTTGAGCAATTCCTAATAAAAAATATTGATATAGACCAGATACTTATTGAGGCACATCCCACAAAACTAGATTGTCAAAGATTGTTCTCCGAAAAATTTTCGGACGATGCGTTTATTAGATACTGTGAAATATTCAGTCAATTTGGTAAAGAGAAAGCCATTAACTTATGGGGGAAATATACTACTTATAAAATTTCATCAGCAACTGTTTTTGAATTATTGAAAGGTAGTAAATATTTTAATGAAGGAACTATTGAGTGCGTTAAAAACTATGTCTTTAACATTGACCAAAAGTTATACAGAGTCGATTTTTTAGAAAATGAAACCGGAGAAGGTGGTTATAGTTTTGAAATATTTACTTATTATAATAACAGGATTGTTTTTTTTCCAAAACCATATAGATTAGGTTTAATAAAATAATAAATACTGGCTACAACAGTGTATTTATTGTATTTGGCCGATGACACATTTGGAGTTCTTAACGCTTTTTGGTAGCTTTACTATCGTGGGACAAGAAAACGTTTCAAACTCCCAAACACAACAAATACGCGAAACGTTAGCGATGCGGCGGCGATGCTCCAGCAAGGGAATGTACACAACCTTGAGCATTTAACTCTTCCAGATCCTGCGGATGCTGGAAGGTTTTATCCGCTAGCGCGGACATACTGTCCGTAAGCTAGTTACAAAAAAAGTAAAACCTAGCTGTAGCCAGCTAGGTTTGTTGCATTTATAAAAAAGGTTTGTTTTAAATACAGGTCACAGACTGAAAGGCCGCGCCAGCAATGAATTTCTCGTGTTCGAGTGCGCTTCTTTCACAATTTCTTTAAATGTGTGCAAAGTAGAATAGTATACTCATTATTAAACAAGCACAAGTGAAGTAGGTTTGCCGCACGCGTCCAAAGAAGACGCGCGCGAACGGATGAAGCTGGTAACAGCAATACCCTATTCCCTATTAAACCACATAAAAGCATTAAAATACATTGTTCTATAAAAATTATAACTAGTTTTATAGTGAAATAATATGTGACAAAAGCTACATGTTACACATTAAGTAAGGTGTGATAAATGTAGTTTTACTACATATATAAGTGAGTTAGCTCTCATTAGGGCAAAATTCAACATAACAAACATAATTGCAAATGGACTACACTTTAGAAACTTTAACACAAGCATTCTCAACAGAATACCAAAAAGCAAATAAAAAGTATAAACTATTTGCTTTATTACTGTGTACGACATTGGATAAAGAATTTCTTGCTGAATACTTATCCTATTTTCATGAATTGCATCATCTTACTGGCAAGGATGTCTTAGTAATTGGGCCAAAATTAGTTCAACCAGATTCATTTGAGAATTTACCTAAAGATGCTTTAATGAGTAGTTCTTTACAATATTTAAAGAATGATTCATATCCTGAAGAAAAATTAGAAATTCAGAAACGATTTTTAAATTTTTTAAATATACAGACATCTGAATCTTATCAAATAGCAAGACATTTAGGAATTAATACCTCAAAATTACCACTGTTAGTTTTCTTTGAAAAAATAGACATGTCTGATAGATATGTGATATGGCCATTGAATGATTTAACAGGTTCAAGATTTGTAAAAAAGTTTAGAGAGATAATTGAGCATATTAGAATTAAATGCCATTGGGATATTGATTATGAGATATTCCGCTTAGAAAGTACTTGTAATAAGCTTGAGAGAATACCCTATAGCTATTGGAACTTAAATAGTTGTCCATATGATTATAAAAAAGAAAATGAAGATTATATAAAAGTTGGTTCAGAACTACAAAAAATAAAAACAATTGTAGAATTCTATAAGAATTTAGAATCACTGTTCGAAAATTTTAATAATCTTCAAATGTCTGAAGTTAAGGTGCCAACAGAAAATATCTCAAAAAGCATTTTAAAAATAAAGGAGGGAATAATTACAGAAGACTCTTTTGCTCATTTACATAATTGGAAAAGAAGGTGGAAAAGTAGACTGTCTCATGATATTAAACTGATTATAGATAAACTTCACTTCCCATATGATAATGTTAAAAGTTCTGAATTGCAGATTTCAAAAGTGGATGCAGAATTAAAATTTAAAGAACTTCAAGAAAGATTTGCAATTAATAAGGAAAAACTCTTTTCCAAAAAAGAAAACCAATTAAATCTAATAAGGAATGAACTTGAAGAAAAGAAACAAATTCGTGCAAACTCTAATTCCATTGATGCTTTAGAGATAATATCTTCTACAATCAAAGAACAAGCAAGTTCAACTAGGAATTTGGACTTAAGTCATTCTATTTACACTGCATCTCACCATAATTTTGAACCACCCAAGGTGTTCATTAGCTATAGCCATGATAATAAAGAACATAAAGAAAAAGTACTTAATCTTGCTCAAAGTCTTAGAGCAAATGGTATCAACTGTTGGATTGATCAGTTTGACAACAATCCAGAATATGGTTTTTCCAGATGGATGTACGAACAAATAGCAATATCTGACTTTGTTTTAGTAGTCTGTACACAAAAATATTGCAACCGTTTCGAAGCAATTAATACAAAAAGATCTTCTGGAGTTAATTTTGAAGGACACTTAATATTGCAGGAACTAAATGAAAAAGGTCTTAAAAATTCAAAATACATACCAATAATACTCGATGATTCAGATGGAGATTATGTTCCTTTAATTTTAAATGCATATAGAAGATATCAGATACCTAAGGAATTTGAAGATTTGAATAAATATCTTCTAGGTCAAAATAATATTAAACCTATTCCGCTTGGGAGAATGGGGAATAACGAGAGCTAACACGCAATAAAAAACATAGGGCGGAAAGTGCTAAATTTGAACGACATAACATTTAATAAACGGCTTGTTAACTTGATAGGTAGGAGCTTCGAAATGCCCTACGTTTCTTATTGCCAACCGTTGGCGGTCATTCTAAGAAAGACACAGTACGCATAAAATGAGCAATTTAAATGGACATTAAGAAAGTTACACTAAATAACGGAGAATATCTTTGCGATATTGATATTTCATCAGATGAATGGAAAAGCATACTTCAAGACAAAAATTTACTAAATGATAACTATAAGGATGCGTTAATTAAATTTTATTCTGAACCTAATCACAAATCAACATGCAAGGCTCTTGGAGACAAATACAATGTTTCGCCACAATCATTTAACGGGACAATAACAAACTTTGCAAAAGCTGTTCAGAAAAAACTAAACCGCTTTGAAATAATTGGTACGGATGGAAAACCATCATATTGGATAATTCCAATGCAAGGGAAACATATAGGGGAATTTTTTGAATGGACGATACGACCTGAATTAGTGCAAGCAATGGAAGAATTGAATTTAAAAGGTAAACACTTGTTACAAAAAATATATGATGAAGCAATTGAAAATAAACATTGGGTCTTTTTTGATTGGTTTCCATCATATAAAATGTCTGTGCAAGAATATAAAGAACAAGCAATAAATAATAATTGGACAGATACAGTATTTCAAAAATTAGTAAAGGATACAACTAAAAATGGTATTTCAGATTTACAGCAAGGAAATTTTACTTGGGAAGAATTTGAAAAAATTAAAAACAACTGGTCTGAAATACAACCCGTAATAAAGAGTATTGCAGAAGAAAAACAAATAAGTAAAGCTCAATATCAGGAAATTGTAGGTTTTTTTGGAAAACAAACTTCGGGGAATAGACCTTCTGGAACTAACAGAGTTGTTGCGGCATTTCTTCCAAACATAGTAACAACAGTAGTAAATTACAGATATTTAAGAGATGTAATTGCTAAGTTAAAGAATAGATTTCCTGATTATCCAAAAATCCAAGAAGAATGGTTAACCGACAACTTTAATTTCATTAACTATTGTAATTCTAATGTTGGGTTCAATGATTCTTGGCACAGTTCTGTATTTGCTTGGTATTTAAAGGAATATTTTGAGGAAGAGAGCCAATTAATTCAAAAAAACGAAGCTTCTATGCAAAAATATATTGACTTGCTTTTGTATAATAAGAATTTAATTCTTACAGGAGCACCAGGAACAGGTAAAACATACTTAGCAAAAGAAATAGCTAAAGCATTAAATGCAGAAATTGAATTTGTTCAATTTCATCCATCTTATGATTATACCGATTTTGTTGAAGGACTTCGACCTTTTAAAAAAGAAGGCTCAGAACTTGGATTTGAGTTAAAAGATGGCGTGTTTAAGAGTTTCTGTAAAAAAGCCGCTGAGAATATCGAAGACAGCAAAAAATCAATTGAGGAACTACAAAAACAAAAATCAATTTCTGATAATCTTTCCCTATTTATTGAAAAAATTGAAAATGAAATTTCTACAAATGGACAGTTTAAATTGTATGGAATTGGTGGCAAAGAATGCGCTTCAATAATTGAAATTGATGCTAATAGTTTTACTACTAAATCAATAAGTGGTAATACTTTAAATACTCCGTTGAGTAGCATTCTTACAAAATACGATAAATACACTCAAAACAAAGATGTAATCTGGACTTTTAAAGAGGTTGGGGAGAAATTATCTGTCACATATCATCATACATACTTTTTTGCATTTTTAAAAGCCTTCGATGCTTTTCTTCAAGAAAATAAATCCAGCACATCAGAGGTTGAAATTGTTGAAAGAAAAGAATTTGTGATAATTATTGATGAGATTAATCGAGCTGAAATCTCTAAGGTTTTTGGCGAATTATTTTTCTCAATAGATGCAGGTTATAGAGGAATTGAAGGACTTGTAAAAACTCAATATTCAAATCTTCAAGAAGACGGAGATATTTTCAAAGACGGATTCTATATCCCAGAAAACGTTTACATTATTGGCACAATGAATGATATTGACCGTAGTGTTGAATCCTTTGATTTTGCAATGCGTAGGCGCTTTGCATGGAAAGAAATAAAAGCAATTGATAGAATCTCCATGTGGAATGGTGTTATTGACGATTGGAAAGAAGAAGCTCTAAAAAGAATGACATCACTAAATACAAAAATTGAATCAATTCAGGGATTAGGTTCTGCTTTTCACATTGGACCCGCCTATTTTCTAAAACTTAAAAACTACAAAGGAAATTTTGACCAACTTTGGAATAATCACTTGGAAGGCTTATTGTTTGAATATTTACGGGGATTTCCTGACAGTAATTTGCAACTAAATGAATTGAAAACTGCTTACGAAGTTGCCATTGAATCCCAAAGTAATGTTGAGAACGACTGATAATAATTGCGGAAAGGAAATTGAAAAAGATCTTTTGCCTGACCTTAATTTAATTGCAAATAAAAAGATTAGCGATTTAATTTTGGAGGACAATCCAAATTTACTCGTATTTCCAAATGATTTAAACCAAACAGGCGACAAAATAAGTGAAGAATACATTTTTTCACTACATGGTTCTATTCTGACAACTGGAAATATTATGGGTTTTGTTGGGATAAATAATAGTGAAATTACAATTCACTCCAGATTTGCAAAAAACAACAATGACTATTTTTTGCATTATATGCTCCAAAAAGTATTTTCAATTAACTTATTTGATTTGAAACATGGAATTAACAATGAATCAATATTTGATTTTCTGTTATATATGTTTCCATTCTATTTAAAAAAAGCGTTAAGACAAGGTTTATATAAAGAGTATCACAAACAAAATTACAATGATTCAAATGTTAGAGGAACAATTGATATAAATCGGCATTTAAGAAATAATATTCCTTTTATTGGAAATATTGCTTATCGTGTTCGTGAACATAGTTTTGATAACAAAATAACACAACTTATAAGGCATACGATTGAATTTATACAACAGCACAAGCAAGCACAAGGTGTTTTAAATCTTGATTCAGAAACACAAAGTTGTGTAAACCAGATTTTTCAAGTTACACCAAGTTATGAATACGGACAGAGAATTACTATTATAAATAAGAACCTAAAACCTTTTTCTCATCCCTATTTTTTTGAGTATAAAGCCTTAAAAAAGATTTGCATGCAAATCCTAAGACATGAGGGTTTAAAGTATGGAAAGGAAAAAGATAAAGTTTATGGTTTACTCTTTGATGGAGCTTGGCTATGGGAAGAATATCTCAATACTTTTATATATAAGTGTGGATTTAACCACCCTCAAAACAAAAGTTCAAAAGGTGCAATCTATTTATTTAAAAACTCTATCGGCAAGAGATTTCCAGACTTTTGGAAAGAAAACTTTATTCTTGATGCAAAATACAAAAGGTTAGCAGGGAAAAAAGCTGAAAATATTGACAGAAATGATATGAACCAAATTATTTCATACATGTATGTTAAAATAGCTCAAATAGGCGGATTTATTTGTCCTTCCGACAATGATGAATTTAGAGCGGAGAAAAAAAGTATTGGACAATTAAATGGTTACGGCGGAGAAATAAATATTTGGTCTCTTTCTATACCTCAGCAGACAGATAACTTTTCTGACTTTTGTATAAGGATGAAAGAAAACGAAAAATTAATGATTGATATAATTGAAAGACAAGAACAAAAAGCACATACCGCCAACAAAGTGTATATGCCATAAGGGTTTTAGTGGGTATTCAAGCATTGTAGCCCGCTCAAACTTTCGTGTCGGTAGACAGGAAACTACTAGCTGTAGCCAGCTAGGTTTGTTGCATTTATAAAAAAGGTTTGTTTTAAATACAGGTCACAGACTGCAAGGCCGCGCCAGCAATGAATTTCTCGTGTTCGCGTGCGCTTCTTTCACAATTTCTTTAAATGTGTGCAAAGTAGAATAGTATACTCATTATTAAACAAGCACAAGTGAAGTAGGTTTGCCGCACGCGTCCAAAGAAGACGCGCGCGAACGGATGAAGCTGGTAACAGCAATACCCTATTCCCTATTAAACCACATAAAAGCATTAAAATACATTGTTCTATAAAAATTATAACTAGTTTTATAGTGAAATAATATGTGACAAAAGCTACATGTTACACATTAAGTAGGGTGTGATAAATGTAGCTTTAGTACATATATAAGTGAGTTAGGCAAAATTTTACGATACTTATTCTAAATGATGGATTCTAAAGAAATAAATGATTATTTGACAATCATAGTTATTGGATTACTTTTAATCCTTTTAAACTCTTGTAAATCAGACCTTCAAAAATTACAGGGTCATTGGCACAATATTGATGAAATTAATAATAACTTTTGCTACAATACTCTTGACTTTAAAGACAGCATCGTTATACTTAATCAATATGACAGACAAGGCTGGAGGGATGAATCAAAACTTATCATTAGAAATGATTCAATGATAATTCCACTTAATTACTTTATGTATTATGGAGTTGTTAGTTTTAAATCTGACACATTAATAACAACTGAATATGTCGGTAATCATATTATTAATAGAAAAAAGTGGTTGAAATTCAAAAATAACATTGAGGATAAAGAAAGAGATTTTCAATCACAAACTCTATTGGCTGTCAGGTTAGAAAAATGCAATGATGGAATGCATATTGACTCAATTGAACAATTTTATTCATCAGTAATAAACGTTGGGAAAGTTAAAGAGCAATTCCAAGGTAATTATGGTTCAGATTTTTATTTGGAAATAAATAAACGAATTTTTAAGGATTACAGCATTATAAAATCATTCGTGCTCGCAGAAAAAGAATCGATTCCAAATATGACTGAAAAAATTTCAATTGTTATAAACTCTGATTTAGAAGTTCCATCTGAGATTCTTGATTCAATTGCTTATAGCCTAGAAAGCACAACAGTTGTTGAAAATATTTATAGAACCTGTATTAATGAATCGAACGGATTTATTGCAGTTAAAAAAATGAGAAAATAAAAACTTTGCCTAACAAGCGGTTCAAACTACTGGGGCTGATGATGCAGATGCAGAATTTTTACTACATTTAACTAACTTTTTAACGGAGGATAACGCCGCTGGTGGTTCACTCCCTTGCAGTTTAAACAGTCGACCGTTGTGTATCGTGCAAAAACAGACTAAGCGTTCAGATAAGAATGAAAGTCAATATTGATTGAATAAAAGATAAATAGCGACAAAATATAAACTATAATAACAGAAAGAAATAAAAAATGCGTGGAATAATTTTTATATCAATAATGCTAATTGTGGCAACGAGTTCTGTGTTTTCGCAAAGCCAAAACATTGAGGATAAAAATAATTATAAAAATTCTGTTGAGACAAGTCCAATGTCTCCATTTATGCAAATGGCTGGGAAAGGAATTTGGGGGATAAAATATGATTATGCTTTCGGACAGACGAATGAATTAAAATTGGGAATAGCATATATGAATTTACATTATCAAGAGGGTAATACAAATTCACCAGCTTTGATAATTGGATATAGAAGATTTTTATGGAAAAGATTGTATACAGAATATGAGTTATGGCCATGTTATGATGAATTCTACGAAAAAAATGAAAACAAATATTATAAAGGATTTGATTTATGGAATGAATTTAGATTAGGGTATCAATTCAATTTTAGAATTAAAGAATTTCCAATGTTTGTTAATGTTGCATGGCCATTTGGATTTGGACTTTATAGCTCAAATAAACCAGAAAGTTTTTATGACAGGATGAATCAGAGTTTTGGAGACAAATTTTTTTTCAAATGCCATTAATATTTATTGGATTCAAGTTTTAGCTATAAAGAGAAAAAAATGACAACACTAAAATAGAGCACAAACACACAACATTTTATATAAGTAATGGCAGACGATTTAGCAAATATCAAGCTTTGTAGCCCAATCAAACTGCATAGCGGTTTGACAGAAAAGAAACCTGCAATCTGCCACTAATCGTACAATTTATTTTTGCCAAAACTATATTATAAAACTCAGCACATGAATAAAATAGCTATATATCTTTTGTTATTAGTGATTCTGGATTCTTGTGCAACAATAATAAATACTTCTACGACTAAAATTAGTGTTTATTCAAATAGACCAAGTCGACTAACAGTTAATAATAGCACATATAATTTTGATAGAGAATGTAAAATCTATGTAGAAAGGAATAGCGATTCTCTTATCATGTACGCTGAATCAGATTCTTTAAAAAGGACAATAAAATTGAAATCTAAAAACTCACTTGGCTACTACGCTAATATTTTTTATAACTGTGGAGTTGGGTGTATAATAGATTATAATAATCCTAAACGATACACATATCAAAATGATATTTTTATAGATTACACTTCACATAGTGATCGGGTAAGTAGATTTGGATCTGTCAATAAAGGACAGATTAATTTAAATTTGTCATTACCGTGGGTAAACCAATTTGTTATGCATCCACAAAATGAAGCATATAAATCGAGTATTGGATTTTGGGGTATTTCAGCAGGGCTCGATTTCTTTTACAAAGAAGATAAATTTATTAGTATTACAGCAAGTGGTGTAATGGATTTCTTTTTACCATTTCCTGCTGCAGTTGATCTTAGCGGAGAATTTGATTTGATGAGTTCTTCGTACTATAGCTTAACAGATAATATAAATTTTAGAAATTTTACTATTGGTTATGGACTAAACTATTCAAATAATACATGGGATCATCGATATTATGATAGTTTTGATGCTCCACCTCCAACGAGAGAACCTGTAGTTAAAAGTAGTAAATCATTGGGTTTTACAATAAATAGCTATTATCGAATTAGCAAACATTTTTATCTTGGATTGATATATCGTCCAACAGTAATAAGGATTAAACCAAGTTATGCATTGAATTATGAGCATTTAATAAGCCTTGACTTTTTATGGAAATTGAGAATAAAAAGATAAAATACGGTTGCTAACATGCGGTTACTGCCACTTGGTTGATGATACAAATACAGAAAAAGATTACTACCTTAGTTTCGGGTTCGCGGTTGATACCGTCCCAGACGGTTAACTCCCCAGCAGATTAAAACGCCGGCAGTTGGCAACCATATTAAGGAATGTCATACAAGTATTGGAATCTATTTAATAGAATTTTATAAAGATTGACTAGAGATTTTTTGTTGAATTAAACAGAAGCATTTATTTTTGTACATCTGAAATTTTATACAAAATAATGAAGATCGTATTAAAATTTGTAATTACAGCATAGTTAACCTCAGAGAACCACAGGTTAATGATTTTTTCGGAAATAATTTTCTGAAGGTTTTTTTATTGCTTTAAAACAAACAAGACCAACGCTAAATCATATTGAGGAAATCGCTGGTTTCATTTTTTAATTACAAATTTTTAATCATGAGCTTAAATAACAAAAATTTATATATTGGTTATATATTGGCTGTTTTAATGTTTCTAACATTGTTGAACAGTGCATGTTTTTTCTTAGTAAAAGCTAAGTTTGGATTTATGGAATGGTTAGCTTTTAATGCTTGTTCAGTTTCTATTATTGTATATTTAGTTTGCTTTATTTGCTACCGAATTATAAAAATGGATTTTTTTATAGCTATTGCATTAGTGCCTCTATATTACTATGGTACAATGGGATTATTCCTAATCTCATGGGATGCAGCCAATATGTTTTCACAGATTACTCATATAATTATTACTCTTAATGTAATTTGGATATTATTTGTATTGTTGAAAGAATTCAAATTTGAATCTCTTGGCAAAGGATTACTTATTGGAGTGCTTTTATTTGTGCCTTTGTTTGCGATAATCCAAAGTTATTCGCAATTACACATGGCAGAGTTTATGCAATTACTTCAAAAAGTATATTAATCAACAATATCAATTCTCCTCTCGTTTTGAGGGGAGAATTGCAAAAAAATTTCGTACAACCAAAAAAGAAATAAAACAATGTTTGATATAAGAAAAATTCACGAGCAAGTAATCTTTGATGTTGTAAAAGATGAAAAAAATGAAACAATTGCTCAAAATGTAGTAAGTGGAGAATTTGAAGACAATCCAACTTGGGTTAAAAATACCATGAAAAGATTGGAAGATAATTTCGACCAACGAACAGTGAAAGAAATCAGGATGAAATGTCAATGTGGCTACGCCATGGACGAAAAGCTCGCCCTTGTAAAAGAACTGATGGCAACATCGAAGAATTTGGAAGAATTTGCAAATAATGAAAAAGCAAGAAATGCTGGTCTATCCTATGATGAGCATATTCTTTATTTGCAGTTTCAATATTGCCCTTGCCCTATGCTAGCCGAAGTTGATAGGTTAGATAGTAAAACATGGTGTCAATGCACAACAGGATATAGCAAAGTGCTTTTTGAGAAAGCTTTTGGTTGTGCAGTCGATGTTGAACTTTTAAAAAGTATAAAAATGGGTGATAATATTTGTTTAATGAAAATAATACCACTAGGGAAAATTAGTTTTGATTAATATATACGACTGCCGCCTACTGCCAAATTTCAGCCGGGTGGATTCCGCAAAGTGAAATTTTTTCTACCTTTTAACCTAAATTGTCGGGGGATAAAGACATTGCCGTCTTTATCCTGGCCGACAATTTAGCAGCAGGCGTTGGCATGAATCTTTTTTTAACACGTGCCTTCCTCTCCTATACACTATAAATGCGTGTAATGTAGAATAGTACATTTATTACTAAATATACACAGAATAAGTAGTTTTGCCGCACGCGTTGGAAGAAGATGCGCGCGAACAATGGGTTATTAAGTATAGATAGCAAATAAATATACCTAATTCTTCTGGAAGAAAAATGTAATTTTATGGCATATATAAGTAAATTAGCAGACATTAAAAAGCAGAATATGAAACATTTAATATTTGGATTTATTATAATAATAGCATTCTCATGCCAGCACAAAAAAACTCGAAATAAACCAGAAAACTATTTAAAATTAGCACTTGACACAATGAATTATAGTGTTAATAATCGAGATAAAATAGATTTCACTAGTAAATCGAGGCTACTGATTGCTAATTCACTTTTAGATAGTTGTATTCGAATTGATTCGAGTGTTATAAATGCTTATTATTGGAAATCTCAATTTCTGATTCAATTGAAAGATTATTCGCAAGCCTTTGAAACAGCGAGTAGGGGAATTGCTAAATGTTCAAAAGGAAAAACTGAGATCATGGTGAAGCTTTATGTCCAAAGGGGTGTTTTAAGCCATTATCTTTTTAAAAAGGATTCATCCGATGATTTAAATAAGGCACTTATGTTATATAACAAAATAATTAAAAATAAGCCTGACTGTCTTGACGCAATCATGAATAAATCAATGGTTCTGTGCTATATGAATAAAAAGGACGAAGCAATAAAATACTTAAAATCGATTAAAAATAAAAAAATAGAATCGCAAACTAACGATTTGATTCTGAAAGTAAATAATTTTAATAGTAATAAGATTTTTGAAAATAATTAACGTGTTAATTGGCGATCAAGTTTGTTGGCGCATGCGCATTTCCTCCCCAGCCCTTTAAATGAATATAATGTAAAAAAGTGCATTCTTTTGCCGCATGCGTCGGAAGGAGACGCGCGCGAACGATGGTTATTTTTTAAAAACCAACGGTAAATGGCAACCCAAACAGGGTTACGTATTCCCAACCTTGAGCATTTAACAATGGTGTAATGCCTTATTCATTATTAAACAAACACTGCCACACGAGAGGACTCGTGCGGTAGCGATGCTCCAGCAAGGGAATGTGCGCAACCTGGAGCATTTAACTCTTCCAGATCCTGCGGATGCTGGAAGGTTTTATTCTGCGAATGATGGTTTTATACATAACACATAGCTAATACCTCTCTCTACAGCTAACCCTCCGAAAACATTTCCGCGCTACCTGGGTAACAATCCCACTCCTATTAAGATTAAACAAGTTGAATGTCCACTACTAATGCTATTAATAACCTAATTTGTATTGTATTACGGAAATATTTTGCTAGTTTTATAGTGAAATAAGATGTAATAATTTAAACAAGGTGTGATAGGTGTAGTTTTGGTACATGTATAAGTGAGTTAGCAACAAGGCGAGAAAAGATTCTGCATATAAATTAAATTATGAAAATAAGAAGTATCAATATTAAGAACTTTAGAAGCCTAAAGGACTTAATTTTGCCAATACAAAGTTATGGAAAAGGAATAAATGAAAGCAAAGCAACATTCTTGGTTGGTATTAATGAAAGTGGAAAAAGTGCAATACTCGATGCGATAAATTTGATTAGTAGCGGCATGAAGGAGTTAGATTACAAGGATAATTGTTTTATTTCTGCACAAGATGAAGATGAGTATATTGATATATATACTGATATAGATATTGAATGGCAAAACCATAAAACATTTTGGAGAAAACAAATTTTAGAGAAAATCAAACTTGATGAAAAATTTGTCAATCAAATTGATATAATTAGTTTAGTTAAAAACACTTATAAGAATAGTGAAAGAGCATATGATTCATATAAAGTATCAATAAACAATAGTTTGCCTTTTTACCAGTATATAATTAATACAACTCAAAAGACTGTAAATGGAACTGTACAAAAAACTGAAACTATAGAAAATTTTGTGGAATTCAATAAAATTACAGAAACTATCAGTGAAAAAAATGCTAAAAATTTTCTATTAGAAAATCAAAAAATACTTACTAAAGAAAAATTAGAATTAACTATTGCCAATAATCTAAGAACTGTTTTTAATTATAATGTTCCTAAGATTCAAATTTGGAAATCCAAACCTGAATACTTAATTAATGAAGTTGTTGATTTGGATAAATTTAAAGATGACACAAATCTTTCAATTCCATTAAGGAATATTTTTCATATTTATGGTAAAACTAAAGATGAAGAAATTAAAAGTGCAATTGAAAAAGCATTAAGTAATCAGGCCAGATGTGACGAATTACAAGAAAAGATTTCTGATAAAGTAACCAAATACATAAATAAAATATGGAAAGAACATAAGATAAAAATAAAAGTTTCCATTAATTCGAACTTATGTAAGGTTCATGTTGAAGATAATGATAAAAAATTTGCGTACTATACAATGTCTCAAAGAAGCGATGGTTTTAAACAATTCTTATCTCTAATATTGTCTATATCTGTTCAAAATGAAACTAATAATCTAAAGAATAATATTATTTTAATTGATGAACCTGAAGTCCATCTACATCCTAGTGGAATTAAGTATCTTAGGGATGAAATATTAAAAATTGGAAAAAACAATATTGTTATTTTATCAACTCATAGTCACTACATGATTGATACTGAGACTCCCGATAGACATTGGATTGTTCAAAAACAAAAATCAGAAACAAAAATTACTCAAATAACAGAAGAAATTAGCATTACAGATGACAAAGTTATAGCTGCTGCATTTGGATTAAATTTATTCAAGGAATTACTTCCTAAAAATATAATTATTGTTGAAGGCACGGATGATAAAAATATTATTTCTCATTCACTTTATTATGTAAATAATTCATTTAAATATTCTATAAAGGATGCTGGTGGAGCAAGTAAAGCACCAGGTTTTGCTAGATTATTAAGCGATGAAAAAGTAACAGCATTTATTTTATTTGATGCTGATAAAGAAGGTAGGGATAATAAAAAAAATATTTTAGATAATCAAAATATTTCCTATTCGAGTTCAAATGTATTTACAATTAAAGATATATTAAATACATTGCCTACTGATTCGACAATTGAGGACTTAATGCCACTAAATTTTGTCAAATCATTCTTTGATATTGAAATGGGACAAGATTTTGAATTGATTGAAGATAAGGCTGTTATTCACCAAATAAAAAATCAGTCTGAATTATTAAAAAATAATAAACAGAAACTTGATTCTTTAAAAATTAAACTTTCAGTAGAGTTTTGTTCTAAGTACAATACCAAAAAGAAATTAGAAACTAATGATAATAAAATGGTGTTGTTTATAAATCAACTAATTGCAAAAATTGAAGATTTTGAAAGACCAGAATAAAGCCCAGTTGGTAACACATGGTATAGTACATGCGGAATTCAGAGGTTTTTCAAGTGTTTGTGGCTCGTAAAAAAGATCGGTGTAAACTGATAGGAAATTGGCTCGAATTCCCGCACGACACCATATCATAAAACGTAGACGCGCATCTTCTTTGGATGCGTGCATTTCTTTCTCTGCCCCATTAAAAGCATTTAATGTAGAAAAGCTCATTCTTTTTCCGCACGCGTCGGAAAAAGACGCATGCGAACAATGTTTTTTTGGGTACCGTAGCTCTGTGATTACGGGTTCTCCCCTACCAAATTTTGTACAAGCTGCCGTGCTATAATGCATTGCTTGTTCCGAAACAACCATGAACATTGGGATGTAGCCTAAATTGCATTTCATTTTTTGGCTCTTTGTAACGCTCACAGATTACCTTTGAACGCTCATAGATTGCCTTTGAACGCTCACTGATTACCTTTGAACGATCACAGATTGGCTTTGCACGATTTACAGATTACCTTTGAACGGTTACAGATTGGCTTTGAACGATCACAAATTGGCTTTGAACGCTCACTGTTTGCCTTTGAACGATTACAGATTGACTTTGCACGAAAATGGATGCGGGTATATTTGGTAAGCTGTGCTATTGTTAAATCGCCATACAATTAAATCCTTATAAGATTGTTCAATTCTAGCTAAAGCGTAATAGTATATTAGTCTATATTGTATTCTAAAAATTATTGTTAGTTTTATGATGGTTTACTTATATAGCATACTACTAAGAGAGATTAGCATGGTTTTAAGCCACATTTAATTATTTTACAAGTAAATATAAAAAGTAAATTGCAAACAATAATTTTATTTAAAATGATAAAAAAAATACTGATTTTACTCTTAATCCTGATTTCAACAAAGTCGTTTGCAAAAATTGGTAACAATAAATTCTATTGGATTATCTCTAGGGCTGAGTATGAAACCAGAATTTCAGAAGGAAAGGATGTTATCCTAAGAAGATACATTATAGTTCCATCAATGGATAAAGCGTATAAAAATATTTTTGAGACTAAGGATGAGAATGCCATATTGGCAAAGTTTTCATTTATGCTTTATAAAAATAAAAGATCCTGGATTAATGAATATATTAATAGCTGTGACAGCACTCTGGATATTAATAACCTAATATATGGATTGTATTGTTTTTCGATTAATCGGTATAGTCAAGCAATTACATATTTAGAGAAATTGAAAAGCGAGGAATTTAATTTCTTAAAACTATTAATGATAGCTGATTGTAAATATGAAATGCTTCAAGATAAAAAAAATTATAAAGCAATAATTGGAGCATATCAAACTGCCATGGATAATACAGATAATGAACAAAATAAATCAATAATTAACAACAGAATTAAATACATAAAATACCAATAAAACATGAGAAATATTCTAAAACCTATTTTCTTAATAGTGGGAATAATTTTAATTACAAATTGTACATCAACTAAAAAGATTCAGCGGAATATGAATTCAAAAAGCTATTCTATGGCTTATATTATGGATTCAAAGATAGCCGACTCTAAAAATAGTATATCAGTAAGTATCGATACTATTTTATTTAGCACAAACATTATGAACGATTCAACAAAAGTAATAAGAGAAAAAGGATGGTTCTTACCTCTTGTCCTTGTTTATATTTGGAATTCAAAGAATAAATGTAATCAGGGCAAATCGATGATTGAAGAAAATATTCCATCTTTTTTGAAAACATCATTGATAAGCGAAGCTAATCGTTCGGGAAGTTTTAGTATTGATACATTAAATAGATCGGATTATTCACTTGAATTATCGATTGATGAAATTAAGACCGAAGGCCCTTATATTAGTTCTGGATTTTTCTATTTTGCTTTATATGTTTACGGTTATTCATATGCCGATATTGCCGGTCCTGCAATTTCAAATCTTAGTGTTTCGTATAAGCTAAAAAAGGGTGATCAAATTATTCATAGCAATTCATTTAAATCAGAAAAAATTACTGAACAGATAAATAAGAGATATTCGAATATAGAGATTCTTCAACAAGATTATGCGGTGAGTATGGTTGAAGCAACATCATATAATTTCAAGAACACTATTGAACTAATTGTTAATGATCTGAATACATTTTTTCATAGACCTGATTTATAAATAGCAAGTTACTGGTTTAAAAACACAGTATATTCATATAATCTATAGCTAAGTATGAAAATTGAGGTAGTAAAAATTACAGATAAGATTCTTCTTTTGATTTTTGAAAATCAACAGGCAATTACATCTACCTTTTTGAGGTTTCAAGAACACTATGAGTCCCCTGAATTCAGAGGAAAAGTATTTACCCTAAACGAATTCAAAGAATGGTACTCCTCTTTAAAAGGAGAGTTCTCGTATTATACCGATTGGAATGGTTTTAATATTCCCTCCTACGTGTTGAAACCCTTTTATGAGGGTCAATTTAATCCTCTTTCCGAAAAAGAAAAAATGCTTTTAGATTTACTTAAAAATTTTAAGGACAAATTTTATGTAATTGGAATTCACAAAAACATAAAGAGTGTATCGGATCTTTTAGCACATGAGGTGGCTCATGGTTTATTTTATACAGATCGAGATTACCATAATTCTGTAACAAAAATTCTATCAGAGTTTAATTTGAATGATATTAAAACGGAATTAACTTCAAAAGGAGGCTATCATGAGGAAGTGTTGGACGATGAGGTTCATGCTTACTCTTTAGATTCTATAAACGAACTAAACGCTGAAATTCCACTTGAGCTACATCAACGATTATCTGAGAATTATCTGAAATCATTAGAAAAGAATAAAGCATATATTCCTGATTTATAGATTGAAAATATTCCTTCGAAACTCCATAATCTTTATACTCATAATCAAAAAACGCGCATTATAAATGCGCGTTTTTGTATCGTAGTCTCTTCTTAAGGCTTCATCATTCCGTATTCCGATAACAAGGTGTTAAGGTTATCGAACTTTCGGCGGTAATCCTCTAACGATGCCTCAATAACCTTACGGGCTTCGGCAGCATCGTATATATGGGTAATTTCGCAGTCGCGCTTGTTCCCCGGTAAATCCTTATAGGTTAGAAAGTAATGCTTTAAACGGGTAACTACCAGCTCGGGACACTCGGTAACCTCGCGGTAATGACCATACAATGCATCATCCTTAAGAACGGCTATTATTTTATCGTCGGCAAAGCTTCCATCAATCATTCGAAATCCGCCAATGGGAATTGCCTGCACCAAAATATTACCATGGGTTATCGATTTCTCGGCTAAAACACAAATGTCCAAAGGATCGCCATCGCCCTTTATATCCTTACGATCGGTTGTTTCGCGGGCAAACCGGGCAACATTATCGTCGCAAAGGGTTTGCGGAATAAATCCATAAAGCGCGGGTAATACGTTGGAGTACTTCTGCGGACGATCAATCTTAAGGTATCCCGTAACCTTGTCAACCTCATACTTCACCGTATCGGTGGTAACCATTTCAATAAAACATGTGAGTAGGTTCGGAGCATCGGGCCCAACATCAACACCATGCCATGGATGCGACTTATACCTTAACCCCATTAGCTGACCAATGGGATCCATTATTTTATTAGTCATATACTTATTTCTGAATGTTAATACAAAAGATGAATCAAAAGACGAACTCATAAAATGAGCCCGCAAAAATAGCAATTAATCGAGGAAAAGAGCTATAAATTGAGTCTAATCGATGATTAAAGTGTATTCACCTCCATTTCGAGTGTAATGCCAAACTCCTGAGTTACCGAGTTCTGAATTGAGCTGGCCAAGGTAAGCACTTCGTTCCCGGTTGCTTCGCCATGATTTACAAGAACAAGTGCCTGTTTTGCATGCACACCGCAATTGCCAACCTGTTTACCTTTCCATCCGCACTGCTCAATAAGCCAGCCTGCAGGTATCTTCACAAAGCTCTCGGATACAGCGTATGATGGAACATTTGGATACTTGGCTTTAACTCTCTCAAACAAATCGACCTCAACAATTGGGTTCTTAAAGAAACTGCCAGCATTACCAATAACTGCCGGATCGGGGAGCTTTGCAGTTCTTATGTTAATAACTGCCTGCCTAACCGACGCAAGCGTTCTATCGCCAAGCTTACTTAGCTCCTCCTCCAAATTACCGTAGTTGGTTTTAGGCTCAAATGTTTTGCTGAGCTTAAACAGTACATGGGTAACAACGGCTTTTCCTTTATACTCCTGCTTAAATATGCTGTCGCGGTATGCAAACCTACATTCCGAATTATTAAGCTCGAATGGTTTACGGGAATCAATCCAAACACCCTCCACCTTTACAATTGAGTCCTTAGCCTCAACGCCGTAAGCTCCAATATTCTGAATTGGAGAAGCACCAACGCTGCCTGGGATATGCGAAAGATTCTCGACACCACTCCAGCCCCGTTCAACGCAAGAACTCACAAAGGCATCCCATTCCACCCCGGCGCCCACCCGAACTACTACATTGTTGGGCATATCCTCAACAATGGCAATTCCTTGTATTGCCGGGTTAATAATAACACCATCGAAATTTTTTGTAAATACAATGTTACTTCCTCCCCCCAGAACATATATTGGCACCTTATTATACGAGGCAAAGTTTATTGCATACAGAACTTTTTCTACCGTATTTGCTTTTGCATAATAAGCTGCGGCTGCTTCAATACCAAATGTATTATGGTGCTTAAGCGAAATGTTTTTCTTGATTACAAACATTACATTCGATTGATTTAGTACAACAAATATATACAATTAGTGTTTATATTAGCACAAATTTCAATGGAATGAACAGAATAGTCAGGGCTTATGCTACCTCCGACCTAGTTACCGATCAACGTGTGCATCGTACTGCTATGGCTATGTCCAATGCCGGTTTCGATGTTATTGTTACTGGCCGGAAACCAACGCTAAGTACCATTAATAATAAGCCATATAAAATAAGATATATTCGCAGTACCGTATCCAAAGGACCATTATTCTACGTTCTGTTTAATTTTAGGATATTCGTAAATCTTGTATTCTCGAAATTTTCGCTGGCGTACGCCAACGATCTTGATACGCTGCCCGGATGTTGGCTTGCATCGGTTATTCGGTTTAAACCGCTGGTTTACGATAGCCATGAGCTATTCTCGGAGGTGCCTGAGCTTATTGGTCATCCCATAAAAAAGATGATTTGGAGGCTTACCGAACGGATATGTATTAAAAAGGCCAGCGTTGTTTTCGCCGTTTCCGATGGTGTTGCACAAGAACTTAAACGCCGGTACCGCATTGCTCCCATTGTGGTGCGGAATGTTCCCATAAAAAAGGAAATAGAATCGTTTAAGGACAAACGCCCTACCCTAATATACCAAGGTGCGCTTAATGTTGGGCGGGGAATAGAGCTTGCCATTGATGTAATGAACTATTTAACCTGCTACCGCTTAATAATTATAGGAACAGGCGATATTGAGATTCAGCTCCGGAAACGAATGCTCGACCAGAAACTATTCGACCGTGTTGAATTTGTTGGAAGAGTAAAACCGCACGATTTACATAAGTTAACGTGCACAGCATGGTTGGGCTTATCGCTCGAAGAGGATATGGGGCTGAACTACCGTTATGCTTTACCCAACAAAGTTTTCGATTACATAAATGCCCAGGTGCCTGTTTTGGTAAGCAACCTACCCGAGATGCGAAAGTTGGTAGAGGATTACAATGTTGGTATTGTTGCAACCTCGAAGAATGCGCCTGAGCTGGCCAACCAAATAGCCGATTTTTTTGAGGATAAAAAGCTGAGAGCACAAATGGAAATCAACCTACAGAAAGCATCGATGGAGCTAAACTGGGGAAAGGAGGAAGTTAAGCTTACCAACCCCATTAAATCGATATTTGCATAGCTAATATTTTGGGCGCAGAATTAAAACATATTGTAATATACTCTCTTAAACGATTTGTCAAACCTCTTAATAATTATAGATGTTTTGCTTTAGCTTAAGCTATTGTTCCGAGTAACACAAAAGATATTACCTATACTGATTACCTTGCACCATTCGGTTTAGCAGAATGAATTTTTACTGGGGACTATATACTAATACATTACACCTAAGCAGAAACCACTGCAATAAAAAATGGCAGGGACATCTCCCCTGCCATCTATTTATCATGTTAAAAGATTCCTCTAAAAGAAAATAGACATAGCGATTAGTGGTATAAGTATTCCAGCAATAAGGTAAATTGCCCCACGTCGTGTTATTCCTTTTTTCCCTTTAACAAGGAAAAGTCCGGTAATTGTAATAACAATTAAGCCAAGCGCAAAAATATCGCTATACCAGGTCCACCAACTATGCGGCCAATTTCGATGCATCATATTTAGCTTATAAAAGATCGGCCTACGAGTGCTTTTCTCAATCAATGCAGTTCCTTCGCCCAAATTAGATGTAATTGTACCATCCTTCACAAAAATCTTTATAGATTTCTCCGTTGGATAGTAAAACGATTTAACCTCTGTTTCGCCCAATGCCTCAAGCTTACTTTTCACTAAATCGAGGTTAATCTGCGTGGTATCTGTTGGCAGCAGCATCTCCACCTTTCGCACATCGACACTATAGTAAGGATTAAAATCTTTAGAGTGATTTAGCAGAATTCCTGTAATCGCATAAATCAAAAGCATACCAGAGAAAAAGTAGCTTATATCGCGATGTAGAATTCGTAAAAGTTTGCTTAACGACATTTTTGCAATAATTAGCGGCAGTTAACTATAAGGTCTTAATTGTTACGCATTCAACAGCGTAGGTAATATTTTTTGCAGCGGTAGAATCGGTTTCGCATGTTTCAACGGTTTCGGTTGCCATACCTTTAACAACGCCAACCACCTCAACCTTTGCACCATTTAATGTTTGCTCAAAGGTAGGTACCGATTCCGAACCCATAACTTTTATTCTAGTTTCGGGGGCTGTTCCCACAACTGTTATCTTTTGCCCAGTGTGCTTACATACATGATCGACCATTGCCGAAAATCGTACAGTTTGATCTAAATATACCGAAGGGTTGGCAATTAGCGAATCGATATTAACATCCACTATAGCGTTTTCGGTTTGCGCTGCAACGGGAGAGTCTTGCTTTGATGCATTTCCGCCACAGGAATAAATAGCCAATGCGGCCACAATTACAAATAGTATTTTTTTCATATTAAATAGAATAATTAGTTAGATAAAGTAAACTACACAAAGTTATATAAACCTTAACAACAATTAAATAAATTACTGTAAATAACTTACAATATTAAAGACCGCGAATATTATACTGGCAATTCCGTTGGTTGTGGCAAAGGCCAAATTCACTCGCGACAAATCTTTAGGCGATATAATGTAGTGCTGATATACTAAAAGTCCAATAAAAAAGAGAGATCCAACCCAATACCACAAATCAAAATTATATTGTAAGCCTATAAATACTACCACAACAGCAACAATAATGTGCAGAATACTTGCAACCCATAACGCACGCTTACCCCCCACCTTTGCTGGCACTGATTTGAGGTTTTGACTCTTATCGAAGCCCTCGTCCTGTAACGAGTATATAATATCGAAGCCCGATACCCAAAATAGTACAATTACAGAATAAAGTACAGGTAATAGATTAAACTTCGCAGCCACTGCTAAATATGCTCCAATTGGTGCAAGCGACAATCCTAAGCCTAACACAAAATGGCAAAGCCATGTGAAACGCTTTGTATAGCTGTAGAATAGAACTACAAACAAGGCAACTGGAGACAAAATCAACACCAAGTGGTTTATGAAATAGGTAGTACCAATAAAAAGCAGCGAATTTATTAGAGTAAAATAGCCTGTTGCTTTTGGCGAAATAATGCCGGCAGGAATTTCTCGTTGACTGGTTCTGGGATTTTTAGCATCGAAATGCCTATCGACCAAACGGTTGAAACTCATTGCCGCATTGCGTGCAAAAACCATACAAAGAACAATAAGCACAAATAGCTTAAAATCGATGCTTGAAGAATTTTCTCTGAAAGCCATAAAAAAACCTATAAATGCAAATGGCATTGCAAAGATTGTGTGACTAAATTTAACTAGCGATAAATAATTTTTTAACAGTTTAACCATCTCTTATTATTCGTTTTGGGTATTTAAATAAACTAAAAATTATTGTACTAAAAGTAACCATTTTTTAAATATTGCCTATCTTAGTGCTGCAAACACCGATAATATGCGCAGTTTAGTTCCATTCAAAAAAATATTTTCTATTACTATATTAATGGTACTATGCCAATTAGTAGTTGCGCAATCCGACTCCGTTAAAAAGTCTTCCGAAAATAATAACGATAACATTATTACATCACTACTTGTTGATGCCGAATTAAACTTAAAAAGTAATCCCGATAAAACACTCGATCTTGGCTTACAAGCATTAGTATTAGCAAAAAAGTCAGGTAATACTGAGGACGAAGCGGCTGCTTTAACTCTATTGGCACAGGCTAATTACTCGCTTAAACAACTCGAGAATTCGTTGCGGTATTTTAATAGAGCATTAAGTTTGTACGAAAAACTAAATCAGAAAGAATATATTGTAAGAACCTACATTGGACTATCGAAAGTTTATGAGGCCTCTAATAATCCAGAACTCACAGTCCAATACCTCGAACGAGCAAATAATATATCTGAAAGAAATGTTAGTTTAAATTTAAAAATTGAACTAAAGCAATACCTTGGCAATATTTACCAAAAGCAAGGAAATTATAAAAATGCCATTTATCACTACAATAGCATTCTCGAAATACTTAATAATACTTCTAATCAAAGGACTAAAAACAAAGATAGAACTAAGATTAGCTGCTACATTCAAATAGGGCAATCGGAAAAGAATCTCGGTGAACTCGACAAAAGTTTGGTGAGTTTTAAGGAAGCAACTAAACTAGCGTTAGAAAGCAAAGATACGCTTAGCTATGCTAATACTATGCGAGAATTAGCCTTATCATTCTACCTTCTGCAACAAATGGACAGCGCCTACAAGAATTTTAATATATCATACAATACTAGTAAAGCAATTTCCGACACAATTGGTATGATTCAATCAATACAGGGAATTGGCGATGTGCTTTTTGAAGAAGGAAATATTAATCAAGCGATCAATTACTATACTCAGCAGTTAAACATTTCTGAGGCTCAAAAGGATATTCCAAATTCGGTAACATCATTGGTAAAAATATCAAGATGCCAATATGCTTTAGGCGACTATCCAACTTCATCAAGATTTTTAAATAGAGCGCTTAACCTTGCAAATGATAAAAACCTCACTGAATCAAAAGCCGATGTATATCGATACCTTGCATTAATCTATGAAACACAAGGTAGATATAAGGATGCGCTCGATTTCTATAAAATGTGGATCGATCTTCGCGACTCTATCTTCAATGAGGAAACGGGTCAGAAATTAGCCAAATTGCAAATTCTCTACGATATTACCCAAAAGGAAAAAGAAAACGAAATTCTACGACAAAACTCCGAGATTCAGAAATTACAACTTGCCAAATCGAAATACCAAGGAATTATTCTACTATCGCTTGTTATTGCATTTGTAGTACTATCATTTTTCCTTGTAATGCTATTCCGGGCAAAGCAAAAAGAATTCAGAAAACAAAAAGAAACCGAACAAAAGATTACCGAAATTAACAAGGAACTTGAGCGGCGAATGATTCAGGAAATCAAGAAACAGGAAAAACAGCAACAACTTCTTTCCCAAAAATCAAAACTAGAATCGCTCGGAACACTTGCCGCTGGAATTGCCCACGAAATTAACCAGCCTTTAGGTGGCATTTCCATGGGATTAGACAATATTCTTCTTAAAGTAGAAGAAAACAACCTTAATACTAACTACCTAAAGGATAAGGTAAACCTACTTTTCGAGAATGTTGAACGAATAAAAAAGATTATCGACCATATCCGCTACTTCTCTCGTGCACAGAAACCTGTTTCGTTCATACAAATCAATATAAACGATGTTATAAAGAGCGCACTATTTATGGTTTCGGCTCAATATGAGAACCATGGTGTAACTATTAGTACCGATTTCGACGAGAATATTGGAACTATAACTGCCGACAAATACAAACTAGAACAGGTTTTGCTGAATCTTCTTTCCAATTCAAAATATGCCCTCGATGAGAAAGAGAAAAAACTAAACGACGGCAAATTTCGAAAACAGATCGAAATCAAAACATGGAAAAACACGGAATTCGTCTACATGGAATTTAAAGATAACGGTAATGGAATTCCCAGTAGAATAATCGATAAAATATTCGATCCATTCTTTACCACCAAAAGCGAAGATAAAGGAACTGGACTGGGATTGTCAATCTCATATGGATTTATTAAAGACATTTTAGGCGAAATAAAGGTTGAAAGTACAGAAGGAGAATATACTGCATTTGAAATATCTATACCTAAAGAGTAACGTATGGAGGCATTAAAAATATTAGTACTTGACGATGAGAAAGTTTTCCGTGAAGAAATTCGTGAATTTCTGGAAAACGATGGTTTTACTGTTCTGCTTTCAGCAAAACCATCCGAAGCATTTCATATTCTCACTGAAAATGAGGTTGACATTCTTATTCTGGACCTTCGGCTTCCAGAAATGGATGGGCTTGAAGTGCTAAAACAAGTTAAACTTCAATACCCCGAAATTGAAGTTATAATGATTACAGGTCATGGTGATATGGATGCGGTAATTCAATCTATGCGCCACGGAGCAGTTGAGTTCTTTCCAAAACCTTTCCGATTGCTCGATATGCGAGCGGCCATTCATCGTACCAAGCGTTACATAACTCTTCATGCTGAATTTAAGGAGATAAATCAAACCTTCTCGTTAATATCCAAAGAATTAATAGAAAGTGTTGGAAACGAAATTCTTGGAAAAACAGTTGCAATTAACCAGGTTGTCGATTTAATGAGCAAAGTTGCCAAAGCCGACAATACCTCCGTATTAATTACGGGAGAAAGTGGAACCGGAAAGGAACTTGTTGCCCGTGGAATTCATTACTTAAGCGATAGAAAGAAATCGTACTTTTACGCAGTAAACTGCTCTGCAATTCCCGATACTCTTTTCGAAAGCGAATTCTTTGGGCATAAGAAAGGATCGTTCACTGGTGCAAACGAGGATAAAGCAGGTTGGTTCGAGATTGCACACGGCGGAACTTTATTTCTGGATGAGGTGGTTGAGATGCAACCAGCTATGCAGAGTAAACTACTAAGGGTATTAGAGGAAAGAAAAATTCGACGTATTGGATCGAGTGTCGATATTCCTGTTGATGTTAGAATAATTGCCGCAACCAATCAGGATATTAATAAGCTAATCGAAACAGGGAAATTCCGAACTGATCTATATTATCGATTAAACTCATTTGAGATCAATATTCCTCCTCTACGCGAGCGCAGAGATGATATTCCAATGTTACTCGATTACTATATAAAACTCATTTCGCAAAGACTTGGCAAAAAGATAAACAATATTGATCCTGCGATATCTCGCATTATGATGTCGTACAACTTCCCGGGAAATGTTAGGGAACTTAAGAATATGATTGAACGAGCCTTAATTCTTTGCGATGGAAATAAACTTTCACTTAAAAACTTTACAGGACTCACTCCTTCGTCCGATCAAATGTCACCCATATCAACAATTGGAGAAGAAATATTTGATTTAGATTTAATTGAGAAGATTGTAATTATGAAAGCTCTTGAAAAGACTGGCTACAAAAAAGCAGAAACAGCTCAACTGCTAAACATAACCCGCCAGTCATTGGATAGGAGACTCGAAAAGTATGAAATCAATATGTAGTAGATTAATCTATTAAACTATTATAGATAGAGTAATTCTCATCATCAAAGCAAACAAAGATAACCTTTTGGGGATACTTATTATTTTCGAGAAATGAGCGAACAACCTTTACTGCAATCTCTGCCGCTAGTTTCTTTGGAAAACCATAAACGCCTGTGCTGATATTTGGAAAAGCAATACTATTTAAAGCATTATCGTGAGCCAACTTAAGGCTATTAGTATATGCATTTCGCAATAGCAACGACTCATCGTTGATTCCACCACGCCAAATTGGGCCAACAGTATGAATTACATACTTGGCCTTTAAATTATATCCTTTAGTTATACGCGCTTCGCCTGTAGGGCATCCGCCAATCAACCTGCATTCCTCAAGCAATTTTGAGCCTGCGACTCTGTGTATTGCTCCATCAACACCACCTCCCCCAAGTAAACTAGTATTTGCAGCATTAACAATTGCATCAACATTGAGCTGGGTTATATCGGACTTAATTACCTCGATTATTTTTTTCATTGATAATGTATTGGAAGCATAAACATAAGAAATATCACTTGCATAACAAAAAAGAGGATGCTTTTACACATCCTCTTTTTCAAAAACAGTAATGGGTTACTGTTTTATCATTTTCTTAACAACCCTTGTACCATCCTTCGCTATAAAAGATACAATATAAATACCAGGAGTTAGTTCAGGTTTTAATTCGTGTGTATCCGAATCAACAAATCTGTAATTTGCAATAACGACACCTGCAATATTTGCAATTATAACCTGTTCCAGGTTAAGCGCATTCACAATGTTAATTGTTGATAAAAATGGATTCGGAAATACTTTCAGCTCACTCAATAGAGTATCATCAATACCTGTTGGTTGAAGTGATACCGATACATTAACATTAGCACCATTTACTACAACCTGATTATTTACAGTCTCATAACCACTCTTCGTAATTACATAGGAGTAATTACCATCCACAAGTTCAATGGTTGCTATTCCAGTAACATCTGTAGTTAATTCTGAACCATTAATTTGAATGGTTGCATCCTCTATGCCATTACTTCCATTCAACACTGTAAATGTTACTGTGTAAGTTGCAGGAGGAACAGGAGTCAATACTACTGTTTTGGTAAAATCGGCACCGTTAACTGTTATTTCGCCAGATGCATTCTCAAATCCATTGGCAACAACAGAGTAAGAGTAATTGCCATCAACTAAACTAATAGTTGACATTCCGCTCGAATTTGTAACAATCTCAGTATTGTTAATGGTTATTGTTGCGCCTGCAATAGCATTATCATTCGAAGAAACATTAAATGTAACTGTATATGTAGGATAATCAATTACAGCTAGAACACCTTTAACCAAATTAAAACTGTAGTTATTGTCAGCACCACCCGTAAGAACTATATCATAGTTACCTGCGATACTTTCGTTGTTTGCAGATGTTGATGCAACCGGAAGTTCTTCTATTACACTAACATCTTCTGAATTTACAAAACCACTATATGTAATTGTAAAAGCAGGATTATCTTCACCCACATACTTAGATTTATTGTCAGCAGTTGCCGTAAGAATAGCCTTGCCTATCTCCAACGATCCATCCATAAAGGTAATCGTATAGTTATCGCTGGTTATTCCCTGCGGAGTTATGGTGTACGTTCCCGCATTGGTTGCGGTTGTGGCAGTTCCGGCATACGTTAATGTTCCGCCCAATACGGACTCATTCTCGCCATTCACAAAACCAGCATACGCTGATGTGAAAACACCGTAAACACTACCATCGTAGGTTTTACTTTTATCCTCTGAGGTTACCGTTAACGCAGCCTTGCCTATCTCCAATGATCCATCCATAAAGGTGATAGTATAGTTATCGCTGGTTAATCCCTGTGGGGTAATGGTGTATGTCCCTGCGTCAATAGCGTTCGTTGCAGTTCCGGCATACGTTAATGCTCCGCCAAGCGCTGACTCATTCTCGCCATTCACAAAGCCACCATAGGCTGATGTGAAAACACCGTAAACACTACCATCGTAGGTTTTACTTTTATCCTCCGCGGTTACAGTTAACGCAGCCTTGCCTATCTCCAACGATCCATCCGTAAAGGTGATAGTATAGTTATCGCTGGTTAATCCCTGTGGGGTAATGGTGTATGTTCCTGCGTCAATAGCGTTCGTTGCAGTTCCGGCATACGTTAATGTTCCGCCAAGCGCTGACTCATCCTCGCCATTTACAAAGCCAGCGTAGGCTGATGTAAATGCTCCGTAAATACTACCATCGTAGATTTTACTTTTAGCCTCAGCGGTTACAGTTAACGCAGCCTTGTCGATCTCCAACGATCCATCCGTAAAGGTAATCGTATAGTTATCGCTGGTTAATCCCTGCGGACTAATGGTGTATGATCCTGCGTCGATTGCGGTCGTTGCAGTTCCTGTATAGGTTAATGTTCCTCCCAATACTGACTCATTCTCGCCATTCACAAAGCCACCATACGTAGATGTGAAAACACCGTAAACACTACCATTGTAGGTTTTACTTTTATCCTCCGCGGTTACCCTTAACGCAGCCTTGCCTATCTCCAACGATCCATTCGCAAAGGTGATTGCGTAGTTATCGCTGGTTAATCCCTGCGGCGTGATGATATATGTTCCCGCATTGGTAGCGGTTGTGGCAGTTCCGGCATACGTTAATGTTCCGCTCAATACGGACTCATTCTCGCCATTCACAAAACCAGCATAGGCTGATGTGAAAACACCGTAAACACTACCATCGTAGGTTTTACTTTTATCCTCCGCGGTTACTGTTAACGCTGCCTTGCCTATCTCCAACGATCCATCCATAAAGGTAATCGCATAGTTATCGCTAGTTAATCCTTGCGGGGTAATGGTGTATGTTCCTACATCAATAGCGTTCATTGCAGTTCCTGCATACGTCAATGTTCCGCCAAGCGCTGACTCATTCTCGCCATTCACAAAGCCACCATACGAAGATGTGAAGTTTGTAAATACAGAACCATCGTAGGTTTTACTTTTATCCTCAGCAGTTACCGTTAACGCTGCCTTGCCGATCTCCAACGATCCATCCATAAAGGTGATAGTATAGTTATCGCTGGTTAATCCCTGTGGGGTAATGGTGTATGTTCCTGCGTCAATAGCATTCGTGGCAGTTCCGGCATACGTTAATGTTCCGCCAAGCGCTGACTCATTCTCGCCATTCACAAAGCCAGCGTAGGCTGATGTGAAAACACCGTAAATACTACCATCGTAGATTTTCGACTTGTCCTCTGCGGTTACAGTCAAAGCAGCCTTTCCGATCTCCAGCGATCCATCCATAAAGGTAATCGCATAGTTATCGCTGGTTAATCCCTGCGGGGTTATGGTGTATGATCCTGCGTCAATTGCGGTTGTGGCTGTTCCAACATACGTTAATGTTCCACCAAGCGCTGACTCATTCTCGCCATTCACAAAACCAGCATACGTAGATGTGAAAACACCGTAAACACTACCATCGTAGGTTTTACTTTTATCCTCAGCGGTTACCGTTAACGCTGCCTTGCCTATCTCCAACGATCCATCCGTAAAGGTAATCGTATAGTTATCGCTGGTTAATCCCTGCGGCGTGATGATATATGTTCCCGCATTGGTAGCGGTCATAGCAGTTCCTGCATAGGTTAATGTTCCACCCAATACTGACTCATTCTCGCTATTCACAAAACCACTATATGTAGATGCAAAATTTGTAAATCCTGAACCATCATAGGTTTTAGTTTTATCCTCAGCAGATATTGTTAAATCTTTCTTATTAATAGTTAATGATTGAACCACATCTCCTGCAGGATTGTATTCACTATTTCCGTCTTGAGAGGCTGTTATATTTACAGTCCCCGCTCCCACTATAGTTACCGTTGATCCACTTATGGTTACAACGCTTTCGTTAGAACTTACATAACTTACCCCTAAACCTGAAGTGCTAGTCGCAGTTAAATCAAAACCAGCATCACCATAAGTTTTAGAATCTAGCGTGTTAAAGGTTATAACCTGCAACGCTTTATCACTTGGATATTCCCAATCAAAATAAGGATAACCACTATTTCGAGTGTTTCCAATATTCCAAATACCCTCGGTACCAAGCCCTTTAAAATCCCAAGTTGCATTTGTGAATGTAGTATACAGGTTCATTTCAGCAGTTGTTTTTCCTGTACCTGCTGGAGATGTTGTTAATCCTGAAGATGTTTTATCCCAGAAACAATTTGTTACAACACCAGTAAAATTCATTCCCATGAAGCCACCTTTATATGTACTTGCGGTTACAGTTCCAGTGCTGTAACAGGTGTAAACCTTTCCATCATTTTTACCAGCAAAGCCACCAACATAACTTGTTCCGCTTGCATTTCCCATACTATAGCAATTTGCGATGGGCTTGCTTCCTCCATAACCAACAAATCCACCAACACCCTGAACTCCGGACACATCACCTAAACTCAAACAAGCATTTATATCACCAAAATTGTATCCTACAAATCCACCAACACTATTTGCAGTAGAAATAACGTTTCCGCTAGATTTGCAATTACTAATCGATGAACTATATTGGTTTTCACCAATAAATCCACCACATTTTTCACTTCCAGACACAGATACAGATGTTGAACTATTAGTTGTTGTACCGCCATATGCATTTGCATAAAATCCACCAGCCCAAGTTGAACTTGCGGTTACCTGTCCTGTACAGTTAACATTACTAACTGTTGTTCCATTGTATATATTGGCAATAAGAACGCCCACATAGAAACTCCCTGTTATATCAACATCAACTAAATTGAGGTTTTGAATTGTTGCATTCTGTGCAGAGGCTATAAAACCAATATTGCTAGATGATGGTCTATTAATATACAGATTAGATATTGAATAGTTCTGTCCATTATATGAACCAGTGAAATTAGTTAACGGTTTCCAACCAGCCCCGCTGTTCCATGTTGAAGTTTCGGCAGCATCAATATCAGCAGTTTGAATAAACGACGCACTCCATAAACTAGAATTATCGTGAACGTATTTAAGTTGAACTAAATTTGATATTTGATAAGGATCGTCAACTGTTCCTGAGCCCAGCAATGGTAAAGTCGTAAAACTTAGCTGTTCCCCATACGACGTCCCATTGTTATTTACTGCATACGCTCTAACATAGTATGTTGTGCTAACCGATAATCCTTCAATAACCGATGAAAAAGAGATAATTTCAGACGTTGCTCCAAGGTCAACCTTGCTATCAGCAGTCGTCGGATATTGAGAAGTGCTCCAGCAAAATCCATATTGTGTTGGATCGGTAGTACCCAATCCAGTAAATTTGCCATAAACATTGGCCTTTATACCAGTAATATTATCAACCGATTCGGTTGAAACCTGAGGTGTAAGCGGCATTGGCATCCACGTAAAGAATGGATATCCCTCATAATACCTACTGCTAATTTGCCAAACGGGAAGCATATCAAAATCCCATCCAACATAAGTTGTTTGATCTTTCATTTCAGCAGAAGTTTTTCCCGTTCCTGCATCTGAACTTGAGTTACCAGACAATTCGGTATCCCAATAACAACTAGTTACAGTACCTGAATTATATCCGACAAATCCACCGTAATATTCTGCACCACCCAACGGAGTTACACTTCCCGTACTATAACATTCGCTTATACTTCCACCGTTATTTCCAACAAATCCACCACCGGCACTCATGCCCGCCACAACTTTACAACGGCTATAACTAGAAATAATACTGGCATAATTATGGCCAACAAGTCCACCATAATCTCCCGATTCTTCCGAAGTTGTTGCCGCTACGCTTCCATTTGAATAACACTGCTCAATTGACGAAGATCCATGATTCATTCCAACTAAGCCGCCTGCAACATTCCTGCTTTTAAGGCTTACACTGGCAGAGCACTCTCTTACACTAGTACTATTGTTTATGATACCAGAAATTCCCCCAACAACCTGATATCCTATAACGGTGCCTTGCACATGACAACCAACAATGCTTGAACTGGTATTAGCATAACCAATTAGTCCTCCGGTATAGTATGAACCGGTTATTTGAACATTCTCCAATTCGAGATAAGACACCGAGGCAGCATCTATATACCCGAATAATCCTATATACTGAGTAGAACTTCTGCTTATATATAGCCCTGATATTTTATGAACAAAACCTTCGTAACTTCCAGTAAATTTATTGGTATTATTACCAATGGGTGTCCAACCCGCTCCGCTAAACCATGATGATGTTTCGGAAGCATCAATATCGGCAGTTTGTTTATAGCTAAAACCCCAACGGGTATTATCCTCGGCAATCCAGTAAAGGTTTTCTAATGTTGCAATTTCATATGGATTAGCAGCAGACCCATCGCCAGCAGCAGGAGCCGTTGATGTTTGCCCCCTCAGTGTATTACTGCCAAATAGAAATGCCACAAAAAATAAGGAGAGTAAAAGTCTTCTCATTGTTATATTCTATTTAAGATTTACCATTCAATTAGTTTAGTACAGTAGCATCGTTCTTTGCATTCCATTTTTTCCAAGCGGGGGTAGCCCACGATTTTATGTACCGCAATACAGTATTGTTTTGTGGTTCAGCAACTGTTATGGATGTTTCATCCTCAACAACTCTCCAGCGATCGTCGGTTGTTCCAGCCAAACCACCAAACCATTTATACTTCACCGCATAGGTACCAAAGGTCATTACCTTATTTGGTTCCAGAGTTACAACTACAGGTTCGCTTAGATTTACCAACTGCTTTACGTGGTAAGGCAAATCCTCGTAAGGAGCATACTTCGTTAACTTATCGGGAGCGCCCTTTCTAACTTCATCGAGTTTAGAGTAATCGATATAAACATGGTAAAATCCAATTAACTTATACTCTCCAACAGGAAGATTCTCGGAATAATAGATATTTGTAAAATCAGCACCAGCATCAAAATTCCGGAAAGGAATAACCTTACCATCAGGCCCCATTACAGCAGGAGCCCAACCCGAAAAGTTCATATTATTGACATTGCCCATTTTTCCATTGTCATCGTGGGCAAACTGAATAACCAACATACTCATTTCTGGTGATGAAGGTTTTGTTACTCTAGGGAAAAGTTGAGCATTAATACTCATTGTTCCTAATCCAAGAACTAGAATTAATGTGAAAATGATCTGTTTCATAAGTTATCCTCCAAATATTAGTTTAGTTTGGTTTTTATTATTTATATGATTGGTCGATTGTCTAGATAATCCTCGAGGTTCTTTTCCTCGTCAGGAGAAACCGGTACAGACTCGAAATTCGAAAGTGTTAAGTAGGCCGATGAATGGTTAAGCCGCTCCATAAAAAGCAGATTAACCAAATGCTCCGGATGAACTGAGTAAAAGAGATTCGTCTTCAACTTTGCCGTAAAAACATCGATCGGCAATCTTGTTACAATAAGGCTATTGTCCCTTAAATGAAGTGTGGTTTCCTTGTTTTTACACTCCAGACGAACAATCTCATCCAGTCTCACATACTGAAAACGAATGCCTTTCGAAAGTTTTACGCTTTCAAAATCAGATTCTATATCAATGGAATTCTCCTCATCATATCGAAATGACGGGATCTTATCGGAAAGCAAATCGCAATTGAATGCTAAAACGACATCGGATGGAATATACTTTCCATTGCTTGAGTATATCGATTGCTGTGTTATAATAGCTACAGGCATACCATAAGGTTTTGGACAAAAGTATTGTGCCCTTTACCCTATTAAAATAGGCAGCTATTATTCGTTAATACAGAATTATTATTCGTTGATGAAATTCTACTTACAAGCCCTCAAGCATTCGGAATACCTGCTCACGCTTACGAACCGAGATCGGCACAGAAACATTATCGGTTAAAACAACGATGCCACCATCAACTTTATCAACCCGAATTAAATGACTTAGATTGATAAGATGTGATTGATGAACTCGCAAGAATCCATACTGCTCAAGAATCTCCTCGAAATACTTTAGCGGTTTTGAGATTAATAATTTGGGCTGATTGGTGAAGTAAAACATGGTATAATTCTCATCGGCCTCGCAACGAATTATTGTCCCTATTGGAACCAGATGAATACTCGTGGCAGTTTTAAGAACAATCTTCTTTTTATCCTTTTCTCGCTCATCGAGATTAGCAAAGAAGTTCTGCAACTTTGCCGACAGATCATCGGATTGGTTAAGGCTTTCGCGCAACCTACCTATGGCTGCCGCCAGCTCCACTGTATTAATTGGCTTAAGAATATAGTCGAAAGCACTAAAGCGAATTGCCTCCAAGGTGTAGCTATCAAAAGCGGTAACAAAAATCACCTTAAAAGGTATTTTGTTGAATTTACGAAGCAAATCGAAGCCGCTACCATCGGGCATCTTTATGTCCAGAAAAACCACATCAGGTGTAAACTGAGTAATCTGCTCAAAAGCATCGTTAACGCTGCCTGCCTGCGATAGAACAGAAATATCGGGATGCTCGTGAGTGATAATATTCACAAGAGCCTGGCGCGCCATTATTTCATCGTCAACAACAATTGCTTTTATCATATCAGTACTGTATATGGTTTTAGTGTTTAGCGTTTAGCGTTTAGTGTTTTTATTCTGTCTTGCTCCAATCTATAAGGAATTCTCACAACTACCCTTGTTCCTGAAACACCTTCGGTTGCATCTCTATCAATAATCTGCACAATTGCTTTTCCCCTCTTCTGTTTCGAAAGTAACTCTATACGTTCCTGAGTAATTTGTGTTGACTGCGATTGATGAAACTCCCGTCTATTCCTATTAATCTCCTTCGATTTTTCAAAACCAACACCATCGTCCACAATTTCGAAAACAACGTAAGAATCCTCAATTCTTAAATCAAGGCTGATAAAGCCCTTGCCGTTCTTATGCTGAATTCCATGCTCAATACTATTCTCGATAAACGGTTGAATAAGCATTGGAGTGATATATACAAGATCTTCAGCTATATCATCGGACACAGATATCTCGTAATCAAACTTCTCCGAAAATCGAAGTTTTTGCAACTCTAAGTAAAAGCGTAACGACTGTAGCTCTTTGCTTAAAAGGATTTCCTTTGAGCGGCTATTTTCGAGTATCAATCTCATTAACCGCGAAAAATCCGACAAATAGTTTCCCGCCTCAATTGGCCTATTAGCAAACATATAGTTCTGAATAGCCGAAAGGCTATTAAAGATGAAATGAGGATTCATTTGCGACAGTAACAGTTTCTGCTCAAATTCCGACGATTGCTGTTTTATTTTAAGCTGATGAATATACGATGCCAAATAGCCCACAACAACTCCAAGGAAAGTCAAAATCAGGATCATCTTAAACCACCAACGCTGCCAGAATGGAGGACGCACAACTATGGTAAGCAAATTCTGTACATTGGTGTTTGGCTTACTGCTCACATAAAACTTATACCGTCCGGCTTTTAGTTTCGAAAAGAAAACTTTATTTCCATCAAACTCGCGCCAACTGTTATCAAGTCCTTCCAACTTATAAAAAAACTTACTCTGCAATGGATAGGAAAAATTTAAAGGGGAAACGCCAATGCTAAAGTACGAGTCATCATATCTCAACTCAATAATATCATTTGAGTTGAATAATGATTTAACACGCCTGCCCATCACGTTGACAGATGTAATATGAACAGGAATATCGTCATCAGTAGCAAAGAAATCCAACGGATTAATTTGTACAAGGCCATTACTTGTTCCAAATGCTAAAGTGCTATCGCTACGCGAAATTGCAGCATTGCTAAAAGAGTTTGAGATTAAACCATCCGCCTCGCCATATACCGAATAGGTTTTATCGTTTGAATTGTAACGAACCAAACCTTTTTCAGTTCCAATCCATAAGTATCCATAAACATCCTGAGCTATAGATTTAACCTTGGAGCTAGGCCAACTAACATCAAGCGTTTTCATGCTTTTTGAGCGCCGATCGTAAATAGAAACACCATTATCGGTTCCTATCCATAAGTTACTGTCGTTATCGAACATAAGAGCCGATATATCGTTACCAGCAATGGCATTTACTGCCGAACTTACCCTAAAGTTATTAATTGTATCTCTATTGGGTGAAAGTCTATTTAATCCTTCATCGCTGGTACCAGCCCAAAGTACACCATTTTTCTCGCCAACAATTTGGGTGATTAAATGTGAACTCAGCGCCTTTCCATCAAGTTCATTCAACTTCACGTAATTTCCTTCGACAATGTCGTACTTGAACACATCTCTATCGAGTGAAAGCACAAGTTGATTATCCGAAATACACAGAGCAGCATTGATATTGCTCTGCGAATACGCTTTTAATCTGCTTAAATCGACTGCTTCAACTGAATTTTTAACAAAATTAATCCGATAAACACCTGCATTTGTAAAGCATAACACCAAGCTATTGTTTCCCGGAACAACCCTTTCGATGCTAAAATTTGGAGTATCAATTTTATCAAAAAAAGAAAAGGTACTATTTACACTACCATTATTGAGACTAAAGATATTCGACTTGTTGAAATAGTAAACTAATCCGTTATGCTTAAAAACGCCAATCTGTCCCCAAGTTCCTTCACAAACCTTAACAACTTTTTTCTGATCATTTATAAACCACAATGAACTATGCGATAATATATATAATCGATCGGCAGTATCGGCATATAAACCATTAACGGCTCCAAGAGAACTTGTAATTGGATTGGATGCTATAACGTTTAAATTACCATCGAGAACTTTAAGTGAATTCTGCGTAAGAACAAATATTCTGGAACTATCACTCGATACCGTTAATGATAAAATATTTGGCAACTGATATGTTTTGAGATTTGTTCCATTACTATTGAGCAAATGAATGCCAAGGTTTGATGCAATAACTAGATTGGTATTTCTTAAAATATTAAGGTTAAATAGTTTCGTGATGTGTTGATTTGATTCCTCATTTTGGAATACATCGAAATAAGCAAATTTCTCATCCGTTAAACTGTACTTATACAACCGATTACTTGAAATCGGAACAAAAAACAGATTATTATTCAACCTCACAATCTCAACAAGTTCATTCCTGTAAGGTATATCGAAAGTTACATAAACATCGGTCTGAAAAGTCTTAGTCTGTCTATCAAACTTATAAAGACCCTGTCCGCCCCACATTCCAATCCAGAAATTGCCAGAATTATCTTCGTAGAACGAATTATACCAATCAACTTTTCTAGAATCGGGCAAATACGAGTAATGGTTAATTCGGCCTGATTTATCAATTTGACTAAAACCAACACCAGCCCACAAACCAATCCACATGTTGCGTTCGCCATCCTCGTATATACACGAAATTTTATCTGAAGCCAACTTGCCATTTTCAGTGTTATACTTTCGGATAAGTTGATTATTGTGATCCCAAACATCAATACCAGCATCGGCCGTTCCAATCCATAAATTCTTATCACGATCTTCGTACAAGGCTGTAACTCGATTCGACGATAATCGATTTTCGTCACCTTTCACCCTTTGAACACAAGTGAACTTTGTACCTTTTATATTTAGAAACGATAAGCCCTGATTCGTACCAGCCCAAATATTCCCGTTTCTATCGATAAGCAAGGCATTCACGCTATTATTCACCAACGAGCTTGGATTATCGGGATCGTTCCTAAAAAAAACGATGGACGAATCTTCTGTAGATATCAAGGCAAGCCCATACCCTGTTCCAACCCAAATATTATCACGTTTATCGGTTACAATTGAATAGGTAGTAGTACCAAATATCTTTGTAAACGAACTATCGGATGGAGAAAATTTGTACAAGCCATCGAGTCCCGCAATATACCATCCCAACTTAAAATGGTTAAATATTAAAGAAACATCATCGTCCCTTTTTCGATCGTTCCTTTCGGAATTAGCACTGTAAGTTGTAATCGTTCCATTTTGGGGATTAATTCTGTTCAAACCCAATCCACGACCTCCAAACCAAATGGAGGTATCAGAATCCTGATATAATCCATGATACCTATAGTATGGCTGGCGGGAAGGCTGATGCTTAAAATGCTTTGTATTTACGCCATTCCTATCGAAGATTGTAAGAGTTCCGCCAAGTGTCTCAACCAGAATAAGTCCATTTAACGATGGATACAGCTTAAATACATGGTTATTTCGGATAGAATTTGGCTGACTGTAACTATAATAGTAACGCTCGAACGTTTCGTTTTCCGGATTATACAGATTTAAACCATCGGTAGTTCCTATCCACATTCCACCATCGGAATCGGCAATAATACTCGTTATAATGTTTGATGATATACTGGAACTATCGCTTGGAACAGTTTTAAACACTATCATCTCGTAACCATCGTACCGACATAAACCATCCTCGGTTCCTATCCATATAAAAGCACTTTTATCTTGAAATAATGCATTTACAGTTGGCGAACTCAATCCATTTTCTGTTCCTATATTCTCAAATAAAATAGGATTATTTATCTTGTGCTGGGCAAAAGTCACGGTATAGAATAACATACAAAGTGCAACAATCAGATAACTGACGGGGAAATTGAAACTATTGTATTTTATTAACGAACTCAACTGAATTGCTTTTAGTTACTCTTCTATATACAAACCTAATTTTTTTAAAACTTAAAACAAATACCTAAAACAAAAAAGGCCATCGAATCGATGGCCTTTGGCTTGGTATAACTTAATTTCTATCGTAACTGCGCTCCCAACTCTTTTGTATAAGCCTCTATTAATCGGCTCATAGTTCGATCAATTTGCTGATCGTTTAAGGTTTTGGTTTCGTCTTGCAGAATGAAGCTAACTGCATAGGACTTTTTACCTTCAGGTAGATTCTTTCCTTGGTATACATCGAACAAACTTACATTCTTAAGCAGTTTACGTTCGGTTGCATACGCTAACTTACGAACCTGCTCATAACTAACATTGGTATCGAGTAACAATGCCAAATCACGACGAACCTCTGGATATTTTGGTAGTTCGGTAAAAGAGATCTTATTCTTTGTCGATTGCTTCAGCATCATCTCCCACTCTATCTCTGCAAAGAACACGTCGGCCTTAATATCAAAATCCTTGGTTAGATTGCTATTAACAACCCCAAAGGTTGCAACAACCTTTCCACCATTAGTTTTATAAATCATTCCGTAATCGAAAATATCCGATGGTGTCTCAGTGTGCTCTAGCGAATCTGCATCAAAACCAAACCTGTTAAGCAATGAATGCACAGAGCTCTTTAGGTTAAAGAAATTCACCTTATCGGATTTTTGCGACCAATGCTCTGCATCCTTATCGCCCGTTAGCCAAATTGCTAAACGGAAGTTCTCGGTATATCTATCTAAAGGATTCTTTGGATTTTCAACATCTGCATTGAACTTATAGCAATTACCAAACTCATAGAGTTTAAGATCGGGATTGCGGAAGTTAGTATTACGCTGGATACTCTCCAAACCTCCAAATAGCAAGGTCTGACGTAATACATTCAAATCGTTGCTTAATGGATTCAATATTTGAACCGAGTTTTGTTCAGGGAACGTACTCAAATCCTTATAGTAAGCACCTTTTGTCAAGGAGTTACACATAATCTCGTTAAACCTATTATTCGAAAGAAAATCGGCAGCGATATTCTGCATCTGGAATGAATCAGGTTTTCTAGAGTAGTTTAATGTACTGCTAACCTTCTGAGGCATCTCAACATTGTTGTAGCCATAGATTCGAAGTACATCCTCTACCACATCGGCCTCGCGTAAAACATCAACCCTGTAGGTTGGAACAGACAACATCCAATCGTTACCATTCTTCGAGATAACATCAATCTCAAGTCCCTTTAGAATTTTCTCGATAGTTTCGGTTGGAATTTCCTTTCCTATTAAACTCCAAGCACGCTCTACACTAAAATCAACCTTAAATTTCTCAACTGGAGTTGGATAAACATCAACAATCTCCGAAGATATTGTACCGCCAGCAACCTCCTTAATAAGCATCGCGGCACGTTTCAACGCCCAAATTGTAATATTGACATCGGTTCCACGCTCAAAACGAAACGATGCATCGGTGTTTAAACCGTGTCTGCGTGCGGTTTTACGAACCGAAACGGGATTAAAGCAAGCACTCTCAATAAAAATCTTTGTTGTTTTCTCGGTTACTCCCGAATGTAAACCACCAAATACGCCTGCAATACACATTGGTTCCGACTCGTTGCAAATCATCAAATCATCGGCATGGAGTTTACGCTCTGCACCATCGAGGGTTACAAAAGGAGTTCCTTCTGGCTTCGTGCGAACCACAACCTTATTTCCCTTAATAATATCGGCATCGAAAGCATGAAGAGGTTGACCTATCTCGTGTAGAACAAAATTGGTGACATCAACCACATTGTTAATCGGGTTTAAGCCAATAGATTTCAATCTATTCTGTAGCCATTTTGGAGATGGCCCAACTTTAACTCCATTCACTGTAACACCTGAATATCGAGGACATGCACTAGAAGTAATAACTTCAACAGGAATTGGCAAACTCGCATTATCAACTTTAAATTCATTGACACTTGGCAGAGTTGCACCCTGAGCATTATTGTACAGTCCCATATAGGCCATTAAATCGCGGGCAACACCAAAATGCGATGCCGCATCGATGCGATTTGGAGTTAATCCTATTTCGTACTGATAGTCATCCTCGATTTTGAAGTATTCGCGAGCAGATGTTCCAACTGTGACATCGCTAGGAAGAACCATAATTCCATCGTGAGAAGTTCCAACGCCCAGCTCATCCTCTGCACAAATCATTCCCTCCGACGGAGCACCACGAATCTTCGCTTTTTTAATTACGATTTCCTCATCCTTAAAGTAAAGTTTTGTTCCAACGGTTGCCACCAATACCTTTTGACCTTTAGCAACATTAGGTGCACCGCAAACCACATTTAGCGGCTCTGCCTGACCTACATTAACAGTGGTAATGCTGAGTTTATCAGCATCGGGATGCTTTTCGCAGGTAAGCACTTCACCCACAACAACTCCTTGCAATCCACCTTTTATGGTTTCAATCTTCTCTAAACTCTCAACCTCAAGACCAATAGATGTAAGTATTTGAGAAATTTGCTCTGGCGCCATATCTACATTGATATACTGCATTAACCAGCTATGCGAAATCTTCATTGGCAAAAACTTTATATTAAATAAATTCTTAAAAACTTTATTAAGTCAGCAAAAGTAAAGAATATTTGGCAATTTGGCAACCGAGCAGTTGTAAACTATAAGTTTACAAAAAGTAATATGTAAAGAGAATAACCTGAAAATTTTAAATAAAAGTATATGCAAAGTAACAAATTGAAACCTATAAAGGGAAGAATTCTATAACCTAATAATTGAATCACTCTATAATTCAATATCTCAACTCAAAAAAAATTCTAACTAAAAGTATCACGAAAGAAAAAAGTATTACTTTTGCCAAGTCAAATCAATCAATATTATGATTAACCAATCGGCCATTTGCATTAAGAACAACAACTTCATACTCAATAAGGGTATGAAGCAGATGTCTATGTGCAAGAAACGCTCGTCGTTGCAGGCTGATAGTTGTGTACCATAGTGTAAAAAAACAAACTAGATATCAAACCAAGGCCTGCAGAAAACTGCGGGCCTTTTTTGTTTAACAATTATAAAACATGCACTAATGAAAGTCTTAAAATTTGGAGGCACCTCTGTTGGAAGTGCAGCGCGAATCAGAAGCATTGCAAACTTGCTTCCCGGCAACGAACCTTGTATTGTTGTTCTTTCTGCAATGGCAGGAACAACCAATGCTCTTATCGACATTACAAATGACGCAGCAAATGGTAAAATACAGATGGCCTCTGAAAAGACTAAGAAACTTGAAGAAAAATACATAGCGACGGTTGAAGATTTATATCAAACTAAAACATACCAGAGCCGAGGTCGTGAGTTTATTGGCGAAGTATTTCAGCAAATAGGTAGAAAAATTGACGATAACTTTTCGGCAAAGAAAGCTCTTGAGATTATTGCATACGGTGAAATGCTATCGACCGGATTATTCCACATGCATTTAACTGAATTAGGTAAGAAATCGGCCTATATTCCAGCGCTAAAGTTCATGAGAACCGACAAGGAAAAAGAACCCGATTACTTTTACATTGAAGAAAGCATTGACAGAGCAATAACTGCCGATCCTTTTGCTCAGGTTTACATTACCGAAGGATTTATTAGCAGAAATTCAAAGGGCGAGATAGATAACTTAGGTAGAGGCGGCAGTGACTATACCGCAGCAATTATTGGACATGCTGTAAACGCTAACGAAGTGCAAATCTGGACCGATATTGATGGCTTACATAATAACGACCCAAGGTATGTTGAAAATACCACTCCGCTAAGATCGTTATCGTACGATGAGGCTGCGGAATTAGCATACTTTGGCGCTAAAATCCTGCATCCTGCAACAATTCAACCCTGCAGAGTTAAGGGTATTCCTGTGCTACTAAAAAATACGCTTCAGCCACATGATGAAGGAACATTAATTACAGCCTTCTACAATCCTCAAGGGATTAAAGCCATTGCAGCAAAAGATGGAATTACGGCAATAAACATAAGATCGTCGAGAATGCTGCTTGCATACGGTTTTCTAAATAAAGTTTTCGAGGTATTCAACCAGTACAAAACCGCTGTCGATATGATAACTACCTCGGAAGTTGCCATATCATTAACCATTGACAATACCGAAAGCCTAGATGCTATTGCAAAGCAAATCTCGGAATTCGCGAGTGTTGACGTTGAACAAAATCAAACCATTATATGCATTGTTGGCGATTTTGTGGCAAACCACAATGGGTATGCTGCATTAGTTTTCAATGCACTTAAAGAAATACCAATTAGAATGATATCGTACGGAGGAAGTAGTGATAATATCTCTATTTTAATCGATAATCAAAATAAAGTTAAAGCACTAAAGGCTTTACAACTTATAGTGGATTCAAATATCACTACAATTGGCACAAAAGTAAACGTACAAATCAGCAACAATTAAAGCAATGCAAACACCATACTACCAATATGATATTGCCTTACTAAGACAAACGCTCAGTATCGCAAGACAAGAATCGCAATTACATGGTTACTATATTCATTACGCCTTAAAAGCCAACTCGAATCCTACAATACTAAGAATTATTGCAGAATATGGATTTGGTGCAGACTGCGTTAGTGGAAACGAGGTTAAAACCGCTTTAGAAAACGGTTTTGCTCCAAACAAGATTGTTTTTGCTGGTGTTGGAAAATGCGACGAGGAAATTGAACTTGCCATAGATAGCGAAATATTCTGTTTACATTGCGAATCGCTACAAGAGTTGGAGGTAATAAACCGAATTGCAGCAGAAAAAAACAGAAAGATCGCTGTCGCACTTCGAATAAATCCCAATGTTGATGCTTTAACCCACAAGCATATTACAACCGGAACTAGTTCGAACAAATTTGGATTAACACTGAACGAGGCAAAACGGGCAATTCAGATCATTCCAAGTTTACAGAACATCAAACTAATTGGATTGCACTTTCATATTGGCTCACAAATAACGCAAATGAGTGTATTCAACAATCTTGCACTCCGTGCAAAGGAAATAGAGCAAGAACTATGTCCCAACGGAGAGTTCATCTACCTTAACCTTGGTGGAGGATTGGGTATCGATTATGAAAACCCAACCGATAACTCTATACCCAACTTCAAAGAGTACTTTTCGGCAATAGACTCCTCGTTAGAAAGAAGTGCGTTTCAGAAAGTGCATTTTGAACTTGGCCGATCATTGGTTGGCCAGTGCGGAAAACTTATTACCAAGGTTCTATTCACAAAGCAAACCGGCGAAAAGAATTTTGCCATTGTAGATGCCGGAATGAATACGCTTATCAGACCTGCGCTATATGGAGCACATCATCGAATTGAGAATGCCACATCGAAAGAGATCCTTTACGAAACCTATAGTATTGTCGGGCCTATTTGCGAAACAACCGATTGCTTCGACGAAAATGTGTACCTACCAGTCACCAAGCGTGGTGATATAATTGAGATTCTTTCGTGCGGAGCATATGGCGAAGCCATGAGTTCGAGATATAATCTCAGAGATTTGCCCGGAACAAGTTTTACCAACAGCGATGTATATTGCGAACAGACAGTCACCGTATAACTGAAAAAAGAGCGCTTAAGGCGCTCTTTTTTACTTATTGTAAATGAATCGTTTTATCTTTTGAGTAGGAGTTTTCTCAAAAGGCTCAAATTGTTCTACCACTGCGCTCAAGCGGGCAAAACGAGCGACCTTAGAGTTAACTTGTGTCATAATATCATCCATAATACGCTTCGATTTCTCCTCGGCATTATGGTGCCAATCCTTGGCCGAAAGTTTCAAGTTGTTATAGTAGTTCTCTGCCAATTCTCTATTCAAATGCACCTTTGCAATTAATTTACCCTTCATCTCATAAACCATCGACTCTAGAACAAATTCATGCTTGTTGATTAAATCCTCAATCTCTTCGGGATAAATATTTTCGCCCGATGCGCTAAGAATCATATTCTTATTTCGGCCTTTAATCTCCACATAGCCATGAGAATCTATAAATCCCAAATCGCCAGTACGAAGCCAACCATCAATAAACATCGATTCGGTTAACTCAGGTTCCTTATAGTAACCCATCATGATATTGGAGCCTTTAACAAGAATTTCGCCCTCGCCTGTTTCTGGATTTGGGTTATAAATTTTCATTTCCTGTCCAGGTAGATTAAACCCTGCACACCTAAACCTTGTTATTTTAGGCGTACAACCCGAGAGTAACGGTGCAGTTTCAGTCATACCGTAACCTATGGAGTAAGGAAATTTTCCCTCGAACAAAAAACGCTCTACCTCATACGACAATTTTGCACCACCAACTCCAAAAAAGTGAAGTTCTCCTCCAAAAATATCTTTCAACTTATTGGCAGCAAGTCTATGCATTAATCTTCTAGTTAAAGGGATATTATACATAGCCCTTTTGGTAGACGATGCGGTAAACTCTGGCTTTATTTTATTACGATAGATCTTTTCAATTACCAATGGAACCACCAAAATCATTGTGGGCTTAATTTTCTGCATTGCAGGAATAAGAACCGCTGCCGTTGGTGGTTTATCCAAATAGTAAATAGATGCACCAGTTGCCATTGGTAACAGAAAACCAATGGTGCACTCATAAGTGTGAGAAAGAGGTAAGATTGATAACAACCTATCGGTTTCAGTAACATTCTGAATCATCAAGGTTGATAGGATATTCGAAACTAAATTCTTATGCGAAAGCATAACGCCCTTAGGCCGTCCGGTTGTACCAGATGTATATATAAGTGCAGCTAAATCGTCCTCGGTTGGCCTTGGAAACTCGCAATCGCAGTAATCTACATTAACAATTATCGATGGAGTCTTATACTTCATCGCAGGATCAACCTTAACTACCTGCTCATCGATTGCCTCCAGATTATTCAAAAGAACGAAAGCATCAATATTTTTAAGATTATCCAAGTTTAGCTGATTAAACAATCGGGCAGAGACAAATACAACCTTCGACTCGCTATGATGAATAATGCTTTCCATCTCGGGTCCCGAAAAATCGGGCAAGATAGGAACCACAACAGCCCCAATTGTAGTAATTGCAAAATAGGCCATCGCCCAGTTTGGACTATTTTCGCCAATCAATGCAACTTTATCGCCCTTCTTAACCCCTAAGGTGTTAAGCATCCCCGACACATTTCTCACAATTATTGCCATATCGGCATAAGAAATAGGCTCAGAACCAGCAAATGCTAAAGCAGGTCGATTCGAATAAGCCATTCGTGAGCGAAAAAGAATATCACGGATGGTTAACTTTTTCAGTGAAATCATTCTATCTGTATAAATTAAAAACCAGCATCATATGCCACCATAGAAACCGCAAATGTATGCTAAAAAACGAATTATTATCTTTTTATTCAAAATTATTTATTCACCAACAAGGTTAAGACGTCATGAATCAACAATTATGATACGGATAACATCCTACAACCTACTTAAAGTTTAGCAAGGAATACTTACGACGTTTAAAGAGGAAAAAGTGAAGAAGAATACTTTTTGAGTAAATCTGAGGGATTTGACGCATTTTAATGCACTTTGAGTTGGCTCTGAACCGATTTAAGATACCAATACTCCGGTAGTAATGAACATGAGCCTGAAAAACAGCCTTAAAATACGGAAACTTGAAAGTTAAAAGGTAAGCAAACGCAGAGAGACCATCGAGTATCAACCTAAAGAAAATGACAGTAAAAAGTTCAGTTGAATGTAAGTTTTTATGAAGCATATAAAGGCTATTCCGATAGTTAAGGTATAACTTGTGCGGATTATTGTTAGGTAATGTACCGCCTCCAACATGATATATTTTAGATGCAGGAACATTCCATAGGCTATAGCCATGGTTCTGAAAACGCCAGCACAAGTCAATCTCCTCCATGTGTGCAAAGAATCGATCGTCTAAACCGCCCAATTTAAGATACACAGATGCTCTAACAAACATACAAGCTCCGCTAGCCCAAAAAATTGGTTGTTCATCGTTGTATTGCCCATTATCCATCTCTATTTCCGAAAGGATTCGGCCTCGGCAAAATGGATATCCAAACCTATCAATAAAACCACCTGCTGCACCAGCATACTCGAAATACTCTTTTCTTGAATAGTCCATTATTTTAGGAGCGCAAGCCGCCGCATTGGGATGCGAGTCCATGAAGTTTACCAGTGGGGTTAACCATCCTTCCGCAACCTCTACGTCGGAGTTAAGCAGCACAAAGTATTCCGAATCTATTTGCTGTAAAGCACGGTTATAACCCTCGGCAAAGCCGTAGTTCTTATCTAGCTTAATTTGATATACGCCTTTGAACTCTCTATCGAGTAGGGCTAACGAATTATCTGTTGATCCGTTATCGGCAACAAAAACGCCAATACCATCTCCTTGCGAATAAGCAACAACACTTGGCAGAAATTGCCTAAGAAATTTTTCTCCGTTCCAATTCAGAATAACAACAGCTACCTTAAGCTTCATGGCTATTGGCATTAGTTGTTTGTTTCCGTTTATGTTTCCACCTACGATGCGACCAAAGCCAATACTGTGGAGCCTCACGAATTAATCTCTCCAGAGCTTTAACCTGCATTTCAGTAATCTCATATTGTTTCGTCTCTTTAGGACTTTCGCACAAAAGCTCTAGCTCTACTTCGTAGTGTCCTCGCGAAACTTTGCGCATATTACAGAAAAAAACAGGCTGATTGGTTTTTCTGGCAATCTTTTCGGTTCCTAGAAATACAGGGGTATCCTGGTTTAAGAAATTCGTCCAATAACGAATATCGCCTTTTGCAGGTGTTTGGTCTGATATTAAACCTAAAAAGAATGGTTTTCCCTCCTGCGACATTTTAAGAGACATACGGGCAACATCATGCATGGAAACAGGAACTGCTCCAAAACGTTCTCTGCTTCTATTAATAAAATTCTCGATATGTTTATTGTTAATAGGCTTATAAGCCCCCAACACCAAGTGTTTCGAATAAAGAGAGAATAGATTGAACAGTTCCCAATTACCATAATGACCACCTACAACAATAACACTCTTGCCTTGATCGAAATAACGATTGGAAAGTTCTATATTTTTATATTTAACCAACTTTGCAACTCTACGTTTTGATACAAAAAGAGAGAAAAAAACCTCAATGAAAAGATCACAAAAATGCCTATAAAATTGGCGTTCAATCTCTTTTCGCTCCTCGTCGCTCTTATCGGGAAAAGCATTCTTTAAATTGGTTTTTACAGTGCCACGCCTGTACTTAAATACATGGTAAATAAAAAATCGACCTACATCCGAAAAGATGTACAAAACCCTCAAGGGCAAAAGCGATAATAAAAACGCTGGAATATAAAGGAGATATAAAAGAATTCGGCCCATTGCTGCTTACTTTGATATCATAAAACCATTAACTACATCAACAAATTCAGTGTGAACCTTTGCATTTGTTGCGATTATCTCGCCTCCAAAAATATAGTTCGATCCCTTAGTATAATCACAAACATTGCCCCCAGCCCTCTTAACAATTAACGATCCGGCCGCAACATCCCAAGGATTTAGCCCATACTCGTAAAATGCATCGAACCGACCACAGGCAACGTAAACCAAATCGGTTGCAGCCGAACCTAACCGACGCATACCATGCGAATTGCGCATGAAATAGTCGAGCGATTTCATCAACTGATCAATGCGGGAGTAATCGTAGTAAGGAAAACCTGTACAAACCAACGAATCGTTAACCGTTGAAATATCCGATACCTTTATTATATCGGTATTTCGGTAAGCAGCACTCTCGGCATTTGCCCAGAAACACTCGTCGAGGTTAGGCTCGTAAACAACACCAACAAGCACATCGGTTCCATCCATTAAGGCAACGCTAACAGCGTAGGGCGATAAGCCATGAATGTAGTTTGTGGTGCCATCCAGCGGGTCAATCACCCAGTTTAAGCCGCCCTCCTTGGGAACCCCGGTTCCCTCCTCGGCAATAAATCCGGCGTTGGGAACAACCTTCGAAAGTGCCTCAACAAGCATCTTCTCACAAGTTTTATCGACATACGAAACAAAGTTGTGTTCGCCTTTAACCTCAACCTTATTCATCAGGAAATTTGCCCGCTCATTCAACGCAAACTTTCCAGCAGTCTTTGCTGCCTCAATAACCTGCTCGGTAATAATCTGTAATATCATTGTAAAATCTTTAATATCATAAATGAATTCCTGCTTGCACAGAAAAATATTTTACTAAAAACCTAACTCCTCCTGAATTGGCACAAGCGCATTCAGCGCCAGCTGCGCAAATTCATCAATTGTCATCCCCAACTTCTCGCATTCCATAATAGTATCGCGATTTACCGATGCGGCAAACAGCTTCTCCTTCATCCGCTTGGTAATAGATTTTACCTTTACGCTCGAAATCTTTTTATCGGGATACACCAACGCTGTTGCAAATATCAACCCTGTAATTGTTTCGCCAGCAGCCAACGCATACTGGAATTTTGTGGTACGAGGCATTCCGGTAGCCTCCTCGTTATGCATTTTAATTGCATCAACCGCATCGGGCTGTAGAATATCGGTAAGCATATCGGCCGCCACCAAAGCATGCCTTGCCGAATCGCCGTTGGTAATTTCAACGTCTAAATCGTGAAGCAAACCCGCAATTCCCCAAATATCCATATCCTCGCCAAACCGTTCGGCCAATGCTCGAAGCACAGCCTCCGAGGCTAAACTATGGGCTACCATTTTAGGATTTTTTATATGCTGATTTAGCAAATCGAGATAGTAAGCACGCTCTTTCATCTTTAAAATCACTTAACCGGGGTTCAAAAATAACTATTTTTACGTTAATGAACGGTATCGTCCACTTTATGAGGCTTATTCTTAACACTAATTAAACGAAACCGAAGTAGCCATCCGTAAACAGCGCCAAAGCGCTCGTTGTACGAGAACAGCGGAATTAGCACACTTGTAAAAACAATACTTATTAGCACCACGGCATAGGTAACATTGCGCACCAGCTCGCCACCCACAATTCCCTGCTGCATTGGAATACCGGCCAAAACAGCCGCAGCCAATCCTTTGGGTACCATTGCAGCCATTACGGTTTTATCGAAAATTGGGAGCTGCGATTTAATGGAGAAGCGCACCACTGGAATACGAAGCACAAACATTGCGATGGCCAAAACCAAACCAAACAGCAATGCCGTAAAACTATCGAGGCGGATTGATAATCCGATATAAACAAAAAAGAATGTTTTAAGCAGGAAAACTATCTCCGAGAAAAACACCCGTTCCGTATCATTTAGCGCAATGGGTTCGCTCGACACATATTTCTTCAGGAACGAAAAGTTGAACTGCTTAATATTAACCAGCGTAATTCCGAACAGCAACGCCGATATTGCACCGCTATACCCAAGTATTTCGGCCACACCGTAAACTACAAACACAAACGCTGGAGTAGTAAAAATTGAGTTCTGTATGGTTCTAATTCTATTTAAAAGGATGGACCAAACAATGGCTCCGGCAATACCAATAATTGCCGCAAAGGTAAACGACGACAGTATTTTTCCCACAATCAGTCCAACCTGTAGGTTTCCACTCTTGGTAGCCTCAATCAGAGCCAGCGCAAAAACAATACAAAGCACATCGCTTACGGCCGATTCGAGCACAAGAATTGTTCTGGACTCCTCCCTAATTTTTAGCAACCGAACCATTGGAATAACCACCGCCGACGATGTTCCGCCAAGTATTGCACCAAGCGTTAAGGCAACCAGCAAGTCTAACCCAAGCAGGAAGTATGAAATAACACCAACAATTATAAACGTTGCAAAGAAGTTAATTAGCGTAAGCGACGTTGAACCACGAATCGAACTTTTAAGCTCGTTCAGATTCAGCCCCAAGCCACCCTCGAAAAGAATAACCACAAGGGTGATTGATGTAAACATTGGACCGGCAATACCAAAATCGTCGGCATGAATAACGCCCAGGATAGGGCCAAAAAGCAGCCCAACCAGCATTAAGAGCAGCACATCGGGAATCCCCTTCTTTTCGAATATCCCATGAAACCAATGCGAGAGGAAAACGATTCCACCAACCACAAGAATTGTAAATGCAGAGTTCATACAAACCTAGTTTAATTCACCAACCAAAAGTAATACTTATTTACAATATTTATCCTTGGCAAAAGGTTTCGTTGCACACATTGCCCCACTCCCCCACGCATTGCCAAGGAGGTTGTTTTGGGCAAGCCATCATTCATAAAACAGATAGTTTATATTATTAACTAAACTGTTAATAAAAAACCAATTATAAGCTTTATGTGGAGCGGTTTATTTTAATTGTATCGACATAAATTTAAAAAAATTATTATAATTAATTTGAAAAAAAGTTTTAGTTTTGTGATTTTTTCACTAGATTTACACTATAAAACTCATATTTTATGTTAATTCGATTTACAGTTGAGAATTTTTTGTCATTCAAAGATAGACAGGCATTCTCTTTACTACCTGGAAAAGGCACACTAAAACATCAACACAAATCAAAACAGGTAAAAGGAATTACGGTTTTGAAAACAGCAGTTGTTTACGGAGCAAATGCTTCGGGAAAGTCTAACTTGATTAAATCAATTGAATTTGGGAAAAAATTAGTATTAAAAGGAACCAAAACAGAACAACCGATTACATTAGACATCTTTAAACTTGATAAAAAATCAATAAAAGAAAATTCTCGAATAGAATATGAAATTCAACATAAAAATAAAAATTATGCTTATGGCTTTGTCTTTAACTCAAAAGAAATTATTGAAGAATGGTTATATGAAATTAATAAAAAATCAGAATCCAAAATATTTGAAAGAAAAGAGACTACCATTTTTGATTTAGCACCTTTAAGCAAAAAAAATAAAAAAGAAGAATATATGTTCTTGGAGTTTACAGCCAAAAGCACCCCAAGGAATCAATTATTTATTACACAAATTAGACATACTAATGTCACCGGAAATGTAAAAGACATTTCCGATATATTAAATGTAATCGATTGGTTTCAAAATACCTTAACAGTAATTTACCCTAACTCAAAAAATATTGGGAAGAAATTTGAATTACTAAAGAACTCTGATTTACAAAAGGTATTTTCAGAAATGCTTGACTATTTCGATACAGGTATTGATGGTATTGAATTTAAAGATATTGAATTTGAAAAAATTGATGTACCAGAAGAAGTTCGAGAAGATATTAAAAATGATTTATTAAGCAATAAGTCTGAAAAAAATAGTGCATTCTTATCCAATCCAAAAGATGATAAATACTATATTATATCAAAATCTAGTGATATCGACTTAAAAGCAAAACTACTAAAAACTAAGCATAAAGTTATTGGTGGCACTTATGAGTTGTTTGATTTGAAAGATGAATCGGATGGAACTAGAAGGATAATGGATTTAATTCCCTTAATAATTGACTTTTTCAAAGGAGGAAATGTATTTATTATTGACGAAATGGAAAGAAGCCTGCATCCCAATTTAATTTATGACTTATTTGATTTCTTTTTAAGCAAATGCGAAAACATCAATAGTCAGTTTATTGTTGCAAGTCACGAATCTATTTTATTAACTCAAAAGTTATTAAGAAAAGATGAAATATGGTTTGTTGTTAAGGACAAACAAGGAGTAAGCCATTTACACTCATTGGAAGACTACAATATAAGATTTGATAAAGAAGTACGACGTGATTATTTATTAGGTAGATATAAAGGTGTTCCAAAACTTGGCAATAGAAATAATCTAACTGTTCTACCAATAAACAATGACTAAATATGCCAAGAGAATCAATCCCTTTAATAAGAAAAGGAGGTTTTATTAATGCTGAAAAGTTATTTGTTCTTTCTTATGAAGGAACTGTAACAGAGAAAAAGTATTTTGAAGATTTTAGACGCTCTGAATATTTTAATAATAGTGGTCTAATAGAAATAATATCCTTAAAAAGACCTACAAATAAAGGCTCAGACCCTTTTAGTGTAAAAAAACTTCTAAAAAATGCAAAAAATGAATTTGGGTTTAAAGATTCTGATGAGTTTTGGCTTATCATCGACAGGGATGATTGGGAAACAATTCATAAACTTAGTTTTGACAATCTAGTGATTGAATGTAAAGCAGAAAAAAATTTCTATTTAGCAATGAGTAATCCTTGCTTTGAAATCTGGTTGATATTGCATTTAAAGGATCTTTCAGAATTTACCTATGAAGAGCAGCAACTCATATATGAAAATGCTAAAATTAGTAGTAAAAAAAACTATATAGATATTGTAATTGGAAATCTTCAAGGAAGAGGATATAATAAAAAACCTAAATCTGAAATTTACCTTCCCTTGACCATAATTGCGATTGAAAGAGCAAAATCATTAGATAATTTAGAAGAAGAGTATCCTAAAAAAATAGGTACGCACTTGTATAAACTGATAGAAAAACTTATAACAAAATAAAGACAAAACATCTAGCAACATATTTTGTCGTCCTAAGCGTAGTTTCCAAAACTACGCTTATTTAAATGGCGGTCTCCCGACCGCATAACAAACAAAATCTCTACCTGACACAGTTTACTGAATAGACCCGAAGTTCACAACTCTTTTTGTGAGGTTACCGACTCTTTCAGTGAGGTTCATGACTCTTTGAGTGAGGTTCGCGACTCTTTTAGCTAGGTTCACGACTCTTTTAGTGAGGTTCACGACTCTTTTAGCTAGGCTCACGACTCTTTTTGTGAGGTTCAGGACTCTTTTAGTGAGGCTCACGACTCTTTTAGCTAGGCTCACGACTTTTTGAGTGAGGTACGCGACTCTTTGAGTGAGGCTCACGACTCTTTGAGTAAGGTTCACGACTCTTTTAGCTAGGCTCACGACTCTTTTTGTGAGGTTCACGATTCTTTTTGTTAGGCTCACGACTCTTTCAGTAAGGTTCACGACTCTTTTAGTGAGATTCACGACTCTTTTAGCTAGGTTGTCGACTCTTTTAGCTCCAATTTAGTTCTTCGGAACAGCAATTTGCTCCTCCGAACAGCAATTTTAGCCTTAATGCTTCCAAGCTTCGAGAGTATAAACCAGATTGTGTAAACAAGATTTAAAGGAATAATAGCTAGGAGTGAAGAGGTGTCCGGTAAAATCGCATAAACTTTTAATAAATAACCAGCTCTAAAGTCTTTATGGAACGGTTTATTTTTTACCTTTAACGAAACAAAGCCTTAACCGTTAGGCATTTGCCATATTAAACTAACCGAAGTTTTGTAATCTATTCTAAAAAACGCCATGCTAACCAATATCTATCTCGATTCCCAAAAGAAGGAGACATACATGGACGACTTCATCAATTTACTGGACTGTAAAATGGAATTTTGGATGCTCGACGATAATCTAACGGATGTGCTAACGAATATTAATAAGAACCAATACATTCAAACCCTATACTCAAAAAGGAATAACCTTAACAGCTCCGATTCCGAAGAAAGCTACCTGAAATTTTGCTACCATCAGGCATTAGAACTTCCGCTGTTTGGGTTTGTGCTGCGCGATTTAGTTTTAAATTTCAACCGGAAACCGGAAACTATTCTGTACTACGACTTTTCTCATCCCCGCGAAAACCTTAACTACTCCGAAAACACAACCAAGCTTGGTTTGGGCTGTACCGATAATCAGAATTACTTTTACATTAATCACATCTCTATTTTCCTAGAATCAACAGATTTGAATGTACACAACGACTTCTGGAAAGAATTAGAGCATAAATTGACAACTATAAAACCAGCGTAGAGCCAACTTGTGCATCGAGCATTCATTTTTGCTTCAATTTAGGTTCTCGAAATGTTAATCCCCCCTCGAAAATATCAATTTTATTCTTAACGCTTCCCAATGCTGCAGATGCGGGAAGGTTTATTACGATAGTTGGCATACCATTACAACGCATACTCCTTGAGTTCTAAAATTATATTACTACATTTACAATTAATATAAAACAAAAGGTATTCAATAAATATGAAAAAAATATTAGCGTTAGTTATATTCTTCTTTCTTTGTTTAGGATGCAAAAAGGATGAAATTCCAGACAAATCGCAAGCATTAGAACTTTTACAGCACAAATGGACTCCCACTTTAACCCGTTTATATTTCCCCAATGGAGAAAATTTTAAGTTAATTCCATTTATTTCGCGAACCTTTACCACTAACGGAAAAGTTAAAGTTGAGTACTATACCACCACCTCAACTGCTATTATTATTAAGGAAGAAACCGTTGCAAAATACTGTTTACTGCCAGACGATTCCACCCTTTTATTTTACTCCATAAACGATGGCATTCAGAGCGTACAGGCAGATACTTCCTACATAGCTAGTTTAACAGATAGCTTGCTAGTTTACTATAGTATAGATAATAATTTTAGATACTGCTTAGACTCCCTGAAAAGACAATAGACCAGAGTTGTCATACAATCACTGGAGCACGTTTGCAATGCTTACATCCTGAGTTCTAAAATTTTGTTGCTACATTTACAATTATTAAACAGAAAGTATTCAACAAACATGAAAAAAATATTAGTATTAACTGTATTCTTCTTTCTTTTTTTAGGATGCCAAAAGGATGAGATGCCCGACAAATCGCAAGCATTAAAACTTTTACAGCACAAATGGAGTCCCACTTTAATTCGGGTTTATTTCCCTAATGGAGATAGTTTCAAATTAATTCCGGAAATATCTCGAACTTTTACTCAGGATGGGAAATTTGAAATTGAATACTACACAACAACCTCTACAGCGATAATTATTAAAAAAGAAACCATTGCAAAATACTGCTTACTTCCAGATGACTCCACCCTTTTGTTTTATTATATAAATAATGGAGTTCGGAACGAAAAGGCGGATACTTCCTACATAACCAGTTTGACGGATAGCTTGCTGGTTTACTATGGTGTAGAAAATAATTTTATATACTGCTTAGACTCCCTAAAAAGATAATAAAGTATAACTGTCATGCTATTACAACGCGTACCTCATTGGTACTTGTGTAAATGGTAGCACTATTAATTGACCTAGGCTTTTTAATGTTGTAACTTGTAAAAGTACCATCATTAAAATGTTAAGGAGATGAAAACAGTAAAAATTATTACTCTGATTTTCTTCACATCTTTACTATTTGCCGGGTGTTCGAAGGATGATAGTGATGTTGATGAAACTGGCAAGGGTACCGGTACCCTTACTATTAAAGGGGTTGAATACGAAATGGCTGAAGGCATTCTTTATACAAATACAGAATCAGTCGGGCCTCCCTACAACTTCGATATTGATTTAAAGACCTCACCAACAAACAGTGGAATTGGAGAGGAAAAATACCATTTGGTTTTAATCGAAATGTATACCTCAACAAAGGACGATTTGCAATCTGGTACTTATAATTTCGATACTTATGAAACATCGCACGCAGGAACCTTTGGCGGGCTTATTTTTATGGATTTTAATAAAGATGAGGATTTTTCGTACTTCTACATTATAAAATCGGGAACTATTTTGGTTAACAAACCCGAAGCAGGATATGAAATTACAATAGATGTTACTGCTGATAGATATGAGTACGATTCGGTAGAGGACGATTTCATTATAAAGGAAAGCGATGTGTCGATTACATGCTACTATATAGGAGGCTTAAAGAAAAGTTCGCATTAGGGATCTTATCAAAACTGTAAAAAAACATACAAAGAAGCCCAAAGTGCTTATAGCATAAAAACTGGGTATCGTCTACCCCTAATAGAATACAAGTAAATAATAAAGCCTATGCCACAATCACTATCAAAAGTCTACGTTCACATAACTTTTGGAACAAAATACAGGGAGAATATAATTGATGATGCAATTCAGTAGCGTCTCTTTGAATACATTGGTGGAATTTGCAAAGGAATGGAATGTAACCCGGTAAAAATTGGCGGGTATTATAACCACGTTCACATCTTATGCTTGTTATCAAGAAAGGTGACTCAAGCTCAATTACTCGAAAATATTAAAAAAGAATCATCAAAATGGATAAAAACCGTGGGGGAAAAATATCAGAATTTTCACTGGCAGAATGGATATGGCATTTTTTCGGTAAATCCCTCGGAAATAAACATTGTTATAGAATACATAAATAATCAGAAAGAGCATCACAAGAAGAAAATATTTAAGGATGAATATGTAGCGTTCTTAAAAAAGTATGATGTTGAGTACGATGAAAAGTATCTGTGGGATTAAGCGCTCTTGCCCCTTCAGGGCAATACTTTATGGCTAGTAACTCCTTAGGGCGATGCCCTCGGGTTAAGGCTATTGCACCTTTGGTGCAAAATTGAATACAGCAGAAGTCCGAAGGACTTAACGGGTCAAAGTTGTTACACATTGAGTGCAAAATTGAATGCAGCAAAAGTCCGAAGGACTTAAAGCAACAACAAAGGGCATCGTTCTTTGTTTGAAGTCCGAATAGTTTAACGATTTATCAGTCCTTTCCTAAAGTCCCCAGTAGATGCTGCTTAATATCCTTAAACAGGGTGGAATCAACGGAACGATTCTCAACAGGAACATCAACCTTTACACGGGTCTCAATTTGAACTGGGGCTTGGCTTAGCACTACTATCTCGTTACCGAGCAAAAGAGCCTCGTCAACATCGTGGGTTACGAATATAACAGTTCGTTTATCGGCTTGCCATAGCTTGGAGAAAATCTTAATTAGGTTCAGCTTCAGCTTAATATCTAATCCCTTCAGGGGCTCATCCATCAGAATTATATCGGACTTGTAGGCAAATGCCCTGGCAATGGAGACCCGCTGGCGCATTCCGCCGCTCAGCTTTGCTGGATAGTAATTCTCAAAACCATCGAGCTCCATCAACCTAATAAACTGGCTCACGATTCTTTTCCTATCGGTCAACGGTATCTCTTTATCCAAAACAAAGTCAATATTCTGCTCAACCGTTTTCCAAGGGAGCAACCGAGGATCCTGAAAAATATAGGAAATAACCTTATCGTTAAACCCAACCAACGAACCGCCATTGGGCTGTAGAATTCCACCAATAATATTTAGCAGCGTTGTTTTGCCGCATCCCGAAGGGCCAAGAATACAGGTGATTGTTCCTTCGGGGAAATCAATCGCGAAATCGCGGTAAAGCGCCATTCCATCGTAATCCTTATATAAACCTTTTACCTGTAAACTCATGGTTAAAATCTCCAAACTACAATTTTATGTTCGCTCCACCTAATAATCTTCTCAAATCCGTAACTAATAACCACGGCAACAATGGTCCAAGCAATAACCACATCAACATTCAAAAATGTTTGTGCAGCCTGCATTACTGTACCAATTCCAAATTGGGGTTGGCTTAACACCTCCCCTATTATAATAGCTCGCCAGCCTATTCCCATTGCGCTGGACGCACCACTTATAATAAATGGCATTATGGCTGGAATATAAACCTCACGAATTATCCTCGATTGGCTAATTCGGTAGAGTGTTGCCATCTGCACTAACTCCTTATCAACGCTAGCAATACCATCAATCACATTTGTACATATAAATGGAAACATGGTAAGCAGTGCAATAAAAACGGGCACAGAGTTAGGACTTAGCCAAATAAGCGCAAGCAATATTAAGGCGATAACAGGAACCGAACGAATTGTAACTAAAATTGGACGAAGGAATGCGTTGAAACTGGAGCTAACTCCGGCAACTATTCCCAGCCCAACACCCAGAATACACGATAGGATAAAACCTATTACCCCGCGAAGGATTGTTGCCCCAACTGTTGACAGAAATTGACCTTTGGTGAACAGACCTAGCGTAGTTATAAACGTTTTTTCGGGATGAGGTATAATAAAATCGGAGTTGAAATGTATGGCCAACAGCTTCCATACAATCAGCATGAATAGTACACCAGCAAAGGTGTAAGCCCGTTGTCTAGTAATAGAAACCTTCATCGGGAATTTTGCCTCCAATAATATCGGGATTCATCTGATAAAATACGCCTAAATAATCCTCAATCTGCCTCTGTACGCCTTTAGCACGAACAAAGTTAAGGTTCGATCGGGGAATTGCATGCAAAGCAACATCGGCGTTAGGTAGAATTTCATACTTCACCATCAATGCCGCAGCACTATCGGGATATTGGTTCACCCAACGGGTAGAAACAGCATAGCCTTCCGATATCTGCTCAACAAACTTAGGATTCTCCTTCGCAAAATCTTTCCGAACCATAAAAGCAGTTAGCGCTATCGGAACACCTTGCACCTTTTTCCACTCCTCGTTGAAATCGAAGATTTGATGAACACTCTTAACCTGTAGCATTACCCTGCTAGCCATAGGTTCGGATAGCACACCCATTTTTGCCTGTCCTGCTGCAACAGCATTGGCCAAATCGATATGGGTTGGAAAGCTGTAATCGAGGGTAACATCAACATCAGGATTGATGCCATTTTTTATGAGTAGATAACGGAACAACACATCAGGAGTCATTCCCTTTGCCATAACATGAATACGCTTTCCTTTTAGCTGACTCCACTTGGTAATGGTTGAATCGCTCCCAACCAGCGAAAGAGTTCCCCAATCGGGAACACCCAGCAGCTGATAACCAATCCCTTTGTTATACATTATTGCAGCCATGGTGGTGGGCAGAATGGCAAAATCGGCAGAACCATCGAGCATCATTTTACGAACCTGAATGGGCTCGTTCAGAATCTGAACATTAACAGTACCATCGTTACAACGGTTCAAGCTATCAATTAACCTAATCATTCCCATCGACGAAGGCCCCTTGAGCGTGGCAATGGTTATGTGCGATTTAACCTCGCTTGGTGCTTTAGAGTTATGGCATTGCACAAATAGCAATGCTGCGAATATCAGTAAAATAATTCTTCGTTGCATAGTTTTAAGATTACTACAAAAATATCTATTTCAATCCATTTTATTCTGTTTCCCAAATTTATTCGGTATCAATTTAACAAGAATAACTTTATAAAAGTTTGCGAGTGCAAAACAATGCTATACCTTTGCCGTTAGAAATATAACAAATACTGAGATGCATGATTAAGTCAGCATCGAGGTTTAACAAAACAATTAAAGTCTAATCCAAAGGTATTCTGATGGAAAAGAGAGTTGGAACCGCACTAATTCAAATTGAGAGCCGAGAAAACGTTCAACTAATGAACGAAATCATCTCGAAACATTCCCAAATCATTATTGCACGCCAAGGATTGCCCCGCAGCAATGGCTTAAGCATTATTTCTCTTGTTCTTGAAGGTACCACAGATGAGATTGGATCGCTTACCGGTCAATTAGGCCGAATAAAAGGAATTCAAGTTAAATCGGTACTTTTAAAGAACTCACAAAATGAATAGATCATGGTTTTTGACTGCGGCTTGCGCAGTTGGTTTTTCGTTATTCTCGTACGGTCAAACATACCGTTTGCAGGGAACTGTTAAGGATTCATCAACTCAAAAAACTATAGAGAATGTAGTGATTGAGGCAAAAAGCAATAGTTCCGATTTTAATGCGGTTACAAATACAAAGGGTGAATACTCAATCAATCTACCCACTGGCAACTACGAAGTTTCGCTCCGAGTTCTTGGTTACAATTCGGTATCGAGCACAATTCAGGTCAACACAGATACACATCAGGATTTTACACTATCACCTCAACCCATTCCGCTTGGCGAAATAGTGGTATCGAGCCTTAGGGTAAACCGAAAGATAAAAGAAATACCAACGCCGCTGGTTGTGGTTGAATCGCAGGACTACCAAAAACAATCGTCGCTAACACTTTCCAATGTTCTTGCCACAGAGCCAGGAATTGCCATGGGAAGCGATGGTGTTTGGGCTACAAGCATTAATATCCGTGGATTAAGTGAGAATAGGCTGGTTACGCTGATTGATGGCAACCGCGTTGAAACCGCCACCGATCTTACCGCATCGCTAAGCATGGTTGATGTAAATGATATCGACAGGGTTGAAATTGTGAAAGGTGCACAATCGTCGCTTTATGGAACTGGCGCTATGGGCGGAATTGTAAATATCTTCACCAAGGATGGACATTTTGCCAACAGCCCTTACGTTTCAGGAAATCTAACGTCGGGGTTTGCCTCGGCAAACAAACTCTACACCGAGCATGCCGATGTAAGCACAGGATCGAACAAATGGTATGTTAGACTAAGCGGAACATATAATAATGCCGATGATATCCGCACTCCCGAGGGAACTTTACCCAATAGTCAGTTCGAAACAAGCAATGTTTCGGCAAAGGTCGGTGTAAAACCTTTTAACCATCATATGCTAAAGATTCAGTTTCAGCGAAACTGGTCTACCGACGTTGGTATTCCGGGCGGAAGCGCATTTCCTGGCCCAGCAACGGCAACTTACACCGATATTTCCCGACAACTGTTTGCAGCAAGTTATGAAATAACTGATGTTACAGACAAATTACAATCTTTAAAAATCAGCTATTTCAACCAATTCATTGAGCGCGATGTTGCAATGAATCCTAATACAGTAACTACAGCCACACTGCCCAATGGCAACACACAGCAAGTCACACCTACTTTAGTTAGCCCGGTTGGAGAGCATTTAACCCATGGTGCACAGCTACAGAGCACATGGAGTTTAAGCGAGGCAAACACGCTTATTGCAGGAGCCGACGCTTGGGCTCGCTGGCTGAATACCGAACGTAAAAAGTATATCACCGCTGAAGTATTCAACCCTTCTGGAACATTACTGGTAACAAACTATTTAGTAAAAGGCGAAACGCCTATACCAAACTCCATGTTTGGTAGTGCTGGTATATTTGCTCAGGATGAGGCCAAATTACTTAATGATAAACTTACCTTAATTCTAGGTGGTCGTGTTGATGGTATCTATGTAAAGAATGATTCGGTTTTCGATGTTGATTACATAATTACAAACGGTGTAATAAATAATTCACCAACAAAACGTTTAGTTTTTGAGGAAGGAACAGAAAAGGCCATCTCGTGGAGCGCAAATGCTGGGGCAACCTATAAACTCTTTAAGGATATCGACATATCGGCAAACATTGCACGCTCCTTCCGATCTCCATCGTTGGAAGAGCGGTTTAAGTATATTGACCTAGGAAACCTTGTTCGGTTGGGCGATCCAACGTTAAAACCAGAGAAAGGATACTCTGCCGATTTAGGTTTGAAAGTTTGGAATCCTAAATTCAACCTTCAGATTGGAACCTTTGCAAATTGGATTTCCGATATGATAGTTGAAACTCCTAGTGAATTTATTTACACACTCACCACTGGTGTAACAGACACTCTACCAGCACTAATTAACGCCAATGTTAGCAAGGCATTCCTATACGGATTCGATTTTGGTGCACAATACAATATTTACTCCGGGGTTGTTGTTTTTGCATCGGGAACCTACGTTCGGGGAAAAGATACTGAGGCCGATACCAATCTCCCACAAATACCTCCAATGAATGGTAGATTTGGAGTTCGTTATAGCTATCCTAAACTTGGATCGGCTGAGTTGACTTTGGTTGGCGCAGCCAAACAGGATAAAGTTGCCGATGGGGAAAGCGAAACCGGAGGTTATACTCGCCTAGATTTAGCAGTGAACTCGGCTAAAATCAACATAGGATCAACTAAACTTCAACTATTTGCAGGAGTTGATAATATAACAGACAGGAAATACACAAACCACTTGGCTACAAACCGTGGAAGTATTAGCGTTGAACCAGGTAGAAATATTTACTTAAGAGCAAATTTCTCGTTCTAGCTATAAAGAAGAAACCCCATTGCAACATGGGGTTTCTTTATCATTTATCGCTCTACTCAAATTTTCAATTATTAGATTCCTTCAAGAATTCTTCTGTAGTTTTTACTGACGAATAAAAGTAGTTTAAAGCTGCCAAGAAACTTGCATGTACATCAGTTGCCGCTACCTTCTTACCATTAATTTCAAGATTTTTTGTGGCACAGGCATCTCCAATAAGAGTGATGTTAAAGCCTAAATCTTTGGCTGCACGTATGGTTGCATCAACACACATATGCGTCATCATTCCACAAATTACCAAATCTGTAACATTTTGAGATTTCAGATAATTGAGCAATTCTGTATCTCTAAAACTATCTGGGAAATGTTTTACAATAACCTTTTCGGCCGCTAAAGGCTTTACGTTATCATGAATCTCGGCACCCTTAGAATTTGGGAGGAAAAACGTAGCATCGGAGCGTGTTGCAATATGCTGAATGTGAACAACAGGCAAATTGTTTTTACGAAACCAATCCAGAACCAATCCTGCGTTTTTACTAGCCTCCAATGAACTAACTAGCGAATTTGTACCATTCTCGAAATAATCGTTCTGAATATCGATAATTAATAAAGCTGTCATATCTAAAATTATTCTAGTATTTATTGAAACTCACAACCTCGGTTGTTGTTTTACGCTTCTTCTCCCGAATTTCCTCGGTTTGTGGATAGCCTAAGGTTATAATCAAAGGAACTCGTTTTGCCTTGGGTATATCAAGCAGCTTCTTAACTGCTGATTCGTCGAACCAGCCCAACATACAACTTCCTAAGCCTTCTGCTTTTGCAGCAAGGCAAATATGCTCAGCGGTAATTCCAATATCAATCAAAGGCAAGGTTTTGCCTTTTACCAAACTTCCAAACTTAGAGTTGAAATTGGCACCTTCCATAACAATTACAACATGAACCGGAGCCTGCTTGGTAAAGTGATTAATTCCCAAAACACGGCTTGCCGCAGCATCGGCCAACTTATTCTTCAGTTCTGGCTCATCAACCACAACAAAACGCCAAGGCTGTGCATTACATGCCGATGGCGCTACTCGCGCCGCTTCCAGTATTCTGCTAATTATATCGCGATTGATTGGTTCGTTAATATAATTTCTGTCGCTTTGACGGTTATTCACTAACCAGTAAAAATATTCGTTCAGTTTAGGATTTGTAAACATCGGCCATTTGCTTTAATACGTTCGACTCAACTGTTATTGTTCCCGAGGATGATAGAGCAAGCATTACCATACTTTTAGCAACATCAATGGCTTGAATACCTCTATACCTTCGCAACGGGCCAACAAAGATAAAACCAAATATCTTATAAAAGAAGATTCCGAGTTTTTCGCCAAAACGAAATTCTGCTCTATTTCCAAAAAGCAACGATGGACGAACTATTCCACAAAGTGTAAAACCATAAGTTTTAACAATTTCCTCCATCTCGCCCTTAGTGCGCAAGTAAAAGTTCGATGATTTATTATTGGCTCCAATAGAACTAACCACAAGCAAACGCTTAACACCTGCCTCCTTTGCCCTTTGAGCAATTGTATTCACCAATTCATAATCGACCTTTCGGAAAGCCTCTTTACTTCCAGCCTTTTTCATGGTTGTTCCAATACAAACATAAACATCGTCAACATCGGAAGGAATTGTAAAACTCTCAGAAAGTTCTACTACACTAACCTTCGTGGGTAGATTACTTGCAGGCTTACGCATATATGCAAGAACCTTGATATAGTTTTTATTCTCCGAAAGTACCTGTAGAAGCTGATTTCCAATTAAACCAGAACTTCCAAAAACTGCGGCTACTCTTTCCATTACGTTAAAGGTTAAAAGTGAAACGTTAAAAGACTAAATTTATTTGAACGGAACTAGATCCTTCGCCTTGCACAGAATGACAATAAAGTCTCTACCATATAACATTAAAAAAAACTTCTTGCGACTAACATTTCACGTTTAACCATTAACGGACTAAACACGAAATACAATCCACCAAACTCTTACTGATTGAGCCACTCCTTAAAATCCGTTGATCTTTCGGAACTTACTATCACCTCGGAATCAACAAGTGGACTCAACTCTATCTTAACACGCGATTTGGAATAGAAATACATATTCTTGATTGCTGCAAAACTAACAATAAACTTACGATTCACCCTAAAGAAATGCTTAGGATTCAGCACACCCTCAAGTTTCTCCATTGTATAGTCAATTGCATACCTGTGATTATCGGAACTAACCAGAAAAACCGATTTATCCAGAGCCATAAAGTATGCAACAGAATCGACCTCTATGGCCTTAAGCTTATCGGCAAACTGAACCACAAAGCGTTGCTGATAGTTTTGCTTAGGTTTTCGAATTTCCAGCAACAACTTTTCAAAATCCAAATTGCCGACAATATTCTGCTGTTCCTTAAATTTATCGATACTAAACTTTAAATCGTCAGAATTAATGGGCTTTAAAAGGTAATCAATACTATTAAGTTTGAACGCCTGAATTGCATACTGATCGTAAGCCGTAGTAAAAATAATTGGACACTTAACCTTAACCTGATTAAAAATCTTAAAACTAATCCCATCGGCAAGATGAATATCGAGAAGAATTAAATCTGGCTCGTCGTTGGATTGTAACCAATCAACCGTTGATGAAATACTATCGGTTACTGCCAAAATTTTAGCATCTGACTCAAGTTCCAAAAACATCTTGGAAAGTCTACGTGCAGCAGCAATTTCATCCTCAACAATTAGTATCCTCATACTACATGGTTAAAATTGGAATTGAAACTGTAAAGTATAAATCATTTTCGGAAATTTCAACACTTCGCGATGAAAGATAAGAGTACCGATCCGTAATATTCTTTAAGCCAAAACCACTCGTTGGCTGATCCAAATCGCGCTTCTGTAGATTATTGCTAACTCTTATATAGTTTTCGGTTGCGGAAATAGTAACTACCAAGGGCTTATCCTTCGATATTATATTATGCTTAATGGCATTCTCCAAGAGCATTTGCAATGATAACGGAGCTACGTAACTGGAGTACAGCGAAGAATCTACATCGATATTCAACCTCAGATTATCGCCATATCTATTATACTGTAGCTTAAAGAAAGTTCTAATCAACTCAAACTCCTCACCTAAAGTAATAATCTCTTTATCCTTTAGGTTTAATATATTCCTATAAAAATCGGCAGTTTGACGTACATACTCAACGGCAACCTTAGGATTCTCTTCAATTAAGGCAGAGAGTGTATTTAGATTGTTGAATAAAAAATGAGGATTAATTTGGCTCTTTAGCGTTTCGTACTGACTTTGGATATTCTCCTTCGCCAATCGCTCACTTAATATTTTTGTCTCCTTCCAATTTAAAAAGAAGAAGTAACCCTCGTAAATCGAAGTAATAAAAAATGTAATTGTTAAGGTGAAGAATATAGATAACTTAATATTCTCATCAAATGAATCGATACTATGAAACAAATTAATAACATAGTATATTAAAATGACAAGAGATGTATAGAACAAAATTGAAAGAACCTCAAGCACTAAATGCTTGAAAGGATAAGTCTCCCAAGGAAATTTATTCCACAAGTATATAACTATAGACTTTACGCCAAGCCACATAATAAGCGTTGTGCACAGCGAACCAAAGAAACCGATCAACATCTTTTTTGACAGTAAATCGGATTCATACTCATCAAAAACAAATGGAGTAATTAGAGTTATAGCAATTACGGTTGTAATCACCAAAGCTTTATTCTCATACTTCTTCTCGAATGGTCTATGTCTTCTCATCTAAAATTTGATATAATGAACTAGTATGTATTTTTCAGATATTCTCTCATGCAAAATTGTTGGTACTCTGTAAATATTCAAAATTTGAAACGATGAAACAGGAAAAAAAGATGATGAAGCAAACTCGATCAATTGAATTCAGTTAAAACAAAAATCCCCACGCTAGCAGGGATTCTGTTTCTGATCTATAAGAATACTAATAACCAGAAGCTTGTCCATCCTTTCGTGACTCTGATGCACCAATATACACACTATTCTTAGCATCGAACATAATGGCCTGATATCCACCATAACCATCTAAACTATATGAAATGTTATGCCCTTTCTCAAGCAATTTTCTGATTTGTTGATAATCGAAACCCGACTCAAGAAATACAGTTCCTCCATTATTCATTATCTCACCAGTGGGCTCTGAACTTCCCTCGTGCTGAATTCGAGGTGCATCGCCTGCTTCCTGTAGGTTCATTCCAAAATCAATTAAATTGGCTATTACCTGAGCATGTCCCTGTGGCTGCATGCCACCACCCATTACTCCAAAACTAATCCATGGTTGGCCATCCTTCGTAATAAAACCCGGAATAATTGTATGGAACGGACGCTTCCCAGGAGCATAAACATTTGGATGTCCTTCCTGCAAAGTAAAAAGTTCACCTCTATCCTGGAGAATAAAACCCAAACCAGTTGGAGTCATTCCCGATCCCATTCCCCGATAATTACTCTGAATTAGCGATACCATGTTACCCTCTGAATCTGCAACCGTTAGGTAAATTGTATTGCCAGTCTGCAACACGCCTGCATCATAACTTCGTGCAGACTTATTTATATCTATCAATTTAGCACGTTCCTTTGCATATTCCTTCGAAATTAACTGCATGTAAGGGATCTTTACAAAATCGGGATCGGCATAGTAACGAGCCCTATCCTCGAACGCCAACTTTTTGGCCTCAATAAATAAATGCATATACTCTGCACTACCAAATCCCATCGACTTAATATCGAACTGCTCAAGAATGTTGAGAATCTCCAACGTGGCAATACCCTGGCCATTGGGCGGAAGTTCCCAAACATCATATCCTCGGTATGATGATGACACTGGCACTACCCACTCCGATTTATGAGTTGCCAAATCCTCGTATGAAAGAAATCCTTTGTTCCTTTTCATGTAAGAATCAATTACACGGGCAATACTTCCTTTGTAGAACTCATCGCGTCCATTTTTTGCAATCAACTCATATGTATTGGCTAAATAGGGATTTTTAAATATTTCACCCTTTGCCGGAGTTTTTCCGTTTGGCATAAAAACATCAGAAAAACCTTCGTATATTCTCAATCGCTCAGCATTACGTTGCCAGTAATATGCTATTAACTCAGACACAGGAAAACCTTCCCTTGCATAATCTATCGCAGGTTGAAGAATTTCTTCCATGCCAAGTTTTCCGAATTTTCCATGAAGTTCGAACCAACCATCGACACACCCCGGAACCGAAACAGGAAGAGGACCAAACGGTGGAATTTTTTTAAACCCAACTTTTTTAAAATACTCCAATGTCAACGATTTTGGGGATCTGCCACTGGCATTCAGTCCATACAATCTTTTGGTTTTCGCATCCCAAACAATAGCAAACAAATCGCCTCCTACTCCACTACCAGTTGGCTCAACTAAGCCTAACATTGCATCTGCAGCTATAGCTGCATCAATAGCAGAGCCTCCTTTTTTAAGAATATCAATTGCAACCTGAGTTGCTAAAGGTTGACTCGTACATGCCATTCCATGCTTTGCAATAACCTCGGAACGAGTTGCAAAATTCAAACCAGTCATTCTATCCTGTCCATAAGCCAAAATGCTTAGTATTAGAATCAAAGTAGTAAGCAATTGTTTCATCGATTTTGAAGGTTAGTTAATCAACATTAAACTACTTAACAAAGCAAATTTATAAATCATTTATAGGTAATCCTATAATAAAAAGGGCCAACCTCTTTGGCTGGCCCTAGATTTTAGATTAGTATCCAAAAATATCTTCGAGAGTTAACTTCGTAACCGGACCGTAAAGTTGCTTTAACTTTTCAAAATCCAGATCACCCTCTCTCCCTAGTATTACATATGTTTTTGTTTTATCCTTAACATATTTCTCTTGGAATTTTTTAACATCGTCAAGTGTATAAGACGGCAATTTTTCGAATAGAACCTTTCGTACATCAGTAGTCCAGCCCATATGCTGTGCCTCAATATAGTTCCAGAGCAAATCCATCTTCTCAACACGGTTAGTTCTAATATCAGATATTGCTGATTCCTTCGCTAAATTAAATCCAATTTCGGCTTCGGGCATTTGATTAAACAACTCGTTGAAAGCATTAAATGCATCTATAACCTTATCATTCTGCGTAGCAATGTAACTTGTGTTCATAAATACTCTATCGGGCCACGATGGAATGCTGAAACGAGCTTTTGCTGAGTATGCTAAACCACGTTTCTCGCGCATCTCCTGAAATACAATTGCATTCATTCCACCCCCAAAGTAATCGTTATAAAGCTTTACTATAGGATAAAGATCAAATGTGTATGGTACACTCTTCGAAATTGTTTGTAAATACGACTGTTTGGCATCGTAATTAGCAAAAGTAACCCTATCGCTTGGTGTTTCTAACTCAACAAATTTCTTATTTACAGGAGCCGCATTAAACACCTTAGGTAAAGTGTGATTGGCCAGTAATTGTTTCTTCAAATCCTTTTCATTCGCCGTTCCATAATATAGAATAGTATGAGGATAAGTGTTTAGCATTTTAACCGTTTGAATAAGTTTTTCGGGGGTTAATGCCTTTAGCTGATCTTCGGATAACACATAATTAAAAGGATTTTGTGCCCCATAGGTAGCATAACTTACTAGTCCTGCAAACACTGTTTTTTGATTTTTCTTAGAATCGTTACGACCTTTAATTTCATTCGCAATATACGACTGTAAGGCATCATTATCAGGCTTAGCATCGTTCAAAATACTCTCCATAAGAGCAACTGATTTATCGGCATTCTCGCTTAAACCCGAAAGAGTAATGTAAGTCTCCTCATCATAAACGTAGATATTAAAGGTAGTTGCTAATTTATAGAACTCTTGGCTTATTTGATCGGCCGACAATTTTGATGTACCCAAAAGTTGAATATACTTAGTGGCAAGGCGTAGTGTAGGATCGCTCAGGTTTCCAAATGGATAGTAGTAAACCAACTGGAATGTTCCATTCTCATTATTCTTGCTGTAAAGAACCTCAACTTCTTTCTTTAAATTGAACTTGGTAACATCCTTCTTATAATCAACAAAAACAGGATCGATTGGATTTACAGTCGAACTCTTGATTTGCTTGAAAAAATCAGATTCTTCATCACGGTTAATATGCACGGGTGTAATTGCAGGCTTGTTAACCTTTGCAATGTCTTCTGGTTTCCCCTGACGCTTGTAAACTACAACGTAGTTATTGCCAAATTTTTCATTAGCAAATTTTACAATTTGGTCCTTGGTTATTTTCTCCAATCTCGAAATAGATGCAACCTCATCGGCCCAATTAACTCTATTCAGATACGACGAGTACATCAAACTAGCACGGTCACGACCGCTCTCCATCATATGCATAATAGACAACTTATAGTTATTAATGGCAGCTTCGAGCATCCAATCAGGAAAGTCACCCTTCTTCAATAAATCGATCTGCTGCAAAAGTAAGTCTTTAACCTCATCAAGGGTCTGTCCTTTTTTATTGCGTCCCATAAGTTGAAACATCGAATAATCTACCAATGCTCTATTATAAGCACCACAACCTAATGTTAACTGCTTTTTATTGATATTTAAATCAATTAACCCAGCCTTTCGGTTAAATAAAATTGATGAAATAAGTTCTAGAATATCAGCATCTGCTGAGTTAGCGCCATTAAAACGAAAACCAATGCTAACATTCTCCGCCTCTAAGCCTGTAACTTCCAACGAGATTGGCGAGGTGATAGGTTGCTCTGGCTTAAACTTAAACTCAGGTAATTCAACTGGTTTTAGTATGCTAAAGTATTTATCAATAACCTTAATAGCCTCATCAGGATTGAAATCTCCGGCCATTACAACAGCCATATTATTGGGAACATAATACTGAGCAAAAAACTCACGAATATTCTTCATCGAAGGATTTTTCAAATGCTCTGCCTCACCCAATGTTGTTTGTTGACCATAAGGATGATTTGGAAATAATCCTTTAAGCATTAACTCACTAGCCTTACGACTATCGTTCGTAAGCGACATATTCTTTTCCTCGTAAACGGTTTCCAACTCTGTATGGAATAACCTCAGTACATTCTGATTAAATCTTTTCGATTCAATTAAGGCCCAGTTTTCCAGTTGATTGTTTGGAATATTCTCGATGTAAACGGTATAATCATTTGATGTTCCTGCATTTGTACCTGTCGAACCAATTGCAGCCATCAACTTATCGTACTCATTAGGAATAGCCAATTTTGAAGCTTCATAAGAAATGCTATCTATCTGATGGTAAACAGCTGCTCTCTTTGTGGAATCGATCTCTACTCTATAAACTTCAAATAGCGACTCAATTTTACTAATTAATACCTTTTCTTTCTCCCAGTCCATTGTTCCAAATTCAGGAGTTCCTTTAAACATCATATGTTCAAAGTAATGTGCAAGCCCAGTTGTTTCTTTTGGATCATTCTTACTACCAACCCTAACGGCAATAAATGTTTGAATTCTTGGTTCATCCTTAACAACCGACATGTATACCTTTAATCCATTACTTAAGGTATAAATCCTTGCATTTAAAGGATCTCCGGGAACCGATTCATACTTATAATCCTGTGCAAATAGGATCGAAGGGATAAGAAAAAGTAAAATCCCAAAAAGAAAATTTTTAATAATTCTTTTCATAGTTTATTTTTAGGTTAATTCTGATGTTTGACAACATTAGAAAAAAAGGTTTAAAGAAAGAGTATTTTCATTAAAATCATTGTAATTTTTCTAGAAATGTTATATGTTTAGCCACAAATTCTTTAACCTTATGAGTCGTAAACTAAACATTCGTCAGAAGATATTACTTTACATTCTGACCTTTACCGCATTGCTTTATATTATTTCAGTTGGCTATATACTATATAACTCGCGCCAAACTATTCACGATGATGCAATCACAAAAACTCAACTTACAGCCAAAGTAACAGCCAAAGAAATTTCTGGTATATTCGAGCGAGAACTGTCTTTGGTTAGAACATTATCTCAGGCATTAACTGTTTATAAAGATATGCCTCACGAACAATGGAAGAAACTATTTCTCGATATGTACCTTCCTGTTCTTAAAGACAATCCACAAGTATATTCGCTTTGGGATAGCTGGGAGTACAAATCTTTTGTTCCTGGATACGAAAAAGACTTTGGTCGTTTTGTTATTACAACTTGGCGAGAAGGTACTCAGCTTAAGTGGTTATATGATCAACGAAGCTTAACTGGCGATCCTCCAATTTATGGAGCATATAAGAAAAAAGGGATTGAAGCTATCTGGGAACCATACGTAGATCAGGTTACAACAGGTAAATCCGATACAAAATTAATGATCACCTATAGTTCCCCGGTTTATATCAATGGAACATTTAGTGGTATAATTGCAACCGATCAGAGTTTAGAAAGCCTTCAGGAGATTGTTTCCAGCATAAAGCCAGTAGAAGGTAGTTATGCTTACTTAATTTCCAATACTGGAATCATTGCCAGCCATCCTAACAAGGAATTTATCTTCAAAAACATAACAGAAATATTCCCTGACGATGTTCAAAATCAAAATCTTACTGAGCACATAAACAAGGGTGAAGAGTTTAGCTATATTAAACTCGATGAATTTGGGAAAGCTCATCTAATATGCTACTCTCCTATAGTTGCAGGAAAAACTAACACACCTTGGGCCTTGGTATTATCAGCACCTCTCGATGTAATTACTGCCAGTGCAAACAGAACTCTTTATATATCACTAATTGTCAGCATTATTGGCCTTTTTATAATGGTATTTGTCCTTCTATTCATTTCGGATAATCTCACTAAGCCAATAGTAAAAATCACTGAAATTCTTAAACATATTGCAAAGGGAGAAATTTCGAATGATTTAAAGATAAACTTATCTACCGGTGACGAAATAGAGGAAATGTCTGTTGCCCTAAATACCTCCATTGAGGGGTTAAATAAAAAAACAGATTTTGCTAACGAAATTGGAAAAGGCAATTACGATTCATCATTGGATCTCTTGGGTGATAAAGATGCTCTAGGTAAATCGCTACAGTACATGCGCGATAGTTTACGCAATGCCGCATTAGAGGAAGATAATCGTAAAGTTGAAGATCAAAAACGCTCATGGGCTAACGAAGGTTTTGCAAAATTTGGAGAGTTGCTCCGTCAGAATAATAACGACTTACAAAAACTTTGCGATAGCGTAATAGTTGGATTAGTTAAATATGTTGGAGCCAACCAAGGTGGAATTTTCCTATGGAACGAAGAGGATAGATACAACCAATTCTTCGAACTTGTATCAACATTTGCTTGGGATAGAAAAAAGTACATAACCAAACATGTTGAAAAAGGGGAAGGCCTTGTTGGTGCTTGCGCAATGGAAAAAGAGACCATATTCATGACCGAGGTTCCCGACGACTACGTGATGATATCATCAGGTCTTGGAGAATCGAATCCTCGCTGCGTAATACTTGTTCCTTTGAAACATGAGGATGAAGTTCTTGGCGTTATTGAAATGGCTTCATTCAAAGTTCTCGAAAAATTTGAGGTTGATTTCATTGAGGAGATTGCAGAAAGCATAGCTTCCACTATTTTATCGGTTAAGATTAATGCCCGTACAAAATTCTTATTAGAGCAATCGCAAATGCAGGCCGAAGAAATGAAGGCTCAAGAAGAGGAGATGCGTCAAAATATGGAGGAGCTACAAGCAACCCAGGAAGAAGTTGCGCGAAAATCAGGCGAAATTGAAGGGTTTATTCATTCAATAAGCACCTCGGCTTACGTTATTGAGTACGATTTGGGCGGTAACGTTATTAACGTTAACGAAGCATTTGTACAACTATTGGGTATTCATCGTGATCAAATAATCGGATCGCACCACTCCAATAATCTTGTTCTTACAGAACAACAAAAGAAAGAGTATGGCATTTTCTGGGATAACCTAAAGGCTGGCATGACCAAGAAAACAAAATCGAAACTTAACTGGAATGGAAGAACAATTGAATTACTAGAAACCTATATTCCTGTTAAGGATAACGAAGGTAAAGTAAGTAAAATTATGAAACTTGCCTTTGAAGCTGATGAGTTTAAAGACTAGTATAAATTCACCAAAAAGAAAAGCGACTCATTGAGTCGCTTTTCTTTTAATTACTCACCTCTGTACCCAAATAATTTCTTACTCTTAATACTCTTTGTCACATATTGAGGAACCATAGTTTCCCATCTTAAATCACCCTTATGGATTAATTGCAATACCTCATTGGAGTCTATATTCAACCATTCGGCCCTAACATCTTTAAGATTCACTATCAAGGAATTCTCAAGCATGTATAAATATATATGCATCACATCAGGAGCCAATGGAATGTCATCGGTTTCCATCAGTTTCTTTGTTTGTCTGTTCAAGGCTGGATAAATGTAAAACTTTGTCCGAGCCGGAAACATTTTCCCTACAGCTTCCAAAAGGCCTCCTGCTAAATCGGTATAATAACTTTTATCCATAACCTTCGCAAAGGTTGGTACTCCCATTATTATTCTCAGGTTTCGATGCTTGAATCGGCCAAAATATTCTACTAACTTATAAAATTCCTTAAAATTCGATATCATTACGTTTTGTCCCATACCATTCAAAATATCAACCCTATCCAAAAAATCACGCTCGTTTATTTCGCCTTCATCAAGTAAATTATTTAAGGTGATTTCAGAAATCTGGAGTGTACTTTCGGTTGTAAACGCTTCGTTTTTTTTAAAATGAGCATAGGCCGATTTAAGAATATCGAAACCAACATAGGTTATTGGCCTAAAACGCCCACGTAGCAATAGTGCATTCTTCTTGTAAAGCATATCATCGGGCTCCTGAACCTTTCCGTACCTATCGAAAATAATTGCTGGAGTCATTTCGTTCTTCACCAGTTGAACACAGAGTAACCGGTTGTCAACCCACGACAGATCTGGGCCAACCATCTTTGCCATGGTTATCTCAACCCTATCATTCGATAAATTATCCATCAACGATTGGAGGAAGACATTGGGTTTATCGGAATAGTTAAAGCAAGCATAAATTAGGTTAACACCAAGCGTTCCCAGCGTGTATTGCTGAAGAATTGGGTCGTTTTCTAACAAACGAACATGAATCACAATATCATTTGGTTTTCCTGTATGGTTAAGTTCGAATCTAACACCAAGCCATCCATGTCCCTGATTATCCTTTTTGAAGTTTAGAGTTTCTACTGTGTTAGCAAATGCAAAATATCGAACTCCATCCTGTCTATTTACACCCAGCACAGCAAGAAGTTCATCGTACTCGGTACAAAGCATCTGTTCCAAACGAGTGAGACAAACATATCGCCCTTGATCGCCTCTGCTATAAAGATGGTCGCTAAAAATTTTGTCGTAAGCGGAAATTGTTTTGGCAATTGTACCAGATGCTCCACCTGCCTGAAAAAATGCACGAGCAACCTCTTGCCCACCGCCAATTTCGGCAATGGTTCCATACTTTGATGGATCGAGATTTAACGATAAAGCCTTGTGTTTCGTACTAATAATCTCTCGTTTCATTGGTTGTACACTTTATATTAATACAAATAGAACTATATATTGTTCAACGCATTATGAAATATACAAAAAATAAAACTTAGAGTAAGTTAAATGAAAATTTATTAAACAAAAAACTTGGTTACGAAACACAGCAACCAAGTAATCTATAGTTTATTGAAATCTACTTACTAACAGGATTATTAAGCATTAAATGCTGAGATGGAGCCAACTTTAGTAAATCCGTTAACTTATCGAAATCCATTCCTGCTCTAGGCCTTGTTTTAAAACCTACACCTGCACAAAATAAATCTATATTTTGCGATATGTAAGCCGCATCCATTGCAGCCCAAGTCAACTTTAGCGACTCTTCGCCATGCTTAAATCTAGAAATATCCGACACCATGATGCAAAATAGCGGAGCCTTGGCAAAATCCTTTTGCCTTCCAGCAACAGCCTCCCTATAATCGCCTTCGGTAATCAATATTAATTTGTGTTTTTGTGCATCGTACAAGTAAACACCTTGCCTCATTACAACATATACATCAATGTCCTGAGAATTCATTGCAGTTGGAGCAGTTCTTTTTCCTTCATCGGAGCGATTAATGCCATTGGCAGCCCATAGTAAATCAGAAATATCCTGAAGCGATAATTCTTCTTCGGAAAATTCCCGAGTGGAGGCTCTCGAAGCAAATGCCTCCATAATATTTTTGCCCCGCACTTCGCTGGGTTTATTAAGAATAATCACTGAATCGGTTTGAGCATTGGCTGTAGAAAAAAGGCCAACAGCAAGGTATAGCAGAAGTAATTTCATAAATCAGTTTAAAGTTAAATAAGACTTTAATTAATTTCAATTTATCAATTTTAACTACTCAATCGTACTCAAATCCCTTATTATATACACATCATAATCGCCAAGGAATGTAAAACCAAATTGTTTATACAGATTTATTGCCGCCACATTGGATTGATGCACCTCTAGTTTTACCTGATACCCTTTATCCTTCACAAATCGTAACGATTCCTTTACTAGCAATTTACCAATGCCCTGTCTTTGATAATCGGGATGAATGCCAAAATGATGCAGATGAATTCTACGCCCATCAAAGGTCATCCAACTAGTTGCAATAACTTTATCTTGATTGTTAACCGCAACAAGCATTTTCCCGCCCATTGCAATACTTTGCATAATGATGTCAAGATTATCACCTCGTTGAGGATTTCCAAGGTTGGTTAAACTCCAAACCTCGCTTAAACCTTCAAAATCACGAATCGTAAAATCTCTTATTGTTATTCCAGCCATAATTAGCCAATCTTAACAACGTAAAGCTGTCCCGCTTCGTCCTTAACAACCTTTACCTTCTCCCCTTTCTCAATATAGCCATACTCCGACATAGCATCAAACCATTCATTGTCAATCTGTACTTTTCCCGATGGTCGCAATATGGTTATTGCAACACCTTCCATTCCAACTTTAGTCTTGATTTGCAAATCGACACCAACAAATCCGCCTTCACCAGATAGTTCGGAATGCAACGCAAGGTTTGGAAACATTGTTGATGTAAGCAGTTTTTTACTCAGCGCAATGCCTCCAACCAATCCAAGAAAGACAGAGGCTATTACAATTCCAAATGGTTTAACTATAACAATCCATGGGAAATCACCATTTCCCCTAAACAGTTCATTGTCAATCATTGCAAGAGTAAGTCCAGCAACTATTAATATAATACCACTAATACCGGTAACTCCAAATCCTGGAATTGCAAAAACCTCAATTAGGACTAAAATTACACCTATTATAAATATTAACAATTCCCAATGCTCGGCCAACCCCTCAATATAATGAGGTGCAAAATATAGTATGGCCGCAATGGCTGCCGCAGCTAAAGGAAATCCTATGCCCGGAGTTTGAAGTTCAAAATATATTCCCCCTATTATTATCATAATTAACAATCCTGAAACAATAGGATTGGTAAGGAATCCCAGTATTCTATCTAAAAATGAAGGTTTAAATTCTGCTACAGTGTAATTTTTCACTCCAGCCTGTTTTAGCAAATCATCAACAGTTTCGGCTTTTCCTTCGCAATAGCCATGTTTGATTGCCTCCTCGGCAGTAAAAGTTAGCACCTTCCCAGTATCAATAATTCCCTCAATATAGATAGATGGATCGACCATTGCTTCGGCAATATGCGGGTCGCGACGCCATTTTAGTATTGTGTCTTTACCTACAATCACAGTATCCTGTCCTTTTGCCTCGGCAGTTGCACGCATTGTGCTACGCATAAACGATTGAAATTTATCGGGTACAACTTTTCCTGATTGATCAACCACTGTTGCAGCGCCAATGCTTCCACCCTTTCGCATATAAATGCTATCGCATGCTATGGAAATCAATGCTCCTGCTGATGCAGCCTGATTATCGATAAAGACCCAAACAGGAACCGGACTATTCAGAATCTTTGTTCTAATAGAATCGGCCATATCAACCATTCCACCGTAGGTGTTCATATGGATAAGAATAATATCAGCCTTTTGCTCAATTGCTTTTTCGAATCCAACCTTAACCTGGCGCCATGCCGAAGGCATTATGCTCTCCTTAATATCAATTTTAAAAACTAATGTGGTACTATCGTTAACCTGAGCCAAAGAAGCCAAACTCAGCGCAGCAAACAAGCCAACTAACACAATCAGCCTAATTTTTTTTATAACTCTTATATTCATAAATAAAAATATTATTCGTCAGTAATTAAAGGAATATTTACAAAAGCTAACTATCAAAGCCACTTTCGCTTCTTAAAAATAAAAAGGGTAGTCAATGACGAAAGGATCATTAAAACCAGCGCAAATGGATATCCAAATTTCCATTTCAGTTCAGGGAATAAAGTGAAGTTCATTCCATAAACAGAAGCAATAAGAGTCGGGGGCATAAACACCACCGAAACCACGGTAAATATCTTTATAATCTTATTCTGCTCAATATTGATAAGACCCAAGAATGTATTCTGCAAGTACTCCAAACGCTCAAAACTAAAATCGGTATGATTAATAAGCGAGCCAATGTCTCGCGTCATAATATTTAACTTTGGATAGGTATCGCTGGGGAAGCGTTCACTTTTAAGAATTCCACTTACCACGCGCTGCTTATCCATGAAATTTTCACGAATCAACATCGTATTTTCCTGCAACTTATTTATCTCCAATATCAACTCCTCATCCAACTCCTCGGCAATTCTAAGTTTTTTAGTCAAAATTGCAATTTCGCGAGCCAATGCCTCCACCATATCGGCATCTAAATCGATACGTGTTTCCAACAGAGCAATCAACGTATGATATCCAGTGGGGTACGCTTTATGATTTGAGTAAACTTTGCGAATAGTATCTCCGAAAGCCTTTAAATCTCCAGTTCGCAGCGATATCAGAATTCCATCCTTTAACGTAAATGAAACTGGTTCAATAGAATATACATCATCGCGACTGATAAGAAAGTTTGAGTTGGCAATAATCAAATTTTCAGTTTCAATATACCGCGAAGAACTCTCAATCTCCTCTACCTGTTGGCGAGTTTGAAGGTTTATATTGAAAAATATTTCTACGGCTTCCCGTTCATCATCGGTAGGAGTTGCCAAATCAATCCATAGCAAATCCTCGTAATCTATCTCGGGCAGACGTTCAACATCTATTTCATGAACAATCTTATTGAAAGCCTTGTAGAAAATTGCAATCATAGGCAGCTATTTTTATTCAATAGAACTTTACATTTCTTTAACAAATTCCAGAAACTTATCAATTGCCTCCATTTTGGATTTATCCAAATTATAGGAGATATTGTTGTTAAGATAATTAATACCGTCATTCCTATCAATATATTTCAATTCAAAATTATCGATAGCTAATGGAATATTTTTTAGGCCATACTCTAACGATTCATTAAATGAATCTATGAAAGTCTGCTCAAGTGGGGTAACCGAAGCCCAAACTGCAAATACAAACGGTAATCCAGTATATTTTTGCCACTCCTCTGCAAGGTCGATAGAATACTTGTAATGATTCTCGGAATTGAATACCCTATCGCCAATTATTACTATTCCCTCGTGAGATTCTAAACTATTAGCATCCTGCGATAGTGTAAACGGCAACCATTCTGGTGTATTTTTCCAGTAATGCTTGCTGAGCACTTTCACCAAGTTGATTGATGTTCGAGACTGATAGTCGAGATATATTTTTTTGATTTTCTCCAGCGGAGAATTGCTCATAAGCACAACAGTGCGGACTGCACCTACGGCACCAATGCAATAATCGGAGATTATATCATATTTGGGTAAAGAAAGTAGCGCTGCAACAGGTATAATTCCAATATCCGATTCGTTTTGTTGAAGTTTACGGGCACATTCGGAGGGATAATCGAATGTAATATCGATATTTCTGAAAATATCAGAATGCTGCAACCCGTAAACAAAAGGGGCTGTATTCAAATACGAAATAGCCGATACTCTTATTTTTCGGATCATCATCCATACAAATTAATAAACCTTGATTATGCTACGAAGTTAGCAAATTCCTCGTAAAAATATCTTTTGGTTTTAACTTTAAACAAACATTAATGTAAACCATATCATATTTTCTAGGCTCTGTTAAATAACGCTTCAGAATTATACTAAAATTCTGATTATTGCGCATTGTTTAGTAAATTTGAGCAAATTTTCAAATCATGGGACTAACAACACTAAATGCCATTTCGCCTATCGATGGTCGCTATAGAGACAAGGTTGACGAACTTCAACAATATTTCTCCGAATTTGCTCTTATCAAGTATAGAGTTTGGGTTGAAATTGAATACTTTATCGCATTATGCAACGTACCGCTTCCTCAACTAACCAATTTTTCAGCCTCCAACTTCGATAAGTTAAGACTAATAATTTCAAACTTCAGCGAAGATGATGCGCAACGGATAAAACAGATAGAATCGGTTACCAATCATGACGTTAAAGCCGTTGAATATTTCTTAAAGGAAAAATTCGATGAACTTGAATTATCGCAGTATAAAGAGTTTATACATTTTGGGCTAACATCTCAGGATATCAACAATACCGCATTTCCGGCTATGCTTCGCGATGCAATTCAAAATATATACTACCCCTTATTAAATAACCTAATACAGAAATTACAATCATTATCGGATGAATGGGCTGATACACCTATGCTTGCTCATACTCATGGACAACCCGCGTCGCCAACAAGGCTTGGAAAAGAAATAAGGGTTTTTGTCGAAAGAATCGAAATACAACTTAATCAACTAAAAAACATACCATATTCGGCCAAATTTGGTGGAGCAACTGGTAATCTAAATGCTCATTTTGTTGCATACCCAACAATCGATTGGGTAAAATTTGCCAATAACTTTGTGAACATATCGCTCAATTTGAATCGTTCACAAACAACAACCCAAATTGAGCATTACGATAATTTAGCAGCACTTTTCGACGCCACCAAACGAATCAATACAATTTTAATTGACTTATCCAGAGATATTTGGACTTATGTATCGATGGAATATTTCAAGCAAAAAATTAAACAGGGTGAAGTTGGATCTTCGGCAATGCCACACAAGGTAAACCCTATTGATTTCGAAAATGCTGAAGGCAATCTGGGTCTTGCCAATGCTATTCTAGAACACTTATCGGCAAAGTTACCTATATCACGCCTTCAGCGCGATTTAACGGACTCTACTGTAATGCGAAATATTGGCGTACCCTATGCACATTCAATAATCGCACTTAAATCGTTGCAAAAAGGTTTCGATAAGTTAATTATCAATAATACCGCTATTAATGCTGATTTAGAGAATAACTGGATGGTAATAGCCGAGGCAATTCAAACAATTTTACGCCGCGAAGGTTATCCTAATCCGTACGAAGCATTGAAAGAGTTAACTAGAACTAACAAATCTATTACACAGGATGATTTTGTTTCATTCGTTAATGGACTGAAAGTTTCTGACAATGTTAGGCAAGAACTTAAAAATATCACGCCAATGAACTATCTTGGAATTAAGTAATGCTCCATAATTAGTAGTAAAATGAATAAATTATTTTACTTTTGGCCGATTTAGAAAATTAACAATTCAAATAAATGAAGAAATACTATAGACTTCTCCGCTATCTTTACCCATATAAATTACATGTGGGAGTAAATGTTTTCAGCAATGTTCTTGGTGCTATATTCTCACTTTTCTCCCTTGCCATGCTTATACCGTTTCTTCAACTACTTTTTGGAAATGTTCCATTAGTTGAAGTAAAACCCGAACTTGCTCTTAACACAGAATCCTTAACTCAATATTTAAACTACATTCTAAGTTCTTTAATAAAATCGTACGACAAATCAACAGCCCTTTTATTTGTTATTGCGGTTGTACTGATTGCCTCATTCCTTAAAAACTTCTTTACATATCTAGCATTGTACTACCTTGCACCAATTAGATCTGGAGTAATCCGCGATATTAGAAATGAACTTTACCGAAAAGTTATTGACCTGCCATTAGGCTACTATAGCGAAGAGAAAAAAGGTGATATTATAAGTAAAATGACAAACGATGTGAACGAAATTGAAGTGTCAATAATTCGTTCGCTTGAAATGTTCTTTAAAGACCCTATTATCATTGTAGTTCACCTAATTGGTCTAATCATAATAAGTCCTCAACTTACTCTTTTTGTATTAGTTATACTTCCTATAGCAGGTGTAATTATTGGAAGAATAGGTAAAACGCTTCGTAAAACCTCTTTTAAGGGACAAAAGAAAATGGGAGCATTGCTCACCCTTATCGAAGAAACTTTAGGCGGACTACGGGTTATAAAAGCTTTTAATGCAGAAGAAAAGGTTACCACCCGGTTTGAGAGCGTTAATAGTTTCTACTCCCTTCTTATAAAAAAGATGTGGAGAAGACGAGATTTAGCGGTTCCTCTTAGTGAGTTTTTAGGTACTGTTGTTGTACTACTTGTTCTATGGTATGGTGGTAGTTTAATTTTTCACGGAAAAGGAAACATCACTCCCGAAGCCCTCATTGCATACATTGGTATTTTCTACATGATTATCAATCCTGCAAAATCATTCTCTAATGCATACTTCAATATTATTAAGGGTATGGCTTCAGCAGATCGTATCGATAGTATTCTTACTGCTGAAAATCCCATTAAGATTAAACAAGGTGCAAAAAAGATTGATGATTTCAACTCACAAATAGAATACCGTAACGTTAGTTTCAGATATGGAGATGAGCCAGTTCTTAAAAATGTAAATCTTGTTATTAAGAAAGGTATGACAATTGCCTTAGTTGGTCAGTCTGGATCTGGTAAAAGTACTTTTGTTGATCTACTACCACGTTTTTGGGATGTTACGGAAGGTGAAATCTTAATTGATGGAATCAACATTAAAGATTGCGATTTAGCTAGCATAAGAAATCTTATGGGAAATGTAAACCAAGAACCGATCCTTTTTAACGATAATTTTTACAATAATATATCGTTTGGAGTTAACTCCGCAAATGAGGAATCGGTAACTGCTGCTGCTAAAATTGCAAATGCCCACGAGTTTATTTCGGCTACACCAAACGGTTATCATACCAATATTGGAGATAGAGGAACTAAACTATCGGGAGGTCAACGTCAGCGAGTTAGTATTGCTCGTGCAATTCTAAAGAATCCCCCGATAATGATTCTTGATGAGGCTACCAGCGCTTTGGATACTGAATCCGAAAGACTTGTTCAGGATGCCATTGAGAATCTAATGAAGCATAGAACATCTCTTGTTATTGCTCACCGTCTATCAACTGTTCGTAATGCCGATCTTATCTGCGTTCTCCACGAAGGAGAAATCGTTGAGCGCGGAAAACATGATGAGTTGATTGCAATGGATGGTTACTATGCAAAACTCCATAAAATGCAGATAAAATAAATTACCTTAAAATATTCAATTAAAAGCCTGAGTTTATTATCTCAGGCTTTTTAGCATACTATATTTAAGATATAATAATTTAAAATTGGTAAACAGACTAAGTTTATTACATTAACTAGCGAGAAGGCATTCATCGTCATTCAAAATCCTAAAATAAAAAAACGAAGGTGTTTCCTTCGTTTCTTTGGCGGAGAGAGAGGGATTCGAACCCTCGGATCCAGTTACCTAGATCAACGGTTTTCGAGACCGCCCCATTCGACCGCTCTGGCATCTCTCCTATTTGTCTTTGGGGTAGCAAAAGTAAATACTTTACATCTATTTTACAATACATTTTTCATTCTTTTACAAGAATATTTATATTTGCATCAATATATTTACATATATACAGATTGAAATTAAATAAAGTAACCAATAAATCACAATTATGGAATGCCCAATAAAAATTAAAGGAATCTTCGAGAAACTGAAGAACAAAAGAATATTATGGCCACTTTTGGGAGCAATTATTGGAGGAACTCTAGGCTTCTGTTATTATTACTTTATAGGATGTAATAGCGGAACATGTCCTATTACAAGTTCACCATGGGGCAGCATTGCAATAGGAGCACTTATCGGTTTAATTATTACAGTTAAATAATCCGAGAAGTTAAATTTCGAATTGAAAAGGCGAATTCATATTCGTCTTTTTTTATTGATAACGAAATACACTTGATTATCCATTAGTTATCAACAGGTAATAAACAAAAAAAGAAGACCTAAAGTCTTCTTTTTATTTGGCGGAGAAAGAGGGATTCGAACCCCCGGACCTGTTACAGTCAACGGTTTTCAAGACCGCCGCATTCGACCGCTCTGCCATTTCTCCGGGGGCAAAAGTACAGTCTTTTTTTAAACTACCAAATGTCTGAGCAAAAAAAAAGTTGAAATTTTTTATATAAAATATTTGCATATCATTAGAAAATTTCAATAATTTAGCATTATTAACATTCAACGATGTTATAAAAACCAATAAAAAAGGCTACAATGGCAAAAAAAACTATGAAAAAACTTGCATTTATTGATAAATAGGCTAATTTTGTCTTTGATAGTCAACTAACTATTTTTAACCCTAAAAAATTATCAATTATGAACAAAGCTCAATTAATTGATGCTATTGCTGCTGAAGCAAAAATCACTAAGGCTGATGCTAAAAAGGCATTAGACGCTTTTGTAAAAGCTACTGGTACTGCTCTTAAAAAAGGTGATAGAGTAGCTCTTGTAGGTTTTGGTTCTTTCGCAGTTGCTAAAAGAAACGCAAGAACTGGCCGTAATCCTCAAACTGGAAAGCCTATCAACATTAAGGCTAAGAAAGTTGTTAAATTCAAAGCTGGTAGCGAATTGAACGGTAAAGTTCAATAAAGAATTTTATTTTCTCTTCAGGAGAACCCGCTGGTTCTCCTTTTTTTTTAATACTAATATTCTCGCCCATGAATGATCTCGACAATAGATACATTCGGGATGCTAATATTCGACAATCGTTAATTAGCCATTTATCAGAATTAGTACTTGAAAGACGCCTAGAACTTTTTAAAAAGGTTTTAGCAAACCGTACCCGGTACATTACGGTTGTTCTCGAAGATATATTTCAAGCTCAAAATGCCAGTGCCGTTCTTCGTACATGCGATTGTTTAGGTATTCAGGATGTTCATGCTATAGAAAATAGCTGCGATTTTCATATCAATACTGAGGTTGATATGAGTGCCTCGAAATGGCTTACTATACATAAGTATAATGAAGAGCATTACAATACAGAACGAGCAATCAATAGTTTAAAAAAACAAGGCTATAGAATAGTAGCCACTTCACCCCATGCAAACGATAAAAGCATCAAGGAATTTGATGTAACAAAAGGAAAGTTTGCCCTATTATTCGGCACAGAACTAACCGGTTTAACGAAAAGTGCACTATCGCTTGCCGATGAATTTGTAAAAATTCCCATGTACGGTTTTATCGAAAGTTACAATATATCGGTATCTGCAGCTCTGTCACTTTTTGAATTTGTTCATAAACTCAAAGAATCATCAATCGATATTTCTATTTCCAAGGAAGAGGCTGAGCTAATTCTACTAAATTGGCTGAGTTCCTCAGTCAAAAATTATCATTTAATCGAAAAAAGATTTTTGGAACTTTACTATAAATAAAAGTCTATCTTTGTAAATAATAAGATTTTATTTAAATTCGGTGAAAATTCGAGTGATATGAATTGCATTCTTATAGACGATGACGAAATGTCGAGAAGAGTTGTTGAGGAATATGCAACAAAAGTAGATTTTCTCCAACTAGTTCATTCTTTCTCAAGTGCTGTTGATGCTTTGAACTATTTAAAAAATACTGAAAACAGCGTTCAACTCATTTTTCTTGACGTTGAAATGCCCGAAATGACAGGTATTGATTTTCTTGAGGCAAATGCGAATCATCCTCAAATAATCATAGTATCGTCGAAGGAAAAGTATGCACTAAAAGCATTTGAGCACAGCGTTACCGATTACCTACTAAAGCCTATCACATTTCCGCGATTCTTTAAGGCTGTTAGCAGGGTTTACGAAAAATACAATCAACAACGCTCGCCACTCGATGACGAAAAGGAAATTTTTATCAAAAAGAATAATTCTCTTATTAGAGTCAAATTCAACGATATTCTTTGGATTGAAGCCCTTGAAAATTACATTGTGATTAATACCACAAATGACAGATTTACAATTCATTTAACAATGAAATCCATAGAGAATCAACTGCCCAATGTACGATTCAAAAGAGTACACCGTTCATTCATTGTAAATCTAAATAGGATAGATAGCATTGAAGATAATGCTATTGCAATAAGAACATCCGATGGAAAGAAAGTTATTCCTATTGGAAAATCGTATCGGGATAAACTACTTAGCGAAATCAACTTAATTAATAAATAGGTATAAAACATGATAAGTAACAGGCAACTATTTTTAAATTACGTTGCCCAAACATCTGATTCCCCCCTTATGCTTGAAGTGGAAAAAGCCGAGGGGGTTTATCTTTTGGGGCCAAACGGAGAAAAGCATATCGATTTAATATCGGGAGTTTCGGTTAGCAATGTTGGACATAGCCACCCAAAGGTTGTTGATGCTGTTAAGCAACAAGTGGAGAAATACATGCACCTAATGGTTTATGGCGAATTTATTCAAAATCCGCAGGTACAATTTGCCACAAAACTGGCTAGTATTCTACCCAAAACACTAAACTCGGTTTATTTTCTAAACTCCGGAAGCGAAGCTATTGAAGGAGCAATGAAACTAGCAAAACGGTTTACTGGACGATCAGAAATTATATCATTCAAGAATGCTTACCACGGAAGCACTCAGGGCTCATTAAGCATAATGGGCAGCGAAACTTTTAAGAATGCTTTCAGACCATTACTTCCCGATATTCGCCACATAGAATTCAACAATATCTCCGATTTGGAGCAAATTACATGTAAAACAGCGTGTGTAATTGCAGAACCAATACAAGGTGAAGCGGGAATCATTGCAGCAAATAAAGAGTTTTTACAAAAACTGAAAGAGCAATGCTCAAAAGTAGATGCATTGCTTGTTTTCGACGAGATACAAACAGGTTTAGGACGTACAGGTAAAATGTTTGCATTTGAACACTACGGTGTGGTTCCCGACATTTTAGTACTTGCAAAAGCATTGGGTGGCGGAATGCCTCTTGGCGCATTTATTGCTTCACGCGAAATAATGTGGAGTCTCACAAACAATCCGGTACTCGGTCATATAACTACATTTGGTGGGCATCCTGTTTCTTGCGCAGCAGGGCTTTCTGCACTAAATGTAATTTTAGAAGATAACTTAATCGGAACCGTTAGTAAAAAGGAACAAATTTTCAGGAATATTCTTGGCAAACATCCGTTAGTTAAAGAAATACGGTCGTGTGGATTAATAATGGCAATCGAATTAAACTCCTTCGATAAAATGATTAAACTAGTAAAACTCGGCGTTGAGAATGGTTTTATAACCGATTGGTTTTTATTCTGCGATACTGCATTTCGAATTTCACCTCCGTTAACAATTACGGAAGAAGAATGTAAACTTGCTGCAGAGTTAATCATGAAATGTCTCGATAAAATTAACGAATAGAATGAACTTGAAATTAAGTATTACATTCGCCTTTCTATTGGGGATTCATTTAGGCATACTAGCCCAAAATGATAGCACAGATTTCTTTTCATCTAAAGAAAAATCATTGTCGGACTTATTCAAAAGAATAGCAACAGAAACCAGTGCTTTTAAAAGAGACTCGTTCAACAACATCTTTTCAGAGAATTTTGAGCAAACCTTAAAGCAGGATAGTTCCTTTTTTTATCCTTTTGATTCGCTAAAGCATATTGGGAAATTAGCATCGAATGATAATAAGATTCGCATATACACTTGGAACATTCCTCAAAGTGGAGGTTTGTACAATTACTTTGGCTACTTACAAATTAGAAACGATAGCGGAAAAAGCATCCTATATAAGTTAAGGGATAGCCGAAACGAGGTTAAAGATCAAAATAACGAAAGACTTTCCACAGATAAGTGGATGGCTGCCCTATACTACCAAGTGGCAGATATAAGTATCAACTCACAAACTTACTATATCTTGTTAGGTTTCGATTTCAACAATCTCTTTTCGTCGAAAAAAATAGTCGATGTTTTATCGTTTGACAACAATGAAAATCCAGTTTTTGGATTGCCCATATTCAATGTTGACAATAAGATGCTTCTATCTCGAATTGTTTTCGAGTATTCGGCACGAGCCGTATTTACACTAAAGTATATGCCCGATCAGCAAATGTTGATATTCGATCACCTCTCCCCTGCCAAACCAGAGTATTTAGGTGATTTTCAATTTTATGGTCCCGACTCATCTTTCGATGGATTCAAACTTGAAAATGAAAAATGGACATATGTTCGTGATTTAGACTTAAGAAATCCCAAGCGAGAAAAAATAAAGCCTGTTGAGGCTCCCGAAAAACTTTCCGAACCTAGCTTTATATATAAGCCATTGTATGGCAAAAAAAACTAGAGTTCTGTTTTTCGATAATTTATTCCCAAATTTGTAGAAACAAACATTAAACATTACATTGATTCTCAACCCTTAAACAATATAACAATGAATTTTAAAACCATGATTTTACTTACAGCCTCTGCAGTTGGATTGACTTTATCGAGCTGCAAAAACGAAGCAAAAGAGGATGCTTCCTTTAAATGGCAGGTCGATCAATTTGCCGATATAAAAATTATGCGTTATCAAATTCCTGAATTTGAATCGTTAACCCCAAATCAAAAAGTTCTAGTTTATTATTTAAGCGAGGCCGCAAAATGTGGTCGTGACATATTGTGGGATCAGAACTACAAGTATAACCTAACTGTACGCTCTGTGCTTGAAAGCATTTACAACGGTTACAGTGGCGATAGAAACAATACCAACTGGGAGCAATTTATGGTTTATCTAAAAAGAGTTTGGTTCTCTAATGGTATTCATCATCATTACTCTAACGATAAATTCATTCCTGAATTTTCACAGGAATATTTTGCAGAACTTATCAAAAACACTCCTGCCGATAAATTCAACGCAACCCTAGGAACAACCGACGAAATTATCACAAAACTTACTCCTATAATTTTCGATCCTAATGTAGCAACCAAACGTGTTAATCAGGATGCAGGTGTTGATATGGTTGCAGCCTCGGCATGTAACTACTACGAAGGCGTAACTCAAAAAGAAGCAGAGGATTTCTACGCTAAAATGATGAACCCTAAAGATACCACTCCTATTTCCTATGGATTAAATTCTAAACTAGTTAAGGAGGATGGTAAAATTGTTGAGAAGGTTTGGAAGATAGATGGCATGTATGGTGCTGCAATTCAAAAAATTGTTTACTGGCTAGAAAAAGCTGCAACTGTAGCAGATAATGAGCATCAACGTAATGTTATTAATGCCCTAATTGATTACTATAAAAGCGGAGATCTAAAGAAATTTGATGAATATAATGTTCTTTGGGTAAACGATCTTGAATCGCATGTTGATTTTGTAAATGGTTTCATCGAAAATTATGGTGATCCACTAGGATACAAATCGAGCTGGGAATCTGTAGTTAACTTTAAGAATCTTGAAGCAACTCGTCGTACTCAAATTATCAGCAGCAATGCACAATGGTTCGAGGATCACTCTCCTATCGAAAATCAATTCAAGAAAAAAGAGGTAAAAGGGGTTACAGCAAAAGTTATTACTGTTGTGCAGCTTGGTGGCGATTGCTACCCTTCGACTCCTATAGGTATCAACCTTCCAAATGCTGACTGGATTCGTAAATATCACGGTTCAAAATCTGTTACAATGGATAACATTACCTATGCTTACGATCAAGCAGCACAGGGCAATGGCTTTATGGAAGAATTTGCATGGTCGCCCGAAGAGATAGAACTTAGCAAACAGTATGGTTCGCTTGCAGGCAATTTACATACCGACCTACACGAGTGTTTGGGACATGGCTCTGGCCAACTAGCTGAAGGTGTAAAAGGCGACGAACTTAAGAATTATGGTTCGGCATTAGAAGAAGCTCGTGCCGATTTGTTCGCGCTTTACTATATTATGGACGAAAAACTTGTTGAACTTGGCATTATGCCAACTCTCGATGCAGCAAAAGCTGAGTACAATAACTATATCCGCAATGGTTTAATGACTCAACTTACCAGAATTGAATTTGGAAAAACCATTGAACAGGCACACATGCGTAACCGCCAACTTATTGCTGCTTGGTGCTATGAACAAGGAAAAGGCGAGAATGTTATTGAGAAAAAAACTCGCGAAAGCAAAACATTCTTCGTAATTAACGATTACCAGAAACTTCGTGAATTATTTGGTAAACTTCTCAAAGAAATTCAACGAATTAAATCGACTGGCGATTACGAAACTGGTAAGAATTTAATTGAAACCTATGCAGTTAAGATCAACCCCGTATTGCACAAGGAAGTTTTGGATCGCTACAATAAGCTAAAACTTGCTCCTTATGGTGGCTTTATGAATCCAGAGTTGGTTCCTGTCATGAATGGTGACAATATTGTTGACGTAAAAGTTGAGTATCCCGAAAATTATGTACAGCAGATGCTCGACTACTCGAAAGATTATGGTTTCTTGCCTTTAATCAACTAATATAAATCTTATTTTTCAGAAGAAGGTCGGCACTTTTTAGTGTCGACCTTTTTATATTAAAGTAAAAATTGTTTTTTTTACTACCTTTAAATTTACATTTCAGCCGATGCTTGATTTAATTAACATAGAATTTCGCACCTTTATCTTTGTTGTAGAATTCAACGCTGAATTCGCCAATGGAATTATTACAGGGCTCGATATTCCAAAACGGACAACGATTAAAAGTTTTCCCTCTGGCGAAAAATTCATAGAGCAACTCACAACCTTAAAATTCCGAAAAAACGATTTAGTTATAGTTTTCTTAGGCTACAATTTCTTAGATGACTACAAGCATTCGTTAATGAATGGAATCGAGATTCTTGAATCGATTAAACACATAAATAGCAAGGTTGAAGTTATTATGATGGCCGAAGAGGATGAGCGTGAGTATGGAGCATATGTAATGAAACTAGGAGCTCACTCTTTTATTCCAAAGGATGAAAACATTGTAACCAGAGCCAATAATATTCTGTTACACCTTTGCGGCAAGAGAAATCTTAACTCAAAGAAACATCTACTAAAAATCACATTTATAATTTGGCTTGTAACGCTAATTATGCTGATAATTTCATTGATTCTAACTTAAATTTCAGCAAAAACAGGTATCTAATTTATTTTCCACATCAAGTTTGGAATGAAATAATAGTGGACAAACAGTCTTCATAAAGATTAAGTCATAGTAACAAAAAATTAAATTACACTGACATCATATCCTTAAAAATGACCATTTGGCAGTTCGTGTCAAAAGTTTCAATTTGCACAAAATATTAATTACCAATAATTTAATTCAAATAGATTATAACCATTGTCAGTCAAATCCAAATGGCACTCTGTTTGTCAATTAGCCAGTGCCATAAATATGTTTAACCATAAAATTATATACTATGCAAACCGGAAAAATTAATGTTACCACCGAGAACATTTTTCCCATTATCAAGAAGTTTCTTTACTCCGACCACGAGATATTTCTCCGCGAGTTAATATCCAATGCAGTTGATGCTACCCAAAAACTAAAAACCTTAGCATCGGTTGGCGAATTTAAGGGAGAAATTGGTGAAACAACCATTCAAGTTAAACTCGATTCCAAAGCAGGAACCCTAACAATCTCTGATAGGGGAATTGGTATGACCGCTGATGAAATTGAGAAATACATCAACCAAATTGCATTCTCTGGTGCAGAAGAATTCCTAGCAAAATATAAAAATCAGGCAAACGGCATTATTGGTCACTTTGGTTTGGGTTTCTACTCATCGTTTATGGTGAGCGATAAGGTTGAAATTGTTACTCGCTCTTGGAAAGATGATGCTAAGGCTGTAAAATGGTCGTGCAACGGATCGCCCGATTATAACATTGAAGAAATTGAGAAGGAAAACAGAGGAACCGATATTATCCTTTATATCAGCGATGAATCGAAAGAATTCCTCGAAGAATCTAGAATTGATGGGTTACTAAAGAAATACTGCCGCTACCTACCTATTTCTATTGCCTTTGGAATGGAGAAGGAATGGAAAGATGGCAAAGAAGTAGAAACTGGAAATGAAAAGATTATCAACAATACTAATCCACTTTGGACTCGCAAGCCTGTTGATTTGAAGGATGAGGACTACCAAAATTTCTATCACGACCTCTACCCTGCTGCCGAAGAACCACTATTCAACATCCATCTAAATGTTGATTACCCTTTCAACCTAACCGGTGTGCTTTACTTCCCAAGGATTAAAACCAACTTCGATATTCAGAAAAACAAGATTCAACTATACTGCAACCAGGTTTATGTTACCGATTCAGTTGAAGGTATCGTTCCTGAGTTTTTGACACTACTCCACGGCGTTATAGATTCTCCAGATATTCCACTAAACGTATCGCGTAGCTACTTACAGAGCGATTCAAACGTTAAGAAAATATCGAGCCATATTACAAAGAAAGTATCCGATAGGCTTCAGGAGATTTTCAAGAACGACCGCGAGCAGTTCGAGAAAAAATGGGACGACCTAAAACTTTTCATCACCTTTGGTATGATTACCGATGAGAAATTCTACGAGCGTGCCGAGAAGTTTGCTTTATTCAAGAATGTTGATGGCAAATACTTCACCTTTGAGGAGTACGAAAAACTTATCAAAGAAAATCAAACCGATAAAAACAAGACTCTTATCTACCTATACACAACCAACAAGGTTGATCAGCACAGTTACATTGAGGAGGCAAAGAGTCGTGGCTACGATGTGTTAATGATGGACGGTCAACTCGATCCGCATTTAATCAACGCACTGGAATCGAAATTAAAGGATTCTCGCTTTGCCCGCGTTGACTCCGATGTGATTGAGAAAATAATTGTTAAGGAGGATAGAAAAGAGGTTGCTTTAAATGCTGATGAGCAGAACGATTTACGCGCTGTATTTGAGGGTGCTGTAAAAAGTGAAGATCATTACTGGATTTCGTTCGAGGATTTGGGTGAGAATGCAAGCCCAGTGGTAATTACACACTCCGAGTTTATGCGCCGTATGAAGGATATGGCCGCAATGAGTCCAACCGCTGGAATGTATGGCAACCTACCCGATAGCCACAATATGGTTGTAAACGTATCGCATCCATTAGTTAAATCGGTTATTGCAAGCAAATCAGAATCGTTAGGTAGCAAACTCGACGAACTCGATAAGAATATCAAGCCTTTAAAAGAAAAGGCTGATGAATTGCACAATTCCAGTAAGGACAAGAAGGATGAGGAGATTCCACAAGCCGATAAAGATGCTTTAACTGAAACTGAAAAGCAACTAGACAAGTTCGAAGAAGAACGCAGAACACTACTAAAAGGATTTGGTGGTGATCAGAAACTTGTAAAGCAACTTATCGACCTAGCGCTACTTGCCAACAATATGCTTAAAGGCGAAGACCTAAGCCGATTTGTAAAACGCAGTCTGGAACTTATTAAACCAGAATAATGCCATAACCGTAAGGTTATTTATTGAGGAACGACCCCGTTGGGGTCGTTTTTTGTTTGCTCACTAGTTTGGATTTGTGTTTAATTCTAACGAAGTTTGCTACCAGCAGACAAATGAAATTATGGAATACATAGCAAATCCCAATAGGTACAATAATATGTTCTTCCGCCGATGTGGTAAGAGCGGACTTCAACTTCCGGCATTATCACTTGGACTATGGCACAACTTTGGCGGAGTTGATGTTTTTGAGAATGGCAGAGCCATTGTCCGGAAGGCATTTGATGCAGGAATTACACATTTTGATTTGGCCAACAACTATGGGCCACCTCCGGGTTCGGCAGAGGAAACTTTCGGAGAGATTCTGAGAAAAGACCTTCGTCCCTATCGCGACGAAATAATAATATCTACCAAGGCAGGCTACAATATGTGGCCTGGCCCATATGGCGAGTGGGGATCAAAAAAGTACCTAGTTGCAAGTCTAGACCAAAGCCTCAAACGAATGGGACTCGACTATGTGGATATTTTTTACTCGCATCGTCCCGACCCCAATACTCCAATTGAGGAAACAATGGGAGCATTGGATTTGATGGTTCGTCAAGGAAAAGCACTATATGTTGGAATATCGAACTACTCGGCTGAGCAAAGTGCTATTGCCATTAAAACGCTAAAGGAACTTGGAACTCCTTGCTTGATTCATCAAGCAAAATACTCGATGCTCGACAGATGGGTCGAAAGTGGGTTACTAAACGTGTTGGAAGATAACGGTGTAGGCTGCATTGCCTTTTCACCCCTAGCGCAAGGTCTTTTGACAAATCGATATCTACACGGAATACCAGAAGATTCAAGGGCTGCAAAAGAGCATGGATTCCTCAAAACAGAGCAAATAACCAACGATCTTCTAAGTAAAATAAATAGACTTAATGCAATAGCATCTAAGAGAAACCAAACATTGGCTCAGATGGCTATTGCGTGGTTGTTAAAGAAACCTCAACTCACATCAGTACTTATTGGTGTCAGCAAAGAATCTCAACTAAATGACTGTCTGCTTGCGTTAAACAACCTAGACTTTAGTAACGAAGAACTAGAAAGCATTGAACAAGTTTTACGATAAGTTCATTCAAAGTAAATTAGTTTAAACATCGGATTATGACCACAATTAATCCTTACCTCGAAACAATGAATAGCAACTCAGATGATGAACTATTTAATATTATTCTGAATCAGGACAGAGACGATAGTCCCTTGCTATACGATGCTGCAGTTATCACCGCATTGAACCGCGAACTAATTACCGATTATCAGGCTAAAGGATTGATGGAAGGCGACACATCGGTGCTCGATTATAACCCGAACACTCTGGATAATAAACCCGAGGATTACAAGATTGAAAAAATAAAGGAAACCAAATCGTTTAAATTCGAGGAGCACAAAATTCTGTGGGGAATTTCGTTAATTGGATTCGGAGCGTTGATGTTTTACCTGGTCCATATCGACTTTTTTTACTTCAGAACCAGCAAAATGATTAGCGGCGGAATTTTAATATTCCTTGGAATAATTGTTATGATTATAGGAATTGCGGAACGATGGAGACGTTAACGAATCGACAATTCCCGCTTTTCAATCAGCCGAATACTCCTATCTATTTCATTTAAAAGAATACTTTTTTTGCACAAGGCTCTCTGCTCAACCAAAAACTGTAATCCGCTAGGGCATCCGCTCATTGCTCGGAATATTTTCCAACAAACAAGATCGTTACTAGCATTACGAATGTAGCACTCCTTTAACTTTTCAAAAACGCTAGGGCTATAACTATAAAAGCAGATATACCCAATGGCATCAATCGCTTCGCTTAATCTTATTGAATCACTCTCCTTGAGCACGTTCAGCAAATCAGGCAAAGCTTTTTCTCCAATATGAGCCAACGTACGGGCAGCAATATCGCGAGGTAATGGGTAACTATCTTTCTCAAACGCCTTGTTGGAAAGATCTTTATGTTGATTATTTCCAATTCGTCCTAACTCCGCAATTAATGGTTTTACGGCAGTCTTGCCAAGCACAACCAACGTATTGCATATCTCTATTTTGGGGTAAAGTTTCTTCTCAACTTTAAGCGCTTGAATCAAATCATAAATAGTTTCATCGTTATATGCTAATAAACGTGCACCTAACGTTCGCTCCATGGCAACATTACTCTTGAGTAAAATTAGCTTCTCAGAGATAGTTAGATTTAAGGAATTTTTTTCTACACCAACTTCCAAGAATCCTCGATTCGCCAACTCTGATTGATTGCTTTTCATGTTAATATTGAAAAAATCACAATCATTTTATCGAATTCTAATCTTCTGCCCCAAGTGAAGAATGCCATTCGGCTTTATTTGATTTAATACACAAAGGTTATCCACAGTAGTGCCGTAGTGTTTGGCAAGCGAATAAAGAGTATCCTTCCGTCTAACAGTATGAATCATACTCTCACTTTGAATCTGTGCCAGATTGATTGAGTTAATAACAGAACTACTATCGTAATTTGGAACTGAATCTACTGTAGTAATATTAGTTTCCTTTAAAATCGGTTTATTTAAAGGAATAGAGTCGGCAAGCACCAGCTGCCTTCCAAAATCGAACAACTTTTCGGAATCAAATGCAATATGGTTCACCCGAAACTCAAAATGTAAATGAGTTGTAGTTGCTCTACCCGTTCGACCACCTAAGCCAATCACGGAGCCAACGGAGATTGTGTCGCCTACCTTTACAAGTATCTTGCTTAAATGACCATAGTAGGTTTCGATATTGGGCTCATGCTTGAGCACAACCAATAAGCCATAACCATGATATTTAGAGGCTCTTGAGACAATGCCTGTAAATGCAGCGCGAACACTATCGCCCAACTGAAGTTTGATATCGGTGCCAGCATGAAAACGCTTATGACGAGGGCCAAAGTGGCTGATAACCTTACCCCGAGTTGGGCTGCAAAACTTTCCCATATCGGCAAACTCGGGCAGTGTGTCTGCCAAAGAAACAGAATCTGCCGAAATTACCACCAAGGAATCCTCAATACATGCAGAATTTTCTTGAGAAATAGCCCTAAAAGGAATAACAAATAAAATTGGAGCAAATATAACTAGCCTCAAAAAAGCAGTCGATAATTTAAAGTGTGGTAGCATAACTCATTCTTAAAAAAGCAAAACCTATTGGTTCTGCTATGTTTTTCCGCGGTGCAATGTAACCATTCGCGTCCAGCAATAAAATATTATTGGTCAATATTCCAGCATTACCAATGCTATTCAATTATTAATCAATATTTTTTCTATAGTTAAATAGTTTTAAGATTAAAAAAAACTGGCGCGAACTTAATGTACGCACCAGCAATTGTTTCTTCTATTCAATTATCGATTATGCAACCGACGAATTCTAAATTGCAACTACACTATAAGTGCGGCAAGTTGCATATCGGTAACATTTTCAGTCTCGGGAATATTAACATTCTGAAGTTTATCGGCGGCCTCATCGAATCTTATCTTTTTTCGGGCAGCATTTATTACTATGGAAAGAATAAACCGAATGGCAATATACTCCATCTGCTCCGGAATATATGGAATATCAATCTTTTCATTGGCCAACTTAGAAAGTCTGACAATAAGCCTTTTCGCCTCATCATCATCAATTCCTTTATCGACGCTCCTAATTAAATCGTAAAACTCATTGGGCAAATTATTGTAAAGAAATGTATCTACCTCAAGTACAATCTTAATAAGAATCTTCTCCTCCTGAGTCTCATTAATGATGGGTACATTTATTTTTTTGTTTAATCGTTTGGCAAGATCCGTGATTTCAATGGGGGTCATCTTTTGTCGTTTCTCTTGAACTGCAAAGAATTCTTTAAGAAGATCCTGAAATTGCTCCACTGTTAATTCACTAATTGTTGGCATATCGATTTGTTTTTAGTTTGCCCCTACTTCCTTTCTGGCGTTTCAGGTTTTTCCATAGTTACGAATTTGGCACTAAGGTGTCACTGGCTGATCATTTACAACGCCCTGCTCCTTGGTCATAAACTCATCGTTCGAGTTGGTTAATACGTTCTTGAGCAAATAGCCAATTACCGCTGCAATACTCGAGATTACGACTGGTCTTAGCGATTCCCATGTTAGCAAGGTTCCAGCCTGCATTAGTTGGTAAATACCGGTTAACAGCGCCGTTATAAATGTTAGAATTAGCGCCTTTACGATGTCTTTTACATTAATTGTTAAAAATTTCGATTTCATATTTTAGCTGATTTAGGTTAGGCATGTTATTGGGTTCTTCAATACTTTTATAGAGTTCGAAGAACCATTTTAAAACTATTGCTTATCGCTGTTTTTCGAATACAGCAAAGCCTCCTGGAGGTACCGATATGTATATCGCTTTGCCGTTACGGGATTCCACCGAGGACAGAATTATTGCTTGTCGTGCTTCGTCGCTGCTGAAGCTGCAAACAAAGGTATCGCCAATATTATGCATGCGGTTATCAACCGTAACCCATGCCGTTAGAACTTGATCGATGCTATTATTAATGGCACACACCAATTCCTCGTTACTAAAAATCCGCGACCAGGCAACAATGGATACCATTCGTCCTCCCTGCATGGCCGGATAGCCAAAGTTGTACCCATCGCCCGAGATTTGACGCAGATATTGCCGTCCTCGTTTCAAGGCTAATTTACGTTTGCGGAATTCGATTAACCGGGAAATTTCTCGATACAACGGATTCGAGTTATTAAAGAAATGAACACCCTTACTCCGGAATGCTCCAAAATCGCCACCAAACATGCATTCCCTGATGTACTCGTCGCTGCCCCCCTTTCCATCGAAATACTGCTCGGTTCCGTAGTAAATACAAGGAATACCCAAGGTTGTTAGGTTTAGTGCCAAAGCACAATAGATAAGCTTATCGCCATTGTCGTTGGCACAAAAGCGAGCCTTATTTTCCCCTTTGCGCACCTGATCGTGATCGTCAATCATTGTAACCACATGCTCGCCAAACCATGCATGCGAATCTTTATTTAGCTCTTTAGAGTTACCAAACAGGTAGAAATAGTCCTCGGGATTCCGGTAGCCTTTTACCAAGTACTCAAGCTTATCCTGAACATCATCGATGCCAAGTGCTGCATTTAAACCTGTAATCTCAACCGTATTAAAGGCATTGATGCGCCCCCCAGTGATTTCACCAATCTGATAAAAATTCTGCTTCCCAATACTTTGGGCAAACTCCCTAATTTCGCGACAGAAGAAACGGGTTGCCGCTTGTCCCATATGCTTAACAGTATCGATACGATAGCCATCAATATCGGCATAGGCAATCCAGTACTTATATATCTCACATAAGGCAAGCAGGGCCTTTGTGGGAACAAATTGGCTCAGGTTATCGGAACCAATGTTAATATCTTTCAGATCACAAAAATCGCCCTCTTTATACTCGGGATCGTAGTCCCAGTTTTTTATTTGGCCTTTACGGGTAAATATTTCGCTGATGTTTTGAAACTCGCCGGGCCAAATTCCATCCTCAATGCTAGAAATGGGGTTTATCCTTCGGTTCTTATCGTAAAAACCGGCCACCTCGTGTGTTTTATCATCCCAATAAGCAGGATTCGTGCTGTACTCCCAAACATTGCCAGAGTGGTTTAGGATGATGTCCAGCACAATGTAAATACCCATGGAGTGAGCTTTGGCAACCAGCTCTTTTAAATCATCCTTAGTTCCAAAACGGGGTTCAATTTCGAGGAAATTCTGAATGCCATACCCATGGTAAGTTTCGAGCGACTTAACCTGCTTAAAAATAGGGCTAACCCAAATAGCCGACACACCTAAGTTTTTAAGGTATCTCAGCTTAGAGGTTATCCCCTTAATTTTACCACCGCAGAATTTATTTCCAGCATTCTTCCATAGCTCTTGGGATGCTGCTGTTTGAATAGCATTCCCATTATCGGCATGAGTGTACAAAGTGGTTTCATTACCCGTTGAAAACCGATCAACCAAAAGGAAGTATAACACCTCGTCGGACCAAGAAACAGGAGATGGAAAATAGCCCCTCCGCTGTTTCAATGTTAACTCTTTAATGTTAATGTCTTTTATCGATTCCATAGGATTAAAATTTATGTTAATAAATTGAACTATGTTTTTTCTAAAATCCATTCTAGCACTGAATACTACGATTAACTCTTATTAATCGCCAATAAACACCGAGTCGGGGTTAAAGCACTGGCTCATATTGGCCACTTTCCAACCCTCGTTGCGCACTATTTGCCAAAATATTTCGGTACTCCAAGGTTTGCCGCTATACGATGGCTGGTTCCAATTCTTTGTTACCGTATTCTTTGATTTGAAAGGGAAATAGGCATCCTCCATGTCCTTCGAATCGTGATTTAGCAGCACACACATGGTTGAGTACTTGTTTTTATAGGATGTGATGGAGAACATATCGAAATCGTCGACCGTATTACCAAAGGCAAATACTGGCTGTTTACCTATGCGGTTGTAGATGTTAATGGCCTTACCCTGCGATACATTCGAAAGGAAGTTTGCCGTATCTAAATAGAACTCACCCCCAATACCATCGGTATGCACCAATTTCTGGTACTGCTGCAACGATCCAATAATATGCGATGGGTGCAGCTTACAGAGGGGATCAACATTTGAAACAATACCCCTGATAAACTGCTGCGACGATCCGGAAACTATGTACACCTCAAACTGGTTTGCCTGGAGATACCTTATCAGCTCAATCATTGGTTTGTAAAACTGCTTGCAAAGAACCTGCGCCTTGGGATTGTTCACCGGAATACATTGGTTCTTGAGCATTGCCGTTTGAGCGGCAAAAAAGCGAATAAGCGAATCGGAGGTAATGTTGCAGGGTAGGTAGCTTTTAAACTTCTTAATAATGGCATCCTGCAAGCTATCCTTATTGGCATTACAGCTTGGGATAGTGCCAAATGCAAGCTGTGACGAGCACACCTGCTCGAACGAGAATGGACGTTCGCAGGCAATGGTTCCATCCATATCGAAAACAGCCACCCGATCCTCAACCGGAATAAACGCCTTACTATTCGAATCGGTGATTTTCTGAATGTAGGCAATAATAGCGTTAACCGAGATGGTTGAATCGGTATCGGCCTGTAGATTGGTTTGCCACGAGGATAGTACCAACGTTTCGTCCGCGCCATTTAAGCTAACATTAGCATTTGGCTTACAGGCCAACAGCACAGATACTATTGCAATAAATGCCAGTAAATTTTGTTTTTTCATGATATTCATTCTATTTAGAGTAGTAGTGTTATTTATTAACTATAAAATTAGGTTGAGATAGAATTTGGGAAGGTGCTCGTCAATACAAAAAATCCTTCCCTACACTGAAAATTTTCTGTTCGGAACAGGAAAATTTCTTCTCGCTACAGAAATTTTGTTCCCCGGAACAACCTTTTTCTCCCTTTTTGCCAGAAAATTGCTTCGGCGAACAACCTTTTTCTCCTTCCGAGCACCAATTTTCTTCTTCGGAACAACCTTTTTGTCCCTCCGAGCACCAATTTTCCTGCTCCGAAGGACCTAATTGCCTCTTTTAGGAGGAAATTGCCCCTCGGAACACCAATTTCCTGTTCTGGGGAGCAAATTGCCCCTCTGAAGAGCAATTTTTAACATCGAGGGGCAATTTTGATGTTCAAGCTAAATGGTGGTAGCCGAAGGAACCGTAGTTATTTTACCCCGACCAGGGAAACGCGTTTGCAAGTCTTCATAAACAGTTTTCATACCGGGCACGCCAGCCTTGGCGGCTCCTTTAACCGCATTATAAAAAATAAGCGCAGCGGAGTAGGCCTCGCTACCTGCAAGCATGGTAGTATCATCAATTTTCTCGGTGAGCTGCTGAAGAGGTATAAGAACCTTATTGAGAGCAGTAACCGCAGTAACATCCTTTTCGAACTCGGCAACTTCCATGAAATTAGGAACCACCTGCGGATTTTGCTTTGTGTACTCCAAGGCTTTACTCACAAAGGCCAGGGTTCTGTCGCCCATTTTGGGTATCGATTTTCGCTCATCGATAGTAAGGTTAATAAGCATTGGCAGATTCTGCTCAATGATAACAACAGCTGCCAGAATATTGGCAATAGCCTCGGCGCTGAGAGTTGTTGAAACACGATTTCCCATGGCAATAAATTTTTAAGGATTAGTAATAGTTTATTTAATAACCAAATTGCCTTATCGCACCTGCTGCTGCAAAAAATGTAGGAATACGGTGTACCTCATATCCACTTTAGCAAGCAGAATACTGATAACTAAAATTACGAAGGTTATAAAAATGAGTCAACCCTCATTTTTGAGGGGGAAAGCTATCATTCGTCAAAGAATTTTTGCCTTATAGGCTTTCGATACCATTTCGGGGCAGTTGCGGGCATTAAATTTTTCGCGGAGGTTGTTCCTATGGAAAATAACAGTGGTAAGTTTTATGTCGAATTTTAATGCTAGGTCTTTAGTGCTGTACCCCTCGGCAATAAGTTTTAGCATTTCAAACTCCCTTTTGGTAAGGGTGATGTCGTTTTCTGTTTCAACTTTCATTTCGGGTAGGTTGGTAAACTATCCAAAGTACAATAATCGATTTTTTGTTTTTTGTTTAATGGGTTTACCTGCAGCATTGTTACCCCTACCCTGCAATATTTTTGGAGTAAATCACATCCAAGTCCATAAAAATTAGAAGTTTATCGAGTACCAAATATAGAAATACGCAGCCCTCTCTATTGGTCATATAGAGAGGGCTGCGTATATATTATAGTATATACTTTACCTATTCAGGCTCCGTATGAGAGTCCAATTCAGGATTGTCTAGTTTCTTTGCATTTAATGGAGTAACCACCTTTTTAGCTGTAGACTTTTCTAGTTCTAACCGAGCCGCTTTGGCAAACTAACCGGCAACATCGGTTAATCTCATTTTACCATCAGCAGCAGGCATTTTTAAAGCGTGACAATTCGTCACGGTTTCATTTCCTTCCTCTTTTAATCTCTGCTTCAATTTTCTCCAGTATGCATGAGGATCAACACTCTCAGAGAGAGCCCTAACCACATCAACTATCGAAAAGAACCACTTCTCGTTGGTATCGTCCCAAACAGTACGAATCGGCCTATCGTTGAATAGCTTTATTGCAGTGTCTTTTGCCATTGCTACAATTTTAATATAAAAAATAAAACTCCATTCTGGAGTTTATTTACCTAAAGAAGAATTGAACTCTAGAACTTTAACATTGACTATTACTACCGCACCAATGCTCTTTTGGTAGCAAAGTATTAAGAGCGTACTTATATATTAAAAACGCAGATGAAGACGCACTCCAACAAGAGTTTAGAAAAAACTTTGTTAAATATTGAAACGAACTAAATGAAGCGATATAATTATTAATACAATTATTTTAATGACAAAATCATTGTATTAATTTATACTAGTTTACCTACTATATTAACATGAGAAATACGATATAATTCCACTTTCTTACACTCCAACTTATCTTGATTAAACAGAACAATATTCTTTCCCCCCTGATGTAAGGAACTATTGAAAATAATACCATCAGCACTCGATCTATTATGTATATATTCACAAATAAATTGTGTAGGAATATATTCAATTTCGGAATCGTAACGACGTATCGGCTTTGAAAGATCATTACTTATAAGCCGTTTTAGAAGAATTGATTTTGCATATTCTATGATCTCATCTACTCTCGAAAAAACACTTACTTTTTCGGTAAAATCAACAAGAACAACTGAGTCTTTTTCTTTAATATAGAATGAACCGATACTTAATTCATCTAAAAAAGTAGAGCGAACCTCATACAAAACAGTATCTATACTTTTTGAGAGATATAAATAGGGTATTCCTTGTGGATTTGCACGTCCAGCAGGAACTATAATTTTATCAGGACACCCCATATCTGAAGTACTAAATTCCTTTTGATTACCATTATAGTGTAATCTGGCTCGAAAAAATGGTTCATGCCTTGGCCATTCAATTGTATTTCTTTGGTTAAAAAAATTAACCCAACCTAAATCATCAAGGATATCGGTATTGGTCAAGAAACGTTTTTCCCATTTTATCTCTTCTTTTAAGTACTCCCAGTACGAAATACACTCAACAATCTCATCAATATAAGTAACCTTATCACTAAAAGTCAAAGGCGAGTTAATCTCCTTTAATATTGTTGAAAGGATTTTATCAATATTTGTATGAACAGAAAAAAGTTCCCAATCTTTTTGAATTAATTGATTTAAAGAAATACCTCGATCATCTAGTTTAAAAATATTGATAAACTCAGAAAAGAAATCGAGTAGTTCATCTATTAGCACAAGTTCGGCTTCTTCACCATTCGAACAATAATCACAACGTCCCTTTTCCGTTGCTTCAACTTGAATGAATTGCTTAAGTTCAATATCATTAAAACAGTGAACGCAAACTTTCATACTATTAGGTTATTGGTAAAAGTCCATTTACTAATTCCAAATGGTGTTTAATCGATATCTTTTTAATCATACCTAAACCTGGATATCTTTGCTCCCTAAAATAATTCCGTAATTCATCGGCAGCTTGTGTATGAATATTTTTATAATCAAGAAATTCAACGGCTTTTCGTGCAGCCTGCGAAAACTTTCCCTGAATATTTGATTGATCATCATTTGTATCTGAAACAAAATGCTTAACCCAAATTTCTTTATTATCTTTTGTATAAGTCAAATGAATAGCAATAGCCCAAGGAGAAATTCCCCCTTCAATATAATCACTAACTAATGTTGTATAGTCGGAAAATCCGCTATATACATCTTCTACATAAAACAAATGCTCCTCTGTAAATTTTTCTTCATCAATTGCGAGATAATCACTATTCCGTTTCTGCCTTTTAAAATTATCATCTAACCTGATAAATTCCTTATTTTTCACTTTTCGTTTTAAGGATTTATTTTCTTTAGTAACAATATATTTAACAGATAAAGACTCAGCTAAGAAAATAAAATTTCTATTTTCTATATCAACCATGTCAGTTAATACCAGCATTACTTCGTTATAATTATTTTCAAGAATAATAGTACTAACTTCCTGATAGTTCTTGGTTATTATAAAGGCAGGAATCCAATTTGATTTGTTTGATAACTCATTAAAGAGAGGTTCTGTTATTGTAGTATAATTTTTAATATCCCCAACTTGTGGATTAAGAATTAGAGCAAATTTAACATTTCCAGCAATCAACTGCGGAAGAGCCAACTTCATACTGTTGAATGTCACTTTAACTGGTTCTATGATTGGAATAATGTTATTATTATCTCCTTTCTGTTGTGCGTATTCGCGTAAAGCAATTAATTCAAACTGCCGGCCCCGCAAGTATGGATAATACATATCAGGTAATATTTATGGGTTTATTTAACTTTTCATCCAATATAACATAAGATTTTTGATTCAAATTCATCGCTAAAAGAAGTTGTCGTAACTCTTGGTGAAATGTCCGAAGAATCTGAGTATTCGATTTTCTTTTTTTTAATTCATTAATAAATAACTGGTTTAAATTATCTGTAGGAATTTGCTTTATCATCTCACTACAAATCTCAAACATATTAAAACTATTCATATCAGGTAATGCTCCATAATAATTCATCACAATATTTTTATACTCCTGAGTACGTATTGTCCGAATCAATGTATCTGCATCAATTTCGGAGTTAATGGTAGCCCCCCTCACTTCATGCATTTCAATCGAATGAAAATTTTCAACCCATTCTATTATCCCTACATGGGTATTTTCTTTCACGTATTTATCAATCAAAGATTGATGAGTTACAATATAACATTCCTTAAATATTTTTGAATAATCGGTAAGTTGTCCACTAAGTCGTTTATTAGAATCAAGTTCAGTTTTTATCTCAAATGCTTTACTAGTACCATTGAACAAAACAATATCCGCAATGGAATTCCCCACCCTGAATTCATTAATGGCTATAGTATCTTTAACTCCATACTTTTCTAATAAAAGACTATTTATAAAGGTATTCTTATAAATGTATTCATTCTGATATTTTTTTCTAAGTTGTAAATAAACATATTGAATATACTGGTAGTAAGTATTTATTTCATTTCCAATTTTTGAACGGTCATATCGATTAATCTTAGCATCAATAAAAGAATAGTCGTCAAAACGAAGTAATTTTGTAAATGAAGAACTTGAAAAGATAGAAGAATAACTCCTATATTTCTCTAATTCTTTATTGTTGTTACTTAAAGCCATTAGGAATTTTTTAACAAATTTATAATATCGTGCGAATATAATCCTAAATGTAAAAATATATAACTTAAGAACGTTTGTTATACCATCTTGTTTTAAAAATAACTACAAATTAATTATCTCCATCAAAAAAAATTTACAGTATCTCCTTCACCTCCTTCTTCAGAAAATCCACCGCATAGGAAGCGGGGTTAGTATCGAGTTCAACCATGGTTTCCAGAATTCGTTGGCTTAGCATAAGAGCTGTTTCGTTGGGGTTAACATGGTCGGCGCTAATGTTTACCAGCTTCACAATATTCTCCTTGGCATTGCGAACCATCTCCCAAGCCTCGTTGCTCACGTAGAGCTGCTGCGAGAGGTTATGCTCCCACTCCGCACGGATAGTTCCCAAAAGTGCCGACTGTAAGTCCGATGCCAGCATTCCCTTTTTGCTTACCCGCACAATAATCGATTCGGGCGAGATGCGCTCCAGCAACAGAATTAACCGCTCGTATGCTTGCAGCCTTATGGGTAGCGTAACCTTAATGTTGTTGAACATTAATTCTGTTTTACGGCGATTGGCATCGTTCTTTAGCATTGCCCGAATAGCCAAATATCCTGCAAGAAAGACCATTAAGGCAGGAAGTACAATTTTTAATATTTCTGCGAACATTGGTTAATGATTTTTAAAGTTGCTCGGAATAAACAAAGTTTAAGTAAATTTGACCTCTTAAAATTACATAAAGTTTTCGATTATTAGTAAACATAAAAGATTTAGAGATATGGAGAAAGTATCTGCCCGTATAGCTGCACTCGAAGAATCACAAACCATTGCCATGACTCAAAAATCGAGGGAATTGGCAAGTAAGGGTATCGATGTAATCAGCCTAAGCGTTGGTGAACCCGATTTCTTCACCCCCGATTTTGTTAAGGATGCTGCCAAAAAAGCCATCGACGAGAACTACTCGTTCTACACCCCAGTTCCTGGCTACAAGGATTTGCTTGAGTCAATCTGCGGTAAACTAAAAAGGGAGAACAACCTCGATTTCACCACCGATCAAATTGTAGTATCGGGCGGTGCTAAGCATAGCCTTTCCAACGTGCTTATGTGCGTTGTTGATAAGGGCGATGAGGTTATTGTTCCCGCACCCTACTGGGTTAGCTACGTGGAGCTGGTTAAACTTGCCGAGGGTAAAAGCGTTGTACTTGAAACCAGCATCGATAGCGATTTCAAGATCACCCCTGCACAGCTCGAAGCTGCCATTACACCAAAAACCAGAGTTTTGATGCTTTGCTCGCCATCGAACCCAACGGGTAGTATTTACACCCGCGATGAGCTAAAGGCAATTGCCGATATCGTTGCTAAGCATCCAAATATTCTTGTTCTATCGGACGAGATTTACGAGCATATCAACTTTACCGGAAAGCACGAGAGCATTGCTCAGTTCGAGAATATCCGCGATAGAGTGATTATTATTAATGGTGTATCGAAAGGCTACGCAATGACCGGCTGGAGAATTGGCTTTTCGGCATCGGCTAAATGGATTGCTAAGGCCTGCAACAAGCTACAAGGTCAGCAAACCTCTGGCGTATGCTCAATTGCACAAAAAGCAGCCACAGCAGCGTTCAACTCCGATGGTTCTACCACAAAGGAAATGCAGGTTGCATTCAAACGCCGTCGCGATTTCATGGTTGATGCAATATCGAAAATCAGAGGCTTCCGCGTTAATATGCCTAGCGGAGCATTCTACATCTTCCCAGAGGTTTCGTACTTCTTCGGAAAACAGTACAACGGTAATACCATCAACAACTCGGAGGATTTAGCAATGTTCCTGCTAAATGTTGCACACGTTGCGGTTGTTCCTGGTTCGGCATTTGGCGCACCAAACTACATCCGTTTCTCCTATGCCACTGCCGACGAGAAACTAAAGCAAGCCGCCGAAAGAATTGCTAAGGCTGTTGAACTATTGAAGTAGAATTTTTCGTGAAACGATAAAAGTGAAGCGTTAAACGAAATATAAAATAGGTTAATATTATAAACGAAAAGAACCGTTAAACATTGATTAACGGTTCTTTTATTAAATTTGAAATTAGGATAACCATAAAGAAACTCTTTCTAACGTTTAAAATTTAACGTAGTATGCTAAAATCGACAAATAGAAAAACACTTCTGATAATCCTAATTCCAATAGTTATTGTAGGGCTTATAGGGTCTGTATTTGCCTTTAACTATTACCGCTTAAACTACGTCCCCAATACAAAGAACAGCAAGGAGATTGTTATCTATATTCCAACCGGATCGACATTCCAGAATGTAATTGACTCCCTCTGCAAGCACGATATTCTAAAGAATCAAAAATCGTTTACTACCGTAGCCAGCCGACTTGGTTACAAAAACAACATTAAAGCAGGCCGTTACTTAATAAAGCCCAACACTGGCAACCGAAGATTGATCTCGATGCTGAAGATGGGACTTCAAAAACCCTTAAAGCTTACCTTTAATAATATTAGAACACCAGAACAACTAGCGGGCAGAATTGCCCAACAAATTGAGGCCGATTCGTTATCTATTCTAGCTTTACTAACATCCGATCGTATTACAACTGATTACGGTTTCGATAAAGCCACAATCATTGCAATGTGCATCCCAAACACCTACGAGTTTTACTGGAACACCAACGCCAAAGGCTTTTTAGACAGGATGCAAAAAGAGTATGAACGATTCTGGAACAACGAGCGCCAATCTAAAGCATTTAAGTTGGGGTTAACAAAGGTTCAAATCTCAACACTCGCATCGATAGTTGAGGAAGAAACTCGCTTTAATATCGAAAAGTCTAGAGTTTCCGGAGTTTATATCAATCGATTAAATAAGGGAATTCCATTACAGGCCGATCCTACAGTAAAATTCGCCGTAGGCGATTTTGGACTACGCCGCATACTCACCAAGCATCTTGAAATTAACTCACCATATAACACCTATAAGTACCGAGGATTACCTCCAGGACCAATCCGTTGCCCATCCATCAACAGCATCGATGCAGTTTTAAACACCGAAAAGCATAGCTATCTATACTTCTGCGCCAAAGCTGATTTCTCGGGCTACCACGAATTTGCAAAAACACTTACCGAGCACAATCGCAATGCCGAAGCATACCGCAGGGCATTGAACAAGGAGAGAATTTATAGATAGACTAATTGGGTAAAGTGTAACAAAAACTACAAACTATACACCAACGAAACGGCTTCGGAAAATCCAGAATTATCGTTCGAAGCAACAACTTTAAATTTTTGTTTTAACTCTTCAGGTGAATTTTCAACCAGAAAGCCGTTTGGGGTGTAGTTTAACAAATCAAGGTCGTTATAATCGTTACCAATTGCTATTATTTCGTTGGATTGAACTCCACCAAGGTACTTACAAAGCCAATCGATACTATGTCCTTTGGAAACTCCCTCGGGAAAAATCTCCATCCAGATTGATTCACCATCCAGTGGCGATGTTGCTCGAATAACCTTCACCCCATAAAGTTGGCTCTCTAACGAGTAAAATATTTCCGGATTGGGTGGTAGTACCGCAATTATCTGTGTTGCATTATCGGGGTATGGAACTCCCAATATCAACGGACTACAAAAATCCTTGTAAACACTCATCCGCCTATCAAAATCGGGGTTAGAGTTTCCCGAAAAATAGTAATGAAAGTTATGGTTCTGGGGTATTGGCTCATGAACCATAAAATCGACACCCAGATTAACCAAAATGTCTATTATATGTTGAACCTTATTAGCACACAACTCGGTGGTATATACTATTGATTTATCGCTCCAACGAATAATACCTGCCCCCGATGAGAAAACTAAATAATCGATAGGAAAATCATCGGGAATAACTTTAGATGCAGAGTATGGCGATCGGCCAGTAGCAATAACCCGAATAATGCCTCTTTCACCCAAGATTTTTAGGGTGTTCAAATTCGATTCACTAAAAGTATTACTACTGCTAATAAGCGTACCGTCCAAATCGGTAACCACCATTCTAATCATTAAAACCAAATTTTGGGTTCAAAGATAGGGAGAAATCATGGAAAGAAACAAACGAGAAAATAAGTAACCAGAGAACTAAAAAAGGCTTCAAACTAAATTTCCTCATATCATTTACAATAACTTTTTCGCAGCAAAATCATCTGAAAAATATTCTAGAGTATTCGATAATAGTAGATTATTTACCCAACAAAATGGAGAAAAGAACGTTTAAGTATATATTAAGAGTTGTTTAAAAAATGAATTTAAAAAGTATGTTAATTTCTTTTTAATCTTTAATTAATTTTTTATATTTAGAAAATTAAACTGTACTTCTAAACTATTAAGATATGACGAAACTAATCACATTCAATGAGCTCAGGAGGGTTAAAGATAACCTTCCTGATGGTAGCATGCAGACGATTGCGGAAAAGTTAAACGTTAACGTTGAAACTGTCCGCAATTATTTTGGTGGTACACACTATGATGTTGGTGGTGCTGTGGGGATGCATGTTGAGCAAGGCCCCGATGGTGGAATAGTTACACTTGACGATACTACAATCCTAGATATGGCATACGATATTATTGCTAAGTCACAGGAATTAGTGTAAATACATTTTTTGAATTTTCTTAAAAGCAGGACAATGAGAATTGATCCTGCTTTTTCTTTTCCTTATAAACGAACATAAAACAACTCATTCTCCAATCAAATAATTATAGAACCAAAGAAGTAATTAAATTTGCACCCTAATAAAGCGCACCAATGGAACAACTCCAAGAACAAATTCATCGACTCGAACAAAAACACCTTAATGAACTATATAGTTACATCATACAAATTTTCAGTAATACGAGCCTGCCTTCACACGATGCTCAACACCATCTGAGAGTTTGGCTACACTGTAAAGAAATGATTATAGAGCTTCACCGAGCTGGAATTGAAATTACCGAAGAACTAATTGAATGTGCTATTATTGCTTGTTTCTTCCACGACTCAGGTCTCACCATTGATATTGGAGAGATGCACGGAAAGCACGGTGGACTTATTTGCAAAGAGTACTATGATGAACACCCGGCAAATAAACCCTCGAATTTCGATGCAATAATCCAGTCTATCGAATGTCATGATGACAAATCGACTAAACAAGCCGTGATTACAAATCCACAAGACATGGCATGCCTTAACCGATTAGTTTCAACTGCCGACGATTTGGACGCTATAGGAATAATAGGCATATTCAGGTACATAGAGATATACCTAAAACGAGGAATTGCTGAAGGTGAACTACCTAAAAAGATCATTGCAAACCTAAAAAACAGATTCACAAGTTTTACAAATACATATTCATCGTTACACCATTTTGCCGATAAGCAAAAAGTACATTACCTAGAAACCATAAATTTCTTCAGTAATTTGGATTCACAAATAATTCAGGGCACATACAACCCTGATAGTGAACTTGCTGTATATAAAACCCTAAAAGAACAACTTGTTGAACAGGAAAACAGCATTGATGCAACCATAGCATATGCTCAAAAATATTCAACAGCCAGCTATCCAACCCATTTCTTCTGTAAATTAAAGAAAGAACTTGATGCTACTGGTGTAACTACTGCAATTATATAAAATTGATGCAATTAGATAAATCATACGATATCGTTATTATTGGAGCAGGCCCTGCAGGATTGATTGCAGCAGGACGTGCTTCGATGCTTGGTGCTAGTGTTGCCATTTTTGAAAAGATGGAAAAACCAGCCCGAAAATTGAGAATAACAGGAAAAGGACGCTGTAACATAACCAATATGCGTCCTTTCAACGAGTTTATACAAGAAATTACACCAAACCCTCGCTTCCTGAATAAAGCATTTGGAGCATTCTTTAATAAGCATATAGTTGAACTTATTGAAAATATGGGGGTAAAAACCGTGACAGAACGAGGACAAAGAGTTTTTCCCGTATCAGGAAAAGCATGGGATGTTGCCGATGCTATAGTTAAATGGGCAAAAAAACAGGGTGTTGAGATATTCAATCACAGTCTAGTTTCTGGAATAATAACGGAAGGCAACAGTGTAAAAGGCATTCGGCTTGAGAACAACAATACAGTAGCATGTAATGCAGTAATTATTGCAACTGGAGGAAAATCGTATCCTGCCACCGGATCAACTGGTGATGGATACAAATTTGCCGAACAGCTAGGACATTCTATCGTAAATTTAAGACCATCCCTAACTGGACTTGAAACACAACCATCGTTTCCTCAATTAAACAAATTAAACCTAAGAAACGTAAATACTTCACTCTACATCGATGGACATAGATCCTCTGAAGAATTTGGCGAAGTAGAATTTACCGAATATGGGCTCGATGGACCATGCATATTAAGGCTAAGCCTACAGGCTATCGATGCATTCAGATCGGGAAACAAGGTTAGTATTAGCATAGATCTAAAGCCTGCACTTAGTCACGACAAACTAAGAAACCGGATTGAACGAGACTCTAGCAAAAGTGCAAACTATACCGTAGGAATGCTTTTTAAAGAGCTACTTCCATCTCAACTCGTATCAGTATTTCTTCGCCATTTAAAACTGAGCTCGCTTAAACTTGCGAAAGAACTTACCTCTGAAGAAAAAGATCGTTTAATAAATATGCTTAAAGATTTTGCCTTTCAAATGAAAGGCCATAGAGACTGGAACGAAGCAATTATTACTGCCGGAGGCATCAACTTAAAAGAGATTGATAGCAAAACTATGGCCTCTAAGTTAGTTGATGGACTTTACTTTGCCGGTGAAATTATAGACATAACTGGAAATACAGGCGGTTACAATCTACAAATTGCGTTTTCGACTGGATGGTTGGCTGGACAATCTGCCTCGGAACATACCAAGCACAATTAGCTTACTGTCCGTTATCCCACTTATTCAACTGTTTCCTTTGCAAATAGTTTGCAGATTGATAATACATAACAACCTCATCAAGACTACTGCTATCAACATCTTGCATTGTCATTACTCCAGTATGACGATCAAATACATACTGATCGGCAACTTGTAATGGACTAAGAACAATGACTTTATTATTTTTAACAAAACCTAATCGCTGGTAATTAGCAACAAATGCACGTTCCTCCGTAGAGTCCATTTTTTGAATATCCTTGCCGTAGAATTTACTTTCGTACGACCAATTCATCAATCCTAAAATAGTTGGCCCAATATCAATTTGACTCGCCATTTTATCAATCTGTTGGGCTTTAACTATATTCGGATTGAAAACTATACATGGAATTTGATAATCGATTATGGGAAGTTCTGTTTGACCTGCGCTACCTGCACAATGATCGGCAACTATTACAAAAATAGTATTATTGAACCAAGGCTTTGTTTTAGACATTCTGATAAACTCACCAATAGAATAATCGCAATACTTTACTGAGCCAGCACGTCCGCCTGGTGATGAAATATCAATAACTCCGTTGGGATAAGTAAACGGGCGATGATTCGAAGTTGTTAAAACAACATCAAAAAATGGTTTTCCACTTTCAAAGGATTTATCATTCTCCTTTAAAACTTTATTAAACAAATCTTGATCGCAAACACCCCAAGCATTCGAAAAGGTAATCTCTGACTTATCAAAATCTTTCCTATCAACAATCGAAAAACCATTGTTCTTAAAGAAATAGTTCATGTTATCAAAATACCCATAGCCTCCATATATGAACTTAAGATCATACTGTCTAAGCTTAAATAATTGTCCCAACGAAAACATATTTTCGCATCGAGGACGCTTAATTACGCTCTGTCCTGGCTTAGGTGGTGCTGAAAGCATTATAGCCTCTAATCCCCATATTGTACGAGTTCCCGTAGCATACAGATTGGTGAACAACAATCCTTCATTGGCAATAGAATCGAGATTTGGAGTGACATCTCCCCGCTTACTGCCCCCAAAAAACATAAACTCGGCACTTAAACTCTCAACCGTAATTAAAACAAGATTGTACTTTTTTTCGTCTCCCTTATTACTAATTCTCCTTGATATATTAAAGATCTCATTCGATAAAAACTCACTATTCTCCGATTTCAAATTTGGACGTAATTGCGTAAAAACTTTCTCGTTAGAATGATTTATATAAAATGACTCATAGTCAAGTTCATTATTAATAAAAGCAGCAAAAAGCGAATATATTCCGTTTTTGGAAAGTTCACTGTTATTTCGGTTCGAAGTCTTTTCCGCCAATGAGTAATTTACGAAAGTATACGATAGAAGTGGCAATATTAATAATGCAACGCCTACCAACATGCGTTTCTTAAGGGGTGTAGAACTCTTAAATGATGCATCAAGCCACTTCTTTTTAACAATATAAAACAATAGCAATGCATCTATTATAAAAATTGAACCAAGAAGTATTGGCAATGGATACGATTCGCGAATATTCTTAATGACCTCGGTGGTATAAACTAGGTAATCTACCGCAATAAAGTTAAATCTAACACCAATCTCATCCCAAAAGAAGTATTCGGAAACACCATCAAAGAGCAAAATATAGAAAATCAAGAAATATACTATGTATGCAAATATTCTATGTGCTTTGGAGGAAAAGAACTTGTTTGAAAAAAATACTAAAAATAAAACAAAGGGAATTGCAAAATAGGTAAAAGCAATGGTATCGAAAAAAAGGCCAACCCCATAAATCCAAACTAAACCCATCAAACTTAAATCGACTCCCGATATTGAAACTCCCAGTAAAACTGTTCTGATAACAAATGATATTGATATGAATACAAGATAAAAAATAAACAAACCTCCATATCTACTACTCAACAGATTTCTAAACAGATTCATCATTCCTAGTAAAAGTTAATTTGAATTAAGAATACCCCTTATATCAAAACCAAAAGAAAAGACACTCCCAATGATCTCTAAAAGACTATGAAAAAAAACTGCAAATTATACAATGAAATTATCTTACTACTATATCGAACATTAATTTATCGTTAAGAAAGCCCTTTAATCTATCGCCAATCTTAACTGACCCGACACCGGCGGGAGTTCCTGTAAACATTAAATCACCAATGCGGAAAGTAACATACTTAGAAACATGATCGATAAGATCATCATAATCAAAAATCATATCACGAGTATTACCATGCTGAACAATCTCGTCGTTTTTTTCCAACCGAAAGTCTATAGCGCCTAAATTTTCAATCTCCTCCTTAAGAATAAATTCACCAACAGGTGCGGAATAATCAAATGCTTTCGAGATTTCCCATGGCAGCCCTTTTTGCTTGCACTCTCTCTGTAAATCACGAGCCGTAAAATCGATTCCTAAAGTAACAGCATCGTAATACCGATGGGCAAAACGCTTGTTTATGCTCCTTCCTAGTCGATTAATTCGAAGCACGATCTCCACCTCGTACTGTAAATCCGTTGTAAAATCAGGATAATAGAATGGCTGACCATTACGAAGCAAACAGGTGTCTGGTTTGATAAAGAAAACAGGTTGCTCAGGAACCTCAGCATTCATCTCCTGAGCATGCTCTCTGTAATTACGTCCAATACAAATAATCTTCATAACTATACTGTAAAAAAATTCGCCGGATTTCCGGCGAATAAATTTTATCTTCCCTCTTCAACAAAAAATTTCGTTTTCTTATTCAGCGTTCTAACTATAAGGTAGAATATAAGCATCACTATAAAAATGTACAGCCAAATTCGACCAAATTGGCTAATACTATCAAGGTTAAAATTATTGATAAAATACTCGTGAATAAGCTGAAATATAAAAAAGCATAAAACAAGCTTAAACAAACCCAAGGTTTCGCGCTTAACAACCTTACGAAATGAGAAATATAACTCTGACGATTTCCAAGAAGAAAACCTTGGAATAAATGACGGAACTTTATTTGCCCATTCAAGGTAAGGCATTCCAAACTTTTCGCGAAGGAAAAATTCCTCAGCATACATAATACGCTCGTAGTAAATCCAGAACACTAAAACAAATACAAGTACAAACCAAATACTAGCAGAAAGTAATGCTAGTCCAAGCCACATAAAAAAGTTTCCCAAGTATAGTGGATGACGAACAATTGAATACATGGCAGTTGTGTTTACAACATCGGCTACCTGCTTTTTGGTATTCCGTCCGGATGTATTCTTGGGTGTAAACCCAATTGTAATTGATCTTATAAATAATCCAAAGAAACTTATACCGAAACAAATCCAAAAATAAATAATGTCAAAATTATACTGATTTGTATAGTGCATGTAAATATAAAAAGCAAGCCCCGATATTAGTAATAAAAGGGGCATATAACTCCGAAAACGAAAAAGAAAATCGCCTTGCTTTCTGAAACTTTCAATTAATGCCATAGTTTTTGGTTTAGGTTATATTATGTTTGGTTTATTAATCAAATATAGCTGAAAATTGAACGCATTTATTACACAGTAAAAAATTTAAAAATGATATAAAACAAGGTAGTTATAGAAAATGTAGAGTTTAGTATAAGAATATCATAAGTAAAAAACTAAACTCCCCCACTTTTATTTTTGCTTCATTTTTAGATAGATAGCAGTTAGTACTCTTTTAGTATATAGAGGAAAATCTCCATTCATCATCCATGAGTAGTAACTAGGCTCCTTTTGAAAAACCTCAATTACTGGCTTTCCCCTGTGTTTTCCAAAGTTAAATACTTCAACCCCATTATCATCTAAAATAATACGACCAATAAAATCGACATTTCGGTTGAATGAACTGTATTCCGACAGAAAATCGACATCGTTCTTTAACTCCGAATACCGATCGAGCTGAGCTCCTAGTATTTCGTATGTGGCCATGGAGTCGGCGCCGGCACTATGCGCATTGGTTAAATCCTTATCGAGATAGAATTTGTAGGCTGCCGAAAGTGTACGTTTTTCCATTTTATGGAAAATGGTTTGAACATCGATAAACTTACGTTTCTTCAAATCAAAATCAACATCAGCTCGCAAAAACTCCTCGGCCAGTAAAGGAAAATCGAACTTATTTGAATTGAACCCAGCAAAATCGCATCCCTCAATTAAGTTAGCCAACGATTTAGCCACTTCCTTAAATGTTGGTTCATTTTTTACATCCTCATCGGAAATTCCATGAATTGCAGTTACTTCGGGAGGAATTGGCATTCCAGGATTAATCCTTAAAACTTTCATATCCTCTTTTCCGTCGGGAGTGACCTTGAGAATTGCAATTTCAACGATTCGATCCTTTACAACATCGATACCCGTAGTTTCTAAATCGATGAATACTAAAGGATTTTTAATATTTAATTTCATTATCTATCTGTTAAAATAAAAAACCTTCCCATAGGCCCTTTCAAATCAAGGAAGAGATTCCTACGGGAAGGTTTTATGTAAGTTTATTACGCACCAATCATCATTGGCATTAGCAACATAAGAACATCCTCGTCGGGATTTTCATTCACATTCGGGAACAACAAACCTGCGCGAGATGGATCGGACATTGAAAGAACAATATCAGATGCCGAGAGATTTGCCAAAATCTCAACAAGGAATGCTGATTTAAAACCAATTTCCATGTCATCGCCTTCGTACTCGCATTTTAAACGCTCGTAAGCCGATACAGAAAAGTCCAAATCCTGCGCCGAAACCACGCACTGATTACCTGTTAGACTTAACTTAATAAGGTTACTTGCTGCATTTGAATAAATCGAAACCCTACGAAGCGCATTGTAAATTTCAACACGATCGATAACCATTCTATTTGGATTATTTGCAGGAATTACAGCACTATAGTTAGGATAGTTACCCTCAACCAAACGGCAAATTAGAGTGTAACCTGCCATTGTGATGCGAGCATTCTTTGTATCAAAATCAACTACGATTGAGCCAGTCTCCTTTGCTAGAATATTCTTCAATAGAGTAGCAGGTTTCTTTGGAAGAATGAACGACGATTCAGAATCGGCCTGAACATCCTTACGACGGTAACGAACCAATTTGTGCGAATCCGATGCAACAAAGGTAATTCCATCGGAATTTAAATCGATAAAAATACCATTCATCACAGGGCGCATCTCATCGTCGGCAGTTGCAAAAATGGTTTTGGTAATACCATTCAGCATAATATCGGCAGCAAGTTTAACGGTAGTTTTATCCTCGGCCTTAATCTCTGCTTTTGCAGGAAAATCATCGGCAGGCTGACCTACAATATTAAACTGGCCATTCTCGGAATTGATAACAATTGAAAGAGAACCTGGATCGATATCGAAAGTTAAAGGTTGCTCAGAGAATTCCTTTAAAGTATCAATCAGAATCTTGTAAGGTATGGCAACAGAACCTTCGTCGGAAACGTTCTCCAAGGTAATACGGGTTGTTAAGGTCGATTCCAAATCCGACGCGGTAATTTCCAGTTCATTACCCTCTAACTTGAAAAGAAAGTTATCAAGAATAGGAAGGGTGTTCTTGCTGCTAATCACCCTACTCACCACCGAAAGGTGGCTCAATAACTCAGTGCTTGACACTACAAATTTCATCACTGTAAAGTTTAATGTTAATGATATTATTTATTCTAATTATTCGCCAATTAATCCCATAAATATCTACTCGACAACAAATTGATACCTAATTTATAAAGTTGTGCCTATAAATCAACCCATTCGATAATTTTTTGGGAAGTCAATAATACGAAATTTTAACCACAAAATTACAAAAGGGTTTTAGTTTTTAACTACCAAATCGGCAATATCCCATAGTACCGAAGAAAAATTGACATAAGTTCCTTCTGCAACTTGATTATCAGCATAAACAACATAAAAACGGTTGGGATCGAATTCAACCATTACTCCCAACTCGTTGATTTTATCAATTTTAATTGGGTAAAGAATAACTCGACTTGATTGAGATCCTGTAAATAATGTAATAATCCGCATTGGCTGTGCCGATTTTATAGATTCAATAGCAGAATCCTGCTGAGTTTTTGTCAATTTAGATATTGTTAGATTTCCCAAACCGTTTACTAGTCGTGATATTCTATCAATGTTTGGGTTTGAAATTACTTCTTTGTTAGACTTTCTCAATAACTCAAACTTATTCTCGTCAATTCCTATTACATAGGATAATTCTGGATTCTGAGGAATATCAACCTCAATTCTAGAAACCTTTGAAACTACGAAACTGAATAACTGATTGCCAGTCCAGTATGATTTTTCGGTAATAAATAAATCGGAAATTTGTCCAGTAAAACCAACCAACTCAACAAAGAAGGCTTTTCTAGAATTATGTTCAACAAAAATTGTCTTTTTGAAATTAGCTTCGAACAGCGCACTGAAACTAAGTTTCGCCGAACCATTAGAGTAAACGATTACTTGAACCCCTTTATTTTCGGCAACATCAACTATACTGTCGTTCAATTTTGCAGGAACTGGAGATTCTGTGGTTAAATTCCTAAAAACATTGAATAAAGAATTAACTGCGTTAACATCGGCTAGCGATCCATTATTAACTACCCAACCATTTTTAGTTTTAACAACCGAAATAGAATCGGCCCCCTTACCAATAAAGAAACCATCGATACTTTCAATATCAGGTATCGAAAATTGCTTGATGTTAAGTTTATTACTACGAACTCTTTGCAAAAGTAGCAAAGCGCATACTAGCAATAACGCTACAAACCACCAGTAATGTTTAAGGAATTTCATAAATTAATAAGTGACTAGTGACATTTAGTTACAAGTGACTTTATTTGATTAACTATCGAGTATATTTCCTCCGCCTAACGAACAACCACACAATACCACCTATGATAAGTATAGCAGAAGGTATCAACATATTAATCAGTTGCCATTTTAAGCGTGATTGCAAAATAACCTTACGGTTAAGCAAGCGAAGCTTAAAATCACGAGAACGAAGGTTCATCAAACCCTCATCGTCATTTAGGTAGCGAACCATATTCAACACCAACTCCTTGTTGCCGAATGTTTGGTTGGTAAACCTATCGTAACCCAACGGAATAATGTAAGCTCCATTGGGTCGGCGTTGCACATCGTTACGGATAATATCGGCATCGGCCACAACAATCATCCTTGTGAATTTGCTTTTATCCTTGAACTCGATAGGCTGACCATTATTATACGCGGACAAAGAACGATTTCGGAAAACAGACTGAAACTCACCCGAAAGTTCCACTGCAACAGGAATATTGGAAACCCGAAACTCACGCTCGTTAATTCGCTGATTAACCTGCGATAAGCTTACAAACAACGGCACCTGCAAAACCTTGCCGTTCATTGATGTATAAAGCAGATAATGCTTTTTGATATCAGAACTACCACCAACAGTATCGACTGGGCTAATAAACTGGCTATGAATTAGGTTTAAGTTACGAGTAATAGGATGATTGGTTGGCGTAGCAAGCAAAGGATAGTAAGTCCAAGGCGCAGGAACAAAATTTGGTTCCTGACCTGCTAATGCCATATTTACAGGGATATATGCACACTGCAAATCCTGAATTAGCATGGGATCTAGGCGTGCACCATAACGAAACAACATATCGTCCAAGTTATGCTGATTTACAAATGCAAGTGTTGACGCACCTGTCGATAAACTATCGACATTAACCAAAACCGGATCGATAAACCACAATACACAACCGCCATTCATTACATACTGATCAATGGCAAACTTATCAACTTCGGGCATTGGCTGTTTAATTCCAGCAATTATAATGGTTTGGAAAGGTTTCAGCACATCAACATTACCTCTAATTGCAATCCGATCAATATCGTAGTATTCAGATAGAGCCTTCTCAATATCGCCTGTTTCAAACTCATCGAATTCGCCATGACCTTGAATAAAAGCAATTTTAGGGCGAGTTTCGGTTGTCAACTTTAGCAAACCATCCACTAATGCAAACTCGAAGTTCTGAACCGAAAGATTGATATTCTCATCGCCCGAAAGTCCTGGGATATTCTTTAGAAGATTAACAGGAACCTCGCGCCCAGCGTAGCTCATTATTAGTCCAGGAAAAACCAACTTTTGGGAACTCCCCCCCTCTTTGTCGCTTTGCTGAATATTAGTAGGCTGCAAACCTTTTTCGTAAAGTTGATTGTAGATTTTTTGACGCTCCTTACTATTTGCCGACTCTGAAGGATTTACAAACTCGAATTGAATGTTTTTACTGGCAATAACCTTGAATTCTTCAATAGTTTCGGTTAAAGCCTTCTTCATTCGGTTTAGACCAATGGGTAAATCACCATCAAGGTAGATCTTGATGTAAACCGGATCGTTCAAATCCTTTAGAGTTCGCTTAGTAATGTCCTGAAGTGTATATCGTTTCTCCGAGGTTAAATCGAGACGTAAGTAGAAAATATTTGAAAGAAAAACCACCATTGCAATTGTTGCCAATGCGATTGCCAATCTTACTAAACCTTTATATCGGGCTGATTTATTCATAAACAACTATTTAAAATCTACCACTTGCGTGATTCAAGTTTAGTTCTTGTAAAAATTATAAATAGCGCGGAAAGCGCAACAAAGTAAACAACATCGCGAGTATCTATCACACCTCTACTCATTGAACCATAATGTTCGCTAATGCTCATAGATACTAACGAATATTTTATTCCAGAGAAAACATCAAGCAATGCCAATGAATTCAACCCGGTATAAAGCAGAAAACATAGTAACATCGATAGAATAAAGGAAACAATCGGGTTATCGGTAATACTCGAGGTAAATATTCCAACAGCAGCATACGCCGATGCTAAAAAGAAAAGCCCAATAAATGATCCCCAAGTTCCTCCGGTATCTATATTTCCAATTGGATTTCCCAATAAATAAACCGAAAGATAGAACAACAATGCTGGTATCAGAATAATTAGCACAAGCACAACAGATGCAAAAAATTTGCCCAGCACCATTTGTGTATCGGAAATAGGACGGGTTAAAATCAACTCAATAGTTCCAGAGCGTTTCTCCTCCGAGAATGTTCGCATTGTAACCGCTGGTACTAAAAATAAGAATACCCACGGCGCAATGGAGAAAAGGGAATCGAGAGTGGCATAGCCACTGTCCAGAACATTCAAATCGCCAGGGACAACCCACATTATCAACCCAATAATCAACAAAAAAACTATTGCCGAAATGTAGCCCGTAAGCGACGAAAAAAAATTGCTTAGTTCTTTAGTAAATATTGCAAACATCACTATAGAAGTTTTTACATTGGAGGTCTCATCTGATCTGGAGGAGGAAGCATTGTATCTGATTCTGCATGATCCTCAACATTTAATGTATCGGGCTGCATATTCGATACGTCAACAGAATCCTCACTAACAATTTTCACTCCCTTATAGTAATACTCAATTATTTTATCGTATGTCCAACCTCGACTAGCCATATTTATTGCACCATCCTGGCATAGTCCAACACCATGTCCGTAACCACGCCCCGAGAAACGCACCTCGGTTTTATACACAAATATTGAGAACCATGCCGAGCGCAACTTAAACTGGCTTCTTATTTTTGTAGTGGGAATAGTTACTCCATATGCTGTATAATTCTTTGCTCGCTGATGTGAATCGAAATTCATCTCGGAATGCTTACCTATTTTAAGCGTATCGACACCTTGCTCCGAAAGAAATTTCTTCCACTCCTTTAAGGGTACCCTGCGCTCCCATGTTGCGCTACGAGAATTTGTACAAAACCTATCGGGAACCGAAACCAAGTATGGAAGCGACTCAATCCAAACGTCCCCAGAATTGGCAGTTTCGCCACCACAATTTGCATGAAATGCTGCTGTAATTGGTCTATTTAGGGAATCAACAATGATAAGATCCTTTGTGTCCGAAGTAGCCGTGTAGATATCTTCATCCATTTCGCTTCGTCCCTTGTACGCTTGGCAATGAACACCATCGCACAAATTAAATCCTTCGCTATTGTGCTTTTGCAGATGCTTAAATGTATAGGTTCGTGCAATCAACGCCTGTGCCTTATAGAATTCATCGTCACGATTAGGGCCCCCCTCGGCTTCAACAACTGCGGCTATATATTTCTCCTCGTCGATAAGGTTTATAGCCATAATTCTATCGTACTCTACATAAAAACTAAGGTTGTCGTCGTATAGTCTAGCTGGTTTTGCAGGAATAATTGGCTTTACACGAATTATATCCTCATTTGTATCGCCAACAATTGAAACTCGTTTCCAAGTTCCCAAATTGCGATTAGCATCGCGAACCATTATAGAATCGCCAGCACGTGTGAGATATAGAATTTGGTTAGCATGCAGATTCTCCTGCACATCGCCTGTAATAAGTTTGTAGTTACCCTTGGTTGGCGTAATTAAAATGGTTGATAGCCTGATATCGTTAAAAAGGCTTATGCTAAGTTTCTGAGCAGAAGTATTAATCCAACTAACAAGTAATCCTAATACAATGATATATTTGGCCATAGGCAACTTTTTACTTCGAAATAAGTTCAACCATTTTTGCTCCAACTCTTCGCGATGTTCCGGTTTCACCCAACATATGCCGCAATTTAGCATAATTATCCAGCATTTCGCTTCGTTCATTGGTTCCAGGCATCAATTTAATAGCCTCCTTATAAAGAGTTTCAGGAGTTAAATCGAACTGCTTAAGCTCTCGAACAACCTCCTTTTCCATATTCAGGTTGACTAAAGAGATGTATTTCACCTTAATTACCATCCAGGCAATAATCATCGAAAAGAAGTTGCCCTTGTAGCATACAACCTGAGGAACATTGATTAAGGCAGACTCTAGGGTTGCTGTTCCAGATGTTACGAATGCCAATGTGGAACAGTTTAAAAGTTGATATGTTTGACCAAAAATCAACTTTACATTTTTGTCCTTGATGTAAGGCTTGTAAACACTCTCCGAAAGCGACGGGGCTCCTGCAATAACAAATTGATAATCGGGGAAACGATCAATCATTTCAAGCATTACTGGCAAATTATAGTGAATCTCCTGTTTTCTACTTCCTGCAACCAATGCAATGATGGGTTTTTCTGACAGACCATTCTTAGCAACAAAATCATCAAACGAAGGACTATTCTTTATTTTTGAGTCAATTGCATCGGGCGATGGATTACCCTCATAGATTGGTTCAATTCCATGCTTTCTGAAATACTCTATTTCAAAAGGAAATATGATAAAAAGTTTATCGACAAACTGCTTTAGTATTTTAACCCGCCCCTCTTTCCAAGCCCAAACCTTTGGTGCTATATAGTAAAAAACTTTAATGCCCAACTGTTTGGCATACTTTGCCATCCGTAGGTTAAATCCAGGATAGTCGACAAGTATAAGAACATCGGGATTGAACTCACGAATATCAATCTTGCAAAGTTTCATATTTGCTGAAATGGTTCTGAGATTTAGGAGAACCTCCAAAAATCCCATAAAGGCCATATCACGATAATGCTTTACAAGAATTCCACCTTGCTCTTGCATTAAATCGCCACCAAAGTAACGAAAGTCGGCATCAGGGTCTTTCTCCTTGATCCCTTTCATTAGGTTCGATGCGTGTAAATCGCCCGAGGCCTCACCTGCAACAATATAGTACCGCATAATTAAATACCTTTAAATAAATCTAAGAATGATAATTGCAAAAGCCAACACAATGGTTACACCTAAAACACCCTGCGCCGATTTTAGTTTATTTGTCCAGATAAAAGCAAAAAACAAGCCAAGATTGGGCAACATTGATAATGATAAAACTCTGGACATATTCCCTTGCAACCAAGTAATTTCTACAAAATCGAAAAGATTCTTACCGTTGTATAATGCCAAATAAATTCCAACAAAGGTTAATACTGGCAATAGCAAACCTCCAATAAAGCCAATAATTGGTTTATTAAATTTTCCTTGGTTCATAGTTTACTGAGTTTAAATCGAAGTTCCAGTTTTTAATGCGTTCCATCTCCTTGTAGTTAGTCAAATCAACATGAATTGGAACAACTGATATATAGCCATTGTTTAATGCCCACTCATCGGTATCGGTCGATTCTGGCTCCTCGTTATGGAAGTAACCAGTAAGCCAGTAGTAATTTACCCCACGAGGGTCGGTACGTTTCTCAAACTCCTCGCGCCAAGTTCCTTGGTTCTGACGGGCTAACTTAATTCCTTTAATCTTATCGGCAGGTAAAACGGGAATATTCACATTTAAACAACATCCCTTCGACAAGCCATTATCTAGCACATTTTTAACCACAATTTTCCCAAACTGAATAGAAGCAGTAAAATCGGGATTTTCCTCATAATCGAGCAATGAAAAACCAATGGAAGGAATATCGTACAAACATCCCTCAATTGCCGCAGCCATAGTTCCACTGTAGATAATACTTATTGATGAGTTTGAACCGTGATTTATTCCAGAAACAACCAAATCGGGAGGAGTTTTAAAAATTTGGTTCATCGCCAACTTCACGCAATCAACAGGTGTTCCGTTAACGCTATACATTTCAACATCATCGGTGCGTTTGCGATGCTTCATTCTCAACGGAGTTTTAATAGTGATAGCATGCGACATCCCAGAATTTCCTTCCTCTGGGGCAACCACCACTACGCGTCCAAAAGGCTTAACCATTTCAATTAAGGCCTCAATGCCTTTAGCCTTGTAGCCATCGTCGTTCGAAACCAATATTACTGGCCTACGTTTCTCCCCATTATCCTCAAACATTTTACCTCTATTTATATATGATAGTCTGCAAAGATATTATTTTTTGTTGATGTTGATTGGCTTAAGAGCTATTAGCTTACTGTTGTTGAGTTAATAAGTGTTTAATTGGTTATAAGGACAGGTTACTTACTTCAACTCTTTTTTTATTCACAAAATAATTCATAACATAAAAGAATATCAAACAAATTATTGGTAAATTTGTATATATCAAACATATAAAACACCTAAATTTATCAATACGTTTTGTGTACCACATTAAAAGCAACAAATTATAAGATGTTTTACTATGAAAACTATTCTATTCATTTTAATGCTCGTACCTTCTGTTCTGTTTGGGCAGAAGTTTGAGGTGGGTCAAGTGATAACCTACACTTACGGTAGCAGTAATGCAAATTACGGGATACCTGGATGTGCAAAAACTCAAATTGACTTTAGGGACAGTAGCATTGTTCTTACGTTTCACGATAGCACTACTAAGGTTCTTAATGTTCCTAAGAACTACAGGGAATTTCACAGGAAGAAGTTCTACGTGTACGAGGATGACTTTAAGGTGGAGTACATTTACAGCATATCGGAGGGTAAAACTTCATTCTTACGAATAACTAATAAACAAGGAAGAATTGCATTTTTAATATTTGACACCAAAGAAATAAAGTAACTCACTGGCTACTTTATTATTAATCTTAAAAAACTTCAGAAAAGTATCCTTAAACTCAATACAAACAGTAGGTTAAGTAAAGACCTTCAACTAACTGTTGATAAAAAAATTATCGGAAACTTTTTGGTATTTAATTTATTTTTTATTTTTAAAAACTAACTGTTAGAACCTGTTTAAATTTGTTTAATTAATACATTATAAACAATATAAGCATAATAGATGCATTAGTATCCAAGCCGGAGAAACAAGTTAGGCTATTTTTTTAGGTAATGCTCAAAAGCACATCATCTTTGTTTTTTCATATCTAAAAACTTTTTTTTCATGCTAAATTTTAATAAAATCTATAACTAATTGATATTTAAAGAATAAAAACTTAAACAGGCTCTATGAAAGTAATATATATAATTTGTATTTTCTTCGCTGTTATAATTTCTCAATTTTTAACAGCTGCTGGAATTTCCGAAGGTATATTTAATAAGGATAATTACAATGTTCATTTTTATTCTACTTTAATTATTTTATCTTTAATATTTACAATCATTTATTCAATTTTATTTATTCCAAATATTACAACCTTACTACATGGTTTCAAACTATTTATATGTATAGGCATTATAATCATGGGCGTTTTGTATGCAATTTTATTGACTATAATAGATTCTCTTGGACAGGGTTTGTTTAAACTTCTATCTTTTAACCAATCTTATTCAATTATTTTTTCAAACATTGTTGTTTTTTTTATTATTTTTTTGTGGCTAGATAATGATTTTGATAAAAAAAAGGTACTAAGTAAAGAACTTGATAAATATGAAATAATTCAGGTAGATAGTATTAAAAATATTACTGCTCATCAAATGTTTCTATTTACTAAAGATGAAATTTCTATTATTAACAATAATTATATTCTTGAACCAACAATAAAACTAGATTATATTATAAATAAATATAATTCAGATTCAACTTTAGTTGATAAAAAACTATTAAGTTTAAACGATTCGATTAAATCAATTTTAAATAGCATTCAAGTTGAGTATTCTAAAGTTAAATCCCTTGCAATGAATAATGATTCAATTATTGGAGAGTTTCAATATGCTATATTAAAAGATGGGCGAAGAAAAAGATATGCGTTATTATTCTGTAATAATATTGGTAAAAAGGGTATAGTTTATATTAATAGAAAAAAAACACTAATAGAAATTGACTTAAATTATTTGATAAGTGATAGCATATTTGATAAAATATTTTCATTAAGAAATACTTTCATACAGATTAGACCTAATGATAGTTATATTGATGAACTTTTTAATCAACTGAAAAATAATGAAATTAAAAGTATCAACAATACATATAATGAAAAAATTAATTTTGATTAGATTACAGAAAAAATTGACCCAGCATAATATTTTCTTTGCATAGTTTGGAATAGAGTTTTGTATAACATTAAATTCTTAATAAATATGATTTTATATTATAATTGCATTATGCTTAATGCCAAATAATTATTATATTTTTTAATAAATTTCTAACAAAGGAAAACCTTTCCGATTTTTGATTTGAACCGCTCTTCAAGTAAAGTTTTCTATTAACCTCAATCATTATTGAGTTAACTCTGTTATCCTTTTGGTAATATTTTAAAGGAACCATTGTACCGCTATAAGGCCAATTAATGCCTACTGTAAGTTTGTGCCTCTCAAAAAAATCTACAGTAAAATCAACCAAATGCTTTGGAGTATGAAAGCTATCCGTTCCTATGTTTATGTGAGGTCTGTTGGGCTGTTGGTTTAAATCACGCTGAAATGGAATATCGGAAAACGAATGGCAATCTACTATTAATGATTTGCCATAATGCTGCAGCTGATCCTCTACTGCATTTTCTAACCTGTTATGATGAGGCCAATAATATTTGCTAAGAATCTCGCCCCTTAATTCTGGGGTAATAGCCCTTAAAAATTTTCCACTATCTGTTTTTTCATAAAGTACTCCCATTCCGTATCTAGCCATTAACTCTTGTTCGTCATCAGCAAAACGTTCCACATCGCAGAAAATTCTTGAGAAATCGGCTTTTACTGTAATGTCATTCTCGGAATAAAACAATTCATGGGTGTACCAATCCGTCAGCAACTCAACCTCATTATCAATGAGTTCAACATTATCTACATAACCATTATAGTTAGGTATTGATGTCGATGAATGCGGAATATGAAGAATTATAGGCTGCAAATCTTTTTTATTAATATTACTATCTCAATATCACAAAATAATTACTTAAAGTTATTAATTTAAGGTATATAAAGAAACTTATTTCTTTAAAAAAAGTGTTCGTAGAAGATTCATAATATCACTTCCAACTCCTAACTCTTTATCTCTCACTGTCAAATTTTCAAATTGGCATAATACACAACAAAATTTATTTTTAGAAAATTGTATCGTACATTAAATAATTAAAAAAAATTAAGTAAATTCGTAAATATCAACAAACTAAAAGTTGATTCTGATTCTTAATAAAGATTGATATTATTAGTTATAAGGCATTATGACCAAGACAGAGACTCTGCAATTACAAACATAAAATCAAATGATTATGGAAAATTTAAAAAGAAACAAAACAACTGCCTTAATATTAGGTCTAGTACTTTTAATTTTTTATATATACAACCGGATTAATCCAATCCAATTAAGTACAATTCAGCAAGTAGCCACTGGTCAGATAATAAATATTTTTGCCTATCTAATAGTTAGAATAATCTCAGCCGCTTTATGTGTTAATATTGCTAAGGGGTTAAATCGTAATCAAACAGGCTGGGGTATTTTTGGATTTATTCTTCCCCCAATTGCTCTTATAATTATTCCTTTAATTAGCTTAAAAGAAATTTCAAATAAAGAAGTATCTCAAACAATAAATCAAGATGGCAAAGATTGAAATAAAGTTAAATTCTCTTCTACTCATTGAAGATTTACCATATATAAATACATTATATGATAGAATGGTTGAATTAAAGCAAAGCCAAATGGATTCAACAATAAAGCAAAAACTTATTATTAAATAACCTCATTCAAAAATATTATTTCACTTTATCACTCAACTCTTTAGGTACAAATAAATTATTACCTGCACTATTTCTATCTAAAAAATAAATTTTACCAGTTCTAGTATCAATAATCCCATTTTCATGATTCAAATACCTACCATTCAAAGAAATATTATACAAAATGATACTGATAACCACTAAAAAGAATAATAGTGTAAATTTAAATAGGTTGTCATTCAATGTTTTCATAATCTATTAGTTTAAATTTGACTTCATTTATTATTGAATTATGAATAAATACAACGAATATACTTATATAATATACCCTTAATAAAGTTGAAATCTCCCAATTTCACATTTGAACCGCTCTTCAAGTAAAGTTTTCTATTAACCTCAATCATTATTGAGTTAACTCTGTTATCCTTTTGGTAATATTTTAAAGGAACCATTGTACCGCTATAAGGCCAATTAATGCCTACTGTAAGTTTGTGCCTCTCAAAAAAATCTACAGTAAAATCAACCAAATGCTTTGGAGTATGAAAGCTATCCGTTCCTATGTTTATGTGAGGTCTGTTGGGCTGTTGGTTTAAATCACGCTGAAATGGAATATCGGAAAACGAATGGCAATCTACTATTAATGATTTGCCATAATGCTGCAGCTGATCCTCTACTGCATTTTCTAACCTGTTATGATGAGGCCAATAATATTTGCTAAGAATCTCGCCCCTTAATTCTGGGGTAATAGCCCTTAAAAATTTTCCACTATCTGTTTTTTCATAAAGTACTCCCATTCCGTATCTAGCCATTAACTCTTGTTCGTCATCAGCAAAACGTTCCACATCGCAGAAAATTCTTGAGAAATCTGCTTTTACTGTAATGTCATTCTCGGAATAAAACAATTCATGGGTGTACCAATCCGTCAGTAAATCCACCTCATTATCAATGAGTTCAACATTATCTACATAACCATTATAGTTAGGTATTGATATGGATGAATGCGGAATATGAAGAATTATAGGCTGCAAATTATATTTATAGATTTAAATCAGATCTATTGCTTCTTAATTGCGTTAACCGCTACTCTAAAGGTAGTAAATATATCTCCATCTTTATTGATAATCATGTTTTTGTTATGATCATAAATAAAAGGTTTAACGATATTGGCACTTTTAGGATTAAAAACAGAGGTTTTTAAAACATTAAAAAGTTCATCATCCTTATCTCCGATAACTATATACGGAAATATTCCTATAGAATCTTTTCTTTGAATAACATCATCCTCTCTTTGTTGAACAAGTTTTTTAAATGAATGATCAATGAAGCCATAACCATTATATATGCTTGCTAAATTATCCGCTTGCTTTGTTAGATATGAATCTAAGCACCATTCAGAATACTTTTCAGGATATACGAACTTAGTTGTTTTATTGTTGGTTAAATTATAACCACCCTCTTCAGAAACAAAATATTTATTTAATATTAGATTTTGTTTGTTGTCGTATGTTAAATAATGATTATAGTAAATATCTAGGAATTCAAACGAACACTCTTTATAATTTTTCATTCTTCCAAAATCAACATCCATCTTTTTATTATCAAAATATCTGTTCAAAGCTTCTAGTTCATATGATGTTGCTATGTGGAATGTAGGCCTAATAATTTTTTTTAATTTTTTAATTCTCTCATATAGATTAAGGTAATCATAATCTGAACAATTCACATTGAGCCTCCCAACATAATTATCAAAAAGATATGATTCTGTTGAAAACGAATCCTCATTCTTATAATAATCTTCAAATTCCAATACCTTATTAGTAAACAAACTGTTTTCATTATACCTATCTGATAACCAGCGTGTAAACATATTCGCTTGCTCCCAAGTTATTCCAATAATAGGATAATCTAAATACTCTGTGTTAAAAATATAATCTGCCACATATGGTTCAGCCTTCTGTAAATATATATCAAAGGCATATTCATATTCAAACAAAAGGTACAGCCTATCGTTAAAGCAACGTTTAATCGAATCACTAAGTCCAGGGAGAGCATCCACATAGTAATCAGTATAATCAACATATGTTTTTGTAATCCATATCAAAAAAAGTATATAATCTCTATTGGTAATTGGTTTAGTGGAAATATAGAAGGGTTCCTTAACAGTCTTATCTCCAATAAAAACCATATCTTTCACATAATCCATTTTAAAGTAATGCTTTGCTTTATTCTGAGCAAATGCTGTTTCTGTTTTAAGTATACTAAATAAAAATCCTATTATAAATATGGGATAAATAAAAATTAGATTTCTCATAGTTTAGTTATTATTAATTTGTAAATCTTATACTTAATAAAGCATAAAGTAATTAATTATTAAATGCTTATATCAAAAAGTTAAATAAATATATGAATTTTAAACAACAATTAAAAAACTATTTTTTAAATTTTAACCTACGATTGCCTTCAAGTTGAAAAAGCATTTAGTAAAATTGAGACAACTATTTTACAAAGTAAAATGAGGAGGATCGAAAAGTCAAGTCTCTTGCCTAAAAACAACTTGTTGAATCAAACCAGACCATGTTGTGGGAAATATTAAAGCACAAGAAAACTAGAATTGAATTCAAAAACTTGGTGATTTAATAGATATTAATGTGTCGAATTTTGCCTGCAAGTCACTATAAAGCAATCTGTCTTTATCGTTAAAAGTTACAATCGAATTTTTTAATTGTTCCCTAATCTTTATAATAAAGGTATCCAAATCTCTGTTATCTTCAACACTCGTCAAGTCCCGATCAAAATCAACAATCCGAAAAGATAACCAAATCCAAACCCGCATTAGGTTTTCTACTTACTTAAAACCTCCTTTTCTATCACTTATTCACTCATTGTCTTATTCCCTAATTATCACATTGTCAAATTTTCAAATTGACACATTGGCTTATGTCCAAAAACAACTTTTCTCATCTTGTTATTCTCCCTAAATTGCCATAGGTTTGCAATCGAATTTAGAAAATGTTTAAAATAAATAATCAACAATATGATAGCAAAGCAACTTCTCAACCCAAAAAGCATTGTAGTAGTTGGTGGATCCGACGATGTTCAAAAACCCGGCGGTAAAGTATTGAAAAACCTTATCGATCATAATTTCGAAGGCGAACTATACGTCGTAAACCCAAAACTTGATACGGTACAAGGCATTAAGTCGTTCCGCGATGCGGCCGATTTACCTCAGGTTGATTTGGCAATCCTTGCTATTGCAGCAAAATTCTGTCCTCAAACAGTTGACATCCTAGCAAAAGAGAAAGGAACTCGTGGTTTCATCATTCTTTCGGCTGGATTTCACGAGGAGAGCGAAGAAGGCGCAAAACTGGAGCAACAAATTGTTGATACCATAAACAGTGTTGGAGGAAGCCTTATTGGCCCAAACTGTATAGGTATGATGAATACTCACTTTGCAGGTGTATTCTCAACCCCAATACCTAAGTTCGATTCCAAAGGTGTAGATTTCATATCGGGATCGGGTGCAACTGCTGTATTTATCATGGAATCGGGTATGACCAAAGGGCTAACCTTTAACAGCGTTTACTCAGTTGGAAACAGCGCACAAATGGGAGTTGAAGAAGTTCTGGAATACCTAGACGAATCGTTCGATCCAGCAACAAGTTCAAAGGTAAAATTGCTATACGTTGAGAGTATCAACAAACCTAAAAAACTGCTAAAACATGCATCATCGTTAATCCGTAAGGGCTGTAGAATTGCTGCCATTAAAGCAGGTAGTTCTTCGGCAGGTAGCCGCGCTGCATCGAGCCATACTGGCGCCTTGGCAAGTAGCGATGTTGCTGTTGATGCACTTTTCCGCAAAGCAGGGATTGTTCGTTGCTCGGGTAGAGATGAACTAACCACTGTGGCATCAATTTTTATGCACCCCGAATTACAGGGTAAAAACATTGCCGTTATCACCCACGCTGGCGGGCCTGCAGTTATGCTTACCGACTCATTATCGAATAACGGATTGGAAGTTCCTGCAATTGATGGTTCAAAAGCCAAAGAGCTACTCTCAAAACTATTTGCGGGTTCATCGGTTGCAAATCCTATTGATTTCCTGGCAACAGGCACAGCGGAGCAACTTGGATATATTATTGATGCCTGCGAAAAAGATTTTGACCATATCGATGCAATGGCTGTAATATTTGGAAGCCCAGGATTATTCCCCGTTTACGATGTTTACGACTTGCTCGATCAAAAAATGAAGGAGTGCCGTAAACCGATATTCCCGATTCTTCCTTCGGTTATCAATGTAAAGGATGAGATTGACCATTTCATAGCCAAAGGACGCATCAACTTTCCCGACGAGGTTACATTCGGGAATGCTCTATCAAAAATATATCACACTCCAAAGCCAACACCAGAAAAACCAACTTTACCCAAAGTTGATGAAAACAAGATTCGTAAGGTGATTGATAATGCAGAAAACGGCTACTTACAACCTGAGCAAGTTCAGGCCTTACTCGATGCTGCAGGTATTCATCGTGCTGGCGAAGCTATCGTAACAACCCAAGCCGACGCAATTGAATCGGCAAAAAAACTTGGATTCCCCGTAGTTATGAAGGTTGTTGGACCAGTTCATAAATCGGATGTTGGCGGTGTTTCACTCAATGTGAAAGATGAAAAGACAGCCGCAAGTGAGTTCGACAGAATGATCAAAATTAAAGATACCACTGCAATTCTTATTCAGCCTATGCTTAAAGGTGTTGAACTATTTGTTGGGGCAAAACGTGAGGATAAATTTGGACACATGGTACTTTGCGGTTTAGGCGGTATTTTCATTGAGGTTCTTAAAGATGTTAAAGCAGGTATTGCTCCAATCGATACAAACGAAGCATTCAGCATGATTCGTGGATTAAAGAGCTACGGCATTATTAAAGGAGCCCGTGGTCAGGAGCCTGTTAACGAGGAACTTTTCGCCGAAATGGTAAGCCGCGTATCAGCTCTGGTAACTGTTGCTCCCGAAATCTTCGAAATGGACTTAAATCCACTTCTTGGTTCGAAAGATAAAGTGGTTGCAGTTGATGCTCGTATTAGAATTGAGAAATAGCGCTATTGCAAAATGACTCTTTCAGGTCTGACGACTCTGAAAGGTCATTTAATCAAAAATAATCCGACAACAAATAATCAAAAATTATGTCAATCAAGGATAGATGGAAGAATATGACCACCAATGAGAAACTGCTAATTGGAGTAATCATTCTACTGCTTATTATGGTTGCCACCCGTTGGGAAAAAATTGCAAAGGAAGCCGCCGAAGGCTTTAATAGATATTTTGGTCAATAGTCACCTTGTCACATAAAAAATATGAAACGTAACGACATTATAGTAATTGCGGTAGTTGTTCTATTACTCCTCCCCTTTTTCATTTTTCAACCCGTGTACAATTTCTACGTTGATTACAACGCTAAACATGGGATGATTATGAGCTTTATCAAATTTGCCATTCTAGCAACATTTGGCGAGGCTATTGGATTAAGAATCCGCACTGGAAATTACAATCAGAAAGGTTTTGGACTGATTCCAAGAGCAATTGTTTGGGGATTTTTGGGCTTAACCATTAAACTGGCATTTGTATTATTTGCAACAGGAGTTCCTGTATTCCTTGCATACATGGGAATTGAAAATGCTCCAACAGTAATAAAAGAATCGCTATCGTTATCAAAAGTTTTAGTGGCATTTTCCATTAGTGCTGCATTGAATATTATTTATGCCCCAATAATGATGACCATTCATAAAGTTACCGACACACATATCATGAATAATGGTGGAACTGTATTTGGATTACTAAAACCCATCAAATTTGGTGAAATACTATCGGGAATTAATTGGAATGTGCAATGGAACTTCGTTTTTGCAAGAACAATTCCCCTATTCTGGATTCCGGCACATACACTAACGTTCCTTCTACCTGCAGATTTCCAAGTTCTATTTGCTGCTATTTTAGGAATAGCACTGGGAGTTTTGCTTGCCACTGCTAGTTTGAAGGGAAGCGGAAAGTAAACTCATCTGAACTTTCTATTTTTCTAAGTAATAGGCTGATGTATTATAGCAATACATCAGCCTATTGTATTTCAATAATCTAAAGTATTAAATCGGTTCCAAGCCTTTCGAATCTCAATTCAAATCACGAGATAGATGTTTCGACAAGCTCAACATGGCAAAACAATTGTTATATCGTGCTCCAACTTTAACTTACCATCTAGATAATAAAGCATATCATAGAGATGTCTAAAATCATCGATTAAGAAACAATACAATTACTTACTAAAAAAATCCTCCGGATTATAAGGTTTCTGGGAAACCAAAATCCGAAGGATTTAATCAACAATCAATTTATATACAATCCTATAGTTTCATATTGCGAAACATGCTAGTTGAATGTTTGAATTATTTAGTTCTTTATCCAGCGTACTATTGTATTGCTATTAGCCGAGGTTATTCTGAGTATATAGATCCCTTTTGCCAATGCTGATACATTAATCGGAGTAACATTACCGCTCGTCTCAATAACGCTTAGCTTAACGCCATTAATGCTGAGGAGTTCTACCGTTACATTCTCCAGCCCATCGGGTAGATGAACATTGATAAGATCACTGGCTGGGTTTGGGTACACCTTCACTGCCGAAAGCGTATTGTCGTTTATTCCGACTGCTGCACTCTGAGTCACAAGTATAGTTTTCGACTCAACGCCATCCCCGGCAACGGTTACAGCTGCGGTACGCTCAGCGGTATTCGGGTTAGCCTCCGCGGATAGGGTTATGGTGGCATCACCGGTACCTGAGGTAGAGCTGATGGATAACCAGCTTTCAGCTGAGGATATGGTCCACGTAACGTTTGAGGCAATCGTAAAGTCAACCGTGCTGTTTGCCGCAGCACCAATGGTTAATTCGGCTGTGGACACGGTTAGCGATGGGTTTTCAATGATGTACAGGGTTCCCTCAACGTATGAGAACTGGTAGTTACTATCCGATCCACCCGAAACTGTAATGGGATACTCCCCAACAGGACTCTCCTCAGTGGCAGCAGTTGTGGCTGTTGGACGAACATCCAGGCCATTCCCATCATCACCATTTACAAAGCCATCGTACTGGAATGTCAGCTGGGGAATTGATGAGCCAACCATAATCGACTGGTTATCGGCCGTTACTGTCAGCAGTGCCTTGTTCACATTAATAGTTGTGGATTGGGTAACCTCTGCATAGGCATCCTGGTCGTTAGGCGTAAACGTTACGCTTAGCACCTGGCTACTGCCTGCGTTGAGAACGCTACCGATCGATGGGCTGTATGCAAATGTGCCAGGAATATCGGCTGTTGCATTTAGCTGATCAGAGCTTAATGCCGTTCCGTAAACAATCCCGGCAGGAGTACTCCAGGTAATTACAGGCAATTGTTTAGCTGTAACAGTTAGCTTTCCGTCTACATATGTGATGGAATAATTACCAAGCCCAAGACCTGAAGCATTGCTTGCCACAATCGGGTATTCGCCTTCAGCGGCACTGGACAAAGCGCCATCGCTGGTAAGGGTGACCGAGTTCACTGCATCACTTCCAAACATGGCGGATGTGCTGAATTCAGCCCCTGTGAATGTATAGGCTTGCCCTTTTGTTTTGGTAATACTATTGGCCGTAACGGTGAGGCTGGCCGGTGTAATATTGGCTGTTACTCCCAATGGTTGTACTAATGCATAGTTTCCAGCATCGTTACCCGAAAGGTTAATGTTTGTGGTAACGGCAACAGATGCTCCCACTGTGGTTTGGGCAAATGTACCGCTTGTAGCATTAGCCAAGGCAGCCTCATCGCCATCGATAAGCCCATTAATGGTAGCGCCGCTTAACGTGGCAACAGCGGTGCCGTCATAAACCTTGTTTGCTGCAACAATACCTCCAACTGTTAACTCCTTGGCTGTAATACTAGCTGAAGAAGAACCGCTAACTGTCTCTAGAGTGTAATTTCCAGCATCAGCACCTCCGCTGATAGCGATATTGGTAAAGTTAACGGTTTTGTTTGTACCAACGGTTTTGTTTTCAAATGCAGCATCGTAACTGAATGTGATTTCATCGCCGCTAACACGGTCATCGTTGAAACCTGTACCCGTTACAGCGGTTGTACCATCGTAAATTTTACTGTCGGCTGTGAAATTTGTAAGGTATAGCGAACGGGCTGTAATGTTGGCAACCATATAGGTTGGCTGAGTAAGTACATAGTTATTGGCATCAGTACCTTCAATTATCATTGCTCCAGCCAAGACAGGAATATCTGTTCCAACCGATGATTGCGCGAAAGTTCCAGTAAAAGGCATACCCGTGTAAACCTCATCGGTTCCAATAATGCCAGAGAGCACTCCCCCGCTAAAGTTGGCATCAGTATGGCCGTCATACACTTTACTTTCGGCTTGTAACCCGGTAATGGTTAATGTAGCCGGAGTTATGTCAGCGTTTGATGCAGGAGCCCCAGTCATCGATAATGAGTAGTTGGCAGCATCTGCTCCAATTAGAGTCGTTGCAGTCGACAATGACACTCCGACCCCTGTCCCTACTGTAGCCTGTTCAAATGCAGCCACTGCTGTAAGGGAAACAACGTCACCATCAACAATACCTGTAAGCGTCAGATTATTGGTAATAATAGAAACCGCTGTGGTTGCATCATAAATTTTGCTACTTGCAGCAAACGATCCACCAATAGTTACCTCTTTTGTGGTAATATTTGCTGTAACTGAGCCTGTAGTCGAGGCTAATGTATAATTACCAGCATCAGCGCCACTAATTGCAATATTCAAATAGTTTACTGTTTTGTCAGATCCTGCTGTTTTGGTTTCAAAGGCAGCATCGTACGCAAAAGTCAACACATCGTCATTGATACGGTCATCGCTAAAACCTGTACCCGTAACAGTGGTTGTTCCATCGTAAATTTTATTATCGGCAGTAAAACTGCTTAGCGTTAAGTTACGTTGATTGATGGTTAACGTTCCAGGTACACAGGTTATGTTATAATTTGGGTGATAACCTTCGGTAATGTTAATAGCATAAGTTCCTACCGGACTATCGGTTGTTGCCAAGGTAGAGGCTTCAGGAATTATCTGAAGCATGCCAGAATAATCAGGACTAACAAATCCTGTGTAGGAAATAGATAACTGTGGATTTGCATCCCCGTATGTTTTTGACAAGTTCTCAACTGTTGCCGTTAAATTAGCCTTGCCCACGTTGATAGTAACCACCTTGCTCGCCGAAGCATAAGTGTTGACATCGGTAGGGGTAAAGGTCACATTCAACGCTTTTGCATTACCAACATTTAGTAATGAACCAGCAGCAGGACTATAGGAGAATGTTCCTGCAACAGATGCTGTTGCATTTAGTTGCGTTGCATCGAGAGCTGTACCATAAATAATATCGTCCGGATTAGCCCAGGTGATGGTTGGTACCTGTAAAGTAGTAAGCGTTAATGTACCTTGTTGATACGTAATTTCATAGTTTTTATCAAAACCTGCTAAAACATAGATGGTATAATCGCCAGCATTGCTAGTTGTTGTAACATTGGTAGTTGCTACGGGGGCAAGATCTAAATCACTTACGTCATCCCCATTTACAAATCCAGCGTAGGTAAAAGTTAATTCAGGAATAGCACTACCTACAGCAAGCGTTATATTATCGGCTGTTGCTACCAGCGAGGCTTTATTAACGGTATAGGTCACCGTTTGGGTACTTTGCTGATACAGGTTGTCATCAGGAGTAAAAGTTACGGTAAGCGTATGCGTTCCGGCACTGAATACTGAGTCAGACGAGAAATTATAGCTAAATGTACCTGAAATGTTTGCAGTTGCATTCATTACCCCTGAACCAATAGCGTTACCATAGGTAATTGTAGCTGGGGTAGGCCAGGTTATAGTAGCGTCTAAATTAACCTGGGTAATTAAGGCCTCCCATCCATTGCCTATTACGCTTCCATCGCTATAGAAATATAAGCAAAGTGCACCGCTGGTATTGGTTGCAGTTATTGTTGAGGTGTAGCTTGACCCTTTTTGCGTTGCCAGCAAGGTGGCACTGGTACTGGTTCCATCGTAAATATTCAAATAATCACAACAGTTTTCGGAAATAAAAGAACTAAAGTCGATTTTTACTGCTTTGCCCGTTTCAGTTGGATATAGCACCAATGTATATCTTTCGAAATTTAGATATTGGCCCGTATTGTTGCCCGAATCGTAAAAAGGAATTGCTACTCCATCTGCGATAGTAATACTTTGGTTGGACATCAGTATCCTGTCGGTATAAATATAATCTTGTTTAGTTGTTGTACAATTTTGCGTACCATCCGATACAATAAGGGTAACCGGGTAAACACCAGCTGTGGTATAAGCATGTATTGGATTTTGTTCAGTTGATGAATACCCATCGCCAAAATCCCATTCCCACGAGGTAATACCTGTTCCATTTGATTGATCGGTAAATTCCACCGTCGGTAAGTATCCCGATGTAATATCAGCACTAAACATTACATTAAAGGGATTAACAGTAATATAATCTTGCTTCTGTAAGGTTTCTGTATTATAACCATCCGATACGGTAAGGCTAATTGTATAATTACCTGCAGTAGTATACGTATGCGATGGGTTTTGCAAAGTAGATAAATCGCTGCCATCACCAAAATCCCAACTCCATGAGGTTGCCCCAGTGGTTGTATCAGTAAACTGTATGGTAGGCTGATAGCCAGAAGTTTTATCGGCTGTAAAGGCGGGAATAATCGTGTTGGCCGTTATTTCTGTAGCAAATTCGCTGCTATTACTGCTGGCATCGGTGGCTGTAAGCGTTACGGTATAAGTACCGGCAGTATAGAAAGTATGTGTAGGGTTTTCGTCGGTAGAGGCTTCACTGCCATCACCAAAATTCCATGAATAAGAAGTTGCATCAATACTCGTATTAGTAAACTGTACTGTAGGTTGATAGCCGGAAGTGACATCGGTTGTAAAATTAGCTGTTACTCCATCAACTACTTGTATTTCACTGGTAGCAGTTTTGCTTACCGTACCATTCGAGGCGTTAAGGGTAACCGTATAGGTTCCGGCAGCAGTATAGGCATGGGTCGGGTTTTGATCGGTTGAAGTAGTGCCATCGCTAAAATCCCAACTCCAGGCATTAAGCCCAGCCATAATACTGGCATCAGTAAACGTTATGTCGCTATTAATTAGTACTACATTATCGGATTCTGTAAAAGCTGCTTTGGGTAAAACTTCAGTAACCAAGGCTTTCCAACCTGAATAAACAGAAGAGATATCGCTATAAAAATAAACACAAAGTGCACCGTTAGCATTAGTTGCCTGAACTGAGGATGTGTAGGTAGTCCCAGTATTTAGAGCCAGTCGAGTAGCCGATGTATTTGTACCATCATATATATATAGTTTATCATAATTATTTTCCGTGTAAAATGAAATAAAATCTATTTTCACTAATGAACCGGGGGTTTGAGGATAGAAAACCATGGTATATCTTTCGTTATTTTCATACCCATTATTTTCACCACCCGAATCGTAAAAATATAATGAATCGGAAATGGTTACCGAACCATTGGCCATTAACACATCTGTTGAAACAGTAATGTAATCGGTTTTAACCAGCGTATCTGCTCCAGTCTCGTCTGAGATAATCAAGGTTACTGTATAGTTTCCATAATCCGTGTAGGTATGTACCGGATTTTGGTCATTTGAGGTCGTCCCATCACCAAAATTCCAATTCCAGTTTGTAATAGTGGTATTAGTTGCAGTGGAAGCATCTGTAAAGGTCACACTAGCCGGAATAATATTTAGCCTTGTATTATCGGCTGTAAAGTTGGCGATAAGTTTTTTTTCGGGTTGCTGGGTAAAGGTTATAAAAACGGTATCCAAACCTTGCGCAGTCAAAGTTACAGTGGCAGATCGCTCATAGTAATTGCCACTATTGGCTGAATAGGTTAAAGTAACGGTTGCATCGTCATTACCAGTAGTAATGTCCGGGGTAAGCCAGTTGGCATCAGTGGATAAACTCCAGCTGGTATTTGATTGTACCGAAATGGTTGTATTGCCGGCATCGGCTGTTAAACCGGTGGTTGTGGCATTTGCTGATAGCAGTTTTCCGGAAGCGCCATCAACCCAGTTGGATGCAGTACCATTTAGCGCGAAATTGGTTAACGTGCCGTCATTTAAGTTGCCTGATGCATCGTACAGTTTAGTGATATTGGCGTTGTCGCCATTGGCCTCGCCTTGGTTAAAATTGTACCAGGCAAGTAAACCAGTGTTATCGGTAGTTTGGTTGCTTAAATCGCTATTGATTTCATCGGTGCTGCGGGCTACCGACCAAAGCCTAACATCGTCCATTTTACCATTAAAGTAATTGCCTGGTTCTGCTCCGATGTATAAGGGTACATTTTCGAGGGTAGTAAAATATGTAGTATATAAGGTACTAGCTTCTTGTACCCCGTTTATGTAGAGCTTGGCTACCGACCCATCGTAAGTTGCCGCCACATGATACCATTTGTTGCTTTCGATTGTAGATGTTGAATTCAACGAAGTTGAAGAACTACCCAAACCTAAATACAAATACAGTTGATTGTTTACAACCCGAAACATAAAATTTTTGGTGTTGCTAAAATTACTGACAATGTTTTTATACCCTGATACATTGTTCAGATAAATCCAGGCTTCAGCAGTAAATTGAGTCGGTGCAACGGGGTCACAAACAACGTAATCGTTACTGCCATCAAAAGATAGCGCATTGTTAGGCAGTACTTTCTGTGTAACAATTACTCCGGCAGGTTCGAACACTCCGGAGAAAACGATATTGGCATACCGCTCGGTAACTCCATCTGGTAATGCCTCAGCAGTTAGGGTCATTGCATCGTTACCGCTGCCTGATGTTTTGTCTAAACTTAACCACGAAGCTGAACAGGTGGCTTGCCAATCAACATCGGTAGTAATATTAAAGAAACTTTGGCTATTAGAAGTCGCATCTATATCGATCGTTGTTCTGGATAATGCAATAGTGGCTGCATTTTGAGTGACAGAAACAGATACGTCTTCGGCATTTGTACCCGAAATAACCAAATTGGCATTTCGCGATTCGATACTGCTGTTTAGTAAATCGGATGTAACTGTAATCGTAGCATTTCCACTGCCTGAGGTTGGATTTACGCTGAACCAATCGGACGATTCTGCTATTGTCCAATCAATATTTGAAGTGATTGTAAATGTAATTGTACTACCAGCAGCAGCACTTAAGGTCGGATTTCCTGAAACGGAAATAGTTCCCCGTTGTTGGGTAACCGTTACAGTATCGTTGGCAGCATTGGTGCCTGTAATAACCAGTTCAATACTTCGTGTGGCATTGGTAGTATTGGTTTCGTTGGCAGTAAGGGTTATGATTGCATTTCCGGTGCCAGAGGTTACATCCAGGTCAAGCCAGTCGCTTTCATCAGCTATGCTCCAGTTAGTATTACTGGTAATTGAGAATGTAGTTGTACTGCCACTTGCTCGTTCTATACCCACTTCAGTTGATGAAGTAGTAAGGCTATAGCTGACATTATCAGTAGTAAAACCACCCACCCAGTTCGAAGTTGTACCGGTAAGGGCAAAGTTAGTAAGTGTACCATTATTTGCAGTTGCAGTTGCATCCGTAAGGGTGGTTACACTGCTGTTGTCACCTTCAGCTGTTCCCTGGTTGAAGTTATAATACATATATAGTCCTGTTTCGGAACCCGTAAGACTATTTGACATGTCTGTAATAATCTCGGCCTGGGTGAGGGCAGTGTTCCATACCCGAACCTCGTCAATTATCCCACTAAAAGGGTAATTCCCTTCTGAACGTCGGCCAATATTCAGGCTGCTGGTTCCAGGAGTAAAACTTGTAACTGAACTAGAAGCTGTTTGCACTCCATTAACATAAACTTTACATGTACTACCATCAAAAGTAAGCGTCATGTGGAACCATTCCCCTGCATTAACAAGGCCGGTTCCATTAATATCAACCCAGCTAGATCCATTACGTAAGGTTATTATCGGAATACCATTGGCTCCGATGTGCATCTCAAATCCTGTGTTTGCAACAGTTGTAAGGGTTGAAACTATAGCTTGGTCGACATTTACCCTGTCGGGGTTCACCCAGGCTTCAACAGTGAAACTTGTAGGGGCAAATGAATTACAATCGACGTAGTCATCAGTTCCGTCGAAATGCAGGGCGTTGTTTTGGGCCTGCAAATTGGGTGGTGCCGCAAAATAGAATAGGGCTAGCAGCAGGAAAAGCCGCATTAGATGCCCAATGTTTTTTTGTAAATGTTTAATCATGATAAATAAAAAATTAGTAAAACATGTATTAAGTTGTATATTGATTTATTCACATTCAATATGATTATTTAGATTGCGTAGCGTTGGGTTGTTCTCACGAATCAGCAGTTTAAGAGAGGTTAAAGAAAGTTGCTGTAGTACAAGCTTAAATCCCAAGGCCGACAGGGTATCCGAAAACTGGCGGTAATAAACTAGTTTTGAGCCGATAGCGTCAATAACCTTCATTTTGTGGTTTTGGTAATCAACTATTCGTTGATTTAAATCACCAGTTAGTCCTATATTAAACAATTGGTTTTCGTCCTCCATTATATATACCCAGCATAAATCGGTAATTTGTTCCTCTTTGATCATCTTTCACCTTTTCAGTTTTTTCCTTTTCTAGAAAGTTGATGCGAAACTAATGGATGGGGAAAAAAGAGTTGTACCAAATCAGCAAAAGGTTGCACCAAATCAGCAATTAATTAATATACAGATAGGTTTGCTAATCAAATAGAAGATTATAGCTATAACTTGCATCAACAATGGCTATTGCCGCTATATTAAAATAATATTTCTCGAACACTGTTCAATCTGAGAAAACGAAACCAACACAACCTCTCATCACCTAATTTATTTGGGGTAAAATTTATCTCCATAGTTTAGAATGAAAAACGAGAATAAATTCTCCATTTTTCAATAGGCGAAAGTGCGTTTTTTGATTAAAGCCGGGGGGGGCGAATGGTAAAAATGAGTTTACAAATTGCGACACACATCCTCAATTCATTGATATATAACATTAAAATTATTGCTTTAATTTCTAGAGCCAATACAGTTTAAAACTATCTTTGCCGACCATTGATAATTGAAGAATGATACCCAAGGAATACTATTTTAAGCTGATTATTTTAATTGCACCTATTTTTTCATCAATTACAGCCCTGCTTACTGTTTGGTTTAGCTTTGTAAAAAGTCCCAGTCAACAAGGCAAAATCAAAAAGTACTTGTTGCTGTACTTTATATGTGCTTTTATAAGTTGGGCAGGACTGTCGTTTTACTACATTCTACCCGGACTATTCGCGGTTTTAAACAGTCTATTTTTATTGACGTTTATCCTAATTCAAATATTTTTTTATGCTTTTGTTTTTTCCTTAACAAAAACCCAAAATGACGAACAATTCAGCAGAGGTCATTACATTGCCCCGCTAACCTTTTTTTTGACATTAAGCCTGTTAATGCTTACAACTCCTTTTAGCAAACAAGTAGAACTCGTTGCAAAGTTCGGTGTTTATAGCGGTCAACCGTTATTTTTCTACTGGCTATCGAACAACAAAATGGCCATTCGGCTAATTTTTACGCTGGTATACACCGGATTAAGCTTTTACCGGCTTCGCCGGTTCAGAAAGGTCATTGTTGATTATTCGGCCAACGAGGACCGCAGCAACTTAAACTGGGTTACCACTATTTTATTTCTTTCACTAATATTAATAATAATACCACTCGTAGGTCTAATAAACAAAGCCCATTATCTGTCAACATGGTTTACAGCCATCCCAATTGCTATACTGATCATCCAGTATGCCTATTTGAGCTTCCATATCGTCAGCAGGAATTATATCGTCATTAGCCCTGATTACGAAAAGAAAATTGAACATGAAATTGGTAGTGCTGCTGATTATAAAGAGCTATTCCTTGCCAGCGACATGAAAAAGCAGGCATTAACACCCGAAAAGTTTGAAGCATATATCAATGGCCAAAAACCCTACTTGAATCCCGAATTGAAAATAACCGATTTGGTTAACCAGCTGGGAATTAACCGGACATACATCTCCTCGTTTATCAACTCGCATTACAGCGTAAATTTTAGTAGGTACATTAACCTTTGCCGGGTAGAGGAATATAACCGAATATGCAGCAATCCGGACAACGAAGTAAAAAGCAAGCAGGAACTGGCCGAAATGGCCGGTTTTAACAGCTATAAAAGTTTTATGCGTTTTAAGAATTCGTTATAACAAAGCACTGTTGTCCGGAATAAATTTTAAAGAGCAACAAGGTAGTTTGCCTTGCTAGCTCTTCTTTGTAGTTTTGTTTTACCACAAACTTCACTACAATGGATAAAAGTACATACTTTTTTGGGCAGTTAAATTCTTACATAGACAACAGACTTGTAGCGGAAGTCTGCACGGCAAGCAAGTCCGACCATTACGTAAAGCGCTTCACCACCAAAGATCATCTTATTAGTATGCCGTTTTGTTCCTTTGCCAAATGCACATCCATGCGCGAAGTATCTGGAGCTATGCTGGGATTATTGCCTGGTTGTTGCCCAATGCGGCGGGGTAAGCCCACGCCTCCACGGTGAATTGGGTAGGGTTAGTGTTTACGCAACTAACATAGTTGTTGCTGCTATCGAAATGCAGCGCATTGTTGCTCTGCGCCCATGTGCTCCCCAGCAGGGTGAGCCATAGGGTAATTGTGAGTAGAAGTTTTTGTTTCATGTGTATGCTGAATTCTAAAATACAACGGCAGGCGGAGGACGGTTTGCCGCCGTACGGTTGGAGCAAAAATTCTGTGCGGTCGGAATTTTTACTCCGTGCGGTCGGAATTTTTATTCCGTACGGTCGGAATTACCCCCTTCTGCTAATGCACAGTTAATCGGCCTTTTCGTAGTGTATGGCATCTAAGGCCTTTTTTAGCTCGGTGCCGAGTGTAAACACCACCGTTGCGCTTTTGATGTTCGATACGTTGTAGCCATCCTTGGTGTCGCTGCCCTCGCCCAATATGGATAGGCGGAACGTGCCAAACTCGCCCAGTTTAACGCTGTTACCGGCTATTAGGTGTTTTGGCAGCTCCTCAATAAGGTTTTCTATTACGTTGCTGATGTCGCCTGCTGTGAGCGACGAGCGTCCCGATATCTCCTTGCTGATTTGCGATTTGCTTATAATTCCTTGGTTTACGGGGTTTGCATACCATTTTTTGGTGCATCGGGCTTTTGGGGATTGCCCTTCTCTACTAATTTGTACTTCATAATTACTAGTTTTTAATTGGGTTTATTATTGGTAAAAAAAGCAGCCCCCTACACGTTTTACCTATTTAGGGGGCTGCAAATTGTTTGCTGTTTACTGCTTAACCATTCGTATCACCACAGGTTTGCCTTTTGCAAAATCTACTTTAACTAGGTAGATACCCGGTAGTAGATTTTGTGTTGATATTCGTGTTTCGGGCATACTTGTGTGCTGCACGGTTTTGCCTAGTAGATTAATAAACGATACGCTGCGTATCTGCTCCTCGCTCTCAATTACCACGTAATCGGTAAATGGATTGGGGTATGCGCTTACGGTTGCGGTATTGTTGTCGTCTATTCCCGTGATTAACTCAAACTGGCACGTTACCGTTACATTGTATGATGGCATGGCGAACTTACTGTCGGTAATGGTTACCGTTGCGCTCTCGTTGCCCGTTTGGTGGGCTTTTAGGCTGCCCTCTTTTAGGCGGTAGCCAGCGGAGGGGGTAGCGGTTAGCATAACTTCTGCTCCCGCTGCTACGTTGGTGTTTGGCTCTACCGTAAGGGTGCCGTTGGTAATGCCGCTGGCAACGGTTACGCTGTAAGTTGCTGCTGGGATTTGCTCAAACTCGGCGGTAACCGTAACATCGAAAGCTGGCATAGCAAACTTTCCTTCAACAATGCTAACCGTTACGCTCTCGTCTCCAGTTTTGTAGGCACACAGGCTGTTTTCAATCAACTTGTAACCTTCGGCTGGCGTTGTGGATAACGTAATTTCGGTATCGGTAACAATGCCCTCGCTTGGAGTTGCCGTGATGGTTCCGTTGGCCACGGTTGCCATGGTTAACGTTTGTGGCAAAGCTTCAAATTGTGCCGTTACGGTTACATCAAAGGCG
>JBFXDX010000001.1:0-36348 GCA_050180705.1 Bacteroidales bacterium | reverse complement strand
CGTAATTTCGGTATCGGTAACAATGCCCTCGCTTGGAGTTGCCGTGATGGTTCCGTTGGCCACGGTTGCCATGGTTAACGTTTGTGGCAAAGCTTCAAATTGTGCCGTTACGGTTACATCAAAGGCGGGCATTGTGAATTTCCCATCAACAATGCTAACCGTTACGCTCTCGTCTCCAGTTTTGTAGGCATGCAGGCTATTTTCAATCAACTTGTAACCTTCGGCTGGCGTTGTGGATAACGTAATTTCGGTATCGGTAACAATGCCCTCGCTTGGAGTTGCCGTGATGGTTCCGTTGGCCACGGTTGCCATGGTTAACGTTTGTGGCAAAGCTTCAAATTGTGCCGTTACGGTTACATCAAAGGCGGGCATTGTGAATTTCCCATCAACAATGCTAACCGTTACGCTCTCGTCTCCAGTTTTGTAGGCACGCAGGCTGTTTTCAGTCAGTTTGTAACCTTTGGCAGGAGTTGTAGTAAGCGTAATTTCAGCACCAGTTACAATTCCATCGCTTGGCGTTGCCGTGATGGTTCCGTTTGCCACGGTTCCCAAGGTTAAAATTTGTGGCAAACCCTCAAACACTGCCGTTACCGTTACATCGTAAGCTGGCATACTTATTTTACCATTCACAATATCGACAATTACGCTCTCGTCGCTGGTTTTGTATGCGCGCAAGCTGTTTTCTGATAATTTATAACCATTGGCCGAAGTTGTGGTAAGGGTAATTTCAGTAGCAGTTATAATTCCCTCGCTTGGCGTGGCGGTAATGGTTCCGTTGGCCACGGTTTCCACTGTTAGAACTTGTGGCAACGCTTCAAACTGTGCGGTTACGGTAACATCGTAAGCAGGCATTGTGAATTTCCCATCAACAATGCTAACCGTTACGCTCTCGTCTCCGGTTTTGTATGCGCGCAGGCTGTTTTCGGTTAGTTTATAACCTTCGGCAGGCGTTGTGGATAGTGTAATTTCGGTATCGGTAACAATTCCCTCGCTTGGAATTGCCGTGATGGTTCCGTTTGCCACGGTTCCCAAGGTTAGAACTTGTGGCAATGCTTCAAACTCAGCCGTTACGGTTACGGCATAAGCCGGCATAATAATTTTACCGTTCACAATTTCCACCGCAATATTCTCATCGCCCGCTTTGTAGGCACGCAGGCTGTTTTCAGTCAGTTTGTAACCTTTGGCAGGAGTTGTAGTAAGCGTAATTTCAGCACCAGTTACAATTCCATCGCTTGGCGTTGCCGTGATAGTTCCGTTGGCCACGGTTTCCAAGGTTAAAATTTGTGGCAAACCCTCAAACACTGCCGTTACCGTTACATCGTAAGCTGGCATAGTTATTTTACCGTTCACAATATCGATAATTACGCTCTCGTCGCCAGTTTTGTAGGCACGCAAACTTTTTTCTGATAATTTATAACCGTTGGCCGAGGTTGTGGTAAGGGTAATTTCAGTACCAGTTACAATTCCCTCGTTTGGAGTGGCGGTAATGGTTCCGTTGCTTACAGTTTCCACGGTTAAAACTTGTGGCAACGCTTCAAATAGAGCCGTTACGGTTACGGCAAAATTTGGCATAATAATTTTGCCGTTCACAATATCAACCGTTACACTCTCGTCGCCTGTTTTGTAAGCACGCAGGCTGTTTTCGGTTAGTTTGTAACCGTTTGCTGGGGTTGTAGAAATAGTTATTTCCGTATCGGTAGCAATATTTTCGTTCGGTATAGCTGCAATTGTACCATTGCTAACAGCGGCTAAAGTTAGTTCCTGTGGTAGGGCTACAAATTCAGCAATTACGGTTGCATTATAGCTGGGCATATTAAAATGTCCGTTTGTAATGTCGAAATAAATATTATGATTGTCTGTTTTATGACAGCGAAGGCTTGCCAATGCATACCCTTCTGATGGGGTAGCTGTAACTTGTATGTAGCTCATTGATACAATGCCCTCCGTTGGTGTGGCAGTTAAAATTCCTTTGCCAATTTGGCTAAGAGTTAACTCTTGTGGTAAGCCTTCAAACATTGCCTCTACAAAAATAGGATATGCCGGCATTACTAAATTGAGGCTGCCGTCGGCTGATTCAGTAATGTTTATCACAGCACTTTCGTCATCAAATTTATGTGCAATCAGCGAACCCGATTTAATCTTAAAACCATTGTAGGGTGTAACGTTTAGTACAACAATTTCACCGGCTGCTGCTTTTATGCCATGGCTTGTAGTTATTGTGCCATTTATCGCAGATATTATTATGGCGTAGGATTGCTGCTCAAAGGCTGCGGTAACAGTAATATCAAAAGCAGGCATGGTAATGCTGCCGTTTATTACCGGTACAGTAGTGCTTGGCTCTCCGGTTTTGTGGGCGGCAAGGCTGCCGGGTATCATGCGGTAACCTGCGGCGGGTTCTACCGAAAGCGGTATGGTAACGCCCAACGGCATAAGTCCTACGGGCGAGAGAGTATGCCCTCCGCCTGCAAAAACGGCATCGGCACTGATTGTTTGGCGTGGCACACTGCTCTCAATGGACCAGCCGTACCATAGGTTATCAGTGGGGTTGCCATCGGGTGCAGCCTTGTAGGCGGCGTATGCAGTGGGAAGCTCGCTGCCTGTAGCATTGGCAATGCTAAGGTTGCGACTTGCCGGGCAGTTCAAAAAGACCTCTATACCTATAGTAGCAGGTGGAACCGCTCCCAATACCATATTTCCTAGGGATGTGCAACCGTAAAACGCATGGTTATCAATGCTTGTAGCCTTAGGAAAATTGGCAAAACTAAGTGCAGTGCAGCCTTTAAAAATAGCAAATCCAATGTTTGCTACATTAGGAAAGTTGGCGGAGCCAAGGGCTGTACAACCGTAAAACGCATTGTTATTTATACTTGTAACCAAAGGAAAATTTGCGGAGCCAAGGGCTGTGCAACCGTAAAAAGCATTGTTATTTATACTTGTAACCAAAGGAAAATCGATAGAACTAAGGGTTGTACAACTGTTAAAAGCGTAATAACCAATACTTGTAACCATAGGTAAGTTGGCGGTGCTAAGAGCAGTGCAGCCGTTAAAAGCTCGGCCACCAATGCTTGTAGCCATAAGGAAGTTAACATAACTAAGGGCTGCAAAGTTTTCAAATTCAGTATTCTTAATTTCTGTAATGCCATATATGCTTACGTACTCGATGTTGCTATTGAGAATTACACGAAATACATTGCGTAAGTTAGAAACCTCTGTAACCCCTTCGGTAATGGTAAACCGGGTTAGCGCAGTAAGGCGGCTGCGGTTATCTTGCAGCCACAGCCACTCGTAATTGGGGAATATGCCGCCCGTTACCTCAATGCCTTTTACCTGCTCCAGGGGCATGTTGCCAATGGCATGGTTTAGCGAAGCGGCATTTAGGGCGCTATACTGCGTGCCATCGGTTTTGGTAATTATGGCACTGAGCGTTGCGGTGCTTGAGGCTTGGTAAACTGTTAATATTACCTGCTCGTTGTCTGCCGTAAAGAAAACTAAACTGGCAGTCCGAGCATAGCTCTCGGTATTAGCGGCTGTGGCACTAAGGGTAATGCCGGTGCTGCCGTTACCCGCACCGGGGGTTACCGTTAGCCAGTCGACATTTTGGCTGTGCTGCCATGCCTTGTTGGTGGTAAGGGTTATGTACTGACTGTTACCCACATTACCACCCAGTACCACGGTGCTATGCGACAGGGCTATGGGTACATACCCGCTTTGCACAGCGGTAAGTGTTATAGTTTGGCTCACTCCCGTGCCGCTAAGCGTAAGGCTTACTGTGCGAGGCGCAGCATCGGTGTTCCACTCCATGGTGGTAAAAGTAACAGAAGCGTTGCCGCTGCCTGTGGTTTGGCTGGCTTGCAGCCAAACGGGGATATTGCTTATTTGCCAATCTGTATTGGAGGTTATGCTTATAATATCGCTGCTCGCATTGTGGCAGGCAAGGCTTAGCTCGGTTTTGGAAACCGTAAGGGTTGGCACATCAGGCTCCTGCGTTACGGTAATGGTAATCGGTTGGTTTATGCCTTCGCCCGTAATGGAGAACTGGGCGGTACGCACTGCAAAGGCAGTGTTGGCACTTAGGGCGGTAAAGGAAATGGAGGCGTTGCCGTTACCCGTGGTTTGGCTTGCTTGCAGCCAAGCGGGGATATTGTTTATTTGCCAATCCACATCGGAGGTGATGTTTATAATATCGCTGCTCGCATCGTGGCAGGCAAGGTTTAGCTCGGTTTTGGAAACTGTAAGGGTTGGCACATCAGGCTCCTGGGTGACGGTAATGGTAACTGGTTGACTTACGCCTTCGCCCGTAAAGGAGAGCTGGGCGGTACGCACTGCAAAGGCCGTGTTAGCACTTAGGGCGGTAAATGTAACGGAAGCGTTGCCGCTGCCGGTGGTTTGGCTGGCTTGCAGCCAAACGGGGATATTGTTTATTTGCCAGTCCACATTGGAGGTGATGTTTAAAATATCGCTGCTCGCATCGTGGCAGGCAAGGTTTAGCTCGGTTTTGGAAACTGTAAGGGTTGGCACATCAGGCTCCTGAGTAACAGTAATAGTAACCGGTTGGCTTATGCCTTCGCCGGTAATGGAGAACTGAGCGGTACGCACTGCAAAGGCAGTGTTAGCACTTAGGGCGGTAAATGTAACGGAAGCGTTGCCACTGCCCGAGGTGGTACTTACATTCAGCCAAACGGCAGAGCCGCTAATGGTCCAAGCGGTGTTTGAGGTAATATTTACCGTGCCGTTGCTTCCTGCAACTTTTGCAAGGTCAAGCGTAGTTGGCGTTGCTGTAAGAATATAGTTAGGCGTATAGCCCTCCACCCAGTTGGAGGTTGTTCCGGTTAGGGCAAAGCCATTTAGCGTGCCGTGATTTGCACTGATGGTGGCATCGGTAAGGGTTGTAATGCCGGTGTTGCTGCCACCCGCTGTACCCTGGTTAAAGTTGTAGTAGGCAAGCAGGTTGGCTTCGGTGCCGGTAAGCAATGTGTTCATTGCGGCGGCAATTTCGTTTTGGGTACGGGCGGCACTCCAAATACGTACCTCGTCGATACGCCCGGTATAGTTATAGTTAGCATCCATGTAGCGTTTCCCCAATTGTACATCCCCAGAAATACGGATATAGTTTGAAACCGCTACGGAGTTAGCCTCTATTCCGTTAACATATAGCTTAACTGTAGCACCGTTGTAAGTAGCGGCAAGGTGTGTCCATGTATTGGCAGTAAGGGCGGTTGAGCCTTTTACATCTATAAATGTAAAGTTGCTGCTTATGGTAAAAATAGGCTTGTTGTCGTTGCCAATGTGTAACTCCATACCCTTAATGCTTGGAACGTATAACGCTGAGATTATTGCCTGATCTTTGCCCAATGCGGTGGGGTAAATCCACGCCTCCACGGTGAATTGGGTAGGGTTAGTATTTTTGCAACTAACGTAGTCGTTGGAGCCATCGAAATGCAGAGCGTTGTTTTGGGCCTGCAAATTGGGTGGTGCCGAAAAATAGAATAGGACTAGCAGCAGGAAAAGCCGCATTAGATGCCCAATGTTTTTTTGTAAATATTTAATCATGATAAATAAAAAATTAGTAAAACATGTATTAAGTTGTATATTGATTTATTCACATTCAATATGATTATTTAGATTGCGTAGTGTTGGGTTGTTCTCACGAATCAGCAGTTTAAGAGAAGTTAAAAAAAGCTGCTGTAGCACGAGCTTAAATCCCAAGGCCGACAAGGTATCCGGGAACTGACGGTAATAAACTAGTTTTGAAGCGATAGCGTCAACAACCTTCATTTTGTGGTTTTGGTAATCAACTATTCGTTGTTTCAAATCACCAGTTAGTCCTATATTAAACAATTGGTTTTCGTCCTCCATTATGTATACCCAGCATAAATCGGTAATTTGTTCCTCTTTGATCATCTCTCACCTTTTCAGTTTTTTTCTTTTCTAGAAAGTTGATGCGAAACTAATGGATGGGGAAAAAAGAGCTGTACCAAATCAGCAAAAGGTTGCACCAGATCAGCAATCAACTAATACACAGATAGGTATTACTGCGAATCGAATAGAAGAATATAACTTGCATCAACAAGGCCTGTCGCCGCTATGGTAAATTCATTGGATGATTGCGATAATAAACCCATTATCTATCAACCTGGTTTTCATATATCCCAATTGCTATACTGATCATCCAGTATGCCTATTTGAGTTTCCATATCGTCAGCAGAAATTACATCGAGATTGGCCCTGATTACGAAAACGAAACTGAACATGAAGTTGGTAGAACTGCTGAAGATAAAGAGTTATTATTTGCCAGCGACATAAAAAAGCATCAGCAAGACAAACTACCGAAACTATTTACTTTACAAATACTGAAAACAATAAAGGGTACTCCAGCCGGAGTACCCTTTATTTCTCTTTACTAAAGGCTGACTATAAAGTCGGCAAATGACGTTAAATCATCCACCGACTCAAAAATTTAGTTTTTAATCCAACGTATCAATTTTGTTTGCTTATCAGCCATAATGCGGAAAATATAAATACCTTGGTTTAGTTCACTAACATTAACCTGATTCTCAGTAGTGTTCAAATTTACCTGATGGATTTTAGTACCTACCGTATTATAGATTTCGAGTGTAGCCTTTTGAATACCATTGGGCAATTGAATATTTACCCAGCTGTTTCCGGGATTTGGATAAATGTTAATGGTAAGCATAGTGTTATCATCAATACCAACACTTGCATCCTGTGTCACCGTGATGGTTTGGCTGGCGACACCAGTACCTGTAACTGTAATTGTTGCTGAACGACTTTCGGCTGTAGAGTTTTCATCAGCATTCAAAGTGATGGTTTTGTTTCCATTGCCATTTTCAGGGTTAGCATGCAACCAACTCTCCGACGATTCTACACTCCAATCAATATTTGATGTAATATCAAAGGTTGCCGTACTATTATCCTGGTTGCCCATGACCAATGTTGCTACCGAAACGCTTAGCTCGGGATCAGCCACTTTTTCATTAATGGTTAAAGTACCCTTAACATAGGTAAACGAATAGTTATTATCAGATCCACCTGAAACAATAATATCGTACTCGCCAGCAGAACTTTCAGATGTCGCAGTTGTTGAGGCAACGGGTTTGGTGTCGAGTACAGATTCATTTTCGTTATTAACAAAACCATTATAAGTATAGGTAAGTTCTGGTATTGTGCTGCCAAACTGAATAGCTTGGTCATTAGCAGTAACAGTAAGTCCGGCTTTTGTTACTACGTATTCAGTTATTTTGGAAATAGCATTGTAATCGTTAGCCTCATTGGGTGTAAACCAAGCGGTTAAAGTATGAGTTCCAGCATCAAAAACACTGTCGGCACTAAAACTGTAAGTAATTGTGCCATTTGCGGTTGTTGCGGCATTCATTACAGCGTTGCCAATCGAGCCTCCGTAAACGGTGGTAACTGGAGTTTCCCATGTAATTACGGGAGTTGTAGGAACTGGAACCACAGTAACCTCCACATTAAGAGTATCGGAATTTAATTCACCATCGGTAACATAAACAGGAACAACTAACTGGCCATAGAAACCAGAAGTTGGCGTTACAACAGTTTGGTCAACTGAGTAGTTATCACCACTCAAAACCACAAGTGTAAGTTCATCGGTTTCTACATCAGAAGCAGTAGCATCTGTTAAAGCAAGAGTTAAACTTCCGTCTTCGTTAATTGTTTTGCTAGTTACGGCCGATAACACAGGAGCATCGTTAACCGGATTAACTGTTAAATTAATTGTAACTTCTTCCGATTGTATGTTGCCATCGACAACCATAATGGTTACTGGCAGTGTACCGTTAAAATTGGATGTTGGAGTTATTGTTGTCCCATTAAAAGAGTAATTATTGCCCGCTAAAATTTGTATGGCTAACAAAGACTGGTTGTAATAATCGACCGTAAATTTAGTAAGGTCAAGATTAACAGGTTCATCTTCGTTTATGCTAATTTCAGGCATTGATATGATAATTGGGCGATGTGCTTCAATTTTTAACAATTGTGTTCGCAGTGCGTTTTCGTTGACAAATAGCGGATAAGTATCATTTGCCATAACACAGTAAACACTATCGACAGGAGTTTGGATAAATCTGAATTGACCATTACTTTCAGTATAATAATCGCTACTAAGCACGCTACCATCTTTTGTAAACCATACATAGGTTGTGATATGCAAAACACTATCGGAATCGTAAGCAGTTAACTGACTGCTAAGGTCAACCAATCCATTATTTACTATTGCAGAAAGTTTTGCCTGTGGAGCATAAATATAGGGATCTTCAGAATCGGCTTTACTAACGTTTTTTTCGATATAACCTGCCCATGGTAGCGTTACAAAATCGAACTTATTGTTACTGCAATCTAAAATATACAATAATTTATTATTGCTAATATCAAGCTGGGTTAATAGGTTGCTATTACAATAGATCCTGTATAGTTGAGTTAAATGGCTCACGTTTAGTTCGGTCAACGATAAACTATCGATGTACAACCGCCCAATGCCAGGTCCATAAATATTTATGGGTGTACCAGCAATGTAATTTGCAATGGTATAGGAATCATTTTCCGATACCTTAGATGAACCGTCTTTACTATTTACTACACTTGATTTACTCATCACGGCAGAGGTTACTTGTTTTATACCCGAACCATAATCGATAAAAAATTCGCCAGCATAATCTACATATTCAAACGACAAATTACCATTGGCCTGAGAAACCATTGTTTTGGTAAGTTTAGCTGCCGATGGCATTATTTTAACTGTATACAGAACACTGTCGCCATGTAATTGCGGCAATGCGGCGTTGTACATGGTACAGTAAATACTGTCGGTAAGGTTGGCAAAAAATGTAAAATAGCCTTCATTCATAAAATAGTCGGTTCCTTCAACTAAAGTAACACCAGCAGTGGTTATCCATGTAAATTCAGTTTGATGAGCGATGTTTTCAGCATCATAGATCATATACTCATCGGATAAATCAACCCGATTGTAATAGTCGTAAGTAATATTTACAGGTGCCTGTGGGGCATAGTTGTACCCACCCATACCAATCGTAGGATTAACCACGTACTGACTGGAGTTTTGCGGCAGCGTGGCCAAATTTAATTGGTTATTTTGGCATTCGAGATAAAACAAGGAGGGTTTGTTGCTCACATTAAGCGAGGTTAAACTGTTGTTTTGGCACATTAGGGTCATTAGGTTTTCTACTCCAGCTAAATCAAGCGAGGTTAACTGGTTATTATTACAAACCAAATATGCAAGTTCATTGTTAGTACCCAGAGTTAGCTGCTTTAAATTATTATACTGACAAATAAGGGTAGACAACCCGTTAACCTGGCTGATATCGAGTGTATCGAGCAAATTGTACGAAACATTTAAATAACTTGCATAAGCTGGCAATATCAAGGTTTTAAGATAGTTATGATCAACTTCAAGCTCCGAGCCATCGTCTCCCAATGGCGGCAAATACAGCGTGTCGATAAGGTTATTGCTACAACTAAACTTATATAGGTTAGTATTTTTACTAACATCTAAATAAGTAAGGTGGTTAGAGCAGCAACTTAAACCACCCAGTGAGCTGCAACGTGATGCATCAAGATAATTAAGTTGTATGCTATCGGCAATAAAATAAGTAATTCCGTAACCGTAGATTTTAATAGTATCGCCAGCGGTATAGTTTGGCAGAGTGTATGTTGCTGGTCCTCTTTTTAATCCAGGTGATTCAAGCGTTATGGTGTTTTTGCCATATATGGCGTAAGCTGAATAATTAATGCTAGTGTTGAAGTTTAAATTAATAGATAAATCGCCGGTAGAGTCAGAAACCATTGCAACCTGCAATGGGACAGGGAAAATTCCGGTTTCGGTGGTGTTTCCCCAAACCGTATCACCGGGGGTAAGTGCATTTCCAATACGGTAAGTGACCCTGTGGTATCCTTCGGTAGTTAAGACGTCGTAATAATTAATGCCATTGGCTGTAATAATACCCCCATTGGTTGACGAAATGAATTTTGCCACCAACGTACCCTCCGTGTAATTAATAGCATCGTTGGCCAACACCATAGCTGGAGTAACGGTATATGGATAATTATCGAAATATAGGTTCAAATATTCATTCTCAGCAACGGGTAACGAGATTGTGGTATTACTAAAGAAAGCCTGGTCGTTATAAAAAACATCCTCACTCTGGTTTCCTGGCTGGAAAATATCGGTTTGGTTATCGTTATCAATATCGCCAGGTATCAATATTGATTTTTGCGAAAGTTGTGCTAATGGTAGCGGAATATTGGCAGTTTCGGTTACTTTGGTAAACGTGGCATCGCCATTGTTCCTGAAATAGCTGCAAAAACCGGTGGCATAAGGAGCGTAAATAATCAGATCTTTATCACCATCGCGATCCATATCAGCTACTGCCATTTGGTACTGACCGTCGGGCATTTGCGATGCCTGAATGGGAACATTGTCTTGTATATCGCCAAACGAATGATCGGCATTTTGGAAAAAAGTACCTATGTAATTATTGCCATCTTTAACACCCGAACATACCATATCGGGCAGTCCATCGGCGTTAATATCTAAAAATTTGACATTTAAATTATCGACAACTCCTGTAAGTGCATATCGTTTACCTATAACACCACTACCCGTTGCGTATTCAAATTCTCCGCTTTCAGCATTAAACTCAAAATGGTTAATCCTACTGCCCGATCCTTCATAAGTTAAAACAATGTCAAGGTTTTCATCAGCATCAACATCAATTATATCGATTGAGTAGGAAGCCGTAAGTCCAGAAAAAGGATTATCGTTGCTGTTTTCGATATATTGTCCATTTACGTTTTCAAAGTAGGCTATTTTTGTCTCGTACTGGCTTGTTGCTAAAATTACCAGATCAAGGTCACCATCTTTGTCAACATCGGCAAAAACACCATCTTTAATATAACAATGTTCACCAGATGCAGTATGCATACCGTATATATCGGTAAAATTTATAGGGCTGTTGATGCCCGTTTTTTTAACAAAACTGGGTGTTTGTGCTTTAGCAGTACCGGCAAATAACAAAAAGCAGGTTGCAGCACCAGCCACTTTTAAAGCTAAAGGGTGGTTTATTGCCGATAACTTAGTATAGAGGGCTCGCAGTTTTGCCACAACCCGTTGTTGCTGTTTTAAGGTAAACTCCCAGAACCTACCTGTAAAAATCAGGTTGTCGACCCATGTTAAAAGATTTTTAAACTTAACCATCAACTGGTAATACCCAGCAGGCGGTGTTGTAAATCTTAATTGTTTTTTTCTCATTTTTTTACAATTAATTAGCGATATGTTTGACTTATCATATTTGTAATTGCAGTATCAGATGGAACCTCTCCACTCTCGTACCGTTGCCAAATTGTTCGATAGGCATTCTCGATATACCTTACGTTAAGTGAAATATCAAAATGTGGTATATTATTATGGTTTTGCAGCAGATGAACTTTAAGTTCACTTAGTTTTTGCGGGCATGTGGCCAACTCAATTGCTTTATGATAATACTCAACCATATCATTGCAAATAGTTTGGAATAACCCCGATGCCTTACAAACTGTAGCACCCTGACGCGATGCATTGGTATTTCCCCTTAGGGTGAGCACCGGTAACCCAATCATTAACGCATGCGATGCCGTTGAACACGATGAATAGTGTAACGTATCGAGAAATAAGTCGCACAACTTCATGCGTTGTAAATGGTCGGCAATGGGCATGGGCTTTGCAAACACTATTTGCTCCTTGCTAACGCCATGCTGTTCTGCACTATTTATAATATTCTGTTCAAAGGTTTTATTATTGTTGGTCATTAACCATAATACACTATTGTCAACCTGCTTAAGCAGCTGCATCCATACAGAAAACATTCGTGGTTCATATTTGTATGGGCTGCAAAATGAGCAAAAGACAAACGCATTGTCGGCAATACCAAAATCGGCACGAGTAAACGATTGTCCCGACGGCTCAATAGGCGAACAAATAAATCCGTGTGGTAGATATACTATCTTTTCGGTATAAAACTGCCGATTTGTGCCATCAATTAAATTATGGTCCGATATAAAATAATCAACTTGCGACATGGCTGTGGTATCGGGCTGGCCAAACATGTGCAGAATTATTGGTGCCGGTTTTAAGCTTAGAATGCCGGATTTCGTAAACGAACTGTAGCCACCAAAATCAACCAGTATATCAATCTCGTTATCGTAAATAAGTTGTGCCGATGCATACTCATCCATACCTTGCAGGTCGAAAAACCTGTTGGCTGTGTTTTTTATCTCGTTATGGAACGGATCATTAGGATTTGGAATGTACTGCGAAAACACGTAAACCTCGAACTGATCACGGTTGTGGCAGCCAAACATTTTGTACACACTCATTCCTAGGGCATGGCTCCTAAAATCGGGAGACAAGTAGCCTATGCGTATTTTGTTATGATTACGCCTGCCAAAGTTGAAGTTCTTTTTTGCTGTAATAATTCTTTGTTGACTAAAACGGCGCATCACTTTATATTGCAAATTGTCGGGCAGATTATAATAATGCAAATCCATCGGCGAACAGGCTAATGGCCGTGGATTTTGCAAATCTTTAATAATGGTATCGATTAGTTTTTGATGTAGCTGTTCATAATCTACCCAATCAGCCATGTCGGCCTTACAACGCATCAAGCGATAAAAAGCCTCTGTATAGAAGGGATGCGCTTTATAAACTTTATCAAAATAACTGACAGCCTCATCGTAGTTGCGTATGTGCCAGTTATTAATACCAGCCAGCATCATAGCTTCGCCATTGGTTGGTTCAAGAGCTAAAATTCGTTGATAAACCTTAATAGCTTTTTGTAGTTGTTTACCTGCATCTAAAACTTTACCAATGGCAAAAAGCACATCAATATCGGAAGGTAAAAGTTTGTTTGCTTTTAGCAATAGTGGCAGTGCCGCTTTATGGTTGTTGTTTTTAAGATGTAAAAGTCCCAGCTTTTTAAACGCAGCGCCTTGTTCAGGCTCGATTTCGATGGCTTGTAGAAGTAGATTAACAGCCTCGTCGGACTGGCAATTTTCAGCCAACAGGCTAGCAAGGCTGTTTAACCCTGCCACCGAACGCGGGTTAATTTGCAATAAACGACGTAGGAGTGCTTGAGCCGATTCTATATCGTTGGTTAATTGAAAAATTTTTGCTTGTAGAATAAATATATTCTCATTGTGATTATCGATTTGAGCCGCCTGTAATAACAGCGATTGCGCTTCGTCAAGGTTTCCTAGTTCAATTAACGAAGTTGCCAGTTCGGTGAGCACAATAATTGAGGGTTGCTCTAATTTTAAACCGATTCGTAAATGTTTCTCGGCATCGGTATAGCGTCCAACTTTATTGCACATAATACCCATAAGTGTATTACATGCTGAGTTGCCTGGCTCGCTTTTAAGTACTAGCCGACATAAATTCCATGCTTCAGCATAATTACCAACGCTATAATTTTTTATTGCAGACTGCTCTGTGGGTTGCATCATAAAACAAAATATTCTTTGCACTTAAAATGTCTTACTTACTTTTTAAGCAGCGGCAAATGTATTTTGTGTCTATGAAGTAGATGTCCCAAATCAGCAAAACTTTGCCCCAAATCAGCAAACCACAGATTATCAATTAATTTAAATCTGCTTTTTATACATTTTTACATTACGATCTGGAATTTTTCTTGATGACGAAAGTTTTGATTAATAGTGTGTGCCTACAGAAAATCTATATTGACATTTTATCATTTGCGAAAACTAATAAGTATAATAGAAAGTTAAACAAGCATGTCCTGAAAGTCCAGAAAATCGTCATTCTGATATGAATTCAGAATGACGGGATGCATACTTATGGAACAACCTTGTTGCTTTTTAGAGTTAGCCCAGTGATGTTAAATCAATATTTTTTTGATAAAGAAGATTCCAAATTAGGAATTGCATAACACTATAAAGCATGCTCCTTGCCTCAATGCTAAATACATGAACTACTAGACTTTGTTTTTAATCAACAAAAATTAATTTTTCGTTGCTAATCTGCGAAATTCCACAGGAGTTAGCCCAAAACGTTCGCGAAATAAGCGGTGGAACGTGTTCCGAGAACCAAACCCCGAATCGATGGCAATTGCCTCAATGGTTAGATTATTCTCTGCCATTGAAAGCAACTCACGAGCATAGTTTAATCGAAGATGTGTGATATACTCCGAAAAGGAAACTCCCAAGTGATCACGTATAGCCTCAAATAGATAAGTTTCGTTAGTATTAAGTTTTTCGGCCAATGATTTTCTGGATAATTCGGAGTTAGTGAATATCTTTTCATCCCTTATAAACTTCTCAAGTCGTTCAAAAAGTTCATCGCTGGGAGTTGCTATCGTATTTTGCTGGCGTTTTTGTAATTCATGCTCAAACTGTAGCCTATCTTGCTCCTTTATTTTTTGGTACAACGAAAGGTTTTTTGCCCGTAATTGGTTGCGATTGCGCCAAATAATCAAAATAATTATTACTAACAGCAAACTAAAGAAAACGGCTCCCACTAGGGTATACCTAGTAATTTGCAACCGATTCTTAGCATTAATTGTTTCAAGTTCGGCTTCATCTAGTTCGTAAATGGTTTTGAGTTCACTGATTTGCGAAGCATACCGAGCATTATTCAACGAGTCGGTAACCTCTTTCAATCTTGCATAGGTTTGTGCTGATTGTTGGAATTTTCCAATTTTCCCGAGTAAAACGGCATTTTGCAATAGGTTAGCTTTTATTGATAACCCCAGATTGTTACGAATTGCAAATTGCAAAGCTGAATCACTATAGACTAAAGCCTTTGAAAAATCTTCATTTTTTTCGTAATAAATACTGGAAACTTGCCATAGTAAAAGTTTTATGTTATCGCCCCAAGCAGGAATAATCATCTGTTTTGCCTTCTGTAAATGCAATTGGGCTTCAACCTGATTGTTCATTTTTGAATTGGCCACTACTTCAAAAACTTCTACATAGTAGCGGTACAATGACAAGTCGTAATTTGGACGTTCAATTTGAGCTTGCTGGATAAACCGCTGTAAGGTGTCGGAATAAAGTGACATCATCTGGTAGTCTTTCTTGTTTTCGTAATAGGTTACCAGGTTTAGATAGGCCTCCATTAAACGTATTGCCACATCCTTTTCACCTTTGGTTATTTGTTTTTTTAGAATTGCAGTAGCCTCGCTTACTACACGAATGGCTTCATCTGGATTGCCAATTTCGGAATAGGCTATTCCCAAATTCATCAACGATCGTGAAATGGCTAACCAGTTACCTGTTGCGTTGGCCTTTTCATACACTTTTTGCGCTTTGTTTAAAGCCAGTGTAAACTGTTCTTGATCACAATAACGTTGAATTAAAATGTTTTCAACAATAAAATAGTGTTCAAAAAACTGATGATCTTCACAAAATTTTTCAAATTGCTGTGCAAAAATGAAAATACTATCCGAATTGAACTGGCTATAGTAAAATTCAACTCGTTTTGCCATAGCAAACGATCTGTAAAATAGACTGTTTTGTTTTTGGGCTTCGTCAAACAATATTCCAATGTACTTTGCTGCAGTATCCTTGTTTTCTCCCGACATGTATGTTAACTGCCTCATAGCCTCCAATTTGGCGGTATCCTTAAGGCTTGGAATTATTTGCAACAAACTGTCCTTTGTTTGTTGGTTATTCTGGGAAAATCCATTCGTATTGATAGTAATGATTCCCAACAATAAGCATAGGGATATGTTAAGTATTTTCTTCAGCATAAGTCTATAAAATAAGAAGACAAAGATGGCGATTATGGAATGAAAATGCATCTAAAATCAAGAAAATATATCTATATAATCATGCTTGATTTTGAAATTTAACTGCATTAGTTAATTTAAAACATTCTGCAATGCATTAAAAAGTATTCTTTATTGAAAAATTCATGCGGAATGTAATATATTCTTTCAAGTAATTATTTCATATTTACTGCTCTTACAATGCGAAAATTCATATCTATTGCCGTACTTTTAATTTATACTACATTTTTTTTCATTACAAAGTCAACTGCCGCAGTTCAAACCCCTGTTGACAGTTTACTGAAAGTAATTCCTTCGTTGAACGATACTGTTAAACTGAAAGCCATCGAAAACTTAATTTCGTTGTCAGAAAACACTGATAAAGCAATTAACTACTCGAAACTTCTTCTTAAAGAGGCACAGAAGCAGAGAAATATTAACTATCAAGCTTTGGCTAAGGCAAAACTAATACAGTTCTACTATTCACAGTTCAATACTGATTCTGTATTTAGAGCAGCCAAGGAGGCCGAGATATTCATAAAAGAAAACCACATAGATAAGTACCTCTTCACCGTAGAGCAAGCGTATCGGGAGTTACCATTACCTGCTTGGCCAACGGCAACTACAGCTACACCGTGTCGGCCTCCGGTTACAGCGACGCAACCGGAACGGTGACCGTGAACGAAGCCATAGTCCTCACCTACACCGATATTGACGATGCTAGAACGATTAGCCACTCCGCATACCCCAACCCCTTTAACGATAAGTTGACCATCACGGGGGAGAGTGGGGTAAGCGGATGCTACACGATCACAATTTTTTGGATAGTCTCCATCTAGTATCTTAACCCTGTTAAGATTATCTACTGAATACAACGTTAGTTCTCAAGTATTTTTCTAAACTAGGTAGGACAAACATTCCAGTTATTTTTTATTTTTGCTTTTTAACCACCCGGATTTTGAGTAGTTTAAATAAAAATGATAGTAGTGCCTTTATTCAAAAGGCTGCCAATATTTGCTATATCGTTAGTTTACTAGCGTTTACCCTTATTGTTTCATTCAACCAGTTTGATAATTTCAAGCATCGTTATACCCTGATGATTAGTATTGACCTAAGCAGTATGGTAATCGTATGGAGCGTATTCGGCTTATATAAACTGGGAAAGATAGGTTTTAAACTCAGCAGTGCTGTTCTTTGTTATACAACTTTTACCAACCTTATCATTTCTCACTTCTTTTTTTGTTATAACGCTGAAGCCAGTTTATTTACCAATGTTTTTCTGATTGACACCATTGTTTTTTGCGCGAATATTGCCGTTGTAGGTTTTTGCGTAGGCAATATTCATTTGTTTATTTCAGGGGCTTATTATATTGTTGCATACATCTCGTTACTTATTATTTCCCACGACGCTTTTCTTGTTAATAATGCATTCGTACTGATTACTATTATATTGGCCTTTTCATTTGGTTTTTCAGCTTTTCTGTCATTACTCAATAAGATGCATAAAGAAGAGTTAGACTTAAAGCAGGAATTACACGAAAAAGAAGGTGCGGTTATTCGTGAACGCGAAGAAAAATTACATCTTGAGCTTGAATTAAAACAAAAAGAACTTGCCACAAAAGCCCTTTTTATTTTAAAACAGGTTGAAAACAACAATTCCTTTATTTCTAAACTCAAAGAACTTAAAGAACAAATAAAGGTTTCGGGCTTAAAACAATTCTATGCTATTCTCAGTGAACATGAAATGATTCAACCCGAAAACTTTTGGAAAGAATTTGAGATAAGTTTTCAGGAAGTTCATAATGATTTTTACAAGAACCTGCAATTGCATTTTCCTGACTTAACTCCTGCCGAACGCCGTATGGCAGCCTTTATTCGCCTTGATCTTTCTACCAAACAGATTGCCGATATCACATCTAATAGTATTCACAGTATTGAAGTTGCCAGATCCAGGTTAAGAAAAAAACTTAACATGGATACCCAAAATAACCTGAAGGATTTTCTGAATAATTACTGATCGGGTTCGTTTTCATTTTAGTTGTTTCTACATTTGCAGAACATTCATCTAAGGTAATAATATTCACGCTTATAAGGTTTATTGTAGAGGTTTTTCTATGGTATAAATTTCAATCAATTTATCCTGCTTCAATAACTATATATTACTTTTGAGAATTCAAATAGCCAAACTCCAAAACCTTTATTGTTTTTCCTTGGTCGGATTGATTCCGGATGGAATCATGCAGTATAAAACTATTTAATATTATGAAGCATATTTTAAAACTCTCTTTTTTCCTGATGCTTTGTACGCAGGCAGTAACCGTAAATGCGCAAACGTCAACCGCACCGACGATGGGTGACGGAACAAGTGCTAACCCCTACCAGATTTCAACACTTGATAACCTATACTGGTTATCACAAAATAGCAGTTACTGGGGAAGTTATTTTGTTCAAACTGCCGACATTGAAGCCTCCGGCACTTCCGTTTGGGACAGCGGCTCAGGCTTTACACCTATCGGGAATAGTACAACCAATTTTACCGGAAATTACAATGGTAAAGGGCATGCCATCTCAAACCTATATATCAGCCGTTCATCAACCGATTATGTCGGATTTTTCGGTTACATCAGCAGTGCCGGAATAGTAGATTCTCTTTCGGTCAGTAACAGTAGTGTTACCGGAGGAAATTATGTTGGGGCACTGGCCGGTAAAAACAGTGGAACAATCCGGTTCTCTTCGGCACCTGAAGGCAGCATTACAGGAGTTCAGTTGGTTGGCGGACTCGTAGGCTGGAACGAACCGGGAACCGTCACTCTTTGCTATTCGTCGGGAACGGTTACCGGTACATCATCAAATATATGCTTCGGGGGATTACTCGGATGGAGCTATGGTGGCCCGATCACCAACTGTTATTCCCTTTCATCCGTAACAGCAACAAGCGGAAGCAGGGTCGGCGGATTGGTCGGTTTCCTTTTAGGCGGAGCAGTGACCAAGTGCTATGCCACCGGAAGTGTAAAAGGCAACTCCGATTTCGGCGGCCTTGTAGGTATGAGCAGCGGCACCGCAACTAATTGTTTCTATAATAACGAGGTTTTTACCGAAAGTACAGATTACGGCACCGGAAAAACAACGGCAGAGATGAAAACAGCGAGCACCTACACCGATGCCGGTTGGGACTTTGCCGGGGAAAACACCAACGGAATAGACGATTATTGGGGCATTAACAATGCAGACAATAACGGATATCCCTGCTTCATTAGTCAACTAAAAGTACCAATGGTAACGACACAATCAGTTTCATGTAATACTACCAATACAACTGTAACTGCAAACGGTACACTAGCCTGTTTGGGGTCGTCGGCTGTAACGGCCCACGGATTTTGCTGGAGCAGTACCAATTCGGTACCAACCATTGCTAACGACACGGTTAATTTGGGAGCGACTTCCGATACCGGATCATTCAGTGCCTGGTTATCAGGGCTTTCCAGTTATACAACGTATTATGTTCGTGCTTATGCTACCAATGCCGAGGGCACATCGTATGGGGAAAGTATTACTGTTTTTACATCCGTAGGTAGCGGAACCAGTTCCAACCCATACCGGATTTCAACCCTTGCAGACCTGAAATTTCTTTCGGAGAACAGCAGCTACTGGGGAAGTTATTTTATACAGACCGCCGATATTGATGCCGGTGAAACCAAAAACTGGAACAGCGGCAGCGGGTTCTCACCTATCGGGAGTTACGATTCTTATGATGATGTTACGGGGTTTGCCGGGACTAGTTTTTCAGGACATTATAATGGATCGGGATACACTATATCAGGTATTTATATCAACAGGACGGACAACGGTATCGGACTCTTCGGCCTTATAGAAGGTGCTTCCATTGATAGCTTGGCGCTTTGCGATGCCAATATCAACGGAGCTGTCTACTGCGGCGGATTGGTTGGAATCTGTTATAACAGCAAAGTATCTTGTTGCCATACTACCGGTTCGGTTTCAGGTTCTTATGACGTCGGCGGTATTGCAGGATTGAATTCTTCTTCCACGATAAGCAATTGCTACAATACCGGTTCGGTGTCAGGTTATTATAACGTCGGCGGTATTGCAGGATGGAATTCTTCTTCCACGATAAGCAATTGTAACAATACCGGTTCAGTGTCAGGATCTTCAGACAATGCCGGCGGAATTGTAGGATTGAATTCTTCTTCCACGATAAACAATTGTTATAATACCGGGGGGGTGTCAGGGGCTTCATTTGTCGGCGGAATTAACGGAGATCATTCTAATTCCTCACTAAGCAATTGTTACAATACAGGTTCGGTGTCAGGATCTGACTATGTCGGAGCGATTAACGGAAATGATGAGTTCTCCGATACATTCTATTGTTATTACAATAGCGAAACGTCCGGACAAAGCGATAATAATGGGACAGGGCTGACTACTGCGGAGATGAAACAGCAGACAAGCTTTAGTGGCTGGAATTTTGACAGTCTCTGGGCAATCCGTGCCGACAGTACGTATCCGGCTTTAAGAAGTGTTGACAATGCCCCGTTTGCGTTTGCCGATACAATTTCTCCTGAACATACATTGATACCGGAAGGAGTGGCCGTTTCCGAGTTTCTCAACAATGATTACGATTATGAAGCGGTTCAGGAAAACCTTGTTTACCGGATTAACAGCATCAGTGCAGGAACCATCTCTGATGGGAAAATATATTTTCCAAACACCTACTCGTATGGAGACTTGATCAAAGTCACTTATCGTGTCGGGGAAATTCGAAGTTCTCAACAGGATACACTCTGGGGCAATATCGCAACCAGTTTGGTGATCTACACCAATCATAATCCCGAATGGAACAATACAACTATAACGGTGGTAGAAGATACCCCTATTGATATTTTGCTGGCAACCGATGCCGATGGTGATTCGCTTTCTTATACAATACTCACAGCTGCGGTAAATGGTACAACACTTATCCGTAACGATTCGCTTTATTATACACCTGATGCAAATTATTACGGCAAGGACTCTTTGCAGATTGCCTTCAGTGACGGGATTTCGTCGGATACTGTATGGATTCACATCACCATATCAGCTGTCAACGATGCTCCGGTAATTACTTCAACGGCAGTAACAACAGCAACCGAGGACGTTACATACTCTTACACTGTAACAGCAACCGATGTCGACGGTGATGCGCTGACCTACTCGTTGACCACCTATCCAACAGGTATGACAATCAGTAACGGTATTCTCAGTTGGACTCCAGTTGAAGGGGTAACTACCGCTTCGGTGACTGTGGCAGTCAGCGATGGAGACACAACGGTTTATCAGAGTTTTACCATTACCGTTACTGCAGTGAACGATGCGCCGGTGGTTACTTCCACCCCAATCACAACAGCGACCGAGGACGTGGCGTATTCCTATACCGTTACGGCTACGGATATCGACAGCGATGTGCTTACCTATTCTTTAACCACCTATCCAACAGGTATGACAATCAGTAGCGGCGTTATCAGCTGGACTCCGACAGAAGGGGTAACAACCGCTGCGGTGACTGTGGCGGTCAGTGATGGCGATACTGCCGTTTACCAGACGTTTACCGTATTGGTAACCGCGGTTAACGATGCTCCTTTTGTTGCTGATACTTCTGTCACAACCACTATAGGTACGGCAATCGCAGTTGCCCTTCCTGTTACCGATGTTGATGGGACAGTAAAGTCAATCGTTATTGATTCTTATCCTGCAAATGGAAATATTAAGGTTTCCGGCACCACGCTCACCTACACGCCCGATGATGGATTTGTGGGTATGGATACCATTATTTGGTACGCATTGGATAATGTTTACGCCGTTTCAAACACCGCAACCCTGATTATTACGGTTACGGAAAACCCAACTTATACCATTACCGCTTCGGCAGGTTCAGGTGGTAGTATTAGTCCTTCGGGGGATGTCAGTGTTGAAGAAGGCAGCGGGCAAACCTTTACCATCTCTGCCATTACCGGGTACCATATTGCAGATGTGTTGGTTGATGGCAGCAGCGTTGGCGCTGTCAGCAGTTATACTTTCAGTTCCGTTTCTGCGGCACATACAATTTCTGCAAGTTTTGCGATTAACACCCATACCATCACGGCTTCAGCTGGATTAAATGGCAGCATCACTCCTTCTGGTGATGTGAGTGTGAACGAAGGTGATGATCAAAGTTTTACCATCTCGGCCAGCTCGGGTTACCATATTGCCGATGTATTGGTCGATGGCAGCAGCGTTGGCGCTGTTAGCAGTTATACTTTCAGCTCCGTTTCTGCGGCACATACAATTTCTGCAAGTTTTGCAATTAACACCCATACCATCACGGCTTCAGCCGGTGATAACGGAAGTATCAATCCTTTGGGAGCGGTGAGTGTGAACGAAGGTGATGATCAAAGTTTTACCATCGCGGCCAGCTCGGGCTACCATATTGCCGATGTATTGGTTGATGGCAGCAGCGTTGGCGCTGTCAGCAGTTATACTTTCAGCTCCGTTTCTGCGGCACATACAATTTCTGCAAGTTTTGCGATTAACACCCATACCATAACTGCTTCGGCTGAATCAAATGGCAGTATCACTCCTTCTGGTGATGTGAGTGTGAACGAAGGTGATGATCAAAGTTTTACCATCGCGGCCAGCTCGGGTTACCATATTGCCGATGTATTGGTCGATGGCAGCAGCGTTGGCGCTGTCAGCAACTACACTTTCAGCAGCGTTACGGCCAGCCACACCATCGCTGCCAACTTCGCGACGACGGCCAATAGCGCCCCGGTCATCACCTCCACCGCCCCCACCACGGCTACCGAGGATGTGGAGTTCATCTACACAGTGACCGCCACTGACCCCGAGGAGGCAACCCTCAGCTACTCGATAAGCGGGCAGCCCGATGGGATGGCCATCACCGGGAATGTCATCGCCTGGATTCCCGGCGAGGGCGTGTTGACCTCCGGCGAGGTTACCCTCACGGTCAGCGATGGGGAGCTGAACGCCACCGAGACCTTTACCGTCACGGTGACCCCCGTGAACGATGCCCCGGTAGCCCGCGACACGACAATAACCACTATGACCGCCACAGCAATCAGCCTCAGCCTCCCGGTGTCGGATGTGGACGGTTCTATCAGTAAAATCCTTATCGAGGAATACCCTGCCAATGGGGTAGTAAAGATTTCAGGGACGACCCTTATCTACACCTCCAACAGCGAATTCTCCGGTAACGATGTCATCAGCTGGGTTGCCAAGGACAACGGCGGACTGTACTCCAACACGGCCACGCTGGCGGTAACCGTAACGGCCAAGCCTGCCTACACCATCACCGCCACGGCCGGGGAGAATGGTAGCATCAGCCCCTCGGGCAGCGTAACAGTAACCGAAGACGACAGCCAAACCTTTACCATAATAGCCAATACCGGCTACCATATTGATGATGTGCTGGTCGATGGTATCAGCGTGGGCGCAGTTAGCAACTACACCTTCAGCGGCATTACGGCCAGCCATACCATCGCGGCCAGCTTCGCCGAAACCACCGTGCCGGTTTACACCATCACGGCCTCGGCGGGCGATGGCGGTACAATTAGCCCATCGGGAAGTGTATCGGTCGAAGAGGGCAGCAGCCTGACCTTCACCGTTACGGCCAGCACCGGATACCATGTAGATGACGTGCTGGTCGATGGCACTAGCGTGGGGGCAGTAAGCAGCTATACGTTCAGCAATGTTACGGCCAGCCATACCATCGCGGCCAGCTTCGCGGCTAGTACCTATACAATTACCTTCATCATAACGAGCAGCGGCAGCGCGGTATCGGGCGCAAGCGTCAGCATTAACGGCCAGACGCTGACCACCGACGCCAGCGGCGTGGGCACCGTTAGCCTGACGAATGGCAACTACAGCTACACCGTGTCGGCCTCCGAGTACAGCGATGCAACCGGGTTGGTGACCGTGAACGGCGCCGATGTGAACGAGGCCGTACTACTCACCTACACCGATATTGACGATGCCAAAACGATTAGCCTCTCCGCATACCCCAACCCCTTTAACGATAAGTTGACCATCACCGGGGAGAATGGGGTAAGCGGACGCTTCACCATTACCAGCATCATTGGGATGGTGGTGTATAATGGGGTACTGAACGGCGAGCGCACCGAGCTGAACCTCGCTCACCTGAACAACGGGGTTTACCTGCTCCAGATTACTTTTAGCGGGAAGAGACAGACCTTCCGATTGGTGAAGGAGTAGAACTCTCCTACGTAAAGAATATAACCGGCAGCGATGAAACCTGTCGGTTTTTTATTCTAGGCCATCCCCTTAATAATTCGGACTACTTTGTTAATAATTAAGGAAAAATGACTTTGTAAAAAAATCTACACTATTTTAATGTAATGTAGTGTTTTTTGTAACTTGATTACAATAATTTACACAACTAGGAAATCAGGGTAATAACAATCAACGAACCTTATAATACCAATTGTCTTTCAACATCATTAATCTAGTGTTAAATTTATTGGCAATCAGCTGTTAAATCTAGGTGGTTTCTATGCTAGACTAGTTATTGCTATGTTTTTTGTTATCAGCCTATAATATTTCAAGAAATTATTTCAAATTTGCCAGTTGAAAACATATTGTGATGCGAAGAATTTTATTCATTGTTGTTCTTACTTGTGCCGTCCATTCTTTTCAAGCAAAAGCGAGCCAGATAGCACAAAACCAGATAGATAGTTTACTAAAAGTTATCCCTTCTCTTGACGATACAATAAAATTGAAGGCTATCGAGAGTCTGATTTCGTTGTCGGAGAATAATGACAATGCCATTTCTTACTCGAAATTTCTATTAAATGAAGCACAAAAGCAGAGAAATATTAACTATCAGGCTCTGGCTAAGGCGAAACTAGTACAGTTCTACTATTCACAGTTCAATACTGATTCTGTATTTAGAGCAGCCAAGGAGGCCGAGATATTCATAAAAGAAAACCACATCGACAAGTACCTCTTCACTGTACAGCAGATTGTTGTGCAGCGATACATCGACCAAGGAGCCTACACACTGGGACTCGACAAAGCTAAGCAAATGTACCAGGATGCCCACAATGTTTCCGATTTTGCAGGCATGGCATCAGCCACTTCGGCCATGGGATCGGCTTACTCGCAAATGAACCAATACGATGAGGCCATTAAGCTTTATAAAGAGAGCCTATTGCTTGCCAAGCAAAGCAATAAGCATGCAATTTTTTACGCTGAGTGCTACATGAATTTATCAACAAATCTTATGGCAAAGGAGAACTTCAGGGAAGCCAGTTCATATGTTGATTCATTCAGCATGAAAATTACTGAAGCGAAAAAACTCATGGGCCCCAATGCTGATCTGTCGAATTACGTCTTCAGCTACGAACTATTTTATGCCATTTGCAATGCTTATCAGGGTGATCTTCCATGTTCAAAAAAGCATCTTGACATAGCTGCATCTATGTTTCAAGGAGGAATGCCCGAATTTTACACCCAACTTCTAAACGATGCATGGGCTACCTACTACCGTTTTTCGGGTGATTACAAGAAGGCGCTTGAATACAACCGACAAACGCTTGAATTTTTCAAAAATAGCATGTTGGGTGCTGGAATTGAGTCGCAGGAAAAGCAGCGTGCCGATATACTGAATTCAATGGGGAACTACAAGGAAGCCATGCTGGCCTACAAAAACTTGATAGATCTCAGTGACTCACTAAACCGCGAAAACTTTTACAATCAGATAAATCAGCTAAAAACTATTTACGAAGTCGATAAGTTCGAGATGCAAGCCGAACAGGCACGATTAAAACTACAAATTTCGAAGGGTATCACCGTGGGGTTAGTTGTCATTTGTATCCTTTTACTGGGCATCGTATACATAATCTGGAAAAATGCAAAACGGCTAAAGGAAAAGAACCGTGGGTTGTATACAAAACTGAAAGAGCAGGATCAACTGTATGCTGAATTGAAAAAACTAAAACAGAAAGTTGTCGCCGAGCCTTTTGAGGATGAACCCAATAAAGAAAACAAAAGCCTATTCGACCGACTTGAGGATTACCTATACAAAACCGAACGCTACACTGAACCTACACTTACACGAGAAACACTAGCTCTCGAAATGGGAACCAACTATAAATACCTTTGCGATGCCATCAGAGAGGCCAATGGGCTTACTTTCAACGACTACTTGAATGCTCTAAGGCTTGATCATGCCCGTAACCTGTTGTACGATCTAAAGACAAATCCTGTGATTGAGGACGTGCTGCTCTCGTCAGGTTTTACCAATAAGAGTACATTTTACAGACTTTTCCGCCAGAAATTTGGACTCACCCCAACGGAACTCAAAGCATTGGTTAAAGAGGAAATGAAGAATAAAAGATAATTTTCCTTAAAAAAATGAAACCGGACAGGCTATCCTGATCCGGTTTTTTTATTTAATCAACTCGAAAACTCCGCATTTAAATCAATTGATATACTAATAGTTGCAGATATGAGACTAACTTTTGCAACTATAGGACTACCCCCGTTCCGCAATATTATAGGTTTGTGCCAACTATTCATTTCCAACTTGTAATAAAAAAACGAATGAACAACAGTTTCTGGGTTTACATTCTAGAGAATGAAAGAGATAAACAATGGACAATATTAACTACACGATGCATAGAACGTGTAGTTGAGCAATTCAACAATTCAGATGATGATAGTAACTCTAAGCGATTAATCTACTATCGAGAATTCGACGAAATGATTCTAGCTCTGGGACATAAATTGTATCTCTCTTTTCTTGATAGAAAGAGTATTGAATATCTCATTCGAAAAGAAAATCCAAACCTGAAAAAGTTTTTGTCTCCAAAAAACAAACAATAATCTAGCATTAGCAAGAATCAAAAATACTTTTCCTATGAAGCAAATTCTTAGCAATACGATACAAGTTGTTTTTGTTTCAAAAATTCAAAACTCCACATTTCATATCGATTCATCTAACAAAATCTTGTCTGGATAATACATGGAGATTCTTTCTCGACAGTATTCAAATTATTTGTCGGATGTACTTACGGTAAAAAAACACATTAACATCAATTTTTAAATAATGATTAAATGAAAAACAAACTTTTACTCCTACTGGCTTTATGCCTTTCGATAACGTCCAGCGTTTGGGCGCAAAGCAATAACGCCTTGAATTTCGATGGGGCTGACGATTACGTGGACCTTGTCAATTTTACCACCGACTACGATTTTTCGCAGGGATTCAGCTTTACCGGCTGGATTAAGTGGACTGCCTTCACGGGCAATGCCCGCGTGTTTGAGTTGACCAACGGCTCTAATTCCCATTCCGATGAAATCCTGCTCCGTACCGATGGGGGCACGGGTAAACTGGTGATCCAATGTGCCAGCGGTACTACAAATAGTGAAATTATTACCGATGCCGCCGTGGTTACCACCGGCACATGGTACCATGTGGCTGCCACCATTAGCAGCAGCGGTACCGCCTGCATTTATGTAAACGGCACGCTCGTTAAGTCAGGTACTGTGTATGTACCAACCAACATAGAAAGGGTAAACAACTGGCTTGGCAAGAGCGCCTGGAGTGGCGACGTTTACTTCAACGGAAGCCTCGATGAGGTTTCATTCTGGGATAAAGCCCTTACACAATCTGAAATTGAAAACTGCATGGTCAGTGGCCTTACCGGCACCGAAACCAGCCTGGTAACTTACTATCCTTTTAACCAGGGTACAGCCGAAAGTACCAATTCCGACATTACCACCCTGAATTCATCGGCTACTACTAATCTTACCGGAACACTTACCAACTTCGCCCTTTCGGGAACAACCTCGAACTGGGTGAGCGGATATACTTCAACACTTACGGTTTCCTCAACTGATGTAGCCATCGGCCGGGCTTCCGGCAGTACAGCTACCTTTACCATTACTTCGAATACTGCCTGGAGTATTTCTGGCACAGGAAGCTGGTATACGCTCGATGCTACCTCGGGCATTGGCACCAAAACCATTACCATTACTACTACCGAGGCCAATACTACCTCTGCTGCACGCAGCATAGAGCTTACCATTTCGGGTACCAACGTTTCGAGTAGTACCATTACGGTATCGCAGGCAATGGCTACCATCGCATTTACGAGTATGGCAATAAACATTGGCCAGGCAGCCAACAGTACAACTACGTTAACCCTGACTACCGACGTGGATTGGACTGCTACTTGTTCTGAATCGTGGCTTACCGTAAGCTCCCTTTCAGGAACCGGAAATGCCACCCTTACCCTAACCGCTGAAGCATTGCCCGAAGGCACTACCTCGCGCACTGCTAACATCTCTTTTTCCGGGATATTCGACCCCGCTACGGTTGTGGTTACCCAAAGGGAGCAAACCGACAACGCCCTGAATTTCGATGGCAGCAACGACTATGTTGTAGTTGCCGATAACGATGCCCTCGATTTGACTACCAATTATACCATCGAAGCATGGATTAACCCTACTTCCTTTAACGAGGGCATGGGTATCGTCTCAAAATATCAAGATTCTGAAGATAATGGTTATTTCCTGCGTTTTGGCTGGGAGAGTAACCCTGCTATCCAGTTTGACGGGTACTACACTGCCACCGGGCTTATAACACTGGGCAAATGGTACCACATTGCTGCTGTAAACGACAACGGCACTCGTCATCTCTACCTCAACGGGACTGAGCAATCGCTAACTTCAGGGGGTGAAGGTGTTGTGGCCAATACCAGCGCCTTGCGCATAGGCAGCGATTATTCTGAACGTTACTTCAACGGCAGCATCGACGAGGTGCGCATCTGGAGCACAGCCCGTTCGCAGTCCGACATTATTGCCAGCATGGCAACCACGCTGGCCGGTACCGAAACCAACCTGGTGGCATATTATAATTTCAACCAGGGGGTAATTGCCGGAACCAATACTGATATCACCACTCTGAATTCATCGGCAAACGCCGACCTTTCAGGAACCCTTACCAACTTTGCCCTTTCGGGGACAACCTCGAACTGGGTAAGCGGGTATGAACTTTCGTTAGCTGTTTCTTCCGACGAAGTGGAGATTGAACGTACAACAAGCAGTACTGCTACGTTTAATATTATATCAAATACCAACTGGGCTATAACCGGCACCGGCGACTGGTATTCGCTCGACAAAACTTCGGGTTTTGGCAACAGTACCATTACGGTTACTACCACCCAGACCAACGAAATCGATGCCACACGCAGCATCGAGCTGGTGATATCGGGTACCGATGTAGCCAACGATACCATCACAATAACCCAACGTAGGGGAAGCGTATCGGCATCAGCCAGCCAGGTAAGTTTGTCCGCCGCTTCGGGCAGTACAGCTTCGTTTACCTTAACATCAAATACCGACTGGACCCTTAATGAGGATTGTGACTGGTTTAGCGTAAGCCCTGCTTCGGGTTCAGGAAATCAAACCATTACTATCACTGCCGATTTGGCAAACCAGACCGATAACGCCCGTACAGATACCCTGATTATCGCCGGGGCCAACGCATTGAACGATACCCTTATTATACAACAGGCTTTGGCAACCTTCAGCTTATCGAGAACGGCGATAACCCTCGATTCAGCAGCCAATAGCCAGGCTTATCTGACAATTTCTACAGAGGTAGCCTGGAATGCCACCTGTTCTGCTTCGTGGCTTACGGTTAGTTCACTATCGGATACAGGAAGCGACACCCTTACCCTTACCGCGCAGGCATTGCCCGAGGGTGTAACCTCCCGCTCTGCCAATGTTGTGTTTACGGGGATATTCGAGCCGGCTGCCGTGGTGGTTACCCAAACCGCACAAGGCAACAACTCCCTATCCTTCGATGGCAGCGACGATTACGTTTCGTTGGGGGCTATCAACCCTTCAACATTCACCGTTGAAGCATGGGTAAAGCCCGAATTAGTTTACAGTTATAGGGCAATAATAAATACATTAAATGTAACTGCATCCACCGGCATGGGGTTGTATATAAACGGTATCAATATGCAACCAGAGATATATCTTCCGGTGTCCGGATCAACAATAGTAACCGCACCTGACCCACTTACAGCAGGCGAATGGTCTTACATAGCCGCAACCTGCAATGGTTCAAGTGTGAACCTGTATGTTAATGGTATATTGGCAGGTTCGAAAAGTATTAGCTATTATAACGCCGGCACAGAAAATATGACAATAGGTGACGAACCTGGTTATTCCCGTTTTTTTAAAGGAAACATCGACGAGGTGCGGGTATGGAATACCGCACGTACCCTTGACGAAGTGAACCAGGACATGAACCAACAAACCACTGGCACTACCGGCTTGCTTGCATACTATAACTTTAACCAGGGCGTGGCCAATGCCTCCAACCTGGGCGTAAACACTCTCAACGATGTTACATCTAATTGTAATGATGGCACGCTGAATAATTTTGTCCTTAGTGGCAACTCCTCCAACTGGGCCGAAGGGGTTCCGTCAAATATTCTGAGAGGCAACGCTACCACCGACCTGGGTTATGCCGCCGGTTCTACAGGGCTTGTTATTACATCGACCCTCGACTGGGCAGCAAGCAGCTCAGAGAGCTGGCTTACCCTTAGCCAGGAAACGGGTTCCGGCAGCAAAGCCCTGACCCTTACCTACGGCGACAATACCACTTCAAGAGTGGAGCGCAGCGCTGTGGTAACTTTAACGGCTACCGGGGCAGATACCGTTCGCTTAAACTTCACGCAGACTGCCGGTATCAGAATAAGTTCGGCTTTTGAGGCCAGTTCTACCGAAAATACGCCTCTTTTGTCTATTTCCTTTACCGATACATCTGCGGTAAGCAATACTACCATTACTTCATGGGCATGGGATTTTGGCGACGGCGCTACCTCCAGCGTGCAGAGCCCTTCGCACAGCTATGCCTCTGCCGGAACCTATTCTGTAAGTCTGGTTACCTCGGATGGTACAACCTCCGATACACTGGTAAAAACCGATTATATTACTATCTCAAGAGAGGTGTTAATGCACGACGGTTCTGTAACCGTTGCCGATTCACTTTACTTCTACGATTCAGGTGGTGAAAATTACAATTACCAGAACAGTGAAAATTATACCCTTAGATTCTACCCTTCTACACCCGGGGCATTGATACGGATGGATTTTCTCTCCTATGTGTCAGAAATTTGTGACTATATGTATATTTATATTGACAACACTTCAACCCAGTTGGCCTATCAAACAGGAACTACCTATACAGCCAAGGTTCAGGCACCCAATAGCAATGGGGCCCTTTGCGTTAACTTTCATAGTGATAATAGTGTAGTATATAGTGGTTGGAAAGCTTTGGTTACCGAAGTGCTCCCTGAAGTTGCATTTACAGCATCTGATACGCTGGGCTTGAACCCGCTATCCGTTACCTTTACCGATGCCAGCATTATGGGCGGGCTTAACGCCTGGAGCTGGAATTTTGGCGATGGCAGCACTTCGACCGACCAGAACCCATCGCATACCTATACCGCAACGGGCACCTACACGGTTACGCTCACTATATCGAATGGTACAGCAAGCAAAACCATTTCAAAAGCCATTAGGGTTGTAGATGCCGTTACTGCCAGTTTTGCTACCGACATTACCACCGGTTATCGGCCCACGGTACAGTTTACCAATACCAGCGTGGGCTATACCTCCCTTTCGTGGAACTTTGGCGATGGCAGCGATGCCGTTACCGATACCAATCCCTCGCACGCCTTCAACACAGCCGGCACCTATACCGTAACCCTTACTGCTACCGATGCCAGTAGCAATAGCAACCAGTGCTCAAGAAGCATAACAGCAACTAAAATTGCCCCGGCCTTTAGCGCCGACACCACTTCCGGCTATCAACCTGTGGTACAGTTTACCGACGAAACAGAAGGGGCAACCTCGTGGAGCTGGGATTTTGGCGATGGCAGCACATCAGTTGAGCAAAACCCAAGCCATACCTATACCACAGCAGGCACCTATACGGTTAGCCTTACTGCTTCGGATGGTTATGATACCGAAACGCTGGTTAAGAACAACTTTATTAGCGCCAAAGCAATAGTCGCCGCATTCAGCGCCGATAAAACGTTGGGAGCGTTGCCCACCGTTACCTTTACCGATGCCAGCCAGGGGAACATTACCTCGTGGAACTGGGATTTTGGCGATGGCAGCACATCAGTTGTGCAAAACCCGGTACATAAGTATACCACTTGTGGGATTTACACGGTTTCGTTAACCGTATCGGATGGCGTAAACAGCAAAACCCTGGTTAAGGAGAACTACATTACCACCGATGTGTTACTCATGTCCAATGATACAGTAACCTTAACTTCAGGTGCCAATATTCGGTTCTACGACTCAGGAAACAATAACAGCGATTATTCAGGTAATGAACGCTATAAACTAGTCCTTTACCCTTCAGAAGTTGGTAAGGCTGTACAGGTCAACTTCAGTTCATTTTATACTGAAAACTATTGTGATTATTTGGAAATCTATAATGGAACAAGCACCTCGGCAACCAGGTTGGCTTACCAGATTGGTTCATCCTATAATTCAACAGTTACTGCAACCAACGCCGATGGTGCATTATGCCTTTATTTTTATAGCGACGGGAGCATGACCTTTAATGGTTGGGAAGCCCTGATAAGCCAGGTTGATTTACAAACAATCATTACCTGGGATACTCCGGCTGAGGCTACCTATGGGAGTTATGCAGGTGCCGATATAATGAACGCCACAGCCAATGTAGCGGGTTCGTTTAGCTACAGCTTCTCTGCCGACTCAATATTCGATGCCGGGGTACATACCCTTACTGTAACATTTACACCCGATAACAGCAACTATTCGGCTGCTACAGAAACGGTAAGCTACACGGTAAACAAAGCCGAACTTTTGGCTACCGCCGACAATCTGACCCTTCAGACAGGCAGCACAATCCCCGAACTTACCTTTACTTACTCGGGATTTGTAAATGGCGATGATGTTTCCGACTTAGATTTGGCACCGGTTGCAACTACAAAGGCAACATCATCAAGCGCTGCCGGCAGCTATAGCATTTATGTGCTGGCCGGAACCGACAACAACTACAACCTCAGCTATCAGAAAGGGACCCTTACCCTGACCACCCTTTCGGTGCCTGTTATCACCTGGGATGCCCCTGCCGATATTACCTATGGTACGGCGCTTAGTGCAACCCAATTAAATGCTGCCACTACTGTCGATGGTACGTTTACCTACAGCCCATCTGTCGATTCAGTACTGAATGCAGGGAATGCACAGGCTTTGAATGTAACCTTTATTCCATCAGATGGAACAACTTATGCTTCGGCAAGTAAAACGGTTACCATCAATGTAGGCAAGGCTCCGTTGACTGCTACGGCAAATTATAACCGTGCTTACGGTTCGGTTAACCCCGAATTGGCCATTTCCTATACGGGTTTGGTAAACAACGATGATGCCAGCGTGCTCGACATTGCCCCTGTGGCTTCTGTCACAGCAGATACATTGAGCACTGCCGGAACCTATACCATTACCCTTTCGGAAGGCACGGATAACAACTACGAAATTACCAGCGTAAATGGTACACTTACCATTAGCCCGGCTGTGCTTAGCGTTACTGCCGAAAATAAATCGAAGATTTACGGCGAAGCCAATCCGGCGTTTACCTATACCTGCTCGGGCTTTGTAAACAGCGAGGACGCTACCGTACTGAACACTCTACCAACTGCAACATGTACAGCCGATGCTACCACTAATGCTGGCACGATAGCTATTACGGTTTCAGGTGGTGCCGATGACAACTACTCCTTTGTGTATAACAATGGCACATTGACTATTGGCAAAGATACCCTTACAGCTACTGTTGCCAGTGCATCTAAAGTTTATGGTAATGTCAATCCCGGTTTTACAATTACCTATTCTGGATTTGAAAACAATGACGACGAAAGCGTAATTGACGAAACGCCAGTTGCAACCTGTGATGCCAATCAGACAAGCGCTGTTGGAAATTACAACATAAGCCTTTCGGGCGGAAGCGACAATAACTATACATTTAAATTTGTCAATAATAGTCTTTCGGTTACAGCACGTACATTGACACTTAGCAGCTTTACAGCCGATAATAAGGTGTATGATGCTTCCACTACTGTTACCGGCACGGGCTTTAGCGACGACCGTGTAAACAGCGATGAACTAACCTTCACTTATAGTGCAGCCTTTGCCGATAAAAACGCAGGTACAGGCAAGACTGTTAACTATACCAACATTGCCATTAGTGGTGGTTCTGGTTCTGCAAATTACTCCCTTGCCTCTACAAGTGGAACTGCTTCAGCTGATATTACTACTCAGCAGCTTACCGTTAGCAACCTAGTTGCCAGCAGTAAAGTTTACGATGGAACTACCACAGCAACCCTGAGTGGCGGCGAACTTTCAGCAGTAATTAGTGGCGATGTAGTTACGGTTACCATGCCAACATCTGGAACTTTTGCCCAGGCAAATGTTGGAACAGGAATTGGAGTTAATTTTGCAACAATAACCCTTTCGGGAACCGATGCAGCCAACTACACGTTGACACAGCCAGAGCTTTCGAGCGATATTACACCGGCCAGCCTTGCTATTACGGCAAATAATATTGTCAAAACAAAAGGGCAAGCCTACCCGTTCGCTGGAACGGAATTTACAACTTCAACCTTGTACGGAAGCAATGCAGTGAACACGGTTACCCTTGCCAGTGATGGCGCATTGGTCGGTGCAGATGAAGGCGAATATCCGATTATAGCAAGCAATGCTCAAGGTAATGGTCTTGATAATTACTCAATCTCATACTCTGCAGGGACGCTGACTGTTACTGCTAAGCAGGTACCAGTCATTGCTTGGAGCAATCCCGAGAGCATTACTTATGGCACGGCACTAAGCACAGCTCAACTCAATGCCGCTGTCGATGTGGAAGGCACTTTCGTTTATTATCCTGCACAGGGAAGCATCCTAAATGCCGGCAATAACCAAACGCTGACAGTAACCTTTACCCCATCGGACGGTTCTGCCTATGCCGCTGCAACCAAATCAGTTGTTATCAATGTAAACAAAGCTGTATTGACAGTTGCAGCCGATAATCAAACCATTCAGCATGGCGCAGCCATTCCTACACTAACATTTGGATACTCCGGATTTGTCAACAATGAAAGGGAGTCCGTCCTCAACACCAAGCCCGTTGCAACAACAACGGCAACCGTTGAAAGTCCTGTTGGCGAATACCCAATTATTGTTACCGGAGGTGTAGACGAAAACTACAGTTTCACTTACGTAAATGGCACACTGTCCATTACCGACAAGCTAATACCGATAATTACGTGGAACTCTCCATCTGATATTGTTTACGGCACGGCGCTGAACGCAACCCAGCTGAATGCCACCTGCAATGCTGAAGGAACATTTGCATACAGCCCAGCAATCGGCAGCATCCTTAATGCGGGAAATGGCCAGGTGCTAAGCGTAACGTTTATGCCTAACGACCAGGATGCCTATGCAGAGGTTACCCAATCCACAACTATTAACGTGACCAAGTCATTACTGACAGTAAGGGCCGATGACCAGTCGATTATGATTGGCTCATCAATTCCCCAGCTAACATTCCAGTACGATGGCTTTGTAAATGGTGATGATGAGAATGATCTGGATGTTCGTCCAACGGCCACAGCTGCCGCCACTGCGGCGAGTCCTGTTGGGGAGTATCCCATTACAGTTTCGGGTGGATCGGATAGTAACTACCAGTTCTCATACGTTGAGGGAATCTTGTATATTATTGAAAATCAATCATTAACCGTATCCACAGCCGAATTGACCATTGGTGCTGCGGCAAACAGCACGGTTGACTTTACGATTACCTCAAACGTTTCGTGGACCATATCCTCAGCTGAAGGCTGGTTATCCATCAGCTCTACCTCTGGTACCGGTGATGCCACCATAACCCTATCCGCGGAGGCTAACCCGAATACCGCTGAGCGGACTGCAGCTGTAACCGTTGCCGGGGATGGCGTTGAGTCGAAAACTATACTTGTGACTCAGAGTGCAGCGGTCGGAATAAACGACAATACGCTTTCGGCAGTGAAGGTGTACCCAAACCCAGCCAGTGATCTTATCAATGTTCATCTACCCGATGGGCTGGAGAATGTAACGGTAGAACTCCTCAGCATTAATGGCGTTAAGCTAAGCGTTATTGAGACGAGCGGTAATGTTACTCCGATTAATGTATCAGCACTGACCAAAGGGATCTATATACTCAGAATAACCTCTGCTAATAGCAATAGAATAGTACGCTGGATAAAGAACTAAATAAACCTCATCCGATTACTTACAAGCATTTAAACCTGACTAGTCCTAAATAAGCGTTACAGGTTTAATAGGACAAAACTAATACAATTTATAAGATAGTTGTCGGGCTAGCCCGACAACTATCTTTGTTTTTATAGGTTCTAATTTTTATTTCTTTTTGTTC